>CAZUZV010000096.1:0-1662 GCA_964624385.1 uncultured Eubacteriales bacterium | reverse complement strand
CTTTTGCGTAAGCAAAAATATCACTATGCCGCAAGGCATAATATCACTCTGTGCGACAGAACAGAATATCACTAATATCTTGCGACTCCGCCGCTTTTATGCTATAATACAACCAAGGCGGTGTTTTTATGAAATTTAAGGCTAAATTGAATTTAAAGTTTTATATTGTTTCTATCCTTTTATTAGGTATTGTTGCGTTGGGGTGGTACGGTGTATATTTTTTGAACGCAAATGAAATTTTAATGGAAGATAATATGCCAATGGACAACCAAACTAAAACAATGTTTACTATTGCAATTTGTGCAGTTGTATTATCGTGGACTTTTTCATTTTTTACATTGATAAGACAGATGCTATTTGGTTATGCCTTTATGATAGATGAGAATGGAATTCATGCCACTGCAACCGCAATCAATGTGTTGGCGTTTATTTTCGTTGTACCTATAAGAACAATACCTTTTTATGCAATTGAAAGAGTCTCAGAAGATGACGGAGTTTTGACCTTGTATATTGATAAGACAAAAATAGATGTGATTCCTATTCTTCGGATTTTTGCGAGAAAAAGATATCATTTGTTTTCTGGATTTACAGTAGAGAAACAAGATGTTATTAAAGTTGAGCTTGAAAAGTATATCAAATAGGTTGGAATTAAGAAAATCAGGTTTTTCGACCGGTTCCATTTTGAGTGTCGGTCCCAGAAAAAACTCCTTGAGATTTCTCAAGGAGTTTTTTCAACTAAATCCGTCCTTTCGGACGGGATAAATCCATCTTCGATGGGTGAAATCGCTTTGCGGTGAAATCCGACTTCGTCGGGTTAGGGACGGATTTAATTTCACCGAAACCGCAAGATTTCGATTTCACCAAAGGCGAAAGCCTTTGATTTCACCGTGCGTTAGCACGATTTCACTTTACTTGCAATGTTACAGCATTTGTGATATAATTATTTACAGAAAAGAGGTGGTTACTATGGCTGAAAGTAAACTTGCAGTTGCATCTATGGATTTTGCCGTAAAGATTTTAAAACTTTGTGATGGTATTAAAGGTCATTATTCTATCGTTAACCAACTTGAAAGGTCGCCTACAAGTATCGGTGCCAATATTCGTGAGGCGAATTACGCTCATAGTAAACCTGATTTTGTTTCTAAATTACAAATATCACTTAAAGAGTGTTATGAAACAGAGTATTGGCTTGAACTTATGCTTAAAGCAGACATTTTAAGTGATGATATTGCAAAAATATTATTACACGATTGCGGCTCTATTCGTAGAATGCTCGTTTCATCTATTAACACTATAAAGAACAAGGAGTAATTTTGTGAAAAAAATAAATGTTGCTTTAATCAATAATGTTCAGTATTGTAAGTTTCCCAATGGAATAAATAACATAAAGGACTTTATTGAATTTCTTAACGGAAACTATCATTCTTTTGTGGAATTAGAGTTTTTAATTGAGGAAGGTTGTGTTGCTCCGTTTTATATTGAAGAAGATTTAAAGACGGAAAAACAATATTGGAACCCCTCTAATATTCGACTTGTCAAAGAAGCTGAAGTATCCATTCTTCGCAGATGGGAATACGAAGAAAAACTCAGAAAAGTCATTGCAGAGAAATGTGTTCATTGTGTAAACTATTCTGAAGATGCGTGTGAGCAAGATCTCAAATC
>CAZUZV010000095.1:0-1798 GCA_964624385.1 uncultured Eubacteriales bacterium | reverse complement strand
AGCAATAGTTGTTGCTCTGTATTGTGCTTTGATAATTGCAGGTCGCTCCGACGAACAGGCAGAAAAGGAAAACAGCGAAGGAGATGACGACATGTTTTTGAAAAAGCAAATATGCCCAAGATGTAAGACCGGCAAATACACTTATGACCTTGATCCCAAATCGGAGACTTGCCCATACATCGGGTGTTGGAGACGTAACAAATGCCACTTTTACAAGCCACTCGAAAAAGAGGCTAAAAAGGACATTTTTAGCGACTTTAAGAGTAAGCGAAGCGTTACCCCTCCCCGAAAAATGGGGCTTTGCGAGGGCTTGAAATGGCTTTGAGACAGGCATCTCACACAGATGCCGGGCAATATGAAAAACAGGTTAAGGAAGTTTTTATGTTAGCTTCTTTCGCCTGTTTTTATCTTTTTTAAATATTAAAATCTTTTTCTTCGTTAATCTTTTTAAGAGTATCAAGGCTTATATTTGTTTCTTTCTCAAAATTGAATAAATACTTTTTATAATCTTTAACCTTTGGACCTCTATTATTGTTTTTTTCTTCAAATTCAAATCCTTCAGAAGCAAGCTGTTCTACTTTTGTAGAGTGGGTATATCCATAGGCAGAAACTACACGATGCATCGGCACATTGTCAATAAATTTAATCCAATAGTTAACATCAAGATTTATTGGTCTTTCAAATTCAACACGGGGAACATCAAATTTCTTTTCCAGATATTTCTCTATATCTTCTGCTCGCGTTAAGCGTCCATTCGGAACAAAAGTTAAAACATAAAAATATACTATTTCAGACAAACGCAAACAAGGCTTTTCGGGAATATATTCTATATGGCAAGTTGATTTATTCATTGTGTGCCTCCTTAACCTCATTGACAATTTGAGAAGCATCAAAGATAAAAAGATTGTTCTCATTTTCAGATGCTTTGATTACTGCATCGGTAAACCCTGAGAGTGAGAATAAATAATAATATGTTTCTCCATGCAGTTCCATTTTATCTTTGAGTTTTCTTAGTTCGCCGTTGTCAAACAGTTCAGTCCTGAATTTGCATTCTCCCATAATAAATTTCTTTTCTGCTTTATCGGTAGCGATAATATCAATTTCTGCAGGAACGGTTCTTTTTTCTCCGTTCTCAACTTTTGTCACAGAACCCCACCAGCGACCTATTTTTGAAAATCTGAACGGCAGTTTTCTTTGCTTGTTCAATGTGTACATATATTCAATACATACTTTTTCAAATGTCTTTGAGGCAAAATCATGCAGTGATTTTTCTATATAATCCTCCCATACACCCAAAGCATCGTCCATTTCAAGCTCTGAAAGATTGGAATACCCATAGGCATACCAAAATCTGAAATAATTGTCCGTAAGGTTATATAATCCTTTACTGCTGCTTGAACGCTCTTTTGCACTTGAAAGCGGTGTAAACTCTCTTTCGACAATACCAAGCTCAATAAGGTTTTTTAAATATACACTAAGCTTGCTTTTTTCAATTCCTGTTTTCATTAAAATTTCATTAAATGCAGTATTGCCAAGCGCAATAGCTTCAATAACAGTATTGTAAATGGCAGTTTCACGAAGCTCCTGTCTCAATAAAAATTCAACCTCGGAATAAAGAACAGTACCTTTTGTAAGGATTTTGTCAATTATATTATCCTTTAGAGAACGCTTAGAATCAAACTGCTTAAGGTAATGCGGAATGCCGCCGAGTATTGAATATGCAATAAGTTTATCTTCATCAGAAAAATCAGGCAGAAATTTTATTGCATCATAATATGGCATAGGCAGCATTTTATAT
>CAZUZV010000094.1:0-2271 GCA_964624385.1 uncultured Eubacteriales bacterium | reverse complement strand
AGGATGCCGGAATGGATTACTACGAAAAAGATATATATTATTGGAGTTTTTCTAACGACATCAACTAAACAGACAACTAAAATTGATGTGTTGCCCAATGGCAAAAAAGTTGACTTCTACGGTAGTAAACAATGCTTTCCACAACCAAAAATCCTCTTTGCTTAAATACTTAATCGGGTAACACAAGGGAGGTAACACAAGGTACAGTTCTGTGTGTTGAGATGAAAACGAATAAAACAATAGCGACACACAGAACCGTACCTTGTGCAAATCCTGTATTATCCTTAAATTCACAATATATCACTTTAGTCAATCACAATAACAGAAAAGGCAAGAAAACAGCAAAACACCATCGGCAAAACCGATGGTGTTTTGTGTTAATTCATCTGATTTATTTAACTTTAACCTTATAGCACTTAATCTCGAAGGGGTTGATTTCGAAGTTGAGGGTTTTGCCGTCAGCAATATCAACCTGAACATCATTTCTTTCAAGAAGGTCGCATTCTGCAACACTTGCGATTTCTGCGAAAAGCTCTGCAGAAACTTTAGTTCTGCTACCTGCTTTTTCAACGAAACGGATGATATAAGCATCCTCGTCTTCGCATTTCTTAACTGCTTCAAGAGTAACATTTTTGCCGTCAACCTTAATAAAGCTCTTTGCGTCCTCGCCCTTTGCATCTGCGTTGATTTCAACTGCAACTGCAGGGTTATTCATTTCAAGACCTCTTACTATTGTCTGTGCATCTTTCCAATTTCCTGCATGGGGGTAAATTGAATATGTGAAATAGTGGTCGCCACGGTCTGATTTGGGGTCGGGGTTCATAGGAGCTTTGAGAAGAGTGATAATCATTCTCTGCTTATCAACCTCGTAACCGTATTTGCAATCGTTAAGGATTGAAACACCGTAGTTGTCTTCACTCATATCAATGAAGTTATGAGCAGAAACCTCAAATTTAGCCTTGTCATAAGGATTATGACGGTAGTTGGAGCTTTCGATTGTTGCATAAGCAATATCACGGGTGAACTTCTGAGACTTAACATCAACATCAAAGCCAACCTTAAGAAGCTTTTCCTGTTCATTCCAGTTGATGAAAGTATCAAAGTCGATTCGGTCAAGCTCATTATAAATAATGATATTCTGCTTAACGAGTGATTTATTGATAACTTTTTCAATTGAAACAACTGTGAATACATCGCCTGCTGCAATACCTGTTACCTTACCGGGCTCAGTATCGAACTGACGGTCAACATAGGAAGCAACGATATCCCAAGCGTCATATTTACCGGGAAGGTCTTCGTAAAGGCGGAATACGTTACCTTTACCATCAAGAACTTCTCTGTTGTTTTTCTTATCGAAGATAGAAACAAGCTCTGCGCTGTCGTCAAGAACGATTTTGAAGTTAGCGTTTTCAACTGTGTTGCCTGAAAGCGCTTCTGCGCCCTTAACAGCACCGTCTTTTGCATAGAATACCTTGTAACCAACTGCGGGAAGGTCTTCTGCAACAAAAACAAGAACCTTTGTGCCGTCAAGCTTTGTGTAGCCTTGAGTTGCAAGCTTGTTACCCTCTGCATCGTAGATTTCAACATCCTTGTAGGGAAGCTCAACCTTCTGAGTTGCATTAACACCAAGAGAGTTGAAAAGTGCGAAGGGTTTACCGTATTTTTCTGCACCGTTAACATTCCCTGCAATAACATTAAGAGCTTCATCTCTTACGCTTTCACCGATAGCGATAATGTTATCATAAATAGCGCAAAGGTCACCGAATACTTCTGTAATGTGAGAACCGGGAAGAGAATCGTGGAACTGGTTAGTAAGAATTGCCTGCCAGCCTTCGTTAAGCTTTTCAAGGGGATATTCGTAGCCGTACTGCATTGCAATACTTGCGAACATCTCAGCCTGACGGTAGAGGTTTTCTGAGTATCTGTTAAGCTTTTTAAGGAGAGCCTTTGTTGTGTGAACACCGCGGTGCTCTTCAAGATAAAGCTCATCCTTCCAGGTGGGAATGTTGGTTTCTGTTGCATTTGCTTTCATTCTCCGGAGAGAATCTTCAATCTTACTTGTCTGTGTCTTGGGAAGACCGGGGAAGTTTTTGTAACGCTTTACATATTCAAGCATTTCGGTGTCAACACCGCCGCCACCGTCACCCCAGCCGTAGCAGTACATAGATTCACCGATAGTTTCTTTATCTGTATATTTCTTCCAGTTAACTTTAAGAGAGTCTGCTTCAACAGTACCGATAAAGTGTGTGGGAGGAACAATTGAGAATACCT
>CAZUZV010000093.1:0-2615 GCA_964624385.1 uncultured Eubacteriales bacterium | reverse complement strand
GAGTCTGCTTCAACAGTACCGATAAAGTGTGTGGGAGGAACAATTGAGAATACCTTTGAGCCATCGGGACCTTCCCACCAGAATGTGTTATACTGCCATGGGTTTGTATCATTCCAGATACCCATTTTATGAGTTACAAAATATTCAACGCCTGCTTTTTTAAGAATCTGAGGCATTGCATAGCCGTTACCGAAAACATCGGGAACCCAACAGGTTTTGGGAGTGATACCAAAGGTCTTTTCAGCAAAGCGGATACCGTGGAGAAGCTGACGAACGAAGGATTCACCGGAAACAAGGTTACAATCGGGTTCAACCCACATTGCGCCGATATATTCCCATCTGCCCTCTTCGATACGTTTTTTAACCTGCTCGTAAAGTTCGGGGTATCTGTTTGCCATTTCAATATATGTGGGAGCGGTACTCTGGGAGAAAATGAAGTCGTCATACTGCTCCATAAGACGAAGCATTGTAGCGTGAGTTCTGCCAAGCTTACGGATATACTCCTTATATGCCCACATAAATACGATATCAAGGTGGGAGTTACCAACAAGAGCAAGAGTACCCTCTGATTTGTAAGAAGTATTGTTGTAAACCTTGTCTTTAAGAACCTTCTGTGCTTTGAGAAGACCCTCTTTGAATTCTTCACCGTCAAGGTCAAAGTTTACGTATGTAAATGCTTCTTTAAGAGAAGCTCTGATAAGTTCCTGAAGACCTGTATCGTGAACAGGCATAAAGAGAGCATTGAAAACTGCTTTGAAATCCCAATAAACTTCTTCAATTACAGGATCAACAACCCCGATAAATGAGCAGGAAAGAGTTTTTACGGTTGATTCATTTGAGTGCCATACATAGTAAGACTCAATATCAACATCGTAATGCTCATCACCCTTTGCACAATCTGTAAGAAGAACGGAGTTTCTGAAGGGGTCAAGACCCTGATAAGGAACGCCGTTAAGCGTAAGGAGTGAGTCACCACCGAAATACACGTTAAGGGTTACCTTTTTGCCTTTGAATCTTTCGGGCATATCAAATGAATTCTTGAAGAATGCGCTCCAACCGTTGTTACCCCAACGGTCGCCAACGTTAAGCTCCTTCCATTCGTCATAAAGGAATTCATAATCGTCAACACCTTTATAAATGCATTCCTTCATTTTCCAAGCGGGAATGGATTCGATATCGGTGTAAATTCTTTTTTTGAGGTTTTTGATTTTAAGCGCCGCAACATCGTCAAAAGAGAAAATACCTCTCTGTTTGCCCTTTGTAGCATCGCGCCAATCATCAACGTGAGCATCCATAGCATCAAGAGCCGCTACAGCGTCAATGTTTTTAATCTCAGCCAAAATTATCGTCCTTTCTCTAATCGAAAACCGCTATAAAACAAGCCGAATTTTTCGATTTTATTATCCTTTTCAGTATAGCATTATATATAAATTTTGGCAAGAGAAAAAACACCATTCAATCAAATTTTTGATTGAATGGTGTTTTATTATTTTAGTTATGAGTTTTACCAAATTTCCTCTGGCAGAGCTTGATAATCTCAACAATGGGGATGATGAGGAATGCAAGACCAAGAGAAATTGCATAAGCTTTAAGGTCAAGATGTGCAAATCCGAAGAGATTTGAAAGGAAGTCAATCTCAACAACTGCAGTTGTAAGAAGGAATGAGCCAACCATAGCGCCATAAAGAGCAATGTTATGATGACCCTTGAAGAGCATTGCAACTGCAGAACCTCTCTGGGAACGCATATTGAAGGAATGGAAAATTTCACACATTGCCATTGTGAAGAACGCCATTGTCATACCTTCGCTGCTATCGGTAATGTTACGGAATGCGAATGCCGCACCTGTTTCGAGGCACTCAAGATATTCGCCGATATAGAAAGCGACAACTGTAAGAATACTTACAAGGATACCCTGATATGCACAGTCAATACCGAGACCACCTGAGAAGATACCGTCATTTTTGCTTCGGGGTTTTCTCTTCATAATGTTTGATTCAGGTCTTTCAAGGCCGAGAGCAAGTGCGGGGAAGCAGTCTGTTACAAGGTTAATGAAAAGAAGGTGGGGAGCTTCAAGAATTGTGAAGCTCATAATTGTTGCAAAGAAGATTGAAACAACTTCGGAAAGGTTAGAACCGAGAAGGAACTGAATAGCTTTACGGATGTTATCGTAAATTCTTCTGCCCTCGCCCACTGCGGAAACGATTGTTGCAAAGTTATCGTCGGTAAGAACCATATCAGCAACGTTCTTTGTAACGTCAGTACCGGTAATACCCATACCAACACCGATATCTGCACTCTTAATAGAGGGAGCATCGTTAACGCCGTCACCTGTCATAGCAGTAACATAGCCTTTGTTTTTCCAAGCGTTAACAATTCTTGTTTTGTGTTCGGGCTGAACACGTGCATAAACGAAAACGTTTTCAACGATTTTTTCAAACTCTTCATCAGAGTATTTATCAATATCGCTACCCATCATAGCCTGAGAATCATCGGAAAGAATACCAAGCTCTCTTGCGATAGCTTTAGCTGTATTGATATGGTCGCCGGTAATCATAATGGGTGTTATACCTGCATTACGGCATTCAACGATAGCATCCTTAACCTCGGGACGAA
>CAZUZV010000092.1:0-2623 GCA_964624385.1 uncultured Eubacteriales bacterium | reverse complement strand
CATATCTGTACATACTCACACAGTCGATTAACCGCCTTCCGCAAGTTCACATTCCAGATATCCGTCCCGATGTTATAGCTGACGTTAAGGCTAAAGGCGAAAGCTTCCTTCAGGGTGTTCGTAAAGGTACATTCACAGTTCCCGGTGATGGTGTAATCGACTTTGCACCTATATTCGAGGTTCTTGCAGAAAACAATTATGAGGGCTATGTTCTTGTAGAAGCTGAACAGGATCCTGCAATTGCAAATCCCTTTGAATATGCACTTAAAGCAAGAAAATATATTGCTGAAAAAGCAGGATTATAATAATTGAGAGGTACATAAAAATGGCTGAAAAAATCAAATATTTTTGTAACGGTCAGTTCAAAGAATCAAAAACTGATGTTTGGTATGACCTTTACAACCCCAGCACAGGCGAAATAACAGGTCACGCTCCATGCTGTACAAATGATGAAGTTCTTGAAGCAGTTGAAGCAGCAAAAGCAGCTTATCCCGGTTGGAGTGCAACTCCTGCTATTAAGAGAGCTCAGATTCTTTATAATGTTCGTGACCTTCTCATTAAACATATGGATGAGCTTACAACTCTTGTTGCAGAAGAAAACGGCAAAGTATGGAGCGAAGCTGAAGGCGACGTTCTAAAAGCAAAAGAAGGTACAGAGCTTGCAACACAAGTACCCTCTCTTATGATGGGCGAAAGCTTAATGGATGCATCAACAGGCTTTGATACAACTCTTTACCGTGAATCAATGGGTGTTTTTGCAGGTATTGTTCCTGTTAACTTCCCTGCTATGATTCCTTTCGGTTGGATGGTTCCCACCTGCGTTGCTTGCGGTAACACCATCGTTTTGAAGGCTGCTTCTCTTACTCCCAAAACTGCCTTGAGAATTGCCGCTCTTTATAAAGAAGCAGGTATACCCGATGGCGTTGTAAATATAGTTACTTGCTCAAGAAATGAAATTAACACTCTTCTTGACCACCCCGATATCAAGGGTATCACATTCGTTGGTTCAACTCCTGTTGGTAAGCTTATTTACGAAAGAGCAGCAAAAGCCGGCAAACGCGTTCAGGCTCTTTGCCAGGCTAAAAACCACGCACTTGTTCTTGAAGATGCTCCTATTGAAAGAACAGTTGCAGGTATTATCAACTCTGCTTATGGTTGCGCAGGTCAGCGTTGTATGGCACTTTCTTGTTGCGTTGTTCAGGAATCAATTGCTGATAAATTTGTTGCCGAGCTCAAGAAACAGGCAATGAATATCAAGGTTGGTAAATCTATTGATAAGACTTCAAAGCTCGGACCAATTACATACAAGAAACACTATGAGGAAGTTGTTGCAGACATCGAAAAAGGTGTTAAAGAGGGCGCAACACTTGTTCTTGACGGCAGAAATCCCGAATTACCCGAAGAAATTAAAAACGGCTACTTTGTTGGTCCCACAATTTTTGATAATGTTACAGAAGATATGACAATCGGCAGAGATGAAGTTTTCGGTCCCGTTCTTTGCATCAAGAGAGTAAAAGACTTCCGCGATGGTATTGCAGTTATGAATGCTAATCCCTATGCTAACGGTTCTGTTATCTTCACTCAGAACGGTCATTATGCAAGAGAATTTGCACGTCATACCCACGGCGGTATGGTAGGTGTCAACGTTGGTATTCCGGTTCCGATCGGTTTCTTCCCCTTCTCGGGTCATAAGGATTCATTCTTTGGTGACCTTCACTGTCTCGGCAAAGACGCTTACAGATTCTTTACTGAAAGCAAATGTGTAACAACCCGTTGGTTTGACGAAGATGAAATGAAGAAAACAGAAGTTTCCACATGGGACGGTACTATCTGATTTTGTTAATTTAACTTTGAAAGGACATAATAATTATGCTTAATATTGGTATTATCGGTGCAGGACGCATCGGCAAGGTTCACCTTGAATCAATTTCATATCACGTAAAAAATGCAGTTGTAACAGCAATTGCTGACCCCTTTATGAATGACGAAACAAAAGCATTCTGCGAGGGCTTCGGTGTTGAAAAAATCTACACAGATTATAAAAAAATCATTGAAGACGAAACGATTGATGCCGTTCTTGTTTGCTCTTCAACCGATACTCACGCTCCAATTTCCATTGAAGCAATCAATGCAGGTAAGCATGTTTTCTGCGAAAAACCACTTGCAAACACGGTGGACAAAATTCTTGAAATTGCAGAAGCTCTTAAGGCTCATCCCGAGGTTAAGTTCCAGGTAGGCTTCAACCGTCGTTTTGACCATAACTTTGCAGCTGTCAGAAAAGCTTATGACGAAGGCAGAATTGGTGATGCTCAAATTCTCAAAATCACCTCCCGTGACCCTCAGGCACCACCTGTTGGCTACTGCGCAGCAAGCATCTTCCTTGATATGACAATTCATGATTTTGATATGGCTTGCTTCCTTACAAACAGCGATGTTGAAGAGCTCTATGTTTACGCTGATGCTCTTATTAACCCCGGTATCCGTAAATATGGTGATTTTAATACTGCTATTATTTCAATGAAAATGGAAAATGGTGCTCTTGCAGTTATTGATAACTCCCGTCAGGCAATGTACGGTTATGACCAGAGAGCAGAGCTTTTCGGCTCAAAGGGTATGGTTGCAA
>CAZUZV010000091.1:0-2844 GCA_964624385.1 uncultured Eubacteriales bacterium | reverse complement strand
GGCGACAGAGAAATGTCAGAATTTCCTGAGCTTGAATTTCGTGAAACACCCAAATTTGCCGCATATTTTATGAATATGATAGCTCAGTATATTCATAGCGAGGAGCTTATTCCAAGTATATTAATGATATGTCTTTCAGGTCAGCATACAATGAAGGCAGAATTTGAAGGTTTTAGAAATTTCTTCTCTTTAAGCTTTATTAAAAAGCCTATATATAATGCTCATATTTTAGCAAGCAAGCTATATGAAAGCATATTGGAATTTTCTTCCGACGTAGAAAATCTCGCCGTAATTCCAACGAAAAATGATGACGGAGCTGTTTCTGTAATGCTCTCTCACGCCTCCGAGGATTTCGCTGACGATATATCACCTATTGACGATGTTTTGGAAATTCACGGAATTGAAGGAGAAAAGGAAATCAGCATCTGGACAATAGATGATAACAACACTTTCCCTTATGGCAAAATGAAAAAATGTGGCTACCATGAGCCTTTAACTGCAGAACAGATTGAATTTTTAAAAAACGAATCAAATCTTACTCCAAAGAAATATAAAGTTTCAGCCTCAGGTACTATTTCTATCGATGTACAGATTTCAGGCAACGGAATAATGCTTATAGAAGTAAAATAAAGCAGATACTTTAAAATTAATTATAAAGGAAAACGATTATGATTACAAATAAACAATTTACAGATAAATCCTATGACGGTTGGGAACTTTCTGAAACCTGCAATGATATTGACGGCACAAAGCTTGAAAGACGTTATGACACAACAAAAACAAAAAGCGAGCTTTTAGCTTCAAAAGATTGGGAGCTTCCTGACGTAATGGCGCTCAAAAGCGGCGAAAAACTCACCTCAAGAAATTGGCAAGAACACCGCAAATATCTTCTTGATATCATAATGGAATACGGCTTTGGTTTTCCCCCTGCTCCCCCAAAAGAGGTAAAGTCAAAAATTCTTTATAATTCTGCCGATGAGAAAAATCGTTACGCAGGCGTCGTAAAAACCTATGCAGGTAAAGCAACGGTAGAACGAATTATGCTTACATTTAACGGTACCTACGGCGAATTTTCGTTCCCCATTCAGCTCATTCGCCCCATATACGCAGAAAAGCAAACACCTGCAATTATTCACATCGCCTTTAAGCCCTCGCTTATTGATTTACCTGTCGATGAGGATGTAGACCACAGCTACGCCCCCATTGAAGAAATAATTGATAATGGTTTTACATATGTTCAATTCTGTTATAATGACGTTATGGATGATTTTCTGCGAGGCGATTATAAAAAAGCATTTTGCGAAAACGGCATAGGAAAAGTATTTTTTAAGGGAGATAAACGTGAAGAAACTGCCTGTGGCAAAGTTGGAATGTGGGCATATGCTGCAAGTCGTGTACTTGACTATCTTTTAACACGTGACGATATCGATAGCAATTGCATTTCCGTTGCAGGACATTCACGTCTCGGAAAAACCGCTCTCTGGGCAGCAGGTCAGGACGAGCGTTTCTTTGCAGCTTTGGTAAACTGCTCAGGCTTTGGCGGTGCCGGTCTTATGAAGGGACTTTCGCAAAGAAGGCTAAAAGATATGATTGCAAACGGTGGAATTGAGTGGTGGAATGAAAAAACAAAGCAATACGCCGACAACCCGACCTCTCTTCCCTACGATGCACACTTTATGGTGGCAGTTATTGCTCCGAGATATATAAGCTTAGTTGATGCAGACGGAGATTTTGCTCATTATCAGCTTGCAGACTTTATGTCTGCCGCTGCTGCAAGCCCTGTTTTTGAAGCAATCGGTGTTGATGGATTTATCTCATCAGAACAGCTTCCACGCCCATCCGTAATTTTTAGTGACGGACATATCGGCTATGCACTTCGCCCCGGCTCACATTTCTTCTCACGTTGGGACTGGAATGTTCATATGGAATTTATAAAAAAACACAGAAACAAAAAATGATTAGTATTCATCATAATAAACAATATCACAAATTGTTATTCTGTGCTTCGCTATCCGTGACATCAAGGATCTCTTCGCCATTTTCAGCTTACAACGAATGCAACCTATAAAACAAAATAGAAGCGATAAAAGAACTTCGAGCAGAATACTACTTTGGAGAGGATACACCTCTTGTTTGCGACGAACACGGCGGATAGACAAAATCAGACAACTTCCGCAAAAGATACTACAGTCTCCTCAAAAGTGCAGGCATCGAAACCAAAGTTCTGCACTCTCTCCGCCATACCTTCGGAACTAACTTAGCAAACGGGGTAAAACAAGCTAATGGCAGCATCAAAGCACTCAGTCCTAAACAAGTAGCAGACATACTCGGACACACGACATCGCAAATAACTGAGATGTACTATGTAAAGAAGGACACCTCACGACTCGCTGGAGTCATAGATGGATTCGAGATATGATAAATTGAAAATTGAGAATTGATAATTGATAATAGAAAATTGTAGGGAAATCGCCCGGTGATTTCCCTACAATAATTTTGCATTTTGAATTTTTAATTCTGCATTTGCGAAGCATAATTGATGCTTTATTGATGCTACCCGAAATTCTCTGCACAATTATATAATCGTATCCATGAGCTGATGTGCAACATCGCTGTTTTCAAATCTCATAATACTTTCTTCGTGAGTACCAAAACTCAGAAAATTTACGCTACCATACCAAACAACAGATTGATCTATAATTGCAAATTTTTGATGAAAATCAGACTTGTAAATTACTTTGATACCATACTGTTTCAATTGTTTAGAACAATCTATAACAATCTGTTTATTTTTGTCTTTGAAATCCTCCGGTGGTCTTGTAACAACAGTAACCGCTACCTTGT
>CAZUZV010000090.1:0-3248 GCA_964624385.1 uncultured Eubacteriales bacterium | reverse complement strand
CTACTTCATATACTGTTGCAGAATAATCTATAAGCCAACCACTTTCGGTATGTCCTGTTGCAGATATAGTTTGTGTATAGCTTGCTCCGCAAGAGCATTTATATGTTCTGACTCCTGTTTCCGTGCAATTAGGTGCTTTTGTTACAGTTCCTGTATAACTGTGAGTATGGTTTTTGGTCCATTGAGCATAGAGCGTTATACCGCCTGCTGTGGTATATACTGTTGAAGATGTTATTCTCGTTCCGCCGGTTGGAGCCGTATACCATCCATTAAAGGTGTAGCCGCTTCGTGTAGGTGTTGGAAGTTCGCCAAAAGTTGAATTATATGTTACGATATCGAACAACATACTATCTGTATCGTCGCCGTCATTATCATCAAAGGTTACAATATAGTTTTCGGGTTTCCATACTGCATAGAAAGTAAACGTATCCGTATCATTTACGCTATCAAGTTGCGTAAACCACGAATCATTAAAAGTCATTGTAACAGAATCCTGATATACTTTCTTTGTATAAGAATTACTTGCAATCTCTTCGGCAGTTTGCCATCCCGGTCCTTCCACAAACCATTTACCGTCAGAATTTCTATATGCATTCCATCCAACAAATAAATAGCCTGTTTTGGTGAATGTACTAGGTTTCAAACTAAACTCTGACGAGTAATTCACAGTTGAACCCGACATAGTTCCGCTACCGCCGGTTGCATTATACAAAATATTGCAAGTTTTTGCAAAAACATTAACTGTTATATTACAGGTATCAAGTTCAACACCTGTATTGGAATCAACTAAAGAAAGTTTTATAATCGCGCTTCCTGGCGAAGAAGCTATTATTGTTAAAGGACAAGTAGAATTATTTTTAGTTCCCCACGCGCAACTACCAACACTACCTTCCATTTTCGAACTAAAATAGAACCTACCACTATAATCACCAATGGCAGTTACTGTTATCGTTTGACTTTCCATATCACCTAATACTAAATTAACAGTATTGGCAGAAACAGAAATTGAAAGACTAGATGTTGGGTATAATGATTGATAATATGATTCTGTAGGCTGAACAACATGACATATATATCTGCTTTTACCACTCAATTGAGCAGTATTAAAAGCACTCCAGGTTTTCGTTGTAATTCTGATAGCACCATTACCGTCACCATTACCTTCAAGGTATGTGATATAAGAGGAATCATACGATAAAACAATCATAGAATGTCCTACACTACCATTATATGCTCCACTTGATTGGTTAGTTGTTCGGATATAGGCTCCTGTATGAACTCCTGCATTCGCAAAATCAGAATATGAAACTGAACTTTTTCCGGCAGTTATTACATTCTGTGAATGTGAGAACGAATCACCATGCCCAACCCACTCATTAAATAATTTATTATACACCGCATTTGCATAAATGTAACATTGCCAACCGCTACAAGTATTCCCTGTTGTGTTACTTTTTACCCAATACTGTGTGCTATTGGACATACTCGTACCAACAGGCATTGACACCTCGGTTGTACAGGCACTATTGGAAAAAATATCGATATCTCCGCCAAAAACCTGATCCAACTTTGCCGCTAATGCCGATGAAGATGTATAATCACTTCCACTGGCAGCATTTACAGTTACCGGTACACTTGTTATAATACTGATAACAATCACAAAAGATAAAAATGCACTTATAAATTTTTTCATACCATCACTCCTTCAAGATAATTATAGTAAACTTTTTTACTAAAGTCAATAGTAAAAATATTTATTAAAATTGTAGTAAATAACTTTACTCGGGTATTATAATATCAGGTGATGTTATGAATGCTTATGTAAAACGAATACGGGATTTGAGGGAAGACGCGGATTTAACGCAAACAGAAGTTGCGGAATATCTAGGAACTTCCCAAACAATGTATGCGCGTTATGAGCGCGGTGCTAATGAAATCCCTGTAAGGCATATAATAAAACTTTGCAATTACTACAGGGTTTCAGCAGATTATATTTTAGGAATAACAGATAAAAAATGAAAGCAGATAGAACCATTTATAAAGGTTTTATCTGCTTTCTGATTTTAATCTGCTTTCAATTTTGCTTCTTTACCGTCTTTAAGAAGTTGTTTGAGGGTTTCGGCATCGTTGTTTTTCATTGCATCGCTGTATTTCTGAAGCTCTGCAATGATGTTATCAAGCTCGAAAATAAGGTTATCTTTATTATCAAGAAAAAGCTCTGTCCACATATTTTCATTTAGGTATGCAACACGGGTAAGGTCTTTGTAGCTACCTGCAGATATGCCTTTTCTTTCAAGAGCTGAGGGACTTTTTACAAATGCATTTGATACAACATGAGCAAGTTGTGATGTAAAAGCGATAAGTTTATCGTGTTTCTGTGGAGTCATTACTGAAACTCGTCCGAAGCCGAGCTGCATAATAACTTCTCTGGCGTTGGCAAGAGTTAAAATATCTTCATTCTCTTTAGGTGTCAAAACAAACGGTGCATTATAAAACATTGTGTCCTTAGCATTTTCAAATCCTGAAAACTGTGTACCTGCCATTGGGTGACCGCCAACAAAAGAGAAATTGTGTTTTTCAGCAATTTCAAAGCATTTATCACATACAGTTCGCTTTACACCTGCACAATCTATAACAGTTGCGCCCTCCTTGAAAATTGCTGCATTTTTCTCCACAAATTCAATTACAGCTTCAGGGTAAAGAGGAATGAATATGTAATCACAGGTTGCAATTCTTTTTTCAGTTAATTCACCGTCAATGCTTTTTTCAGCAATTGCATTTTTAACTGTATTTGGGTCTATATCATATCCGTAAACTTTAAATTTTGTATTTTTCTTTGCAGATTTTGCAATAGAACCACCGATAAGACCGAGACCAACAACACCAATATTCATAATAATTCCTCCTTGGAATCAATAATTTATAAATTCAGGAAAATAAAAAACCTTGCAGTGATAAGACTGCAAGGGAAATATCAAACGATACAAAAACAGCAGCACAAATCAATATTACTTATTTAACTAAGTAATAGTAATAATAGTATGTAGCTGCGAAATTGCGTTTCATAATCGTTGTTCCTCTCATTTTTCTAAATAGTAGCACTAAAAATATTATTTGTCAATATATTTTTTATTCAAATAATTTACAAGAAAATTATTTGAATAAAAAATAAAAGGTTGGAACGCAATTCCAACCTTTGAATATACCCTGAAAACTGAATAAAGGGAAAGCGAAGAAACAAACGAAAT
>CAZUZV010000089.1:0-3304 GCA_964624385.1 uncultured Eubacteriales bacterium | reverse complement strand
GAGCACTCGGCTGTTAACCGAGTTGTCGTAGGTTCGAGTCCTACTTGAGGCGCCAAAAAAGCAAGTCGAAAGACTTGCTTTTTTCATTTATGCACGTAAGGGCATAACTTCATTTTTCGACCAACGGGAGAAAACTTCATTTCATGTTTACTTGAACTTCATTGTAAGGACATAAATGAATGAAGTTATATTACGATAAATGCAGTGCTGTGCAATGAAGTACTATGTAATGAAGTTGTGCTACGCACAAACGAAATTATAATAGTTAATATTTTATGCTATAATTAACATTTGTAAGGAGTGAGGTTATGAAGAAAGAAGATAAACTTGGCGATTTATCAATGCAATTATCGGTAGATGTTTTAAATATGTGCAAGGATTTAAAGAAACAACGTGAAACGGTTATTTTAAATCAAATAAGCAGAAGTGCAACGAGTATTTGTGCAAATATTGCTGAGAGTAAATATGCTCACGGCAGAGCTGATTTTATTGCAAAACTTCAAATTTCACTTAAAGAAGCATCAGAAACAGGAAAATGGCTTGAAATGTTGTATAAAACGGAATCTATTTCAGAGGAACAATATAGATAATTAACAAATTATGTTCAACAATCAGAGTTTTGTTGATAAAATCTATCAACACCGCCAAGGAGAATATGAAATGAAATTATGACACACACCCAATCGGGTTGTATTTTTTATAACTGACGAGAATATTTCTGACCGTGGTTGTCATAGGTTTAAATGCTTTATATTGATTTTTAACTTTTGTATTATTATAATAAAGCAAGAGGTGGTTCAATGAAAACATTTTTTAATAAATTTGGCGAAGCAATGGTTACTGTTTTTATTGTTGTACTTTTGGTTATAGCCTCACCTGTTATTTTTATATGGTTAGTAATTAAGACTATTAGAGATTATTTTAAATATAAAGATACTCAGTATTATCGCGATACTTGTGAAAAATACTCATGGCTTTGCGCTGATTCATATCATGTTGCTTTTTATAATGCTATAAAAGATGCAAATTTGCCTGTTAACTATTACAGAGATAATGCCATTAAAATCACCGGTTACGGTTATTTTATTTATAATGATATTTTGATTTTATGTGACTATGAT
This sequence comes from uncultured Eubacteriales bacterium, assembly GCA_964624385.1. Lineage (GTDB taxonomy): Bacteria > Bacillota > Clostridia > Oscillospirales > Acutalibacteraceae > DTU089. The sequence continues at coordinate 2,183 of CAZUZV010000089.1, read as the reverse complement.
TCTGACACTTTTTATTTTGACAAAGACAAGGATGATTGGTTAGTATATGATGAACATGATTATTTGTTATTAGAAACAGAGATTGATGAAGAAATAAAAAAAGTTAACGAGTTTTTAGGTGGGAATATATGTAAAAAAGCATTTTTATTTATAGAAAGTGAATTGCTGGAGGAAGCACCAGAAAAGAATTACGAAAGAATTGAATTTTTACCAGTTACAGATGGTGACAAGATTTTAGCGTTGAGAAATAAAGTGGTGAAATTTCAATAATAACATTACAGTAGTGTCATTCCGTCCTGTAAAGACAAATTAATTTAATCACATATCCAGACTGATATTCTATTTATTTAGATTATCGGTTTTTTACTTTCTAAAAAGTAGATTATTTAGTGAGTTTTGCACCTTCATTTATCAATTTTCCTATATTGTTTCAATTTACAGATATGAAAAATTCATATTTATTGAATTGAAAAATATCTTATGCTAAAATTTAAATCAGAAAGTTGGGTGGTAGGATGCAATCTTTGAGTTCAAAAATCTTTATGGCGATTTTACGTTTAATATTTCATTCTCCATTATCTGATAGTTCGAAGTTATCTGACAATGCGGCGAAACTGACGAAAGATAAAAAGTCAAGATATAAGCCCTCAAAGAATTTTATATATACAAAGCATACCGTACACGGAGTAAAATATGAAAAGTTAGTCAATCTCAAATGCGAAACCGAAAAGGTTATATTAATGATTCATGGTGGAGGATTTAAGATTGAGTTAAATGATTTTTACCGCAAACTTGCTGAAAAATATAGCAATATGTTCTGCGGAGCAACAGTTATAAATGTTGATTACGGTAGATTTCCCGAACATCAGCTTCCTTCACAAATGCACGATGTTATAAAAATATATCTTCATTTGTTGGATATGGAAACAAAAAATACTGATATTGTTGTTATTGGTGATAGTGCAGGTGCAACGTTAGCGTTGACTTCTTCTTTGTGGCTCAGAGATAATAATTATCCCTTACCCGGACACATTGTGTGCTTTTCCTTGTGGGCAGATGCAACATCAAGTGGTGAAAGCAGAGTTACAAATGCATATCGGGACCCGTTTTACGGAATTGCAAAACACAAGAAAATAGAAGACAATCTTCATTTGCTCAGAAGAATATCAAAATACGTTTTGAATTTAGATAGAACTGACCCGTATATTTCACCCTTGTTCGGCAGTTTTGAAAAATTTCCTAAGGTTACTTTGATATGCGGAACTGCTGAATTGGATGAGAGTGACAACGACAGAGTGTTTGAAAAAATGAAAGATTCGAATGTTAATGCAGAGCTTCATAAATTTGAGGGTATGTGTCATTGCTTTCAGTTATTTGGTTTTCTACCTGAAAGCAAAACTGCATACCAACTTGTAAAGGAAAGGATAATGGAGAAAAATGAAAATTCTTGATAACAGCGATAATCATTTATTACCTATCTTGCCACAAATCGTTTTTGAAAAACTTAATAAGAAAACAGAAAAAATTAAATTCATCGGTGGAGGTAGTTTTGGCAGAGTTTATAAAACCGCACTTTCCGATGGTGAAACAATCGTAATCAAAGCGTATAGGCTACAAGGTTCACAATATGAAGAAGCTGAACAGCTTAATATCTTATCGGAAAATACAAGTGTAAAAATGCCAAAGGTACTTTTTACTTATGAGGATGATGAAGCGGCAATTTTGGCTATGACATTTGTGGAAGGGAAGAATGTATTAAACCCGGTATTTTTATTAAAGAGTAAAGCACAAAAACAACAGTTTGCTGATGATGTGGTTTCGGGTTTGCTTGAATGGCACAGTGTTACAAACGATAAATTTGGTTCTTTATTAAATCCTGCATATGACAGTTGGTACGAATATTATAAAAAAGAAAAGCAGGAACCGTGGCTAAAGGCTTTGAAAGAATTATCGGAAAGCGGAAAATTCAGCAAGAAAAAGCTACAACTCCTTTTCGAAGCGACAGAGATTTTTAATAACCTGCCTGAAATAAATACTTCTCCCGTGCTAATACATGCAGACCTTAATATAATGAACATAATGGCTGACCCTAAAAATATGAAGCTTTCTGCTTTTATTGACCCTTGCGGTAGCATCTGGGCAGATAGAGAATACGATTTGTTTCAGCTTCGCAATATGTGGGG
>CAZUZV010000088.1:0-3673 GCA_964624385.1 uncultured Eubacteriales bacterium | reverse complement strand
CAAGAAAGGATAAACGAAATTGCCCTTTCGAGGATGAATAAGTTTTGCAAGAATAGTTGTTATTATTCCCACTCTATTGTGCCGATGGGCTTCGGTGTGAGGTCGTAGAGGACGCGGTTGATACCGTCTACCTCATGGGTGATTCTGTCGGTTATGTGGTGAAGAAGTGCATAAGGAATTTCTTCGATTGTTGCACTCATAGCGTCAGTTGTGTTAACTGCGCGGATGATAGCGGGCCAACCTTCATAACGTTTGGAATCCTTAACACCAACGCTCTTAACATCGGGAACGGCAATGAAATACTGCCAAACCTTACCTGCAAGACCGTTTTTATCAAATTCTTCTCTGAGAATTGCATCTGCTTCTCTAAGGGCATGGAGTCTGTCACGAGTGATTGCACCAAGGCAACGAACACCAAGTCCGGGACCGGGGAACGGCTGACGGTAAACCATTTCATCAGGAAGGCCGAGCGCAGAACCAACAACGCGAACCTCATCCTTATACAGAAGAGCAACGGGCTCACAAAGCTCGAGCTTCATATCTTCGGGAAGACCGCCAACATTATGGTGTGCCTTAACGCCGTCGCTTTCAAGAATATCGGGGTAAATTGTACCTTGAGCAAGGAATGAAATACCTTCAAGCTTAAGAGCTTCTTCATTGAAAACTTCAATAAATTCGTTACCGATTATTTTACGTTTCTTTTCAGGATCGGAAACACCTGCAAGTTTATCGAGAAAACGGTCAGTGGCATCAATATAGATAAGGTTAGCGTCGAGCTGTTTGCCGAAAACCTCTATAACCTGCTCGCTCTCGCCTTTTCTCATAAGACCGTGGTTAACATGAACACAAACAAGCTGTTTGCCCACAGCTTTAATAAGAAGTGCTGCAACTACAGACGAATCAACACCGCCTGAAAGAGCAAGAAGAACTTTCTTGTCCCCTACCTGTCTACGAACCTTATCAACTTGTTCGGCAATAAAAGCCTCAGCAAGTTCAACTGTTGTAATTCTTTGCATATCATCGGGTCTTTTAATAATTTCCATAACAGTTAAACCTCCGTAAAATATCAATCAGTATAGTTGTCAAAATAACCTTGAACAAGAATGATAGGTGTACCTTTATCTCCTGAACCACTTGTGAGGTCGCAAAGAGAACCGATAAGGTCTGTAAGCTGTCTGGGAGTTGTACCCTGAGAAGCCATATTACCAACAAGGTTGCCGGATTTTGCTTTAATACTATTTGAAATTGCTTCTTTAAGTTCTGCACCGGAGAGACCTTTGAAGTCGTTATCAGCAAGATATTTGAGTTTAAGCTCGTTAGGAGTACCGATAAGACCTTCTGTGTGTGCAGGAGAAACAACAGGGTCTGCAAGCTCCCAGATTTTACCCTGAGGATCTTTAAATGCACCGTCACCGTAAACCATTACTTCAATGTGCTTACCTGTTCTCTTAAGAAATTCTGCTTGAATTTCTTTAACAAGTCCGTTACATTCTCTGGGGAATAATTTAATTGTGTCTTCTGTTGATTTATTAGAACCTAAAAGACCGTAAGCTTCATTACAACCGCCACCGTTAACGGATGATGTAAGGATATCATCAAGACCGCAAACAACTTTTGCACCTGCAGCTTTAAGAATTCTCTTAGTTCTTGCGCGTGTGTGAATGTCGCAAGTGAGAACACAATCTGTATAATCAAGAATTGTTTTTGCCTGGTTTGCGAAAACAATCTCAACCTCTGCACCTGCTTCTTTGATTATATCGGAATAATAAGCAACATAGTCAACACCTGTAAATTCATGCTTATTTTCACCAAAAAGCTCTCTGTATTTTTCAAGAGAAAGTACATCTGAATAAGGGTTGATGCCTGCATCGTCAAGCTGATCATAGGTTAAAAGAGAGTTACCAACTTCATCACTGGGATAACTGAGCATAAGAACAACTTTCTTTGCGCCCATTGCAATACCTTTAAGGCAAATAGCGAAACGGTTTCTTGACAAAATCGGGAAAATAACACCGATTGTTTCACCGCCAAGCTTTGCTTTTACGTCATCAGCAATATTTTGAACTGTGGCGTAGTTACCCTGTGCTCTTGCAACAATTGATTCTGTAAGAGCAACAACGTCTCTGTCACGAAGCTCGAAGCCTTCGCTTTCAGCAGCTTCAATAACACTGTTTACTGCGATATCAACAAGATTGTCACCCTCGCGAATAATGGGGCAACGAATACCTCTTGATACAGTACCGACTTTTCTTTCCATAATAATCTCACCACTTTATATAGTTTACCAAAATTGGAATTTTATACATTGAAAAAAGTATGGAGCGACTTTCAAAGAAAGCCGCCCTCAATTGAAATCTTATTTCATCATGCTGGCAACTTCGTCAGCAAAATTGTCTTCTCTTTTTTCGAGACCCTCGCCTTTTTCAAGACGAACAAAGTTTGCAACCTTGATATCAGCGCCGGTTGTTTTTGCAACATTTGCAACATAACCTGCAACTGTGCCATCAAACAGGTCAGAACGAACGAATGTCTGCTCAAGAAGGCAGATTTCTTTGATCTGCTTTTTGATACGACCTTCAACCGCACCTGCAAAAATCTTGTTAGTGATATATTCTTCTTTACCTGCAATAGCAAGCTGTGCAAGAGTAGCAACTGCTTCTTTTGAAAGGAAATTGAAGAGATAAGGACTCTTCTTGTTTTCTTCGTAAGCAGCAACATCTTCATCGCTTAAAAGCTTTTCGGCGCAAGCCTTATCAAAAAGAGCTGTAAGGATGGGCTTGGGAAGTGATTCGGGCTTATTAAGTGAGCTATCAATTGTGATAGATTTCATCTTTGCGAGTTCATCTTCAGAAATGCATTCCTTGCTGAGATACTCGGGACGCATAGCAGCAACCTGCATAGCAATGTTTTTACCCATTGCAACGAATTCTGCTTTATCGCTAAGGTTTGTTTCAAACTTAACAGCAACACCAACTGCACCGCCTGCGTGGATGTAAGTTACAACATCGCCTTCAATGATTTCAAAACGACGGATCTTGAGATTTTCACCGATAACGAGAATAAGGTCGTTAAGATTTTCAGTAACTGTTCTGTCAGAATCAACAAGTTTGAGATCTGCAAGAGCTTCAACTGAAGCGGGCTTGTTAGCAGCTATTGTTTTAGCAACGTTAAGACCGAATTCCTGGAATTTTTCGTTCTTACCAACAAAGTCAGTTTCGGAGTTGATTTCAAGAAGAACTGTAACTTTTGCATCTTCGTCAGTATAAGCGATGATAGCACCTTCTGCTGCAATTCTGCTTGCTTTCTTCTCAGAAGCTGCAAGACCTCTTTCACGAAGAATTTCAAATGCTCTATCCATATCACCGTCAGCTTCTGTAAGTGCTTTCTTGCACTCCATCATACCAACGCCTGTTTTTTCTCTTAAATTTTTAACATCTAAAGCTGTAAATGCCATAGGTGTTTCCTCCTTTATAAAGTTATCAAGGCGGAAAAGATTTCCGCCTTATTAATTAACTGATTATTCAGCAGCTTCAACAGCTTCTTCAGCCACTTCTTCTGCTGCAACAGTCTGTTCGCCCTGACGACCTGCAATGATAGCGTCTGCCATTGCACCTGCAATAAGCTTAACAGCACGGATAGCGTCATCGTTACCGGGGATTACATAGTCGATTTC
>CAZUZV010000087.1:0-3674 GCA_964624385.1 uncultured Eubacteriales bacterium | reverse complement strand
ACTAAAGTTAAATTAGCAATTCTTATGGATAAACACGATACAATCGGTATTGATGCTGTAGCTATGTGCGTAAACGATATTGTTTGCGTCGGTGCAAAACCCTTGTATTTCCTTGACTATATTGCTTGCGGTAAAAACATTCCCGAAAAAATCGCTGAAATTGTAAGCGGTGTTGCAGAAGGTTGTGTTCAGTCAGGCTGTGCACTTACAGGTGGCGAAACTGCAGAGCATCCCGGTTTGATGCCCGTAGAGGATTACGACCTTGCAGGCTTTGCGGTAGGTATTGTAGATAAACCCAAAATGATTGATAATAGCAAAATGGCTGTAGGCGATGCTGTTATTGCTCTTCCCTCAACAGGTATTCATTCAAACGGCTTCAGCTTATGCCGTAAGGTTTTTGATATTGATAACAACAATCCCGAGCTTTATGTAGAGCGCGAAGAATTAGGTGGCAAAAGCATTGCAGAGGCTTTACTTGTTCCTACAAAGATTTATGTTAAGCCCGTTCTTGCTCTTACAGAAAAAGTTAATGTAAAAGGTATTTCACACATTACAGGTGGTGGCTTCTATGAGAATATTCCTAGAAGTATTCCCGATGGCTTGTGCGCAAAAATTGATAAGTCCGCAGTTAAGGTGCTTCCCATTTTCGATGTGATTGCAAAATGGGGTAACATTCCTGAAAGAGATATGTTTAATACATATAACATGGGTGTTGGTATGAGCATTGTAGTTCCTGCAGACGAAGTTGAGCTTGCTATTGCAACCCTTAAAGATAATGACATTGATGCTTATGTAATCGGTGAAATTATTGAAGGCAAAGATAAAATTATACTTGAATAATTGAGGTAGCAAAATGCCCGATATAAAAAATATTGTTGTTCTTGTTTCAGGTGGCGGAACAAATCTCCAAGCCCTTATTGATGCAGAGAAGAGGGGAGCGCTTGGCTCAGGTAAAATTACTTGCGTTATCGCTTCCAAGGCGGATGCCTATGCTCTTACCCGTGCGGAAAATAACGGCATTAAAACAAGAACTCTTATAAGAAAAGAATATGCAGATATTGCATCATACAGCATTGCTATGAGGGATGCACTTCTTGAAGAAAAGGCAGACCTTGTAGTTTATGCAGGCTTTATGACAATTCTTGATGAAAATGTTTGCGATACATTTAAAAACAAAATGATTAATGTTCATCCTGCACTTATTCCCTCATTCTGCGGAAAAGGCTTCTACGGACTCCACGTTCACGAAAGTGCTTTAGAAAAAGGGGTTAAGGTTTCAGGTGCAACGGTGCATTTTGTTACTGCTGAATGTGATGCAGGCCCTATTATTCTTCAAAAGGCAGTTGAGGTACAGGAGGGTGACACACCCGAAACTCTTCAGAAGAGAATAATGGAGCAGGCAGAGTGGAAAATTCTTCCTAAAGCAGTTCAGCTTTTCTGTGACGGAAAAATAGTTATTGATAACGGGATAACCGTTATCAATGAATGAAAGGATAGATAATATGGAAATCAAAAATCTTGAAAATGAACTTAATTCTCTCGCTTATCACGGCAGAGGTATCATAATCGGTAAAAGTGCCGATTCTAAAAAAGCTGTTACTGCTTATTTCATTATGGGCAGAAGCGAAAACAGCAGAAACAGAGTTTTCGTTGAAGATGGCGAAGGCATCAGAACTCAGGCTTTTGATGAGTCAAAAATGGTTGACCCCCACCTTATTATCTATGCTCCCGTTAGAGTTTTAGGAAATAAAACCATCGTTACAAACGGTGATCAGACAGATACAATTTATGAGCTTATGGACAAGCAGATGACCTTTGAACAGGCTCTTCGTACCCGTGAATTCGAGGACGATGCCCCCAACTTTACACCCCGTATTTCAGGTATAATCCGTCTTGAAAATGGTGATATGAACTATGCAATGTCCATTCTCAAATCTGCCGATGGTGAAGGCTCTTCCTGTCAGAGATACACATTTGCTTACTCGAATCCTCTTCCCGGAAAAGCAAAATTCATTCATACATATAAATGCGACGGCAATCCTCTTCCCAGCTTTGAGGGTGAGCCTAAAACATTGAAACTTCCCGATGTTGATATCGATACATTAACAGATATTATCTGGAAAAACCTTAATGAAGATAATAAGGTTTCCCTTTTCGTAAGATACATTGACCTCGAAACAGGTAAATATGATTCAAGAATCATAAACAAGAATAAATAAGGAGATTATCGTAATGAAAGAATTTGAATTGAAATATGGTTGCAACCCCAACCAGAAACCTGCAAAAATCTTTATGGAAGACGGCAGCGAGCTTCCCATTGAAATTCTCTGCGGTCGTCCCGGCTTCATTAACTTTCTTGATGCTTTCAACAGCTGGCAGTTGGTTAAAGAGCTTAAAGAAGCACTTGGTTTTCCTGCAGTAACCTCCTTTAAGCATGTCAGCCCCACATCTGCTGCGGTAGGTGTGCCCCTTTCCGACAAGCTTAAAAAGGCTTGCTTCGTTGACGATATCGAGGGGCTTGATGATTCTCCTCTCGCTTGTGCTTATGCAAGAGCAAGAGGCACAGACAGAATGTGCTCCTTCGGTGACTGGGTCGCTCTTTCCGATGTTTGCGATGTTACAACAGCAAAGCTCATTCAGCGCGAGGTTTCCGATGGTATTATCGCTCCCGGTTATGAACCTGAAGCACTTGAAATTCTCAAATCTAAGAGAAAAGGTAACTACAATATCGTTAAAATTGACCCCAACTATGTTCCTGCTCCCATTGAACACAAGCAGGTTTATGGCATTACCTTTGAGCAAGGCAGAAACAATTTTGAAATCAATCGTGAGCTTCTCCGGAATATCGTTACAGAAAATAAAGATATGCCTGAAAGCGCAGTTCGTGACCTTATAATCGCACTTATTACTCTTAAATACACTCAGTCAAACTCCGTTTGCTATGCAGTTGACGGTCAGGCTATCGGTGTTGGTGCAGGTCAGCAGTCAAGAATTCACTGCACACGTCTTGCAGGTACAAAGGCTGACACATGGTTCCTTCGTCAGCACGAAAAGGTGCTTAACCTTCCTTTCAAAGATACACTCGGCAGACCTGACAGAGATAATGTTATTGATGGCTATATCAACAAAAATGAAGAAGATGTTTGCGCAGACGGTAACTGGCAGAAATATTTCACATCCCAGCCTGAACCCCTTACAGATGAAGATGTTAAAGCATATTTCGCAACTGTTGATGGTGTTGCTCTTGGTTCGGACGCTTTCTTCCCCTTTAGCGATAATATTGAACGCGCAAAGAAAAGCGGCGTAAAATATATTGCAGAACCCGGCGGTTCAATCCGTGATGACCTTGTTATTGAATGTGCAAATAAGTACAATATGTCAATGGCATTCACAGGAATGCGACTTTTCCATCATTAATAGAGGTATAAAGATGAAGATAATGGTTGTAGGTGGTGGCGGACGTGAACACGCCATCATCAAGAAAATAAAAGAAAATAAAGATGTAGAAGAAATCTTTGCTCTTCCCGGTAACGGCGGTATGGCGAAGGATGCAACATTAGTTGATATTGGTGCTAAGGATATTGAGAAAATAGTCGAATTTGCGGTTGCAAATGCTATCGACCATATCCTCGATGAGATCGTCGCGGTCTATTCTGTTTATCATTGTTCGTGCG
>CAZUZV010000086.1:1546-3955 GCA_964624385.1 uncultured Eubacteriales bacterium | reverse complement strand
TTGTTTCTCCTATACTTTTGCACTGAAAAACCTCTTTATAAAATTCTATTAACTTTTGGGAATCTTTTGCGATAATATTCGTATGTGCATATCTAAACATATATTCTTCACCTTTCATATCATTCTAAACGTAACCAAATTCTTATTTGTTGTTATAAATCAACATCAATTTTGTATTTACTTTAACAAATCAATGAAATCCACAAACAAAAACATTTGCAAATTCGGTTTCGTAGTGTTCAAGCAATTTCAATCCTGAATTGTTTATACATTGTGTAATTTCTTCCTTTGTGTCGGGATAAACCTCAATTTTATTTGAATCAATGTCAATAAATTTGTCTTGGTTTTTATCTGTTGATAACACAAATAAACCACCGTTTTTGAGGAGTTCACGAACCTTGTTTATTGCACTCTGTTTATCTTTTATATGCATAAAGGTAAGTGATGAATATACAACATCAAAGGTAAGCTTGAAATTATATGTCATAAAATCATCACATATCAAATTCACATTCTGATATTCTTCAAGGTTCTTTTCAGCACCTTTTATTGTTTCAGGCGAAATATCAATTCCATAAAACTCTTTGCAAAGTGGTGCTGTGCGAACTGCAAGTCTGCCTGTTCCCACACCAATTTCAAGAACAGTCTTGTCCTTTGACAACTGCATTTTATCAATAAACGCCTGCCCGTCCCACTTATCCATATACGCCTTAAGCGGTTCAGGGTCATGAACTGGGTCATTGCCCTCGTTTATTAAAATGTCGTAGTGTTTTGCAATGGGATTTTCGTCATAAACATAAGTCATAGCATCGCCATCTTCGTGGGTGCTATGATACTTAAAGCCTGCTTTTTCAAATGCCTTTTGTGATGCTATATTGCTTGGGTAAATTATGGCTTCAGCCTTTTCAATATCAATACCGATTATTGTTTTTGCATTTCTAAGAAGCTCTTTTATAACCATTGAACCCTTCCCCTGCCCACGCTGTTCAGGTGCAACAAAGGTCTCCATAATATTTAGTGTACCTTCATACAAGCCACAGGCAATTACGGCAAAAGGCTCGTTGTTTTCCAAAACCACCTTACACCAAAAATTATTACCAACGACACAACCGCCTTCATTAGACCAATACTCATAAAAGTCACGAAAGCCGTCATCCATACCCGTCATTCTGACAGCATGTTCATCAAGCCAAGTTTCAATATATCCCATAGTTTCGGGATTATAATCACGCCAAACAAAGTTCATTTTATTTTTTCACTTTCAATTAATACTACCACAATTTTACCATTGATATAAAAGAAATGCAACTCCAGAGTGTATCTTCACCCACACTCTCGGGTTGCATTAAATAATTTTTAATATTTGAATTGATATTTATAGTTTCTAAAAGAACAAAAACTTTCCAAATAGGGTTGAAATTCTCAAAAACTTGTGTTACAATACCACCAACAGAACAAACGTTCTGATTATATTTAAAAGGATAGGATAAAAATCATAAGTATTTACGGAGAAAGTTCAAAGTGGAAAAACAGGTTAAGTGAGGATGATGCAAAAGTTTGTGTGCGTTGTGATGAAGAACACGGTCACATATACCCACTATCGTTTTCTGACAAGGTTATTCAATTTAGTGTATGGCATCCTTTTTGCCGTTGCTTCATCCAAAAAGTTAAAACTATACTGCACGGAACAGCAACTGATAAGAAACAAAATGGTGCTGATTTTTTTCTATTTAATTTTAAAACCTTGCCAGATTATTACATCAGTCTTCAAGAAGCTGCCGCTTTAGGATGGCGTTCAGGCAAAAAATTATCCAAATACGCACCAAACAAAATGCTTGCAAAAGGTATTTATAAAAATTACAACGGTCACTTACCTACTGGTAGAACTTGGTACGAAGCAGATATTAATTATGTTTCCGGCAGAAGAAACGAAGAACGAATTTTATATTCTGATGACGGATTGATTTTTGTTACATATGATCATTACAGAGAATTTCACGAAATAGTATAACGAGGTGACAACTAAATGGATGAAATTAAAGAAATTAATTTAGATTTAACTGACTGCAAATATATACGAGATTTCCACGAAAGAGTGCGAGTATCCTTTGATTTTCCTGAATGGTATGGTAAAAACTTGGATGCATTGTGGGATTTATTGAGCGAACCCTTATCAGCCAATGTAACTGTAATTGGCGTCGATACCATGACAAATGACTTGCGAGAATACTTTCTCAAAGTAATTCACGTATTTGAAGATGTAAAAATAGCACAAAGAGAATTAGGCTTAACTTTTAATTATAAAATATTATAACACTAACAAAATTGTGGAAAAGCTTCCAAAAAAAAAGTCGGTAATTCAAAACGAATTTTGTGGAGTGATGATGGTTTAATATTTGTTTCTTATGA
>CAZUZV010000086.1:0-1446 GCA_964624385.1 uncultured Eubacteriales bacterium | reverse complement strand
GTAATTCAAAACGAATTTTGTGGAGTGATGATGGTTTAATATTTGTTTCTTATGACCATTATCAAACTTTTTATGAAATAACTGATGCGAAAGGATAATATATGGACAATCAACAACACAAATATATAATTGATTTTAAAGACCTTGAAGATCGTTATAACATGTTTGAAATAATTTCTACTGTTATGGAATTCCCCGATTATTTTGGTAATAATTGGGATGCTTTTTGGGATTGTATAACGGATATGGCGAATTTAGAAATAAAAATTGATGTGCTGAATTTTGATGTTTTGAAAAAAATATCAGAAAAAGATTCTGCTATATTTATAGAACTTTTGACAGACTTTAAATATTACTATGATGGTAAATGGGCAGAATTAAAAGAAATAACTATCTACGATGGAGATAGTGTAATGTGCATTTAACAAGGGTGATGTTATGGATAATAAAACAACCAAATATGTAATTGATTTCAAAAATGTTAAGGGGCATTATGATATGTTTGAAATCATTTCGACAGCTATGGATTTTCCCGATTATTTCGGCAATAATTGGGATGCATTTTGGGATTGTATGACTGATATAATATGCATCAATCTTGAAATTGAGCTCCTTAATTTAGATGCATTAGATTCTGACCTTCAAGAAGACAAAGAAAAACTCATCTGCCTTTTAAAGAAATTAAAGCACTTAGATAATGACGAATGGTGTGATATTACAATTATAAAAATTCAAGACGGTAAAAATGTTTATTACATAGAATGAATGTGAAGGGTTAATAATTTCATATTTGTGTGGGCGATTTCATATCATACAAATACAAAACTTGCCTGACGGTTACAATTTTGTAGCCGTCTTATTTTTTGAAATATATTCTTCAATCGCAGGTAAATTTGGCTTGAAAATATTATCAGGTAAATCAGAAATATCAAAGAACTTTAGATTCTCAACCTCGCCTGTCTGACATTTCAACTCTCCCTCGTAGCTTTTGCAAATGTAAACAATATCAACATTCGATACCTCATCACCATTGGGATAAATATTGTGCATACATTCACCTGAAAACACACCTAAAAGAGTTAGTTCTTTAGCAATCAAGCCTGTTTCTTCATAAAGCTCTCGCTTGGCTGAATCTTCAACTTTTTCATCTATTTCTACCGAACCACCGGCATACCCCCAAGTGTTATTATCACTGCGTAATTGAAGCAAAATGCGACCACACTCATCAACCACAATAACACTTGCACCAACTTGTAATAGAGGTCTGTGCCCAACCACTTTTCTCAAATCCATTATGTAGCTCATTTTGTTTATCCTCTACTATCTAAATACATTATCCCATATAAATTTCTGTTTTAAAGTATTTTTCCTGAAACTGATTTTCTCATTTCGATTTACTATAATAAACGACGCCGGAATATTTCCCATCTTTATTTAATCGTCTGT
>CAZUZV010000085.1:0-4003 GCA_964624385.1 uncultured Eubacteriales bacterium | reverse complement strand
TGTAGCTCTGTTGTTGAAGTACAGGCCGGAGATGGTGTGGCCCGCGCCGTCGAAGATGCCGACATATTGGTTACTGTAGCTACCGATAGGAGTCCAGGTGTAGGCAGGAGTACCGTTCAACTCGCCTTCCGAATCCAGCACCTTCTCATTGACCACGATGTTGGCGGTCAGCTTGGCGTGGATGCCTGTGTTACCGCTGTTTACGAGACTTGCGAAGTAATACAATTCCTCCGCCGTGTCGATCTCATAAGGACTTGCCTCCGTGCCAGCACCTTTGGTGAAGGAGCTTGCCATCGTGCCGCTGTACGGGGCAGAGGTAGCGGTGTCCTCCGCGCTCGCCGTAAGACTCACCATAGGCACATAGCTTGTAACAAGAGCAAGGCACAAGGCAATGCTCAATATCTTTTTAATAGCTTTGTTCGTTGTTTTCATAAAAACACCCTTTCGCGCTCTACCAAACTTATAAAGAGAGGTAAAAAAACTAAACTTTATTCTTCTGATTTCACCTTTTGCGAAGCTTTATAATCGGCTTTAAAACCGATAGTTCGCGAATCATTTTAATTCTTGCAAGTCATTTAACATCTGTTGATTTGTCTTCTCAACATATTTTGCAAGTTGTTTTAAAAGACCGTGCCCTGTTTTTTTGTAATCTGAATTGAGGATTTCCTCAATCACCTTTTCTCTTTCTGCTTTTTCAATATCATATATTTTCAAAAGACAAGTGAGAGTTAATCTTATTTTATCTTCCAATGTATATTCATCCGTGCAGGGCTCTGTCAGGGCGCTTCGTTCAACACAGCAGGTAACCGTTTCTGCCCTTCTGAAGCGTTTCAAATCCCAATCGGGAAGCCTTTCGCCGAGAATATTAAAATTCTTTTCAGCCGTCCAATCCTTAACAAAATCCAATGTCATAGGATGGGAATAGATAGCGAGGTAAATATCTTTTATATTCGGGTTATCTTCACAAAGAGTTATCTGCGCCGTAACCTCCCAACAATATGTATATAAATCGCTAACGTCATTTTGCCCTACTTTTTCAATACATTTTATATGAAAGCTTGTTATTTCTTTTGTAAGCTCCAGAAGTATATGTTCTTTCGTAGGAAACCAAAAAGTCAGGTTACCGGGACTTATGTCAAGCTCATCGCAAATTGATTTTGCAGATGTGTTTGTAAACCCGTTTTCAAGAAACTTCTTTGTTGCCACTTGAATTATTTCAAGCTTTGTTGTATTTGCTTTTCGTCTTGCCATACCGCACCCCTGAACTTGATTTTAGTACATTTACTATTTAGTTCGTGTACTATTTTAGTACACATACTACTTTTTTGTCAATAATTTACAAACAAAAAATTTCCACTTTTTTTGAAAAAAGCGGAATTTTTTATGAATTTATTGAATTTTCAACGAAAAAAGGACATTTCAATACTTAAAAATAAGCTTTAACCACTTTTTCAAATCATTGAGCCAAGCGGAATTATATTCAAATACGGGGGTCATATCGTCAATTGTTTCTTTATCGCAAGTGGAAAGTCCATGACCGCCATAGGGGAAAATATGAAGTTCAAAAGGAACACCTTTTTCTGATAATGCAGCCGCATAAAGAAGACTGTTTTTAACAGGTACGCAACCGTCCTCTGCAGTATGCCAAATATATGCAGGGGGTGTTGTGGCTTTTACATGCTTGTCGCAAGAGAAATATTCCTCCTCTTCCTCGGTTTCGGGCTGGTGACCCAAAAGATTTATAAAGCTACCCATATGGGCGGTTCGGGCATTTGCATTTATTACGGGGTAGCAAAGAACGGAAGCGTTAACGGATTTGCTTTCGGGGAAAGCTTCTCTTACCTCTTTGCAATCGAACATTGTTGAATAATGAGCCGCAAGATGACCGCCTGCAGAAAAGCCCATTATAGCAATTTTTTCTGTATCGCAGTTCCATTCCTCAGCATTTTTATAAATAAGCTCAACTGCCGCCGCAACCTCGCGAATCTGAGTTGGGAAACGGTTAGGAGCAACAGAATATGTAAGAACAAAAACATTGAAGCCCTCGGGCAAAAAATGGAGTGCAATCGGCTCAGACTCTCTTTCGGAGCACATACCGTAGCCACCGCCGGGGCAAATGAGCATACAAGGTCTTTTTTGATTTTCTCTTCTCATCTCCACCATATTATAAGGTAAATAAAGGTCAAGGGTCGGATTTCTCCCCTCTTCACCTAAAAATGAAAAATGTTCTTTTAATTCAATTCTTTTATGCATCATAGTAAACATCTCCTGAGAAATTACTAATTTATCTGTATTTAATTTTACTAAAGCCATTATAATACACGCATCATATTAAATCAACAAAAGAGTGAAAAAATATAGTAAAAATCAACAAGAAATATTTACAAATGCTCATTACTGTGATATACTTTTTACAAAGGCAGGTGTTGATATGCAGACTAATAAAATGCGAAAGTTTTTAAAAAACAATAAAATTGTTTTGCTTTCGGGTTTTTCAATTGCTGTTGCCCTGATAATTATCGGCTTTTTAGAATACAGAATTTTAACCGACCACGGTTGGTACAATTCTCAAACCCTGAAAATTTTAAGAATAGCGTTTTCTGCTATTATTGTTTTAGTTTTTGTTATTACTGTAATCAACCTCAAAGCTTCCCGAAACAGGGAAAATCAAACAAAAAGGCAGTTAAGCGTTGCCGACACTCTAATAAACTGCATAACCCTCCTTGCAGAAGAACAGGATATCAACAAGGCGATTGACCGGCTCCTGAAAATTCTTAACGATTATTTTAACGGTGACAGAGCTTATCTTTTTGAGTTCGATTATGAAAAGCAAGTCACAAATAATACATACGAATATGCTGCCGAGGGCATAACGAAGGAAATTGATGTTCTTCAAAATGTTCCTCTTGAGGTTATTGATTCCTGGATAAAGAAATTTGAGGAAACGGGAACTTTCTATATTTCAAGCCTTGACAAAGATGTTGACAAGGACAGCGATACATACAGAATCCTCGAAATGCAACAAATACAAAGTTTAATTGCCGTTCCGCTTGTTAAAGACAAGGTTATAATCGGCTTTTTGGGCATTGACAATCCTAAAACCAACTATGATGAGCTTTCACTTCTATCCTCTGCAACATTCTTTATTCTGGACAGTATTGACAGAAGAGAAAGCCATGAAAAGCTCCATCGGTTAAGCTTTGAAGATACGCTTACCTCCGTATATAACAGAAACAAATTCAACCACGATATTGAAGAATATCACCAAAAACATATTGACGATATAGGCGTTGCTTATTTTGACATTAACGGCTTAAAAGAAATTAACGATAATCAAGGTCACGCCGCAGGTGACAAGCTGGTTAAAAATGCCGCAAAAGGTATTAACAGCGTTTTCATTGGTGACACCTACCGCATAGGCGGTGACGAGTTTGTTGTTATCACCTGCCATGTTAAAAAAGATGTTTTTGAAAAGAATGTTGAGGAAACTATTGAAAAATTAAATGCTAACGGCATCAGTGTTTCTTTCGGCGTTTCATGGGAGCAAAACAGCGATAATATTGAAAAACAGCTTACAACCGCAGACCATTTAATGTACGAAAACAAGCTTTTGCATTATAAGGAGTTAGATGGAAAAACAGAGAACAGTTAATTTCTGTTCTCTGTTTGTTTTTCCAAAAAAAATCACCAAAAAACCTTTTTCAAATCACCCGATTTATAACATATTTTTAGAACATTTTTCGACAAGAAAAAATTTCTTCCTCCGCCCTTGACATTCCTTTAAAGTAGCATTAAAATTTATTTGTTAAAAAATTTCCTATTTTTCAACAAGGAGATGTCTACTATGAAAAAAATCTACGAAGGCAAAACAAAAGACGTTTACGAGCTTGACAACGGCAACGTAATGCTCAAATTCAAGGATGACTGCACAGGTAAAGACGGCGTTTTCGATCCCGGTGAAAACAGCGTCGGTCTGACCATCGAAGGTATCGGTAAAGAAAAC
>CAZUZV010000084.1:0-4236 GCA_964624385.1 uncultured Eubacteriales bacterium | reverse complement strand
CTCTGTGAGCAACTCTTGCCATTGCAAGATACATACCAACCTCTGTGCATTCGCCGTTGAAATTAGCACGGAGACCTTCAATGATTTCTTCGCTTACGCCTTTAGCAACACCGAGAACATGCTCTGCAGCCCAAGTCATTTCTTCATCTTTTACTTCAACAAATTTTTCTGCGGGTGCTTTGCAAAGAGGGCAAGCTGCAGGGGGATTTTCGCCTTCAACAATCTGACCGCAAACTAAGCATTTCCATTTTTTCATAACACAAAAACTCCTTTAAATAAACTTTAATTTTGATACATTTTATATATTATTGCGGCAATCTTTGCAGATTCCGTAATATACTGTTTTTTGAGATTCAACCAGGTGACCGAGATTATCGAACACCTTAGGAACTTCATTTTTACAGAAGATGTCTGTAATTACATCACATTTCTTACAAAGAAAGTGAATGTGGTCCTCAAGGTTTCCCTCATAATGAACCTTTTTATCGCTGCTTTCGACTACGGTAATGAAGCCCTCGTCGTGAAGCTGACCCAAATTTCTGTAAACCGTGCCTAAACTGATGTTAGGAATTTTTTCCTTAACTCGTTCGTAAACAATGTCTGCAGTTGGGTGGTCGCAAGAGGCTTTCAGCACATCGAGAACTGCATCTCTTTGACGTGAACTTCTCATACAGCCATCTCCTTTAGAATTATTAAATAGTAACGATTACTATTTACATTTATAATATATCAGATGATTATTCATTTGTCAACACTTTTTCAAAAGTTTTTTTGAAGCTTTTGAAAAAGCTCCATATATTCATTCTGTATCCTGCAAAGTTCTTTGTAATGCTCTGCAGTTTCTTCATTTAAAAGCAAATATTTTCCTATTCTTTTAACACCTTTAACAAAGCTTCTGCTAAAATGGTATGAGCCTCTTGTTAAAGGGCACTCTGCTCTTAAATCTGTAATAACCTTAATTTCATTTTCTTCCGTTATTAACGGAAACAGCGGATAAATTCTGCAAGCAAGCGGACGGCGGTTTCTGTCACAATTACCGTTACAAACAGCCAATTTATAGCCGTATTCATTTTCTATTATATTTATATTAGGATCAATCAGATTTTCTTCCCCCGGAAAAAGTAACATACCGGTTTTATCATCCCCTTCACAACATTTGCCGTTGCAAATTTTACCACAATCAAAATTTAATGGCGTAGCCTTTCTTAAAACTGAATAACAACTTTTAATAACATTTTCTTTTTTCATATAAATACCTATGTTTATCTCATAAAAAAATGAACATACTAATATAGCAAAAGGAGGTTGCGAATTATGAACGAAAATAAAAACAACAGTATCGGTTGCACAGTTGATACTTGTATGTACCATTGTAAAGATGCAAACTATTGCACAAAAAATGCAATTGAAGTAGGTGCATGCAATTGCGATGCAAAATCCGTTGATGCAACTTGCTGTCAGTCCTTTAAAGCAAAATAAAAATTCAAAAGCAGAAAATCCCGTCCTCATCGGACGGGATTTTCATATTATTTCGGCTCGTCCGTCACTATGTTATCGACTCTGTCGGTAACCACCCATTTGTCTTTTCTTGGGGTTCCTGCATAGGTGTTGCCTTGCATAACAACATTCGAACTGCAAGAAACATTAAGCGCGTGGGTATCATTTAAAACAAAAAGGTTGTTTTCAATTAGTATATTTCTGTGAACAGGTCCTGCATATTTTTTGTTTTCGGGTTTTATAAGAATCGCGTCATCTTCGCAGTTCATAAAAGCATTTCCACGAATAACCGCATCACAAACGCATCCGCTCTCATACCAGCTTAATGCATCATCAGAAATAAGAATTCCACTCATACCCGTATTTAAAAATTTATTGTTTTCAATTCTTATTTTTCCGCGGGTTGTTGCAAGAACACCTCTTGTAACAATTCGGTTAATTGTATTTCCGCTGAATTCAAAATCGGGGTTAGCTGAAACA
Organism: uncultured Eubacteriales bacterium; assembly: GCA_964624385.1. GTDB lineage: Bacteria > Bacillota > Clostridia > Oscillospirales > Acutalibacteraceae > DTU089. The sequence goes on along the minus strand of CAZUZV010000084.1, from coordinate 2,259 downwards.
TTTTCTATTACACCGCCCACACCTAAAGGCGCATCATATGTTGCAGTAGTAATGTCATAATAATATTTGTCCCTAAGCTCCGCCTTTAAGACCTTGGTTCTTCCAACCTCTACAAGCGTTTTCGGGTCAATAAAAGCAATTACATCCCCCTCTTTAATACATTGAAAGCCGTAGCTTTGAGGATGAGCAAATTTAACGGTTAATTTATCTTTGTTGCTCTCTGTTATTTTAAAATGAAAACCGTGAACATTGCAAACGTCGTCCCCTGCCCCGTCAAAATTGCTGTCTTTAACAGAAATTTTCCCTCTGCACATACTGAACTGCAGAAAATCCGCATGGGAACAAAAATCCACTTCACTGTCCTTATGAGGAGAGAAATCAAGATTTTCAAGAGTAACACCCTCTGTATTCTGAGCAACAAGAGCAAGCGAGCGGTTGTAATGCTGTTTTACATTTTTCAATGAAATTTTCTTTGAAGAATCAATAAGAATTCCTACCTGATCGCGTATTACAGGGAAAATATAAAAAACCTGACCCTCAACATAATTTTTAGGAAGAAGATATCTAACATTAAAAACCCGATCTGAAACCTGACGAATATTTGAAGCGCCCTGAAAAGGATGCGCACCGCTTCGTTTAATATGAAAGAAATTATCCGGCTTAGCCGTAGGCACCCACCAACCGCTGTTTTTAAATTCGGTGAACTTCATCTTGTAGTCAGTTCCATACCAATAATATTCACCGTTCTCCTCAGAAAAATCGCTTGATTCATCAATTTTAAAGGTAACGTAAAAGGGCGAGGCTTTTAAAACAGTCAATTTATGCACATTGGGCTTAACCGTGACAATTGTCAAATTTTTCAATACAATATTTTCGCAGTTGTTTATAAAAATATTGGTCATATTTCCGTCTATTATAAATACGGAGTCATTGCAATCGATTTCCATATTTTTTACATTTTCAATAGCAAAACCGATTTTTCTTATGTTAGGCTTTTCACCGTTTTTATATTCATTCTCTGCAACGGTATTTGAAATAAAAATTTCTCTTTCCTGAGCGTTTTTGCTCAAGAAAACATATCTGCCCTTTGGAAGAGTAAGATTTTTGTTAACAGCCGTCTGAGCTGATGTATTAAAAAGATTTCTGAATCCTACAGTGGCTTCCGTATCAGGCTTAACGCTGAAAGATTCGGGGTAGATAACCATACCAACACCTCAAATTTATTATACAAATATAATACAATACGCTACATCAAAAAGCAACAATATAAATGTTACATTTTTGTGAAAGTACAAGAAAAGACCACCGCGTCTTTTGCGATGGTCTTTTCTTGAACGAGAAGTTTTTTACTTCTTGCGTATCGTATTGGCATATATATAGTAACTCCACTTTGTTGTTACGATGTTGTATAATTATGAACAAACTGTGAACAGTGGCAATACTTTTTTCACATATTTTTATTCATTATTTTTCTTTGTTCATTTACACCATATATTAAAGCAAGATTTTGTGTAATTTTTCTGTCTTAAAATATGTGAAAAAATAGTGTTAATTATTGAAAGAATTTTTGGAATATGGTAATCTTATACTATGATAATATAAGAACCCGCTAAAGCGGAACGGAGGTATATTATGTCAAATATTCTTGATGCTTTCAAAGAAAAGCAAACAGAAAAAAAGGTTTATGACGGCAAGAAAATCAAAGTCGGCATTATCGGTTGCGGTTGGATTGCCGAAGCTCACCTTAAAAGCTATTTAAAATGCGAAGATGTTGAGGTTGTTGCTTTTGCAGACCTTGTTCCCGGCAAGGCAGAAGCTTTTGCAAAGCAGAACGGCGTTGAGGGTAACTATTATTTAAGCGACAAAGAGCTTATTGATAATGAAAAAGAGCTTGACGCAGTTTCCATTTGTACATATAACCGTCAGCATGCACCCTGCGCAATCTATGCACTTCAGCATGGTGTTCATGTTCTTCTTGAAAAACCCATGTGCGTTACTCTTGATGAGGCTGTTGAAATATGCAAAGCTGAAAAAGAAAGCGGAAAAATTCTTTCTATCGGCTTTCAGCCCCGTTTCGACGAGAATATGAAAATGGTTAAAAAAATCTGCGAAAGCGGTGTTCTCGGTAAAATTTACTACATTCAGACCGGTGGCGGAAGAAGAATGGGTATTCCCACACCTTTCGGTACATCTTTCATTCAGGAAGATACTGCAGGTCTTGGTGCTGTAGGTGATATCGGTTGTTATTCACTCGATATG
>CAZUZV010000083.1:0-4677 GCA_964624385.1 uncultured Eubacteriales bacterium | reverse complement strand
CATCTACAGAAAGCTGTTTGGGAACGGATACTGAAGAATTAGCCTGCATCTGATACCATTGCTCTTTTGTTATAAGCACCTTACGTGGTTTACTTCCTTCAAAAGGTCCAATAATCCCCTTTTCAGAAAGCTCGTCAACAATGCGGGCAGCTCTTGCATAACCGAGTTTAAGTTTTCGTTGGAGAAGAGTTGTGGATGCCATACCAGCTTCAACAACAACCTCAACTGCTTTCGGGAACATTTCATCATCATAGTCCCCCCCTGCGCCCATATTGTCCGTATCAATAGCTGAAGAAGATTTCTTCTTTCCCTCCTGGGCAGCTTTAAGTTCAATTTCTTTCATAACCGCATCATCATATTTAACCTCACCTTGAGATTTAACGAAGTCTATAACACGTTCAATTTCGTCATCGGAAACATAAGACCCTTGAACACGAACAGGCTTGGAAAGACCAACGGGACAATAAAGCATATCTCCGTTACCGAGAAGCTTTTCAGCACCTTGAGTATCTATAATTGTACGAGAGTCAATTTGCGATTTAACCGCAAAAGCGATACGGCTGGGAATATTGGCTTTAATAAGACCTGTAATAACATCAACGGAAGGTCTCTGGGTTGCAACAATAAGATGCATGCCGGCAGCTCGTGCTTTCTGAGCCAAACGGCATATAGAGTCTTCAACCTCGTTTGATGCTGCCATCATCAAGTCGGATAACTCGTCAATAATGATAACGATTTGCGGCATTTTGGGAAGACCCTCTGCAATGGCATAATTATTATAGCCCTGCAGATTTCTTACACCGTTATCTGCAAAAAGAGCATAACGCTTATCCATTTCAGCAACTGCCCAGGAAAGCGCACCGGCTGCTTTTCTCGGATCGGCAACAACCGGAACAAGAAGATGAGGTATCGAACGATAAACAGTAAATTCAACTTTTTTAGGGTCAATCATTATTAACTTAACTTCATCGGGCTTTGCGTTGTATAGCAAGCTCATTATCATAGTATTAAGACAAACTGATTTACCTGAACCCGTTGTACCTGCTACAAGTAAGTGAGGCATTTTGGCGAGGTCTGCACAGGTTGCTTCACCCTGAATATCTCTGCCCAACGCAACATTCAGCTTTGATTTTGAATTTTTAAATGAGGGGCTTTCGAGAATTTCGCGAAGAGTTACCATTGCTTTTTCAGCATTGGGAACTTCAATACCAACAGCGTTTTTATTAGGTATCGGTGCTTCAATTCTTACGCCGTATGCCGCCAGATTCATAGCGATATCGTCGGCAAGCGCGGTAATTTTACTGATTTTTACACCGGGGTCAGGCTGAAGTTCAAATCGTGTAACCGAAGGACTTTGACAAATATCTACTATTCTTGTACCAACACCAAAGCTTTTAAGTGTTTTTACAATTGTCTCTCCTCTTTGACGAAGTTCTTCTGAACTACCGGAATTGCTATTGAGTTTCGGTTTCTCCAGACATTCAAGGGGTGGTAATTCATAAACTATCTCCGAAATGATTTCTTTAGCTTCTTCGGTTTCATTATAAACTTCTTCAATTTCTTCATTCTCGATAGTTTCTGCTTCAACTTGAGTTTCTTCCTCAAAAGCATCAATGACTTCTTCAAAATGAGCTTCGGCAACAGTCTGTTTACTGAAAATTTCATCAAGGGAAGGAACATATGTAGGGGGTTCGTCTTCAAATTCACCTAAAAGCTCAATTTTTTCTTCCTCCGGGTTATTTACAGAGGTATCAAGAATTGGCTCAACACCATTATCAATAGCTACACCGTCATCAATCGGAACATCAAGTTCAATTTGATGCTTGCTTTCTTTTCTGCGTTTTGCAGCATTTCTTGCACGTCTTTCGTGAATATCTTCACTGACTGTTTCGTAAGTTTCTTTGAAATCCTCCATTTTTTCTTCCGCATAATCTGCGGCAGCTTCAGCAGGTTTTCGTAAGGAAGAAATAAGTTTTAATACTGTTGTACCGGTAAAAAGCATAAGAAGAGCTAAAAGCACAAGCACAACAACTACACCTGCAGCAAGTTTGTTACCCGCAGTCATTAAAAGCGGTAAACCTCCGAAGACAGCACCGAACACTCCGTAACCGTAGTGCATCCCTGTTCCGTCATACTCTTTAAAAACTTTATAGGCTTCAGAAAGTTGTTCGCCATAGGTAAGTTCAGGTTCGCAATTTACAATATGTAAAAACGAAACAAGTAAAACAAAGATAACAAAGCTTTCAGCAACTTTTTGTTTGTATTTTCTTGTATCTTTTCCCATTGCAGAAACAATTGATACAAAGAAAATAAAGAAAGGTAGTACAAAAGCTGTTAAACCAAACAAGCCGAAAAAGAGATTACGGAGCATACCCCAAAGGCTTCCTGCCTCAATAAACACAACCGCGCCCATAAATAAAGCAAAGAAACAACCTACAAGGGAAGCTATTTGCTTGTGTTGGGTGTTAAAAAGCGAGTTTTTAGCGGCAGATTTAGTATTTTTCTTTTTATTGGTTGAATTGGTTTTCTTCTTATTTAAAGAATTTGCTTTTTTATTTTGCGCCACAATATCCCCTCCTTAAAATTTTTCAATTGCGCTGATTATTGTTGTAATAAATCCAAGCGCAAGGCAGTAATATCCAAAATATTTAAATAAATCTTTTTTCATTAATATTTGCAAAAGCTTAATGGCGAAAACACCAACAACAGCAGAAGTTACGACTCCGACAATAAGAGGTAAGACGGGAATTACGACTTCAGTTTCCATTGCATCCTTAAACTCTACAAGACCGCTTGCGAGAACAGCGGGTATACACAATATAAAGGAATACCTGATCATATTCTTTTTTGAAACACCGCAGCAAAGACCCGCTGAAATAGTTGAACCCGAGCGGGAAATGCCCGGAAAACAAGCAGCAAAGAATTGAGCTACACCGATAACCAAAGCAGAAAAAGGCGTTATATTCTTTTTCTTTTTATAGTTGGCATTAAGGACTGTACCTAAAATAAGTAAAAATCCCGTTAGCATAAAACAAATTCCTTCTGCCAAAATACTGTCATCTGCAGAGAATACACTGACAGAATCCATCAGATTAGTATCTTTACCCGTCGGTATAAGTAATAAAAGAAGAGGAATGCAAGAAATTACGAACATAAACAACATTCTTCTTGTTGCAGACATTTTTTTAAAATTCAGAGTGAATTTACCTTTAAAAATATCTTTAACGCACATTATAAACTCTTCAAAAAGCTCATAGATAGGTTTGTAAAACATTAAAAGAACTGCAACAAGAGTACCTATATGTAGCATTGCAGAAAATAATCTTGCAGTATCCGTTTCAATATTAAACAAATGCCTGAATAAAGACAGATGTCCGCTGCTTGAAACAGGCAAAAATTCTGTAATCCCCTGTACTATTCCGAGTAGCAAAGCTTTTAAAATTTCCATTTATACCTCCGTTAATTACATAGCTTATCAATATAGGCAAGGGCATCTGAAAGCCCTCCGATTTCGTTGATCAAACATTCTTCAACCGCTTCTTTACCGCTTAAAACAGTACCAAAATCGGTTACAAGTTGTTCGTTGTTTAGCATTAATTCTTTAAATCTTTTTTCAGATATATCGGAATTACGTGTAACAAATTCTAAAACACGCTCTTCCATCTTTTTCAAATACAAAAGTGATTGGGGAACACCGATAATAAGTCCATTCATTCTTACGGGATGAACCGTCATTGAAGCGGTAGGAACGATAAAAGAATGGTTTGTACTTACAGCTAACGGTATTCCGATTGAGTGACTACCACCGAGAACTAAAGAAACAGTTGGCTTACTCATGCTTGCAACAAGCTCTGCAATGGCAAGTCCGGCTTCGATATCTCCACCAACAGTATTCAGAACGAGAAGCAGACCCGAAATATCGTCATTTTCTTCAACTGCAACCAGTCGCGGAATTATGTGTTCATATTTTGTAACCTTTGTATTTTGAGGAAGGTTATAATGGCCCTCAATCTGACCGATAACAGTTAAACAATGAATGTACTTACCATTATGACATATTGTGACACTACCGTCATTTTCAGCATCCTCATCACCGGAAACAATTTCCGTGTCGGAAGAATCCTCCCTTTCGTTATCGTTTGGGTTAGGTGTTGTAAAAGCAAAATATTTATAAAGTTCGTTATACATAAATCAATCACCGATTGTTAGTATAACCCAAAAATCTAAAATAAGCCTTTAAATCCACTACAACTAATATATAATAGCACAATTAACAAAAAAGTGCAAGATTTGTCGACATATATTTATAGTATATATTAATTAATATTTCTGTTAATTTATTGACAAAAAGTTGAAAAGATTATAGAATAAGTTTGTTAAAAATTTAAACAAGTTTTTGGAGGTTTAGATTATGGGACTCACTTTATGTGAAAAAATCATTAAAAGCCATCTTGTTGACGGCGAATATGCTCCCGGTAACGAGGTTGGAATCAGAATTGACCAAACTCTTACTCAGGATGCTACCGGTACAATGGCGTATCTTGAGCTTGAAGCTATGGATATTGATAAGGTTAAAACAGAGCTTTCTGTTGCTTATATAGACCATAATACTTTGCAGACAGGTTTTGAAAATGCGGACGACCACAAATTCATTCAGAGTGTTTGTAAAAAACGCGG
>CAZUZV010000082.1:0-4737 GCA_964624385.1 uncultured Eubacteriales bacterium | reverse complement strand
TGACCGATATGAAGATAGCCGTTGGGTTCGGGAGGGAAACGGGTCTGAACCTTTGTGTTAACTCCTGTTGCTAATTCTTCGTCAATAATATCGTGGATAAAATTACCCGCGGTTTCGTTAATAATTTCTTCCATTGTGTATATCTCCTTAAAGCTGGTTGATAACTTTATTTATTCTTTCATTTACCTTATCCTGACCAAGAAGGCTCATAATTGAGCAAAGGTCGGGAGTGTTTTTTCTTGAGGTTACTGCAAGGCGGATAACTGTTGAAACATCGCCAACGTGACCCTTGAAAAGCTCGGGATTCTTCTTGAATTCTTTAACATTGGGTGTAAAGCCTAAGGGCTCGCAAAGGTCTTTGATTTTTGAGAACCAAATGTCCTTGTCGTCTTCAGCGCTGTAAACCTTGAGATAGTTTTCAAGAATTGCTTTTGCATCTTCTTTTGCAATGTTTTCGGGAAGCTCGAAAGAAGCCTCATAATATTCATCAAACATATATGAGAAGTATTCCTTAACCTCGCTCCATTTTGCAATATCCTTACGAGGCTTGTTGCTTTCTCTGTCAATGTTTACCATTGCCTTTGATTTTTCGGGATTTGCAGTAAACACCTTGAAGAATTCTTCGTCAAATTTTTGAGCCCATTCTGCAATATAGCTGTAAACAGTATCTGCAGACATAACAGAAATAACATTTTTGCTTACGTCATTTAGCTTTACAAGGTCGAAAAGGCAGCCGCTGGGACTCATTTTCTTGAGGTTAAAGGGGAACGAGAAAGCATCCTCTTTGGGGTTTGCTCTGCGCCAATCCTCAAAATTGGAGTTGAGAAGAGTGAGAAGATATTCAATAAGGCTTTCTTTGGGGAAGCCCTCTTCTACAAAGTAGCTGACTGCTGCTTCGGGGTCCTTACGCTTTGAAAGCTTACGCTTTGTTCCATCCTCTTCGTCAATTTTCATAACCTGAGGTGTGTGTGCATATTTGGGAACCTTAAAACCGCAAGCCTTGAAAAGCGCAATATGCTTGGGAACGGAGGAAATCCATTCTTCACCACGGATAACATGAGTTGTTCTCATAAAGTGGTCGTCACAAGCGTGAGCAAAGTGATAGGTGGGAATACCGTCGGATTTCAAAAGAACCTCGTCAATAATATTTTCGGGCATTTCAATTTTTCCGCGGATTATATCGTCAAAGAAAATTCTTTTATCTTCCTGTCCGTCAGAACGGAAGCGAAGAACATAGGGTTTGCCGTTCTTTATATTCTCTTCGATTTCTTCAAAAGTAAGGTCACGGCATTTTGCCCATTTGCCGAAATAGCCCCAGATAAGAGCATCCCCCTTTTCCTGCTCCTGACGGATTTCGGAAAGTTCCTCTGCAGTACAGAAGCAAGGGTATGCAAGTCCTTTCTGAACTAATTCCTTTGCAACAACGTGATAAATACCTGCACGCCGGCTTTGAGTATAGGGCCCGTAAGCACCTTTTTCTGTATTGAAGCCTGTAACACCCTCGTCAAAATCAATACCGAAGGAGTCGAAGCCGTTGATTATTGCAGAAACACCATCATCAATTTCACGCTTTTTATCAGTGTCCTCAACGCGAAGGTAGGCAACACCGCCCGTAGCCTTTGCGGTAAGCACATCAACAAGTGCGCCGAAAAGTCCGCCGATATGAAGATAGCCTGTGGGAGAGGGGGCGAAACGTGTAACACGGGCACCTTCCTTTAAATCTCTTTCGGGATATCTTTTTTCAAGGTCTTCTATAGTTTCCGTTACATTCGGGAAAAGAAGCTCTGCAAGTTTATTTGTATCGTAGCTCATAAAACATAACTCCAAATTAAAAAATCATAACACAACATCATATTATCGCAGAAAATATAAAAAGTATCAATAGTTTTAAAGAATTTTTTTGCCGTTTAACTTGTAATTATACATATTATCTGATAAAATTTTTCTAAGGAATGCGAATTGAGGTACTTTTAATGAATAATAATTTAACCACGTTAGGCAAAAGGGAAAATGCGGTGTTTATTCTGACACCTTTGTATTTGGTTTTATTTTATTTTTTCAGACAGTTTTATCTGATGGATGAAAGCGGAGTACATATGCTTTTAAGAATACCGTATATAATCGGATTTTTAGTTGCCGTTGTAGCAACTTTGCGTTTCTTCCGCAGAATTATTTTGCCAAGTAAAATTCTTGAATATGATTCAATGAATTTATATATAAACAAGGGCTTGAAAGGCACTCAAATGATTCCTTGGACAGATGTCAGAAGCATTGATAATCTTCAGCAAAAAGGAAATTATGAAGCTATTGTTGATGGTTTAAGAAGATATTCCGGTTTGAAAAAATTTTGGGGCATGCTGGTTGCTCTTTGGGAACTGTCTGAAACAGGAATTGTAGTTCTCAACTGCAAAGATGAATTAGTAAGAGTTCACGGTATAAAAAATGCCCGGGAAGTGAGAAACGAGCTTCATAAAATCATTTCTTCAAAAAGAAGAAAACCAGAAAACGCATTAAGGATGAAATAAAATGGATGTTTCCGAGGTTAAGGTTTTAGCCCGAAGAGCAAACGGAATATTATTTGTAACCCCTGTTTTTATACTTTTAAGCGGGTTTGCCCTGATATATTCAGTTTTGGCTTTAAGTGACATAATTGAACCGGATAAGGATATCCTTTGGGTGATATATTTGTTTACCTTTTCAGGTGGTCGCAGATATTATAGTAACTTCGGTTACTATCGCAAAATTGAACGATTTAATCGTGCATGGGATATGGAATATATTTATAATATCACCACTTCAAAAGATGAACCGTTTGGCTTCTATGCAATTTTATGGCATTGTATAGTTTGTCACGGGATTATCTTTTTGGCTTTTTTAATACTTTTTATTGCTCGTTTAAGTACTCCAAAAACGATTATAGAATATGACGATTTTGGTCTTTATATTTATCAAAGAGGTAAGCCGGTTACACTCTTGCGATATGAAGAAATATGGAGTGCATATTCCGAAGGTGATTTTGATAATGTTGAGTTCAGTTATCACAGAGGTTTCCACAACAGAAAGAATATAAAAGTTGGTGACCCGTTTTGGGGAATGTTTAAAACAGGTTCTATAAGAATTGAAACTCCTGATGATTTTATTTGTCTTGATGGTATTTACCACGTTAAAGAGGTTGAACGAGAAATTAAAAGAATGGTAAAAAAGAACCGTCAGGAATTTATTGATAAAATGGAAGAAAGAATAGAAGAAAATCAAAGACAAAGAGAGCTTGAAGAATTAGCAAAGCATAATCCTGATACGTAAAATAAAGCGGGGAGAAGCACCATCCACCGCTAACAGGGTCCCCCCCTTGTTTCGTTTTACGAAAAAAGAGGGGTAGGATTTTGGCTTTTGAAACTGTATTGAGGGAGGGGAATTATTTGAAATTATATATTATTCGTCACGGAGAAACGTTCGGTAACCTGAATGGTGACGGGTTTTCCGAAACTGACCTTACTCCAAAGGGTGAAAGGCAGATTGCTCTTTTAGGCGAAAGATTTAAAGATGAAAATATTGATAAATTCTATGTAAGTCCTTTAGTCAGAGCGGTTAAAACTGCAAATACAGTAAGAGAATATCATAAAAATACACCGATTATTGTTGATTCACTTCTACTTGAAAAAGGAACTGCACCTGATTACATAGGTCTCCCTGATGAAGAAATAAAAAAGCTTTGCCCCCATGCAGAAATCAATCACCGAACCCCATTGGGAGAGGAAGATGATGAAAAAGCATATAACAGAGCAAAGGAAATAATAGAAAAAATCAAAGTCGAAAATGACTTTGAAAGTACAGTTGTTGTAATCGCCCACGGCACATTTAACAGCTACCTTGTTCTTGCGGCTTTGGATTTTCCCTTAAAAGAAAACTTCAATTTTTCCCATGTCAATACGGGAGTTACATTGGTACAGTACCTGAAAGAAAATGATGTTGTTAAAACAAAGCTTAAATTTCTTAATGACTATTCACATTTAGACGAAAAACCGCAGCTATAACCCAACGAAAAAAGAGATGGCGAAAACCATCTCTTTTTTGTTGGGTAAAAATATAAGCCGGGTTCTGTCGTTTAAGGCAATCATCTATCTACGCCATTTGTTGCCAAATGGCTCTAGCCACCCTTCGGGGTTGCGAATAAATCGCGGCACGGCTCCACCCCTGTCGGTGTTGCATCGGGTAGGGTTTACATGGCAGCAATGTCTCCATTGCCCCGGTGAGCTCTTACCTCGCCTTTCCACCCTTACCGAATAAATTCGGCGGTATATCTCTGTTGCACTTTCCCTAAGGTTTCCCTCGGCTGCCGTTAGCAGTTACCCTGCCGTGTGATGCCCGGACTTTCCTCGTATGCGAATAGAGTGAGTGTGCTCGAACCACATATGGTTTAATACTGCCGCTTTTCCCTGTAACATCGTTAAAACTCTTGAAAGGAGAAAGCCTTCCTGCGAGTTTTGCCTTGTTACTGAAAAAATTGCCAAGCATTAAACGTCCCAGAATATAAAATTCTTGTAAAATCTGATGTTTTAGGCATATTCGGTCCGAGCGCACCCACTCTTATCACATCCGCGACTGCCCATTTTACCGAAAAGAATTTTACAATAGTTTTTGATTTTAGTCAAGAGGGAAATAGTCAACAGTCACAAGCTACCTCTGCGTTGTAAATAGATGTGACCCATTTTTGTTAAAAAATAAAGTCAAAGTATA
>CAZUZV010000081.1:0-5102 GCA_964624385.1 uncultured Eubacteriales bacterium | reverse complement strand
AAATAAAACCGTTTTGAAAAAAGCACGAAACTATGTAATATTTCATAGCTTCGTGCTTTTTTTGAAATCATTGCTCTTTCGCTCTGCTCTTATAAACATTATACTGATTTTTGCACTTTGAACTGCAAAACAGGGCATTGGGACGAGTTGGGATAAATGCCTTTGTACAATGCTTGCACAGACGGATTGGTGTTTTATCGTCAGTTATTGAAAGGCTTAATAACATTTGTGCTGCTATTGCAAGAGAGCCAAAATTCCATACAAGAGTTGGCTTATCAAGCAGTCTTATGTGGTATGTTGGAGAATTGGTGCTGAAAGCCATCATCATTTGTTGGTACAAATCTCTGTCCTCTGCGTTAAAATCCTTGTCATAATAAAAGGTTGACGTAGTAAATAACAATGCCCAATCAACAAACTGCAATTTTACCCACTCATAAGGCTCCGCATAATTTCTCTGAAAGCTCATATTTACAGCCGTTTCTCTGTCGGTAAAGGTCATAGCAAGTGCCATCATTGTATTATCGCCGGAAATATCCCAACGCATAGCAAGACCATTTTTTGTAACTTCGGGCATTTCAAAAGGATAAAAATGCTCTATATATTCAAGTGCATCCATAGTTTCAGCCTTAATATACCTATTCTTTACAAAATGCACTATTTCATAATCCATAAATGACGGAGTGGTTGTAATTGTAGTCATAAGACCGAGCAGACCGTAACGGGAGATAAATCCCATTATGGCTTCTTTCTGCTCGGCTTCTTTTTCTTTGTCCTTACTCATACATAGAAGTCCGATATTTAACGCTTCTACTGCAATATCCTTTTTGAATTTCAGTATGTTGTAAATATCAGGCTTTGCATCATCTGTTGGCTTGATGTATAGAGTTCCGTCTTTTTCTTTTAATTCATATTCGCTGTATCTAACCCAATTAGATTTTGCGTGTTCAAAAATATCTTTCATATAGTTTACCTCAACATTCTATGTAAATTATCTTATATTAGCTTTTATCTAAAAATGAGCATACCAAATAGACATCCTATTTTTACTCATATTATTCTCAAAATCATTTTTAGTCTTTTTTCAAAATTATTCATTCTTTTTATAGTTTTCGACAAATTTCTTTTCGGCAAGTGTCATATCGTGCTTCTTGCCTTTTTCTGATGTAAGGAACTCATACATTTGCTGGCGTATGTTCTTCAGGAAGGTCGCTCTGTTATACCGTACTGCTCTGTCACTCTTACCGAGTATTTTTTCTACATCTTTCGTGCTGTACCCTTTGACTGCCAACAGATATAGAATTTCTTTGTGGTCATTGCTTAACCCTTTTAATATTTTACTCAAATATTCTTCCGTTACAAGCTCGTGTATTTCATAGGGATTATCAAAGATAACATCTATAAAATCACCTTTTCGTATCTGCTTGGCTTCATAGGTGTTCAGATTTTTCGGGAATACAGTTCCCCAAGATGCTTCGTGCCATTCAAGAGGAAAATCCTCATCATTACGACATATCTCCCAATATCGCTCTTTTCTTTCTCTGTTTTCATCACGGTTGTCCCACTGCTTAATAACTTTTTTGAAATCTTCGGGAGTTTTAGCAGCCTGTTCGAGTCTTTCTAAAGCTGCCGCTTTTAAATCCCTTTTCAGAACTTTCTTTTGCGGTGAGTCAACCTCTTGTGCAATATCGGCAATATCTGGTGGAGCATTGGCATCTTCAAAGGTAAGTCGCTCTTTTGCGAGCTTTTCCTGCATCAGTTCTGCTTCACGCTGTTCTGTCATATCGTAGTCAAATTCATTATACACCGCTGTATCACCACCTGTCTGTATTAAATTTTAAAGGTGCAAATAAATTTAAAAACTTTTTTCAAAAACCCTTCCGATTTTATACTGATTTTTCTCCTACTAATAGAGGGGCGTAATCTGCAATAAAATAAAAGGATTACAAAATTATTATACACAATCCCCTCTAATTTGTCAATAGTATTGGAGGAATTAAGAATATGAGTAATATGAATTTAACAAAAAGGATAGGAAACACAACTTTTAAGGTATCGGTGCATTTTTCAGAAAAGGCAACTGAAACTATGGAGGAAAAAGTTTTACGAATTATCCAAAATCACTTGGCAGACGGTGAAAAATGTGATATACTAAATGTACCACAAATGAGCCGTTCAGCCTGAAAGGAGCTTTTATGAACATCAGGCAAACGGAAACTGATAAAATCACGGCATTGTATGAAAGATTGTCCCGTGATGATGAATCGCTCGGAGAGAGCAACAGTATTTTAAATCAAAAGATGATGCTTGAAACCTATGCAAAGCAACACGGGTTTACAAATATCGCCCACTATACCGATGACGGATATAGCGGTGGTAATTTTGACAGACCTGATTGGAAACGCTTAATAGATGATATTCAGGCAGGCAAAATCGGAACGGTTATTGCAAAGGATATGAGCCGTGTCGGCAGAGATTACTTGCAGACGGGATTTTACACCGAGGTTTTATTCAGACAACAGGGTGTGCGTTTTATTGCCGTTGGCAACGGAGTTGATTCTAACGATGCAAGCACAAGTGAATTTGCACCGTTCCTTAATATTATGAATGAGTGGTATTTGAGGGATTGCAGCAGAAAACAAAAGGCTTCCTACAAAATACGCAGTAATGCAGGTCAGCGTACCACTAATCACGCTATCTACGGATATATGAAATCCCCCGAAGATAAACACATTTGGATTGTTGATGAAGAAGCGGCGGCAGTTGTCCGCCGTATCTTCCGTATGACGATTGAGGGCTATGGTCCATACGATATTGCAAGAATACTGCAAGCGGACAGAGTAGAACGACCATCATATTACCTTGCAAAGAGAAATTGCGGAATACATAAAAATCGTATAGACGAGAGTGAGCCTTATTTTTGGAGTGGTGAAACAGTAAAATATATCATTTCAAAGCCGGAATATATGGGACACACTGTAAACTTCCGCACCGAGAAAGCACATTATAAGGATAAGCAAACAAAACAATTACCTAAAGAGGATTGGGTTATTATAGAAAACACCCACGAAGCAATTATTGATAAAGAAACTTGGGAGCTTGCACAATCCTTGCGTAAAACACCACGCAGAATTGATACAGTAGGCGTTGCAAATCCGTTGACGGGACTTGTGTTTTGTGCTGATTGCGGTGCTAAAATGTATAACCATCGCAACAGAAATGCTTGTTTGCATAACGGAGATAAAATTGACCCCAAAACGGGACTTTATCCCTACGATAATTATAACTGCTCATCTTATGGTATCTCTCAATATAAAGACCATCGTAAATGCTTTGGACATTATATCAACACAAGAGCATTGCGAGAAATTATATTAGAGGTTATCCGCACAACAAGTAAATATGCAATATCCAATAAGGAAGAATTTGCAGAAAAAGTCAGAGCCGCTTCACAGATAAAAAAGCTCGAAACAGCAAAGGAATTAAAGCGACAGCTTGAAAAAAATCAAAAGCGTTGCACAGAGCTTGACGGACTTATTAAAAAGCTATATGAAGCCTATGCAAACGAAAAGGTTACAGAAAAGCGTTTTGAAACTCTTTCCGCAAGCTATGAGCAAGAGCAGGAAGAACTTGAAGCAGTTATCGCAGATATTACAGAGCAGCTTGAAAGCTTTAATAAGGATACGGACAAGGCAAATCAATTTCTTGCTATTGCTAAAAAATATACAAATTTTGACGAACTGACAACCCCAATGATAAATGAATTTATTGAAAAAATCATAGTACACGCAGTTGATAAATCAAGCGGTGAAAGAGTGCAAGAGGTTGAGGTGCATCTGAAATTTATCGGGAGATTTGAAGTTCCGGCAGAGGAACTTGTCAAAGAACTTACGCCCGAAGAAATTGCTGCTTTGGAAAAAGAGCGTATCCGCAAACAAAAAGCCCGTATTGCTTCAAAAAAGTGCTACGAGAAAAAGAAACAAAGACGATTAGAGGAACAAAGACAAAAAGAGCTTGCCGAACAACAAGCAAAAGAACAGAGAAAACAAAAAGCGGAACAAGAAAAATCTGCATAAAAAAGTATGAATATTTTATATAAAACAAACTGGAACTTGAACTTATACTAAGTATAATTAATATTTGTCTTATATATCAAGTGAAGTAAAGAATAGTTTTTAAAGGAGGTTTTGCTATGGGTACAATAACAGCAAATGGATGGAAAAACAAAAAAGGAACAGGTGAACGTTCGTGTAAATGTGGCTCTTGGAAACAACATTGGATTAATAATTCTAGTAAGGAATGGCCAGACAAATGTTCTGTTTCAGGATGCGATAATGCTGCAACGTTAGGAGCACACATAATTAATAACAGTGTTTCGGGTGAATACATTGTTCCTGCCTGTGACTCATGTAACAAACTAAGTTCGGAGTTTGACTTGAAAGGGAAAACTACACTTGTTCCAGCAAACAAGCAAAAAACATGTGAAAAGTAATATAAATTACTTTGTAATATTTACGCTGGATTTTTAAGGTTTCAGTTTGTCATTAAAATATCAAAACACTTAAATGTGTGAAAAGGACTTGCGACTGTGAGTCTTTTTCTTTTGCAATGAATTACATTAAAAAACGAACAATTCACTGCAAATACCGATTTTAACAGTAAAACATACGGCAGTAACCACTACTTTTTAATCAAAAGTGCGGTTACTGCTATTTTTTATGTTTTTTACTGTTAAACATAAAAAATTTAACAGAAAGAGGTATGAGAAATGACAGAAAACGAGAAAAAACTATTACAGGCAAAGCACAGACTTGAAGAAGCACAGGCACGAAACCGAGAGAAAGAGCGAAAGGCACGAACACGAAGGCTTATCCAAGAGGGTGCAATATTAGAGAAAGCATTTCCAAAGGCTTGTGATATGGAGCTTGAAGATTTGAGCCTGTATCTGACGGAGAAGCTAAAGTAAAAAGCAAATGGAGCGTTCCGAGAAATCGGAGCGTTCCTCTTTTTTTATCCCGAAGGGCGCACTTACTCACCACCGATGAAATCGGCGGTGGTACTTCCTTGCGGAAGTCGTGCGCTCCTTTAGCGGAGGGCAAGCAGAC
>CAZUZV010000080.1:0-5274 GCA_964624385.1 uncultured Eubacteriales bacterium | reverse complement strand
GGAAATTCTCACAGTTAAATCAGACGACGTTGTCGGTAGAGTTAAAACCTACGAATCCATCGTTAAGGGCTATAACATTCCCAAGCCCGGCGTTCCCGAATCATTCAAGGTTCTTATTAAAGAACTTCAATCTCTCGGTCTTGACGTTCGTGTTCTTGACAAAGAGAATAACGAAATCGACCTCAGACAGAACTTCGATGATGAAGTAGTTCTTCCTGTTGTTGATAATTCTGACTACGACGAGGCATTCTCAAATGTTAATGATACAGAGGATGCAGAGGGTTGGTCTGTAACTGATGAAGAATCAAAAGACGATTTGTTCTATGAAGAAACCGCTGAAGAAGATTACAGCGATGATTTTTCTGACGAAGAAGATTTCTGATGAACAAACGACTGACATCATTGAATAGGAAGAAGGGTTAATCATATATGGCATACGATTCAGTTAACGTACCTGTTGAAGATAACAACATTGATTTTGAATCGATAAAAATAGGACTCGCTTCTCCGGACCTTGTTAGAGAATGGTCTTATGGTGAGGTTAAAAAACCCGAAACCATTAACTACCGTACTCTCAAGCCCGAGAAAGAAGGTCTTTTCTGCGAGAAAATTTTCGGACCTACAAAGGACTGGGAATGCCATTGCGGAAAATACAAGAAAATTCGCTTTAAAGGTAAAGTCTGCGAACGCTGCGGTGTTGAAATCACCAAGGCTAAAGTAAGACGTGAGCGTATGGGTCACATTGAGCTTGCTGCTCCCGTATCACACATCTGGTACTTCAAGGGCACACCCTCAAGAATGGGCCTTATGCTTGATATTTCACACCGTGACCTTGAAAAAGTACTTTATTTTGCAAAGTACATCGTTGTTGATCCGGGCGATACTCCTCTTGAGAAAAAGCAGATCCTCAGCGAAAAAGATTACGAGGAAATGGTTGAAAGATATGACCGCGACTCTTTCAAGGCTGCTATGGGTGCAGAAGCTATCAAAGAGCTTCTCTCCGAAATTGACGTTGATGCTCTTTGCGAAGAGCTTCACAAGGAGCTTGAAACCGCAGCAGGTCAGAAGAAAATCCGTATACTCAAAAGACTTGAAGTTGCAGAGGCATTCAAGAACTCAGGTAACCGTCCCGAGTGGATGATTCTTGATGTTATTCCTGTTATTCCTCCGGATATTCGTCCTATGGTTCAGCTTGACGGCGGACGTTTCGCAACCTCAGACCTCAACGACCTTTACAGAAGAGTTATTAACAGAAACAACCGTCTTCAGAAGCTTCTCGAACTCGGTGCCCCCGGCATCATCGTTAACAACGAAAAGAGAATGCTCCAGGAAGCAGTTGACGCTCTTATTGATAACGGTCGTCGTGGCAGACCTGTTACAGGTCCTAACAACCGCGCACTTAAATCACTTTCCGATATGCTTAAAGGTAAGCAGGGTCGTTTCCGTCAGAACCTTCTCGGTAAACGTGTTGACTATTCCGGTCGTTCCGTTATCGTTGTTGGTCCCGAGCTTAAGCTCTATCAGTGCGGTCTTCCCAAAGAGATGGCAATTGAGCTTTTCAAGCCCTTTGTTATGAAACGTCTTTGCGAGCTTGGTAAAGCAAACAATATTAAATCTGCAAGAAAAATGGTTGAAAGAGCAAGCGTTGAAGTATGGGATGCTCTCGAAGTTGTTATTAAAGATCACCCCGTAATGCTCAACCGTGCTCCTACTCTTCACAGACTTGGTATTCAGGCTTTTGAGCCCGTACTTGTTGAAGGTAGAGCTATTAAGCTTCATCCTCTTGTTTGTACAGCTTTCAACGCCGACTTCGACGGTGACCAGATGGCTGTTCACGTACCCCTTTCTGCAGAAGCACAGTCAGAAGCAAGATTCCTTATGCTTGCTGCAAACAACCTTCTTAAACCCTCTGACGGTAAGCCTGTTGTTGTTCCCACACAGGATATGATCCTCGGTTCTTACTACCTTACACTTGTTAAACCCGAAGAAAAGGGTAACGGCAAGGTATTCAGAAATGTTGACGAGGCTATGATGGCTTATGAAGAAGGCGATTTAGGTCTTCACGCTCCCATCAAAATCCGTATGTCAAAAGAGGTTGACGGTAAAGTTTATACTGAACTTCTTGAAACAACCCTCGGTAAAGTTATCTTCAACGCTCCCGTTCCTCAGGATCTTGGATTTGTTGACAGAAGCAAGCCCGAGAATATGTTCAAGCTTGAAATTAATGAGCTTGTTAACAAGAAGGTTCTCGGTAAAATTATCGAACGTTGTATCAGAGTTCACGGTACTGCAAAGTCTTCAATTGTTCTTGATAATATTAAGAAACAGGGTTACAACTACTCAACACGAAGCGGTATTACAGTTGCTGTTTGCGATGCAACAATCCCCGAAAAGAAGAAACAGTTCCTTGCTGATACTGAAGCTCTTATTGATACAATCGAAGAAGATTATCAGATGGGTCTTCTCAGTGAGCAAGACCGTTCACGCAGTAAGATAAAAGCTTGGGAAACCTGTACAAAGAACGTTTCTGCAGAGCTTCGTAACGCAATGGATCCCTACAACCCCATCTTTATGATGCTTGACTCCGGTGCCCGTGGTTCCGACTCACAGCTTCGTCAGTTGGCAGGTATGCGTGGTCTTATTGCCAATACAGCAGGTAAAACTATCGAAATCCCCATCAGAGCTAACTACCGTGAAGGTCTTAACATTATCGAATACTTCATTTCTTCCCGTGGTGCTCGTAAAGGTCTTGCCGATACAGCGCTTCGTACCGCTGACTCCGGTTACCTTACAAGACGTCTTGTTGATGTTTCTCAGGAAGTTATCATCCGTGAAGAAGACTGCCACTGCAGCGACGGTCTTGAAGTTTATGATATTAAAGACGGTAACGATATCATCGAGCCTTTAAGCGAACGTCTTACAGGCAGATATCTCCTTGAAAACTTCTGTGACGATGCGACAGGCGAAATCATTTGTGACACAGACACAATGATTGACGATGAGCTTGCAAAGAAAATTGCAGCTATGGTTAATGCTCGTCCCAATGAAGCAGACAGAAAAATCAAAATCCGCTCACTTCTCACTTGCGAATGTGACCACGGTGTATGTATCAAATGTTACGGTTCAAACCTTGCAACAGCAGGTCCCGTTACAGTTGGTGAAGCAGTTGGTATTATCGCTGCTCAGTCCATCGGTGAACCGGGTACACAGCTTACAATGAGAACCTTCCACACCGGTGGTGTTGCTTCTCAAGCCGACATCACACAGGGTCTTCCCCGTGTTGAAGAGCTCTTTGAAGGCAGAAAGCCCAAAACACTTGCAATGCTCAGTGAAATCGACGGTAAGGTTTCTTTCGAGGAAATCAAGAAGAGTAACTACGTTGTTATTACTAATGACGAGGATGTTAAGAAATATCTTATTCCCTTCGATGCAAGACTTTGTCAGGAAATTCAGGAGGGTGCATACGTTAAGAAGGGTCAGCATCTTACAGAAGGTGCGGTTAACCCCCACGACGTTCTTGCAGTTCTCGGTGTTGACGCTGTTCATAACTACCTCATTAAAGAAGTTCAGATGACATATCGTATGCAGGGTGTTGATATCAACGACAAGCATATCGAGGTTATCGTTCGTCAGATGATGAGAAAGGTTAAGGTTGAAGATCCCGGTTCAACAAATCTTCTTCAGGGTACTTCAATTGAAAAACGTGAGCTTAATCATGCTAATGCGGAAGCAAAAGCACGCTGCGAAGCAGAGGGTATGCCCTTTATGCCTGCAACAGCAGCTCCTGTTCTTCTCGGTATCACAAAATCATCTCTTGCAACAGAATCATTCCTTTCAGCAGCATCCTTCCAGGAAACCACGAAGGTTCTTACAGATGCAGCTATCAAGGGTAAGGTTGACCCGCTTCTCGGTCTTAAAGAGAACGTTATTATCGGTAAGCTCCTTCCCTCAGGCACAGGTATGAAATGCTACAGCGATGTTGATGTTGTTTCAACAAAAGTTCCCGAGGAAACATTCAATTCAATAGAAATTCCGATTGAATAATTCATTATTTCTCATTCGCTTGATAATCCAAGCGAATGAGAAATGTTTTTTTGTGAAAAACAATGAATTTTTATAAAAAACTTTGGTAAAACTGTTGACAAAAGGTTTCGAAAATGGTAAATTATTATTCGGTGCGTATGGGATAGGTATGCCCTATTCTGTATATAACCTATATTAATATCGGAGGTGAAAATACTTGCCAACATTTAATCAGCTCGTTCGCAGCGGTAGATCAACTCTTGAAAAGAAGTCAAAAGCTCCTGCTCTCGGTAAAGGTCTCAACTCTAAGAAGAATGTTTTAACAAACAACAATTCTCCTCAGAAGCGCGGTGTTTGCACAGTTGTTAAGACTGACACACCTAAGAAACCTAACTCAGCTCTCAGAAAGCTCGCCAGAGTTCGTCTCACAAACGGAATCGAAGTTTCTGCTTACATTCCCGGCGTGGGTCACAATCTTCAGGAGCACAGCGTGGTTCTTATCCGTGGTGGTCGTGTAAAAGACCTTCCCGGTGTGCGTTACCACATCATCCGAGGCACACTTGATGCCCAGGGCGTTGCTAACAGAATGCAGAGCCGTTCAAAATACGGTGCAAAACGTCCCAAAGCCGGTAAAAAATAATTTTTACCAAAACTAATTATTCAAGGACAAATCTTCTTGCAGGCTGAATTTATTCAACCAATGGTGAGTATTTTTATAACTATACAGAGTTGTAAAAGCCCATTGGCGCCACGGGAAGCATAGTCACTCGAGTACCTAAGATATCATTTATATGAAGGAGGGAAGCGAAGTGCCAAGAAGAGGCAAGATAGCAAAACGTGATGTTTTGCCCGATCCGCTTTACAACTCAAAGCTTGTTACAAGGCTTATTAACAACGTAATGTTAGATGGTAAGAAAGGTGTCGCACAGAAAATTGTTTACGACGCATTCGATATCATCAGAGAACAGACAGGCAAAGAACCCCTTGAAGTTTTCGAAGCTGCAATGGAAAATGTTATGCCCGTTCTCGAGGTAAAGGCTCGTCGTATCGGCGGTGCTACTTACCAGGTTCCGATCGATGTTCGTCCCGAAAGACGTGAAACACTCGGTCTCCGTTGGATCACAGTTTATTCTCGTTTGCGTTCAGAAAGAACTGCAAAGGAAAGACTTGCTAACGAAATTTTAGATGCTACTAATTCTATGGGTGCTGCCTTCAAGAAAAAAGAAGATATGCACAAGAATGCAGAAGCAA
>CAZUZV010000079.1:0-5887 GCA_964624385.1 uncultured Eubacteriales bacterium | reverse complement strand
TCGTGCTACCGTTACACTATCCCGCTAAGACGAACGTTATTATACTCTTACATTTTCCGATTGTCAAGGGTTTATCCAAAAATTTTTAGAAAAAGTTTTTGTCAGCATAATTAAAAAAACTGTTGACTTTTTTGTTTTTGTGTGATAATATATCAAGGCTAACATATGCAGAGATACCGAAGTGGTTATAACGGAACGGTCTTGAAAACCGTCGTACGGCAACGTACCGTGGGTTCGAATCCCACTCTCTGCGCCACCTCTTTTGAGGACAATTTAATAACTGATTTCCAGTTACCAATGCAGAAGTACTCAAGTTGGTGACGAGGCGCCCCTGCTAAGGGCGTAGGTCGGGAAACCGGCGCGAGAGTTCGAGTCTCTCCTTCTGCGCCAAATAAATCCATACACCTAACAAGGTGTGTGGATTTGTTTTTTGTTGAAACGAACGAGAGAGACTCGAACTCCCTCGGCGAAGCCGAACACAATCGGTTGTTTGCGCAGCGGTCAAAATTGTGCGAAGCGAATAGCGAGCAAACAATTTTGGGTACCGCAAGAGGGAGAGTTACGAAATCTATAATCGAAGCATTTGCAAATCCATACACCTAACAAGGTGTGTGGATTTGTTTTTTGTTGAAACGTAGGCTTCGCAATATCTTTACTTTATTCTTGAACCCCTCCGCTTCTTCTGATATAATACCCATTATAATCATTCGAGGAGGATGTAAAATGAAAAAGTTTAAATCAATAATAGCTTTATTATTAGTATGTGCTTTGTTTTTCTCGGTAGCGTCCTGCGGTAAAGATACTACAGATGAAACCACAACCACTACCACACTAACAAATATCATTCCCGATGAAACAGTAAATGCAGATATTACATATTCCGATAACATAGCAGAATCTTCTGTTACTCCCCCTGTTGCACAGGACACAACAAGCGGGGGTGCTACTCCCACTGAAACTCAATCACCTGCAACTCAAAGCAATAGCGATTCTGTTCAACAAACTCCCGAAACGAATGCACCCCAAAGCAATACGCCACAGCAAACCCAAAGCGCAACACCAACTCAGGCAACTTTAAATCAGGAAATCCACGAAGCAGACGGCAAAACTTATTACATTTATTATCCCGAAAACATACAGAGTTCAAAAAAGACTTACCCCGTTCTTTCCTGGGCAAACGGAACAATGTGCCCTCCCGATATGTACGCAGGCTTACTCACAGAACTTGCAAATGGCGGTTACATTGTTATTGCAAGTGATGAAACTATGGCAGCAGACGGTACAGCTCAGATTTCAGCCCTTGATTTTGTTATTTCTTTAAACAGCGATTCTTCAAGCCTTGCTTATAAAAAGGTCAGCACCAATAAATTAGGCGTAGTTGGTCACTCCCAAGGTGGCAGAAGCTCAGTAAATGCTGCCGTTAAGGATTCAAGAATAAAATGCGTTGTTTCCCTTGCAGGCAGCAACTACCTTGAAGAAGCCGAGCCCAACTCAGCTCCCACCTTCTTCATTGCAGGAGAAAAGGATATGATTGTTTCCCCATCCAAATGGATTCAACCTGCCTACGATGTTGCAAAAGGTCCTGCGGTTTACGCTTCCCTAAACGGCGCAATCCACACCACCTGTTGCACAAATCCTGAAAAATATTCTTCATATATTCTCAATTGGTGCGATGCCTGGCTTAAAGGTGATGCAAAAGCACTTTACACCTTCAGCAGTAACGGTTCTCTCGCTTCCGACTCTTCCTGGAGCGATTTCCAATGCAAAGGCTTTTAAATAATCAAATATTTCTGAGGTAGATTTATGAAAAAAATCCACTTGTTATGTAACGCACATCTTGACCCCATCTGGCTCTGGGCAAAAAACGAAGGCATTGCAGAAGCGATTTCAACCTTCCGCGTTGCCGCAGATTTCTGCGAAAAATATGATAACTTCATTTTCAACCATAACGAATCCGTTCTCTATGAATGGGTTGAGGAAAACGAGCCCGAGCTTTTTGAAAAAATTCAGAAGCTTGTTAAACAAGGCAAATGGCGCATTATGGGCGGTTGGTATCTTCAACCCGACTGCACAATGCCCTCCGCAGATGGCTTTCTTCGTCAGATTGAAGCAGGAAACTCTTATTTCAAAGAAAAATTCGGTGTCAAGCCCACAACCGCCATAAACTTTGACCCATTCGGTCATACCCGTGGTCTTGTTCAGATTTTAAAGAAAACAGGATATCATTCATATTTATTTATGCGTCCTCACGATATTGTCGGTGACGACACAGACTTCATCTGGAAAGGCTATGACGGTAGCGAAATTATCGGTCATTCAATGTGGGGCGGTTATAACTGTGCAAGGGGCGAAGTCACCAAAAAAATCGATAGAATGCTGGAAGATGCCCACGATGGCGCAAACCTTATGCTTTGGGGTGTTGGTAACCACGGTGGCGGGCCCTCAAAAATCGACCTTGACAACATTGAAGAGTATGTAAAAACTCACCCCGAAATAATTGTAGAGCATTCCTATTGCGAAAACTATTTTTCTGAGGTTGATACAAAAGAGCTTAACACCTATTCCAAATCTCTTGTCCATTGTATGGTAGGTTGCTATACTACAATGACACAAATCAAAAAGAATTACAGAGCTTTAGAAAACGAGCTTGTTACCTGCGAAAAAATGCTTGCTTTAAGCGGTGTGGATTACGATAAAAAGGAACTTAAATCCGCAGAAAAAGCATTACTTTTCAGTCAGTTCCACGACATTCTCCCCGGCACTATGATTAAAGACGGCGAAACCGAGGTCCTCCGTCTCTTAGGTTACGGCAGAGAAATTGTTTCCCGCCTTACTGCAAAAGCATTCTTCAAGCTTTGCGAAGGACAGAAAAAAGCAATTGACGGTGAAATTCCCGTTATAGTTTTCAACCCCCACCCCTATTCCGTTACAAAAGAAATCCAGGTAGAATTTCAGCTTGCCGACCAGAACTGGAACGAAGGCGAAACAACTCTCGTTAAAATCCGTGATGAGCAGGGCAATTATCTTCCCTGTCAGAACGAAAAAGAAGCAAGCAGCTTGACTATGGACTGGAGAAAGAGAATCTGTTTCCGTGCAGAATTAAAGCCAATGAGCATCAACCGTTTCGACTGCGAATTGCACGTTGAAAAAATCAACAAAAGACCTATTGCACCTTTAACTGAAACCGATACTCATTTTGTTTTTGAAAACCCAAAAATCTCCGTCCTCATTAATAAAACTACAGGTCTTCTTGATAAATACGAAATCAACGGCAAAAATCTTCTTAAAGAAAACAGCGGTAAAATCCTCGTTTACAAAGACAATGAAGATCCTTGGGGTATGACAAACGATGGCTTTTATGACAAAATCGGAGAATTTACACTCCTTCCAAAGGAAGAAGCAAACAAATTTGCAGGCTACGCCGATGCAACTTGCGAGAATGTTCACGTTATAGAAAACGGTGACGCAAGAGCGAAAATTCAGACAGCCCTCAAAAACCGCAACTCCTTTGCAATTATCACATACACTCTTCCGAAGCAGGACAGCTATATTGATTTAGATATAAAAATCTTTTCAAATGATGTCAACACTCTTTACAAGCTTTCCTTTGATACAAGCTTCGAAAATCCGAAATTCATAGGTCAGACCGCTTACGGCAGAGAAGAGCTTTTAAAGGAAGAAAAGGAAGTTACATATCAGAAGTGGTGTGCATTCGAAGAAAACAACACCACTTTCGCAGTTATCAACAACGGCACCTACGGCGGTAGCGCAAAAGATACTACTCTCAATATTACCCTTATGAGAACTCCCGTTTATTCCGCTCACCCCATAAACCAAAGACCCATTACCGATAACGACAGATTCCATAACCATATTGATATGGGCGAAAGAGATTTTTCTTACAGGTTAACTCCCCAATTCGACACCATTGATATGGAAGCGGAAATTTTCAACCAACCGCCCTTTGTTCTATCCTTCTTCCCTTCGGGTAACGGCAAAAAGAAAGAAACAACCTTTGAAATCAGCAACAATAAAATTCTTATTTCTTCTTACAAAAAAATTGAAGACGATAAATATTTACTCCGTCTTTTCAACTCTTCCGCAGAAGCAGAAACCACAATTCTTTCAATTAACGGAAAAGAAACCGAAATCACCTTCACACCTTTTGAAGCAAAAGGATTTATACTTAATAATGGTGTTTTAAAGGAATGTAACTTGACAGGAGAATAAACTATGTTTCGGCGCATTTCCGCGCCCCTACATTCCGAATTTCGCATTCCGAATTCCGAATTCAAAATGCAACGATTAATTCACAAATTATTCGTTGCATTTTCTTTATATATATTGTATAATGAACTATCAATATATTAAAATAGGTTAATGTAGCCTATCGGAAAGGTGGTTCTATGAAAAAAACTTTTAAAACAATAGTTGTTGCAGTTGTTATAACTGCTGTCATAGCTTTAACCGCTATGCCCTTTTGGGCAGTAGAAATAAAAAGATATTACGGTGATATAAACAACGATTCCTATGTTACAACCCAAGATGCTATAATTGCCCTTTCCGTTGCCGCAGGAATTTATGAGGACAGTCTTGTTGGTATGGATTTCGAAGCCACAGATATGGACGACGACAACTCCATTACCACCAATGATGCCCGTCTTATTTTAAGAACTGCAGCAGGTCAAGAGCTCAAGCGTCAGATGGAGGGTTATGAATTCGATGAAAATGCAGATTTGTTCTTGGTAAAGGTTAATGAATTGCGCATCAAAGAGGGCAGCAGCACATTAAAGCTTTCAGCAGACCTTTGCGATGCCGCAAGGATAGCCGCCGAAGAATATGCCACTAAAACAGGCACCGCTTTTGCCCGTGAGGACGGATCATATTATTACAAGCTTCTTGACGAAGAAGGCATAAGTTATACTTTTGCAGATAAAATAATAATCCCCGCCTCTTTCGGTTACAAGGAAACCTTTAACGAGCTTGTAAAAATCGAGCAAAGCAAAAAAGCACTTTGCAGCAAAAGCTTTAAAAAATTCGGCGTAGGAGCATACACTAAAGACGGTCATACATTCTATTGGTGCATTTTCCTCACAGATTAAAATAACATTAAAACATTCCACTCGAAAGGATGATAAAAATGAGTGACTACAAAATAGAAACAAAATGTGTTCAGGGTGGCTACACTCCCGGTAACGGAGAGCCTCGCCAAATTCCGATTATTCAGAGCACAACCTTTAAATATGCAACAAGCGAAGATATGGGTAAGCTTTTTGACCTTGAAGCAAGCGGTTATTTCTATACCCGTCTTCAGAATCCCACCAACGATTCTGTTGCCGCTAAAATCTGCGAGCTTGAGGGCGGTACTGCCGCAATGCTTACCTCTTCCGGTCAAGCCGCATCATTCTATGCAGTTTTCAACATTGCAACCTGTGGCGACCACGTTGTTTCTTCTTCCACAATCTACGGCGGAACATACAACCTTTTCGCAGTTACAATGAAGAAAATGGGTATTGATTTCACCTTCGTTTCTCCCGACTGCACTGAAGAAGAGCTTAACGCCGCTTTCAAACCCAACACAAAAGCAGTTTTCGGCGAAACAATCGCAAACCCTGCTCTTACAGTTCTTGATATTGAAAAATTTGCAAAGGCGGCTCACGCTCACGGCGTTCCGCTTATCATCGACAACACCTTTGCAACTCCCGTTGGTTGCCGTCCTTTTGAATGGGGTGCAGATATTGTTACCCATTCCACAACAAAATATATGGACGGTCACGGCGCCGCAGTTGGCGGATGCATTGTTGATTCAGGTAAATTTGACTGGATGGCTCATGCAGATAAATTCCCCTGTCTTTGCACTCCCGATGACAGCTATCACGGTATTACC
>CAZUZV010000078.1:0-5913 GCA_964624385.1 uncultured Eubacteriales bacterium | reverse complement strand
AACGGCCTTGATTTGAGACAGTTTGATGATGATATTGTCTTCAAAGTAGCATCGCTGGTTAAGAAATATTTGGATGCAAATCCTGTTAAATATTAAGAAAAAATTAATTTAGCCCATTTTTATTACAAAAGGGTTACATTTTGTAATGAGGTGTGCTATAATTATTTATATTGTAAAATAATTATAGATTGGGTGTTGAAATTGATAGAATTTAAAGGCGTCTCCAAGGTATATGAAGACACCAAAACAAAAGCCCTTAATAATCTTGATATAAAGATTGAAAACGGTGAGTTTGTTTTTATTGTTGGTTCTTCAGGTGCCGGTAAGAGTACTTTATTAAAGCTTATGATGCGTGAAGAAGTTCCCACTACGGGTACTATTAACATAAACGGATATGATCTTAACAGTATGAAGAAGAGGGATATTCCTTATTTCAGAAGGTCTCTTGGTATTGTTTTCCAGGATTTCCGTCTTATTCAAACGATGAATGTTTACGATAATGTTGCTTATGCAATGCGAGTTATCGGTGCAAGAGAGGGTGCAATCAGAAAGAGAGTTCCTTATCTTCTTGGTCTTGTTGGTCTTAATTCAAAAGCACGTTCAAAGCCGAATCAGCTTTCAGGCGGCGAGCAGCAGCGAGTTGCACTTGCAAGAGCTTTGGCAAATAATGCGAGTATGATTATTGCGGACGAGCCTACGGGTAACATTGACCCGAAAATGAGTTATGAAATCGTCGATTTGCTCAACCACATTAACTCCGATGGTACAACTGTTATTATGGTAACTCACGATTTGCATCTCGTAAAAACCTTTAACCACCGTGTTATCACCATTAAAAACGGCGTGATTGAATCTGATTATCCCGATGCTTCACATATTGATGTTGAGCCTTATGTATTCGAATCTCCCGAGGATGAAATCGGTTCGTATTTCCTTAATGAAGATACCTCGGATTTCGATTACCTTATGCAGACTTATGGTATTGACCTATCTAAAGATACAGTTGAAGCAGAAGAAACAACTTCTGCAGAAGAGGAGGTTGATGCTCAATGAAAGGTGCAAGCTTAGGTTATTTAACCCGTGAGGGTTTCAGAAATATTTGGGTGAACCGGTTGCTTTCTCTGGCAACAATTGTTGTTCTTATTTCCTGCCTTATCATTGTAGGTAGCGGTTCGCTTATTTTCCTTAATATAAATGCCGTTTTGGATTTGATTGAAGGTCAGAATGTTGTTATGGTTTATGTTAATGACGATGCCGACGACTATATGACTCAAACCTTGGGAGTTCAGCTTGAAGCGCATACCAATGTTTTAGAGGTTGAGTTTGTTCCTCGTGAGGAAGCTTTCCAACGTCAGATTGAGGCTTATGGTGATAAGGCGGAGCTTTTGGAGGGGCTTTCACCGGAAATTCTACCGGATGCATACAAAGTAACCGTTGATGATCTTGAGCAGTTTGATGCAACGGTAAATGAAATAAGAAATTATGAAAATGTTTTACAGATACGTGAAAACAGTGATTTGGCAAGTAAGCTTGCAAGTATAAGAAACGCGGTTACGTATATCAGTATCGGTATTGTAGCAATTCTTTTCTTTGTTTCGCTGTTTATAGTTTCCAATACAATCCGTATTACAATTTACAACCGTCGACTTGAAATAAGCATTATGAAAGCTGTTGGTGCAACTAATGCGTTTATTCGTTGGCCCTTTATGGTTGAGGGTATTCTTTTAGGACTGTTCTCTGCAATTCTTGCCTTGGGAATTCAGTACGGTATTTATTCATTGGCGTCAATATGGCTCGGAAACATTCTTTCCATGCTTGGCGGTGAAGTTGTTAACTTCCTTGACCACGTTTGGGTGATTTTCGGAATGTTTGCCTTTATTGGTGTTGTAATTGGTGCGTTTGGTAGTATTATTTCTCTTAATAAATATTTGAAGGAGCACAGCAATGTTGTTGAAAACGACTGATAAATCCAAAAAGATTTTAAGTGTTGTTCTTTCTTTGATTATTGTTTTCAGTGTTATGTCGGTATCAGTTTACGCTCTTACCGATTCTGAAAAACAAGAATATCAGAATAAAATCGACGATATTAAAGAACAAATCAAAGAAAACGAAAAGAAAATTGCAGAGCTTGAAGCAGAAGCTGCTACTTATGATGATGAAATCAATGCTTTGCAAGAAAAAATTGATGTTCTTCAGGAGCAAATTGACCTTTATAATGATGAAATTGCTCTTATTGATGCCGATATTCAGATTATTGATAACCAGATTACAGGTATTGAGAACGAAATTGAAGATCTTAACAAGCAAATTAAAGAGTTGGATGAACAGGTGCTTGATATTCAGCAAAAGATAGCTGATACCTATACACTTTTAGGTGAAAGAATTCGCGCAACTTATATGACAGGTGCAAACAGTTCTCTTGAATATCTTCTTACATCCGATAGCTTTGAATTTCAGGAGTATCTTGAAAGAAGCGAGCTTATTGAAAGAATAGCAGAGCACGACGATAAGCTTATAAAAGACCTTGAGGATGATATTGAATCTCTTAAAGCAAAGGTTTTGGAAATTGAGGATATGAAAACCCGTCTTAATTCCAAAATCGAAGAGCTTGACACGGCTAAAAAAGAGCACGAGGCAAAGAAAGAGGAACAGGTTGAGGCTCGTAAGGTTATTGAGGATAAGGAAGCGGAAATTCAGGCTGACCTTGATAAGGTTATGAGTATCGTTAATGCGCTTGACAAAAAGAGTGCAGAATATGAAGCCGCTATGGAAAAAGGCGAGGCAACTGTTCTTGAATATGAGCAGAAACTTGCCCAACAGAATACCTCTTTTGGTTCAGGTCAAGTAAGTGGAGATATGATTTGGCCGTTGCCTTACAGCGATACTTATGTTTCATCATCCTTTAAAATGAGAACACTTAACGGTGTTACAAGACAGCATAACGGAATGGATATTTGTCGTTGGGCAGGTACTCACGGAGCACAAATTGTTGCAGTTAAAGAAGGTACTGTTGAAGTTGCAAACAAGAGTGGCTATGGTGGCGGTTACGGTCTTTATGTTGTTATTAATCACGGTGAAGGTGTTAAAACATACTATGCACATATGTCTTCCGTTTCCGTTAATGTTGGTGATTATGTAACACAGGGAACCGTTATCGGTTTGGCAGGTAACACAGGCTATTCCTTCGGCGCACATCTTCATTTCGGTCTTATGATTAATGGTGGCTGGGTTAATCCGATGAATTATCTCACTACGCCTTCGGGACTTGAAATTTGCGGTTAACAAAATTTAATATAATAAAAACGCCCCTTTTTCATAGAATTAAAAGGGGCGTTTTTTATGTTGGTATTAAAAATAACCGATGAAAGAGATACGGTAA
This sequence comes from uncultured Eubacteriales bacterium, assembly GCA_964624385.1. GTDB lineage: Bacteria > Bacillota > Clostridia > Oscillospirales > Acutalibacteraceae > DTU089. The sequence goes on along the minus strand of CAZUZV010000078.1, from coordinate 2,534 downwards.
GAAAAGTTAAAGGTGTTTTTAGGAAGAAGATTGTATATGAGGAACTTTCTCATATTAACAGGAGTTCATTATGTATTAACGGTAAAACAGTTATAACCTTGGAGTTGCCTTTTTCAAAAATGAATTGTGATGATGTTGTAAAACTTTTAAATATTCATAAAGGGCAAGTGTTGGCATCGGAGAAATATAATGGTATTGATAATTTAAAGGGATATATTTTTAGTCCAAAAGAATATTATCAAAGAGCTGTTGTTTCTTCGCTTATAAATCAAATGAAAAACCTTAATAAAGAGTTGGAAACTGTGTGTATTAAAACGGCTGAATTTGTACCTTTTAAAGAACTATTTGAGATAGTGAGAATATCAAAGTCAGTTGTTCTGATTGCCCCAAAAAATATTTTTACAAACAAATTTTTGAGTGACTGCTATTATGAATACGGTGCAGTTGTGACGGTAAAAGGGGGGGCGGATTCCTTGAAATATGATGTTTTTTTGGATTTAGATGAAATAGATGATAAAGGGAAACTTATGATTAGCGTGAAAGGTAAAAGCTTCCTTTTGTATCCCGATATATCTTATTTTCAAGATAACATTGAATATCAAAAACTTTTACCGTTTAATATAGAACACAACAAGATTTGCGCGGCATTTTCAGATAAATAATTCATTTTACTTTAAAACTTGACAATTCCATTTTATTTCTATATAATACTGTTTATTGATTTTGCGTGAGGTTTTTACGCGAATAATTTTTGAGAGGATGTAATTCATAATGGCGCAGGATATTGTTTTAACTAAAGAGGGTTATGAGGAGCTTTCCGCAAAACTTAAAGTACTCAAATCCGAGGGCCGTTCCGAAATAGCAGAAAAACTCAAGGTTGCTCGTTCTTTCGGCGACCTTTCTGAAAATAGTGAGTATGACGAGGCTAAGTCCGAACAGGCAAAACTTGAGGCAGAAATCAATGATATTGAAACAATGCTTTCAAGAGCTACAATTATTGATGAAGAAGAAAATGCAAATACAGAAGTAGTTCATCTTGGTTCTATTGTTACAATTAAGGAAACAACAAGAGGTTCTGCAGAAAAAACATACACGATTACAGGCTTTGCTCAAGCAAACCCAACCGAAGGCAAAATTTCTGACGAATCTCCCGTTGGTAAAGCTCTTATGGGTCACAAGGTTGGCGACAAGGTTATAGTTGAAGCCCCCAAAGGAATTATCAACTTTAAAATTGTAAAAATTGATGTTGATCAAAAATAAATTTTAAAAGAAACCGGTTTATGCAGTAATGCACGAATCGGTTTTTTTGTACGATGTGGTGGATTAAATGAAACGGTTTATAAGTTGCATTTTATGTTTTCTTCTTCTTTTTAGCTTCACATCCTGTGATGTAGTTTCGGAAGTTTCTCAAATAGAGAAAACTATTGCGGTCAAGTATGCTTCCGGTAATGAGCTTGCAGTAGAGGAATATGTGGCACAAGGTTTTACAAAGGTTACATATGATTCTTCGGCAGATGTTGTTCTTGCAGTTGAAAATAAAAAAGCTGACTATGGTATTTTAGATGATTTTGAATTGAATACATTTACATCTGCCGAAAGGAATATAGAAAAAGTAGAAGCTTGTGAATACTATATAGATTATTGTGCGTATTTTACTTTAGAAAATGAATGGCTGAGAGCTTATTTTGACAAGGCTATTGCAGCATTAGATAATGATGGCACTTTTGATAGAATTGAAAATGCACATCTGAAAGGTGAAACCTTTTCAAACAGCGTAAATGATAATGAAAACGGAACTCTTGTAATGCTATGTGATCCGTCTTTTGAAAACAGGGTTTATACAGACGATGATGGAAATGTAGTTGGATTAGATGTTGATATTGCTTATGAGATATGTAATTATTTAGGCTATGATTTAGAGATTGTGACTGCTGATTTTGATGAGCTGTTTATAATGCTTGAAGATGGCGATGGCGATTTTATAGTATCTGTTTGTGAGGTCACTGAAGAAAGAGCGGAATACTATTTGTCAAGTGATGCTTATTTCACTTTGAATTATTATTTAGTTGAAAGAGGATAAAAAAACAACCTCTCATACGGTACAACCGTATGAGAGGCTTATTAATTAACTTATGCAAGTTCTGCAAAGTATTTGATTGTTCTAACCATCTGGCTTGTGTAGCTGTTTTCGTTGTCGTACCAAGAAACAACCTGAACTTCGTAAAGATCGTCAGCAACCTTTGATACCATTGTCTGAGTAGCATCAAAGAGTGAACCGTATCTCATACCGATAACGTCGGAAGAAACGATGGGATCTTCGTTGTAGCCGTAGGATTCAGAAGCAGCAGCTTTCATAGCAGCGTTGATGCCTTCTTTTGTAACGTCTGTACCCTTAACAACGGCTGTAAGGATTGTTGTTGAACCTGTGGGAACAGGAACTCTCTGTGCAGAACCGATGAGCTTGCCGTTAAGTTCGGGAATAACAAGACCGATAGCTTTAGCAGCACCTGTTGAGTTGGGAACGATGTTAGCAG
>CAZUZV010000077.1:0-5916 GCA_964624385.1 uncultured Eubacteriales bacterium | reverse complement strand
GCAGTAGCAACTGAAACAACCATCTTGGGAGAAACGTCCATATAGTCAGCATACTGTGGAGCAACTTCACGGAACTCGTCACGGTAACGAACCGTTACACGGTCGTTCATAAAGAAGCTGTTCTCATCAAGGGGCTCGTTAGCCTGAGCAACGCAGTAATTGTCTTCTACGTCCGCTGTCATATACTCAACTTCGTCAAGAACCTTACCTGTTTTCTTATCGATTTTGCGGAAAGGTGCTTCAATGAAGCCGTATTTGTTGATTCTTGCAAATGTTGCAAGGTAAGAAATAAGACCGATGTTAGGACCTTCAGGAGTTTCAATGGGACACATTCTGCCGTAGTGGCTGTAGTGAACGTCACGAACCTCGAAACCTGCTCTGTCACGGGAAAGACCGCCGGGACCGAGAGCGGAAAGACGTCTCTTGTGAGTAAGCTCAGCAAGGGGGTTTGTCTGGTCCATAAACTGTGAAAGGGGCGAAGAACCGAAGAATTCTTTAATTGCCGCCATAACAGGTCTGATATTGATAAGAGCAGCGGGAGTTGCCTTTTCGGGCTCTTGTGCCTGAAGACTCATTCTCTCGCGAACAACTCTTTCCATTCTTGTGAAACCAATTCTGAACTGGTTCTGAAGAAGTTCACCTACGGAACGGATACGTCTGTTACCGAGGTGGTCGATATCATCAACGTTACCGAGCTCGTTGCCGAGACAGTTAAGATAGTTGATTGATGCAAAGATATCGTCAATAATAATGTGTTTGGGAATGAGGTCGTCGCAACGAAGCTTCATACTTTCAAGAAGAGCTTCCTTATCGTCACCGCATTCGTCAATTATTTCTTTAAGAACTGTGAAACGAACTAATTCGTTAATCGCAATTTCTTCAAGCTCTTCTCTTGTAACACAGTCTATAAAATCAAGAGGATCAACCATGTTGTTGGAGATAACCTTAACGCGTTTACCTTCAACATTGAGAACAACTTCTTTAACGCCCGAACGGTTAATTGCTTCTGCTGCTTCTGCAGTAATCTTTTCACCTGCAGTTATAAGCAATTCGCCTGTAAAGGGGCTGAAAACATCGTCTGCCGCAACACCGCCTGAAATACGGTCTGTAAGAGCGAGTTTCTTATTATATTTGTATCTGCCGACTCTTGAGATATCATATCTGTGGGGGTCAAAGAAAAGGTTATTGACATGTGTTTCCGCAGATTCAAGTGTGGGCGGTTCACCGGGACGAAGCTTTCTGTAAACCTCGAGCAATGCCTCTTCTGTGTTTTTGGTAGTATCTTTTTCAAGAGTTGCTTCGATTCTGTCATCGTCACCGAAGAATTCACGAATATCGTTGTTTGAAGAAAGACCGAGAGCACGGATGAAAGTTGTGATAGGTAACTTTCTGTTTTTATCGATTCTTACGTTGAAGATATCGTTCTGGTCAGTTTCATATTCGAGCCATGCACCTCTGTTAGGAATAACAGTAGATGTGAAAAGCTTTTTACCGTTCTTATCATAGGTGAAACCGTAGTAAACACCGGGAGAACGAACAAGCTGGGAAATAATAACACGCTCGGCACCGTTAATAACGAAAGTACCGCTGTCGGTCATTATGGGGAAATCGCCCATGAAAACTTCGTTTTCTTTGATTTCTCCTGTTTCCTTGTTATAAAGACGCACTAATACACGAAGGGGCGCAGAATAAGTTGCATCTCTTTCCTTGCACTCCTGAACAGTGTATTTCGGCTTCTCGTCCATACGGTAATCAATAAACGTAAGGACAAGGTTACCCGAGTAATCCGTAATTTCATCAATATCACGGAAAACCTCTCTAAGCCCTACATCAAGAAACCACTTGTATGAGTTCTTCTGTACTTCAATGAGGTTGGGCATCTGCATAACTTCATTGATTCCGGCGAAACTCATTCGAGTGTTCTTTCCGAGCTTTACGGGTTTTACATTCGCCATAAGACACATCACTCCGTTCTATTTTAAATTCCCTTTTTACCGAGTTAAATCGGCTAAAAAAAGAAATAATTAACTGTCAAATTTTGGAACATTTTGCGGTTAAAAAAGTTACGTCAAAACGCACTATTTCATAATATTCCACTTTATAGGAGTTTACATTATAACTCAACCCTTTTCAATTGTCAAGAAGAAAAATAAAAAAAATCAGAAGATACCGGATTTAACTTGTAAATCCGGTATCTTCTGTTACCAGTTTATTTTTAACTTTTTTCATTACAAATATATATGCAGGAATAAGGAACACATCTGCCGTTATCCAGGCAACAGGGTTTGCAACGCAAGCGGCATCGTAACCCAAACGGTTGACAAAGCCGAAGCCCATAACCCCTCTTGCAACCAGCTCGAATACACCCGTAGTCATTGCAGTAAAGCTGTATCCCACACCCTGAATTGCATTTCTTAAAACGAAGAGAACTGCAAGAACAGGATAAAAATAACTACCCGCATTTATATATTGCTGAGCAAGGGCAATAACCTCAGCTTCACCCTTGTCAATAAACAAAAGGGAAATATATGGTCCGAAAAATCTTGCAACGCAGAAGCCTATTGCCGCATAAACTAAAGCAACAATAATAGCTCTGTTTACACCTTTTCTTATTCTGTCGTATTTTCTTGCACCGAGATTCTGTCCGCAGTAGGTTGCCATTGTGATACCTATTGTTTCAGCAGGAAGCACAATCATAAGCTGAGTTTTACCACCAATTGTGAATGCCGCAATAATGTCTGCACCCAAGCCATTAATACAAGAAGAAAGCATTACAGAACCGATTGCAGTTATAGAGAACTGCAAAGCAAGTGGTAAACCGTTCCTCAGAAGCTCTTTAACGAACTTAAAATCCAATGCTTTGGTTTCTCTATTAATATGAAGAATAGGAAAGCTTCTTTTAACATAAACAAAGCAAAGAATACCTGAAACCAATTGTGAGAATACAGTTGCAATTGCCGCACCTTTTACGCCCATATTGAAAACAATAATCAATAAAAGATCAAGACCGATATTCAAGAAAGATGAAAACAACAGGAAATAAAGAGGTGTTTTACTGTCACCCAAGGCGCGAACAATACTTGCAAGAAGATTATAAAATATTGTGGCACCGATACCCGCAAAGATTATTACAATGTAATCGTAAGCATCCTTGTAAATTTCATCGGGTGTGTTAAGAAATCTTAACAAAGGGTTTGTTAAAAGCACTGCACCCACTGTAAAGATGATACCCACAACGATTGATGTATAAATTATATTTGCAACATATTTTTTAAGGTTTTTAAAATCCTGTGCACCGAACCGTTGTGCAACGGGAATTGCAAAGCCGGAACAAAGACCGATTACCGAGCCCACAATCAAAAAGTTGAGTGAGCCCACCGAACCTACCGCGGAAAGTGCATTTTTACCAACAAACTGCCCTACTATAATGGTATCCGCCATATTATAAAACTGCTGAAAAAGGTTTCCCACCATCAACGGCAAGCAGAATTTTAATATATTTTTAGTGGGACTCCCCACAGTCATATCCTTTACTTTCGCCATATTTACTCCAACATTTTTAATGCAAAATGCAAGATGCAAAATGCAAAATTTCGGGACGCAAAGCGCCGATTATTATGAACGCAGTGAATAACAAGGTTCTGCCAAGGGCAGGTTCTTATAATGTTTGGAAGCATCGCTTCCCCTACATTTCCCAATTTCCACTTTCCATTTCCAATTTAATTCGTAATTTAAATTACGAATTAATCACATCATACGCCATATCGGGTGCATCGCTCATAATACAGTCTGCACCGATAGAATTAAGATATTCAACCTCTTCGGCATCGTTAATTGTCCAATATTGAACAGCAATGTTATTCCTGTGAGCATAGTTTATAACTCTTGGTGTGTTCAAATATATAATTGCTCGTTCCGAGGGAATCTGCAAAGCTTCAAATTTGAAGAAATCATCACCCACATCAATTCCGTAGCCGCAAAGAACATAGAAAACAATAGTTTCAATGATACTTGCAGAGCGGAGCATATCAGGGTAATTCTTATCGGCATAAGCGGTAACATCGGGATTAAAGGTTCCGAAAATAACATCTCCGAGCAAATCCTTTTCCTTGAGAATTCTGTAAAGCTCGTCGCAAGCCTTTTCTCCGTTTTCTCCCGAATCCTTTATTTCAATTATATATTGAAATCCGCCGTTACTTTCAAGATAGTCAAGAACATCTTCAAGAAGAACTGCACGAAGCTCGTCGGGGATGTCATCACCTCTTAAGCCTCTGTAAGGGTACTCCCCTTCTTCGTTTTCAAAATTTTCCCCGAAGTTCAGTTCACGAAGCTCTGCATAGGTTTTTTCAGATGGTTTAACTCCCTTTTCTCCGAAATGCTCCGCAGAGTTTGTAGTTCTGTCAAGGGTACTGTCGTGAAGAAGAATAAGCTGTCCGTCCTTGGTTATGTGCAAATCGAACTCGTATATATCAACATTAAAATCTTCGGTTTCTATACAATATTGAAATGCCGCCATAGTATTTTCAGGGGCAATATCTTTTCCCGAACGGTGAGCGGAAACAAGAGCCTTTTCCTCTGTTATGTAAGGATTTGTAATTTTGCTTTTATCTGCCTCTTCGCCTGCAGAAACTTTCCCTATTACAGAGGGTATCACTATAATAACAATTGCTAAAGCAAGAACAACAGCAATTATTTTCCCTAAAGCTTTAAAAATTCTTTTAACAAGACTTTTCTTTTTATTTCTTTTTTTCAAAAAGAACACCTCTTTCCAAAATAATAAAGCAATTATAAAATTTATCACAGCAGTTCTCTTTTGTCAACCGAATTATAGATATGTTCAGAAAATTTTAAAATATCAAAAACTTGAAATACACATATATAGTATGGTATAGTAAAAGCATAATAAATTTCAGGTGATTTTATGAAAAAGAAAACTTCCGTAAGAACAAAATTCATTCGCTCCGCAACCAAGGCTGCAATGCCCGCTTTGCAGGTGCTTTGTGCTCCGCCGAAACTGGAGCATATAAAGAAAGCACTTTTTATCCAACCCCACCCTGATGATAATCAAATTGGCGCGGGCGGTACAATTGCACACCTTGTTAATAAAGGCGTTGAGGTTTATGAGCTTACAGTCCTTGATGACCGCTATACTGACCTTACATATTCCGGCGAGGGTTACACAGTCCGTCAGAAAGAAGCATTGGCAGCGCAGGAAAAGCTTGGTATGAAAAATGCGGGGTTTCTTGGCTTTGGTGACAGAACAAGAGCCACTTCAAGAGAAATTGCCGATAAAATTACTCCTATAATAAGAGAAATCAAGCCCGATGCAGTTTTCACAGTTGACCCCAACCTTGCAAGCGAATGTCACGAGGACCATATAAAAGTAGGCAACGCTGTTAAATTTGCATTTATGGATGCAGGCTTCAACTTCGTTCCCGAATTCGATAACGGCAAACCCCGAAAAGATACCCACGGTGTTTTCACAATCGGTTTTTACTATACCGACAGACCTAACACCATCGTTGATATAAGTGACTTTGAAGATTTAAAATTTGAAGCAATCAACTGTCACGAATCCCAAAAGGATTTGGCACTCAATGCGGCACTGCACATCCAAGACCAATATTTCGCCCAAGGCACAGACTACAAAGCCGCCGAGGTTTTAAGACTCCAGAACAAGCTCCATTCACACTGTTTTAATTTGCCTATTGAGTAAAAAAGCTGCCGGTTGCCAGTCGCCAGTTGCCAGTTTTCAGCAATTAGCATTTTGATTCCCAATTAAATAAATTTAGAACAAAAAAGTTGCGGTGGTCATACCTCTCTTCGAAAAGAGGTAGAAATGACCGCAATTTTATTGTTTTACAATTATTTTGTCAAAAGTTAAAACATTTCCTATAAATTTATCGGACAGGTACA
>CAZUZV010000076.1:0-6121 GCA_964624385.1 uncultured Eubacteriales bacterium | reverse complement strand
CAATCTTCGGTGCAACAGGCGGTGTTATGGAAGCTGCTCTTCGTACAGCTTACGAGGTTGTTACAGGCAAAGAGCTTACAGACCTTGCAACATTCAAGGCAGTTCGTGGTGTTGAAGGCGTTAAGGAAGCATCCTATGACCTTGACGGTGTAACAGTTAATGTTGCAGTTGCTTCAGGTCTTGCAAATGCTAAGAAAGTTCTTGATATGGTTAAGTCCGGCGAAAAGAAATATGATTTCATCGAAATTATGGCTTGTCCCGGTGGTTGCGTAAACGGCGGCGGTCAGCCCATCGTTCCCGCATCTGTTCGTAACTTCGAAGATGTAAGAGCTCTTCGTGCAGCAGGTCTTTACAACGATGATGAAAATCTTCCTGTAAGAAAATCTCACCAGAACCCCGACATCAAGGCAATTTATGACGAGTTCTTCGGTGAACCCGGCAGCCACAAGGCTCACGACATCCTTCACACAGGTTATACAGAGCGTAAAGTATATTAAAAAACCGCGCTTTTTGCGCAGAACACCCCCGACTTTTATAGTCGGGGGTTAGTCATTTTATCCTGCTCGGAGTATCCACATACACCTTCGCAGTATAAAAAGCCTTCTGCATCAAAAATCGACGGTTTTTGTTTCACAGTGCAAAAATGATGGGGGAATTGCACTTTGGATTTTCTAAAGTGCCAAAATGTCACTTTGGATGTCACCATAGATGTCACTTTAGAAAACTTTTTAATACTTTTTTAACTTTTATGTAATTAAGTCGTTCCTTTACAGTGTTTAAATACAGTAAAGGGGCGATTTTTTTTGAAAAAGAATGTAAAAAAGAAAAGAAAAAGCGGAACAAAAATTCTTGTTTTGTTGTGGTTTTTTGTTTTTCTTATAATAGGTTTTGAATTGGTTTTCAGAAATGAAATTAAATTTGTTACTATGGACTATCTTTATCGAATTTCAAATTGTGAAATAGGGCAGGTTGAAACGGCAAAACTTTCAGGCACTAAAACCGTATCTCTTGAAGAGTTTCTGGGGTATGATAATGTAACGGTTGACGAATCCTTACTTCTGGTAAACGAAAAATATAAATTAAGCGAAAATTATGTGCCGCAAACTATTTATCACCAAGAGCGAGAGGTGGAAATAAATGCGTGCGCTAAAGGTGCTTTCGATAATTTAAGTGAAGCCCTATATGATGAAACAGGGGGAACCTTGTTTATTTCAAGTGCTTACAGAGATTTTGAGAAACAAAAAGAAGTTAAGGGGGAAGAGGGGGAGACTGCTCAGAAAGCGGGTTGCAGTGAGCATCAAACCGGACTGGCTGTTGATGTTTTTGTTAAAAACTTTGCAGGTAAAAGTTTTATAAAAAGTGAATCGGGTCAATTTATAAATGAAAATTGCGGTGATTATGGATTTATAGTAAGATATCCGATTTTCGGCGAAAAAAAGACAGGTATTTCCTATGAACCCTGGCATTTGCGATATGTGGGATTACCTCATTCGATAATTATAAGCAACAGTAAAATAACATTTGAAGAATATATTGATTTCTTTGAATTAGGCAAGTTCTATACATACGGAAATTATGTAATTACAAGGCAGAATACAAAGAATATATTTGTTCCCAAAAGCTTTAAAAGTGCAGTTGTTTCCGAGGATAATACCGGTGCGGTGATTATCACATTTAAAATAGAAGAAAATTGACGAAAGCCGTCTTTTGTGGTATATATTTATTGGTGAATATATGTTACGAAAGGCGGTGTCGTTTTGGAAAATAAAGATTCTTTGCTTATTGAACCGATTGCGTATATAAAAAACGGTTATAAAGAAAAATTCGGAGTGCCTCGTCAAAGCGGACTTGCACCGTCTGTGAAATCTGTAATTGAATTCTGCGAAGCCTACAGGGATGGAAACTGTATAAGAGATATCGAACAGTATTCACATCTTTGGCTTATATGGGGCTTTTCAAAAAATGAAAAACAATGGTCGCCAACTGTAAGACCACCCCGTTTGGGCGGTAACAAAAGGGTTGGAGTATTTGCAACTCGTTCACCTTTCAGACCAAATTCATTGGGACTTTCCTGTGTTAAATTGGAAAAGGTTGAAGTCAGTAAAAACGGTAGATTTCTTGTTGTCAGCGGTGGAGATTTGGCAGACGGAACGCCTATTTATGATATAAAGCCCTATCTTCCCTATGTCGACAGTATTCCGGATGCTTCAGGTGGCTTTTCCGAGGAACATAAAAATGATGTTGTTGGGGTTGAAATTCCTACAAATATTAAAGAAAATCTAACAGAAAAACAAATCAAAAATATAACTGAACTCCTTTGTCTTGACCCAAGACCATCATATCAGAATGATGCAGACAGAATTTATGGACTTGCATTTGAAGATTTTCAAATCAAATTTAAATATGAAGAAGAAAAGATTATAGTTGTTGATATTTTAAGAGGTTGAAATGTTTACTATTAAGCCTGATTTTTATGACAATTTCAAATGTATTGCAGATGAGTGCACCGACAGTTGTTGCATCGGTTGGCAAATTGATATAGATGAAAATGCTTTTGAAAAATATTCAGAGTTGCAGTCGCCCCTAGGTGATGAAATTCGCTCTCAAATAACAAAAGCGGAAGATGGTAGTTATTGCTTTCAATTATCGGAAGGGGACAGATGTCCATTCCTTGATGAAACTTATCTTTGTAGACTTATAACTGCAAGGGGTGACTGCGACCTATTATGCGATATTTGCCGTGAGCATCCCAGATTTTATGAGTGGTTCCCGGGTGTAACAGAATGTGGTTTGGGCCTTTGCTGTGAAGAGGTTTGCCGAATTTTATTGGAAAATGACGAGCCTTTTTCACTTATAGAAAAAAACGATGGAGAAGAAATCGTTTTAGAAACCAAAGAAGATGTTGCGGAATCTGATTTTTATATTTTCCTTTCAGCATTCCGCGAGAAATTATTCGAAATTCTTTCTGATAGAAAAATAAATTTTGAAGAAAAGCTTGTGAAAATACTTTCAAAAACAGAAGCTTTCTGTGGTGAAAAAATTAAAATCAGAAACTATGAAAATAGTCTTGAACTTTATAAAAAAACAGAACCCATTGATGAGCAATGGACTCAATATATAATAAGTTTAAGCGAGACTTTTCAAAGCATTTTAAATGTTGAAAAAAAGTTTCAAGAAAAAACAAATAGTGATATGCTGTATTCAAAAATTCTTGCTTACATAATATACCGACATCTGTCGAAAGCAGTTTTTGATAAAAGTATAAAAGAGAGAATTTGTTTTGCAGTTGAAAGTGTAAGATTTATACTTCTTTGTGATATGAAAACTTTTTATGAAAAGGGTAATTTGACGTTAAAAGACAGAATAGAAAACCTTAAAAACTGGTCAAAGCAGGTTGAATATAGCGAAGAAAATACAGATTTATTGATATACGGAGAATGATATGGCAAAGCAGGAAAAAACAAATGTAATGCGTCTTCTGGAGCAAAAGAAAATACCCTACCAGATGCACGACTACACAAGTAGCGGTGCAATAGCAGGTGAGGATGTTGCAAGAGTTTTAGGCGAAAATCCCGACGAGGTTTTTAAAACACTTGTGACAGTGGGAAAATCAAAGCAGAATTATGTTTTCCTTGTTCCTGTTAATAAAGAACTGAATTTGAAAAAGGCGGCAAGTGCTGTTGGTGAAAAGAGCATAGAAATGATAAAGTCCAAGGATTTATTAGGCCTTACGGGCTATGTTCATGGCGGTTGCTCTCCAATAGGAATGAAAAAACTATTTGCGACAGTTGTTCATAATTCGGCTGAAAATATGGAAAATATACTTTTCAGTGGGGGGAAAATCGGGTTTCAAGTGGAAGTGAAAACGGAGGATTTTAAAAAGGTTATAAATATCAAATTTGCGGATGTAGCAGATTGATATTGATTTTTAAGTATTAAATGTTAGTATATTAGCGGAGTTTTTTTCCCTTGGAGCTATTCTGAAACGGTAGGTGATAGCTATGAACGAAACGAGCGTTGTATTAGCCATCATTTTCTTTACGGTTCTTATTATCAGAACTAAATAAGAAAACAACCGCCTAACTTCCCAATAAGGCGATTGTTTTCAATAATCAAATTATTGCGCGGAGGCTAACCGTCTATCGGATAGCTCCTTGTTCATTTGTATTATATTCTATTGTTTTGTAAAAATTAACACTTTTACAATATTTTCTCAATATCACATAATTTATCAACGATAAAAGTGGGATTTATGATTTCAGGTAATACCTCACCGTTTTTATTAAACCAAACGGAATCAATACCATAATTAAGCCCGCCGATTATATCTGCTGAAAGGCTATCACCTATAAGAATAACCTCTTCTTTTTCAGGGCTGCCGATTTTTTCAAAGCAATAATCGAAAAATTCTTTTGCAGGCTTTTGAATACCGATATCTTCAGAAAGGAAAATATCTTTGAAATACTTTCTGAAATCTCCGATTTTAAGTCTGCTTTCCTGAACATAACGGAAGCCGTTTGAAACTATGTAAAGCTCGTACTTGGGGTAGAGGTAGTCCAGCAATTCGTAAGCACCCTTGACTGCGTATGCTCCTTGAGCTACACCATTTTCAAATTTTTCTTCAATAATAGTTCCGTCGTAATCAATACCCAATTTGTCAAGGATGATATTCCAACGATTTGCACGAAGATAGGCTTTTGTTATTTCACCTTTTTCAAGTCTTTTCCATATTTTCACATTCTCACAAATAAAGGTTTCAAATACTTTTTCGGTATAATCGAAACACAACTCTTCAAAAATATTCATTATGGAATGCCTTGCGCATTCATTGAAATCAATGATGGTATTATCTAAATCTAAAAGTACAATTTTTTTATCAATCATTGTTTATGCCTTTCAAAAAGACGGTAAAATTAAGTTTTTCTTAATTCTACCGTCTTTTTTGATTTTTATAATAAATTCAAAAGCTTGTCTGCGACGCCATCAAGCCAATCGCCATCGAAAAGTTCAACTGCGCCTGCATCAACTGCAGCGGCAAGCTTATTGTTAATCGGAATTTGTGCAACTGTGTCAACATTATAATCCTTTGCGATTTCTTCAATATGACTTTCGCCAAAAACCTTGTGCTTTTTACCGCAATCGGGACATTCGAAGTATGCCATATTTTCTGCAAAAGCGAGAACGGGAATGTTCATAAGTCCTGCCATTTTAGCGGCCTTTTCAACAATCATTCCGACAAGCTCCTGAGGAGAGGCAACTATAACAATGCCGTCTACGGGAAGGCTTTGGAAAACTGTAAGGGGAACATCACCTGTTCCGGGAGGCATATCAACAAACATAAAGTCAACGTCATCCCAGATAACATCCGTCCAGAATTGCTTTACTGCGCCTGCAATAACGGGACCGCGCCAAACAACAGGGTCAGTATCGTTTTCTAAAAGAAGGTTAACGGACATAATTTCAATACCTGTTTTAGTTTTGCAGGGAAGAATACCGTTTTCTGTGCCCTGTGCCTTTTCTTTAATACCGAAAGCTTTGGGGATTGAAGGACCTGTGATATCTGCATCAAGAATAGCAGTTTTAAAGCCTCTTCTCTGCATTGTTACTGCAAGTAAGGTTGTAACAAGGGACTTACCTACGCCACCCTTACCGCTAACAACACCGATAACCTTTTTGATGTTGGAAAGCTCATGGGGTTTTTCAAGCAGACTCTGAGGTTCAGTTTTTGAAGAACAGTTCTGACCGCAGGAGCTGCAATCATGTGTGCATTCGCTCATTTAAAATCATCTCCTAAAATAACTTTAATATAATACCATAATGTTGTTTAAATATCAACCATGGCAATTAAAATTCATAAGATATATTTTAGTTGAAAGTGGCAAATTGCAAGTGGCAAGTTTAGGGGAAACTCTGTTTTCCGATATTGTATTGAGTATTCGTAACAAAAGCTTATTACAATTAATTATCTTGGTTTTAGAAAGAAAATGTTCAGAATAAGAATGCTTTTTCGTAACTTTTACAATTTCGTCGCAGACCCGATAATTTTGCATTTTGCACTTTGCACTTTGCATTTATCAATTTATGTATGTGCTAAAATGATGTGACCCAATAAAAAAGAGAA
>CAZUZV010000075.1:0-6750 GCA_964624385.1 uncultured Eubacteriales bacterium | reverse complement strand
ACTTTGACTTTATTTTTTAACAAAAATGGGTCACATCTATTTACAACGCAGATTTTCCGCCATTGATTGCGTAGAATTAGTATTGACACCGTTATTATTTTGTGATAAATTAGTGTTAGAAGACAATTCACTTAAAGTGTTGGGATGTTTCTCCCGGGTGACACTTTTTGAGGATTGTCTTTCTTTTATTTCTAATTCAAAATTGTTTGGATTAGAGAGCAATTCATCAGCGTAATCAAACGGAATACCATCACGAACTGTATCCGGCTTAAATACTGTAACTACAGTGTGATATGCTGTATCTCCGATATTTTTATCAATGAATTCAGGGTCAATTAAACTATCAAACTCTAAAACCGCTAATCCTTCAGCTTCATCGAAAATATAATTCACAAAAACTGCAACGTTATCAGGTAAAGGTTTACCATCTTTACCTTTTCTTTCAGTCTGATAAACAATCAAATTAGGGTTATCAAGATTATCAATAATTTCAATGATTTCTTCTGGTTTTAAGCCGTGTTTTCTAACATTAGAACCATATTTTTTATTATTGGTTTTATATTCATTTCTCATTGATTGCTGAGCTTTTCGAACCTGCATAACCAAAGGATAGTTTTCTATTGTCTGATTGATTGCTGCCAATGAATCAATAATCACTCGTGGGGTATCTTTTCTTACAGGAACATATGAACTACCCATTAATTCGCCCTTTTTAGCTTTTTCCAAGTAATCTATAGCCTTTTCATTTGTTAAGTCACGAGCACTTATTATTTCTTCAATGGAACCATTAGTATATTTAATTTTCAAACTATTCCTAAAATCTTGTTTTTGCGTACCATTTTCCGCTTTTTCCGTTGTACTCGCATACATGCCTTGTGTCGGGTCAATCCATGCAACATCATCAATGCTTACTGTTTTTTCGTAAACATTGCCGTCACCCGAATAACTTGCCGCCTCCATATATGACGGAGAAACAAATACACCCTGTCCTATTGGATAAGAGCTGTAAACGGTAATTTCACCGCTTTCAATAGCTTCTTCAATCATTTCTCTTGTAAGGTCAGGGTTAAATTCATCTCCATCAGCCCAGTCACTGTCTTCAAGTGTTTCAGCAAGTGTTTTTATATCTTCAACCTTTCTTATCCACGTGTTGTATGTATTCGGTGCAGGGTTTACCTTTTCAATTATTTCAAGTTGCTTTTGCTTGACATCACTATTGACAGTGGTTTCCTCTTGTGTTAAACTGTCATTGAAGATAGGTTCACTCACGGTTTTTCCGCTTTTTTGCGATGCCGTCATGATGGGTGAACCTGTCTTTATTATTACATCTTCTCCACGCATAACTTTAAGACGATAGTCTTCATCTTCTTCCGCTACTTGTTTTGACTTTTGTTGCGATTCGTTTAAAAGCAACTTTGGAATATATTTATAAAAATTGCCATATTCGGAGTTGATTTTGGAAAGCAATCGTGGTAAACTAATTATAGAAGATAGCCGAGTGTTATTCCGCTGAGTTTTCTCAGACGTTTGCACCTTGACGTTATCTTCTATTTTTATTTTCCCTAATGTAATACTCACATATAATTTATTGGCAACTTTCTGCGTATTATATTCCTTGATATGCAATTCTACAGGAACTATATAATTTTCATCTGAAAAAGCACTTAGTAATACATAGTCATATTTTAAATTTCTATCTTCTCTTTTTGTGCCCTTGTATTTATCTGTATCTACATCCTTTACCCATTGAGGAGCATTTTCACCCACAGACTTAAATTCACTATAAGCAATCTGTGCAGATTTATTTTTAAGTGAGCTTTCTCTGTATTCATCAAGAGTTTCGCCGCTTTCTTTTCTGACAATGTTTTCCGCTGCATATGTTGCATAGCTTTCGCTTTCACCTAAAGAAACAAGACGTTCTTTCAAAGCATTTTTATAAATGCTATCGCTTAACTGATTAACCTCGGTTTGAATGCGTTCTTCAGTTTCAGTAATGGCCGAAGCGAGAGCCTGAACCCCATCTTCCCTTTTTAAATTAAATTGTGTTATGTCGATACCGTATGGTTCAACGATAGAATTACCAACAACTGAATCATCAGCAAATGCAATATTCGTCCTGTTTAAATCGGGGCGAATTTCTTTGATCCTTATTCAATTCAACTCTTGCACTTACATCCCTTGCCTCTACTTCACCGGCAGTATTCATATAAAGTGTTTGATTTGACGTTTGGGAACGTTGTTCTTGTTTTGAATGGGATAGATGTCAATAGTGTATTTATCCATCTTCCCCTTTGTTTCATAATAGAACAATTCAGGTTCATCAGAGAACACAAAATAAAATTCTAATATATTCCCGGGATAAACAACAATCTTGTCCAGCAAATTTCTATAGAGCTTTTCATCAACATTATCCACTCCATTATTAAAGAATGTTTTAATTTCTTTAAGCTTTTTCTTCTCTTCAGATTCACCATTTTTCAATCTTTCAATTTTTCTTCTCATGTCATTAATCTGAACATTTATTTCGGATATTTCTTCACCTAGTTGCCGTTTAATACCTATACTAACATCTTGAGTATAAATACCCATAGCTACATCTATGTTGTTTTGAATAATTGCTTTCTCTAATGAAGTCCTCTTTGAAATTAAATCATTCATTTCTTCCTCGAGCGTTTCGATGGGAACCTTGGTTGCTTCATCTATACCCTTCTGAATACTTTCAAGTATTTCTTTTTGTCTGTCGAAGATAATTCCTACAATACTTTCCATACAATCTCTGATAACCTTATCATTCACAGAGGTATTCACACAACCATCGGGAGCTTTTGAGCCATAGTTCTGATTGCGATAGCAAACCCATCTTTTAGAAATATAGGGTTCGCCATCATCCAGAACAGCTTTTTGTTTCTTACTTTTAGAAACATAAGACTCACCACATACACCACATACAATTTTACCTGAACAAAAGAATCGATTACTATGCTTACGACGTCGTTCCTCGCTGATAGCATTCTTTTTAAGTTCCAACTGAACCTCATCCCAAAGCTCGCGACTGATAATCGCCTGTTCAGGATGATGGTCTGTATGCAAAACCATCAGGCTTTTATTCTCCGTATTCATAACTTTTTTGTGATCGAGTACATTGGGTGTGTATGTCTTTCCGAGGAGTAAATCGCCAACATATTTTTCGTTTTTCAGAATACGCAAAATGGATGTACAACTCCACTTAGGAATACAGAGTTTTTCCTCAGATATTTCAGTTTCTTCTTTATCCACATCTCCGCTCAACTTGGCCTTCTGCTCTTTTTCTAATTTTTCCTTAGCTTTTTTAGCTTCTCGTTCCTTGTCCAATTTTTCCATAGCTTTTGCAATTTGAAAGGTTCCGTGACCTGCAGCATACATTTCAAAAATTTGCTGGACGAGCTTAGCCTCTTCTTCAACAATCACAAACTTCTGTTTATATCCTTCACGTATGATTTTATATCCGAGCATACGATTAGGCCCGAAAACAACACCTCTTCTGTAAGAAGCATTTTGACCAATCTTGACGCGCCTGGATACCGCTCTCGACTCAGATTCCGATTTATTTGCGGAATTAAGCAGGAATTCGTAGTCCTGCTCACGTTGAGTACAAAGCCCCTCACCCAAGAACCAGATATATATTTTTTGCTTTTTTAATTCATCAATAAGCTCTATGAATTTTCTACTGTTTCTGAAAACACGCGAAACCTCTTTTGCTACGATGAGGTCATACTTACCCGCTTTTGCGAGTTTAATCATTGTATTAAAAGCATCTCGTTTTTCCTCGGTTGTTCCCGAGAGCCCTTCATCAAAATAGACATCCTTCTCCATATCTATATTCCAGTTAGGATGGCGTTCCAACTCATATTCCATGAAGCTTTTTTGGTTATCCAGGCTTCCCTTCTGGCTATCTTTATTGGTAGAGATACGGCAATAAAAGCAAACGTTATAATTATGTTTCAAATCATCAACCGGCGACAATTCCTGCACCGGTTCAAAAATCGTCATATTATGCGCATCCATCTAATTTATCATACCCTTTTAATAATTCTCGTGATTCTTCAAACGATATCAATTCAGCATCTGCGCAAGTATCGCAAATAGCCTTATAAATTTTTCTGCCCGCTTCCTTTTCCCAATCAACATTCTTAAAAACCATTTCGGGATTGTGAATCATCTGCATATCTGCTCCATTATTAAGGTTATTCATTGAAGCGTATGTTTTAAGAAAATCTATTAGAACTTTTTAATATCCTTGCAGTAAACTTTTATTTCTGCTATAGTGGTATCAGAGACAGAATTTTTATCACTTGAAACTGAACCATCAAACGGAATTCTGAACTTTTCTTTGAGCAGTCTTTCAACAACTACCCCGATATACCTGGGGTCAATATAAATCTTTTTATCTGAATCGAGATATAACCCCCCCTTAACTATCAAGCCGCCTTGTGATTTTATTGTATTATACAGGAGCAGATTTCTCAAGTGTCCCTTTTACTAACTTATGTAG
The DNA here is from genome assembly GCA_964624385.1 of uncultured Eubacteriales bacterium. Lineage (GTDB taxonomy): Bacteria > Bacillota > Clostridia > Oscillospirales > Acutalibacteraceae > DTU089. Next base: position 2,219 of record CAZUZV010000075.1, on the reverse strand, counting down.
GTACTGAGGAGTTGGGTCATCTTGAGATGATTGGTGCGATTGTTTATCAGCTTACGAGAAACCTTAGTCTTGAAGAAATCAAGAAGAGCGGCTTTGACACCTATTTTGTTGACCACACAACCGGTGTTTACCCCACCGCTGCAAGCGGATTCCCTTGGAGTGCTGCTTCAATGGCAGTCAAGGGCGATGTAATAACCGATTTACATGAAGACCTTGCAGCAGATGCCACGACCACCAAAGAACAACCGGCATTTCCGAGGACCCGAAAACACTTGGTATGACTGGCTTTTCGGCACTTTCGTGGTTTTCATAAAAATGGCATACCTGCAACCACATAAGAACAACTCGACCGAAAATCACACTAATTTTTACAAAATTCACGATAGGACAAGCTGTTTCTGAAAGCGAAAATAAAGCAATCGGCGGAGAGATAAATTGCTCTCCGCCGATTGCTTTATTTATTACCCTTGGCTCTATTATGAGTTTTACAAAGCAATTGGCAATTTTTAATATCTGTTGATCCACCTTTACTCCAAGCAGTTACATGGTCTGCATCCATCTCAGTATATTTCCAGATGCGTTTAGCGTTGTTGTCGTGCCCTAAAGCACAGAGGGGACAATTTGATGTATCTTTAGATGTTGCCTTGTTAGTTTGTTGTGTATATACTGCTTTTTTCGTCGATTCTTCAAAAACCCGTATATCAAGCAGGCGTGTATCAACACAACCACCCAAGATATATTCAAATACACCCTTGCGGTTTTTTACAGCAGCATCGGCATACAATTCATGAACTCTTGCAGAAACCTCAGACGGGTCATACGGGTTATTATGATATTTTTCAAACAATCCGCCCCATTCAAGTCCCTTCATTTCGCTTTCAACATCACTGAACACACCCGAAACCCAATCTATAACACTTGTGAAATACATTTTCATTTCAGTAATGTTGTTATCGAAACGGTGTTTACTCAAATAGACATCGACAATATCGTCATTATCGCTCTTGGTAACCCATTCCAAAGCAGTGCGTAAATAATCCTGGCGAAGGATATCACCTTTTATGTAGGAACTCCATTTTTGCACATTCGCATTATTGCTGTTGCTGAACTCTTCCTTTGCAAGTGTAACAAACGGGCCAGAATATACAGCATTAGATATTTCTTGATGATTCAGCGGGATTCCCGCAATATTAATTGTTCTAAACCATTCTTTAATTTCGCTTTCTTCACCTTCGCAAATATAAATGGTTAAAGGCGTTTCATTTATCTTTTTTTGTTCATCTGCTGGCATACGGCGAAAATAATGCGGTAAACCATTACTATCGAACAGAGGAAATTTATCTGTCAAAAATCTGCCCAAACTTGTAATGCGCTGTTGACCATCCAGAACCTCATATTTATCATCTGCAACTTTGTTGAAATATATCAAGCCAAGTGGATACCCTTTTAGCACAGACTGAATAACCGCTTCTTCTTTCTTTTCTTTCGCGTAAAGATAATTACGCTGATACTCCGGCTGAATAGTCAATTTGCCTGACAGTCCAAAAAGTCCTTTGCCCTCTAACTCGTTATATACAAAGCCTTTGCATATTTGTTCAATGGTTATATCTGTTCGCAGTGTAGTTTTCATAACCTAACCTCTTTTCCTAATAACAATTCTTGCATAAACGGAATGAACAAATTCTGTTGTTTTTTCGTTATACAAAAAATTACCTTTTTCAGATTTCCCTTTTATAACTGGGTTTCCGTTTGCTTTCTTTCCGGATGAACCAGTGTAGCTCATGTCTTGACGCATTTCTTTGAAGTCGTCATAGTACCTTAAATTGGGAATGCCTGCTTGTTCATCTGTACTTGACTGTAAAAGCCCTAAAATCTCAAATTGTTCAGGACAGTGCTGAAACAAAAATGTAATAGGAACACCCATAACACCATTACAGTTTCCACTTGATAAACAGTCGTTTGTATCTCCGTTCTCCGTCGATAAGTGGCTGTGCGACACCGCTTGCGGAATCCCACAAACCATTTGAGAACCCCTTTCCTTCGCTTTCTGTTGCTCCAATGATTTCAAACTGATCAGGGTTGAATCGCTCGATAAAGGTGATTGGGACTCCCATAATGCCATTACATCTTCCTTCTGATGATAATTCTGAAGTAAGGCGTAATTCTCTGTCTGTCTGTCTGTCTGTCTGTCTGTCTGTCTGTCTGTCTGTCTGTCTGTC
>CAZUZV010000074.1:0-7077 GCA_964624385.1 uncultured Eubacteriales bacterium | reverse complement strand
AAACGAGAGTATTACGGTGAACAAAGAGCTTTCTTGACGTTTCAGAAACATTAAGATTGTTTTCAAAAAATCTTTGAATTGTAAAAAGAGTTTCCTGATCAAGAGTTTCAATGGAACCAACCTTGAAAATCTCTTTGAGGAACATTTCACAAAGAGTTGTGGGTAGCTGATAAATAAGACGAGCAATACCGAGATGGTCATAACTAACGATGTTACGCTCTGTGTCAAATACCTTACCTACTTCAAGAGCAACCTGAGCTTCCTTGAACGAGCGGGCTAAATCTTTAACTCCGACAACAGGAGTACCGATGCCAACAAGAGAATGAGTAAAGAACTCTGAAGAAAGTGCATCGGAAATAGAACGAGCAAGTTTTTCAAGGTCTTTGCTGTCAATATCGCTCTTAACCTCTTTGACAAGAGCTATATCACTTTCGCTGATATTAATAACAAAATCCTTAGCTTTGTCAGGGAAAAGGTTCTGAACAACGTCGTATACAGAAACATCACTCTTATCAAGAAGCCTTATAAGAAGAACTACTCTTGATGCTTCGTTATTGAAATGAAGCTCTCTTGCTTTGAGATAAATATCACCCGGAAGAATATTATCAAGAATTATATTCTTAATAAAATTGCTTCTGTCATATTTCTCATCATAGAACTGCTTAATACTTGAAAGAGAAACTGCAAGAACGCCTATGTAGTTTTGCGCTACGGAATCCTCACCCTCAACAAAAACCGCATATTCGGGACGCATATGAGTACCGAAAGACTGATAAAGGCAACCATCACAAGCAACAGGAGAAGCAGATGAGAAAACCGCAGGCGTATTAACATTGCGAATCTCACCGATTCTGCCAAGGTCGCTGCAGGAAATAACTGCACCGGTTTCATCAACTATGCCGATTGTTCTTTCAACAACATCACGCATCTGGTGAATAACACCTTGAAATAATCTATTGGACATTTCCATGACCTCCAATAATTTTTAACAAAATAACCTTTTTGCAATTATACATAATACACAACTTTGCACAATTTTGCAAGTGTTTTTTTTATATTTTTCGATTTTTTTTATGCAATTTGTTAGTTTTTTTTAGAAAAAGTTGTTTTAAATGCAAAAAAACGCAAAAAAGGAAAACAGTAAAAAAGCATATTTATATTTTCTGTATCAGCTGCAATTCACTTTCAGTTATCAGCCGTGCCTCACCTTTTTTCAAGGTCGGGTCCAAAGATAGACCGCCTATTGCTATACGTTCAAGTTCCACCACACTAGTTCCTAAAGATGCAAACATTCTTTTAATTTGGTGATATTTCCCCTCCTTAATTATGATTTTGAACACCTGCTTATCACCATTCTCCAAAAGTTCAAGTTGAGCAGAAAGAAGAACGGTTCCGTCCCCTAAAACAATTCCGTCCGCAAAAGCCTTCCGGGCTTTTTCAAAGTCGATTTTCTCTGAAATCTCGGCAATATATGTTTTATCAACATGTCTTGCAGGCGAAAGAATTCTATGAGCAAAATCGCCGTCATCGGTTATCAAGGAAAAGCCCGTTGTATCTTTATCAAGTCTTCCTGCAGGGAAAAGATTTTTCCTTTTCAGCTCGTCCGGTAAAATATCGACAACGGTTTTATCTCGCTTATCTTCAGATGCGCTGACTACTCCTTTTGGTTTATTCAACATTATATAAATAAATTCCGTCTGAGAGAGACTCTTACCGTTAATTTTTATATCATCCTCATAGGAAACTTTAACAGAACTGTCCTTAACAACAACGCCGTTGACTGAAACCTCGCCTCTTTTGACCATATTTTTCACATCATTCCGGGACAGAAGCCCTTGTGACGCAATAAGTTTATCAAGTCTTTCTTTTTTCAACTTCTTTACTCCTTACAAAATCCGTGCATAAAACCATCAAGCTTCACAGAACAAACATCACCACCGATAACTACACCGTCACTGACAAGCAGATTTATTCTTATATAATCATCTTCAGGCATTGTGTCAGGGTAATTCCTTATAACATAAGTCCATCTTTTTACTCTCTGCCCTGCATATTTTTCCAACTCAAATCCTTGCTCTGACTGTATTTCATTGTAATTACTGTATACATCGTCAAAAATTTCAGGTATAACAACTTCACGAACCTCAACAGGCTCTTCATCCACTTCCCAACCATAATGAGAAATAAATTCCAAAATTTCTTCTTCATTTGATGCAGAAAGCGAAACCTCGCTGCTTGTCTGTGCAGATTGAATATTACCGATACATTTCATAAAAAAAATCAAACACAGACTTAAAGCGATTACCGCAACCGCCATCAAAAGTGATTTTTTTAATTTGTTTTTCGAAACAGAAACCACGAACATAAACACAACTCCCTTATTGTGAGTGTATTAAACCATATCCGGTTCGAACCCACTCACTCTACACACAAATATATGCGTGATAAGGGAGTTTAATGTAAAATTAATTTAAAACAATGATAAGTAGGCATCAAAAATCTGTTCTCCTGCAAAAGCACAAATTGCAGAAGCCATTGCCAAAAAAGGACCAAAAGGTATTACACCCTTCATTTCTTTCTTACTTACGAGTTTTCTGCCAATTGAGAAAAGAACTCCGAGAAGCGCACTCATAAACAAAGCGATTAAAACAGCTTTCCACCCCAGTACAAAACCAACTGCCGCCATAAGCTTGATATCTCCGCCACCCATAGCTCTGCCCCCTGTTACGAGAGCAATAATAAAGAATAAGCCCGAAACCGCAAAGAGCCCAATCACTTTTGAAATAATCCACTCTTTTGTGAAAGTGCCTGTTAAAAGAGCATCCCCCACAATAAAAAGACCGCCAACAAAAATTGCAATCCACATTGAATCAGGAATAATCTGATGCTCAAAATCAATCCACGAAACAACAATAAGCGCAGACATCATTATCATATAGCCCACAAGCTTAAGACTTAATCCCTCAATAGCATAACCGCCGCAAAGGAACAAATAAACAAGGACATACGCAATTCCGTTAAGCGCTTCAACTATCGGATATCGGGGTGAAATCGGTGCTTTACAGTATCTGCACTTACCACCGAGAAAAATCCAACTGAAAAGCGGAAACAAATCCTTCCAATTAAGCTGATGCTTACAGGAGGTACAAATAGAATTTCCTTTTTTAAAATCCATACCGATAGGTAATCTGTAAATTAGCACGTTAAGGAAGCTTCCTATCACCGTTCCAAAAACAAAAATAATTGCCGCTATGTAGGCTGTGAGAAAATGTATCATATCTGCCCTTTCCGACGAATTTATAATCGTCTGTTAAGATAATCAAATTATATACGTTTCAAGAGTTAAAGTCAACAAATAATCTTCCTGTAATTTGTTTAAAATTAATATCAACATAATATTGTAATTTTTAGCAAATTATGTTATATTATATTTTGTATAAAAACCTAAGGAGGAACTTTTTCTATGAAAAAGACAAGCAAACGTGTACTTGCCGCTGTTTTATCACTTGTTATGGTATTTTCGGTGATAAGCGTAGGCGCAGTTGCTTATACCTGTATGGTATTGGCAGACACAGTAACTGTCGGTTCTGACGGTTCTACTGTTATCAACGCAAACAGCGTTGAAGAAGCAATCGAATATATGGAAGCTAACCCCGAGATGTTCTACGAGGAAGAAACTCCCGCTTATGAAGCTGCTCAGGCTACAACCCAGAAGGATTCTGTGATTTACCCCACAGTTATCATCCCCGGTATCAGCCAGTCAATCTCTTACCTTGCTGATGAAAACGGTGACCCCGCTGTTAACTCTAACGGTGATGAGCTTTCCGGCGGTCTTCTTATTCTTGACTCTTCACAGATTCTCCCCGTTGTTCTTAACGAGCTTGCTATTCCCCTTGCAACCTCTCTCATTACCCAGACAGATGCTGACGGCAAGCTTGCAGAAGGTGTTTACAACACAGTTACCCAGCTTTTCGCTATTCAGTCAAGCGACAAAAACGGTAACCCCGTAAACAATCTTAAAACAGTTGAGTATTCTGTTAATGGTGTTCCTACATCAGTTGCAAATATGACACAGGACGACAGAGATTATTTCTACAGAATGATTCCCATGCAGGCAATCAAAGATGATGTTGGCGAAGATAACCTTTATCTTTATGCTTTCCCCCTCATCGGAGATCCTATGGAATCAGCTGCAGGCCTTGATGAATACATCCAAAAAATTAAAGCAGACAAAGGCGTAGATAAAGTTAACATTGTTACTATCTCTCTCGGTGGTACAATCCTTACAGCTTACCTTGAGCTTATGAAAGGCACAGGCTACCCCGATGTTAACCGCGTTGTTAACGTTGTTTCCTGTCTCCAGGGTACAGACGTTATGGGCGACTTCTACCTCAGAAACTTTAACCTTGATGATGAATTCTTCTTCCACGAATACATTCCCATGATTATGGAAGAAACAGAGGGTAATGCAACTCTCGGTCACATTATCAACATTGCTCTTAAGATTTTCCCCAAACAAGTAATTTATACAATTCTTACTGCAGCGGTTGATGGTATTATTGATAGTTTAATGCACAACTGTCCTCAGTTCTGGGCGATGATTCCTACAGACCGTTACGACGATGCAAAGGCTAAGTACAGCGAAATCTGGGAAGACCCCTCTTATGCAAAGCTTGCAACCAAGCTTGATGCTTTCCACACGGCAGCTCTCAATCTTAACGATAACCTTACAGAACTTATGGATGACGGAAAGCTCGTTCATAATGTAGTGGGTTACGGTCTTGATTACAGCGCACAGGATTACTGCTTCTTTGCAGCAATGAAATCCTCACTTACAACAAACAGTGATGCTATTATTGACATCGACTCAACCTCCCTCGGCGCAACTTATGTTCCTGCAGGCGAAATCCTTCCCGATGATATTCTCTTCTCCGACACAGCTATCATCTCTCCCGACGGAAGTATTGATATTTCAACATGTCTCTTCCCCGAAAATGTATGGCTCTTCGAGGGTCAGCACCACGAAGTTGGCAGAAACGATGTCGTTATCTCTCTTATCGGTAAACTCATTACAGGTGAAATTAAATCTGTAAACGATATGTCAGATGCTTATCCTCAGTTCAACGGTAACCGTAACACAAGAAAAATCACTCGTTGGTATCTTGAAGAAGCAGAAGAGGTTCTCAATGCAGAAGATAAATCAATGTATGAAGAAGCTGACCTTATTGAGCTTCAAGCAGCTTATGACGAGGCTCAGGCTCTTCTCCAGACAACAATTTGCGAACCTACAGAAGCAGAAGCAGTTACAGACAGACTTCTTAACGCTCTTCGCAGAGTTGGTCAGGAAGGCGAAGCTGAAGACACAACAACAGCAGATGCACTTGAAGCTATCGCTAAATTCCTTGATGACACTATCTACGAAGTATTCGGCGGAAACGGTTTCTCCGATATCTCTCAGACAGGTCCTTTCCCCAACTAAGTACACACTTGCACTTATTTCATATCTATGATATAATTTCACTCCCGAAGAAATTCGGGAGTGATTTATTTTTATGAAATGAGCTGTATTATAAAATGAAAGTTTATTTTTACACTTTAGGTTGCAAAGTCAACCAATACGAAACCCAGGAAATGAGCGAACTTTTGGAAAAGAATGGTTATACTATTATATATAATGCGACCGAAGCCGATGTTGCAGTTGTTAACTCATGCACTGTTACAGCAGAAAGCGTAAGAAAAACAAGACAGATTATAAGAAAGCTGAAAAAACAGAACCCTGATAACATCATCATTCTTACAGGTTGCGCTTCACAAGCAGAACCGCAAATATTAGAGGATTTGCCCGAGGTTGATATTTTTATGGGTAACAGAAGCAATATTCTTATTGCCGATGTCCTTAAAGAATATCTTTCAAGTCACACACTTGTTAACCGAAGAATTGAACATTTAACCGGTGATAGTTTTACCGGCATCGGCATAACCCGTTTTGATGGTCACACAAGAGCATTTTTAAAAATTCAGGATGGTTGCGACAGATTCTGTTCATACTGCCTTATTCCGACGGCAAGAGGCCGTTCACGTTCAAAATATCTTGAAGATATCGACAAAGAATTGAAAGCACTTTCTGAAAATGGGTATAAAGAAATAGTTTTCGTTGGCATCAATCTTTCAGATTACGGTAAAAACACACCTTATTCGCTCCCTGATGCTTTGCGCCTTGCAGAAAAATATGATGGCATTAAAAGAGTTCGTTTAGGCTCCCTTGAGCCCGACCATATAACCGATAAAATGATTGAAGACTTAAAAAGCATTACTAAGCTCTGTCCTCAATTCCACATTTCCGTACAAAGCGGTTGCGACAGTGTGCTTAAAACTATGAACAGGCATTACACAGCAAAAGAATATGAAAAGTTGGCAAAAAAATTAAGAGAAACTTTCCCCGATGCCACAATTACAACTGATGTACTTGTGGGATTCCCGACAGAAACAGAAGAAGATTTCAATACAACAGTTGAGTTTGTTAGAAGAATCGGTTTTGAAAAGGTCCATGTATTCCCCTATTCCGTCCGCGAGGGTACAAGAGCGGCAAAAATGGAACAACTCACAAAAGCAGTTAAGGAGGAAAGAGCAGCAAAGCTTTCCAAAATCGCAGAAAAAATCCGAGAAGATTTTCTAAAGAAGCAAATCGGAAAAACTGTTGAAGTATTATTTGAAACAGAAAAAGACGGCTGCTGCGAGGGTTACACAGAAAATTATACTCCTGTTACGGTAATCGGTGACAAGGTTTGTAAAGGAGAATTTTTGTCTGTCGAAATAATTGATTCAGATAAAGATAGTTGTATCGGAAAATTTATATAAAAAATTACCGATATTTTCAAAAAATAACCTTGACAAGAATATAGTGTTGTGATAAAATATCGGTTGTTGTGACAGCACGCGGGTGTAGTTCAATGGTAGAATCCCAGCCTTCCAAGCTGGTCGTGTGGGTTCGATTCCCATCACCCGCTCCACAATGCGCGGTTGTAGCTCAGTTGGATAGAGCAACTGCCTTCTAAGCAGTAGGTCGGGGGTTCGAAT
>CAZUZV010000073.1:0-7382 GCA_964624385.1 uncultured Eubacteriales bacterium | reverse complement strand
TTAAATACATTTATATCACTCATTTGTATACTCCTCAAAGGTGGTAGGACAGGGGACAGTTCGAAACCACTGAAAAAGTCTAATTAAATTTCCAAATTAGCAAAATAGAATAATAAAAGCTAGCTATATCTTTTTTGTATCAATAATATTTCTTCTTTATGATAATCGTCGACATATACATTACACTTGTCTAAGTTTTCCAAAAAAACTTTCAGATCTGTCGGGTTATCCTTAAAATATACTAACATACTAATGTGAACAACCTCAATAAAAGAATAGCCCCGTTGCATTTTTAAATATTTAGCCAGTTCCACAGGATCACAATCATTAGATGTACCTTCAGCGATAAGGTAACAAGAGAGGAGTGTATTATAAAACATTTCAACATTAGTATATTGCTCATTATTATATGCCAAATAACTTGACATGGAATCATCAATGTTTTCTATAGTTAATAATACAGGGTAATATTGCTTAATCATATCAAACTCATTGGTATGAAGTAGATTTGTGCATAAAACAAAAAGGTTTTCAGTAGTAGGGTTATCTATATATTTATTTTCTGCAATTTTAACTTGAATTTTATCAAGTAAAGTATTATGTATTTTTATTTCACTTTCTGAGCGGTTACAGTAAATTACATATAAGAACAGAACTAATGAAAGCAAAAAACACACCAAACTAAAAAAATTTTTTTTACTTTTATTAATTTTCAAAAAAATATCCCTCCAACTACTTTTTCGGCACATTCATAGGCAATATTTTCAGCTGTTTCTATATCCCATGCACCCATTGTATTAACTAATTTTTCTTGTTCATCAAATGTAAGTTCATTCCACGATAAGCCTTGAATATCTCTATCAAATTCAAGAGTAGTTTTACTAATTAAACTAGAATATGATGTTTTGCATAAATTTGGGAGGACAGGGGAGGTAGGACAGGGGACGGTTCGAAACCACTGAAAAAGTAAGGTTTTAAGCGGTTCTGTGATTGACGATTTTTAGGTCAAAAACAGCCCCTGATTTTGAATTTTAAAAGGTTGAAAAACCTTGATATCCAAGGGTTTAAGACTCAATCATAGAACCGGCCCCTGTCTTATCTGCATCCTCGTCTTGCTTTGTAAGAAGAAAAAAATATAATAATTATTAAGGCGGTTACAAAACCTGGTATCCAAACAGCTACATTTCTATTTAGCGTACCTGTCATTTCAACTAAAATATGATTTTGGTATTTATTGCTACGCTCTAACCTTATATAACCATTCAATCCTTTAACACATGTATATTGCCATTCACCAGACTCGAAATTCTTTTGACGCAAAACTGTAAATTTACCATTATTTACAGCAACACCATCCTCTATAGAATAACACACAAGATTTTGGATACTAATATCATAAACCAAAACCCAACTATAAAAATAGATGTTTAGTGTTTGTCCTGTAAATTCAATAGCCAAATCCAATGGCGTAGTGAAAGACAGTTCTTGAAAAAAAGTACCATCAACATTATATATATCAATAAATACTCTTTTGAAATCGTTCTTCGCTGTTTTGCTACTATCAGTAGCACGGGAATACACTGCAAAATTGCCAGACTCATTAGCTGTTGCTTGCATAAAGTATAAATGATTAGTACAGTTTTCCGATACAGTAAAATTCATATCATCAGGAATAGCAATTTGCTCAATAAAAGCAACCTCTTCGGCATAATTTGCGTTTACATTAATAATTGTTGATAAGATCAAGATATAAATTGCAATAGTAGATGAAACAACTTTTCTTATCCCAAAATTAAAATTATCAATCGCCATATAATACCTCATCTAATTTTTTAAAAGGATTAAAAGAACTTGTGGAGGTTGTGAAACTATCTGGTACCATGCACTTCTAATTCCCCACCCCAGGAAATAATAAAACTAATGCCATGACAAGTCGTTTCTGAGAAAAACCAGGGGACGGTTCCGTGTCTTATTGTTTTTTCACAAAACAATCCCCAAATCCTATGATTAATTTTTAAGTAAAAACCTTGATTTTAGACTTTTGAGCGTTGGACATAGAACCGTCCTCTGTCTTATTCTGGTATGATGTTTAAAATGTTCAAGCATCGCGCTTTAGCTTAATGAACTGCCAAATAACAACTGCTACAACGAGACAAATAAACACAATAACCCCAACAACTACTACCATATTTGAAAATTGAGCCGAATTTACATCATATATAATACTTTCTTCACCGCTTTTATTTGTGGTGATTAATTGAGAATATGATGATGCAAATAAATTTAAAATACCCATGTCATTTTCAAGGAAATATTCGGTATCTCCAATTTTTCGTCTGGTTGAAAAAACGCAATCATTCCAATAGGAGTTGTTTTCGGATGTATTCTGAATTTTAATAACGCTCTCAACTTTTCCAACGGAATTAACGGCAATTGCGATATCACTACGAATAAGATAAATATTCAATACACTTTTATCAAGTTCAATGCCGAAGTTACCACTACATTTAAAACTGTAACCATATTGAAAAACGCCGTCACTTGTATAAATACATACTGTTTTGTTTTCAGAACTACTGCAGCCAATAGCAATTACTCCATCTTCATTGACAGCAAAACACTCAATTGTCTTTTTTGGCGGCTCGTCTGCCAACATAGAGATATTTACATTTTTGAGCAATGTGTTTATATCATCTTCTGGTAACAATTCAGTAGAAAAACCTGTATTCATAGCCAATACTTCTACTCCTCCAATAACTAATAAAAGTAGTAGTAATATGATTGTGAAAATATATCGAATACACCTCATCTTTATCACTCCATAATTTTAATATAAACGTTTTCAGCCACATCAAATATGTTGAATCGAGTGGCATTCCATGTGGCAGTTTCACCCCATTCAATATGAAACTCTCGGTAGGACAGGGTACGGTTCCGTGTCTTATTGTTTTTTCACAAAACAATCCCCAAAACCTATGATTAATTTTTAAGTAAAAACCTTGATTTTAGACTTTTGAGCGTGGGACACAGTACCGGCCCTTGATTGCTTACCTTTTTACATCTCGTCTGACGAGGTTTTCACGCTAACCGTCCCCTGTGCTACCATTTGCGGTACGGTCAAGACCGTACCCTACATTGATACAGAAAGTTTATTCAAATTATAAAACAATTGTATTCTATTTTGACAGAATATTCAAGTTTTATTGAGGAAAATAGGACGATTTTGCGTTTAAAACCGCCCTTTTTAAGCTTGAAAAAACGCTGAAAAACCCTGATATACAAGGGATTATGGCTCAATCACAGAACCGACCACTAATTTGCTGTTGAAATAGTGAGTGTTTAGTGCAAATTGCATTAATACTATCAACTTGTAAATCACAACAAAGATGTAAATAAAAATCATATCCCAAACATAAACAAAAATTTTCACTTGATATTTTACACCAACATTTATTGCGAAAACAATCTTTCAATAATAAATCTATGTCTGTTATTGTGATTTTTTGATAATCATTCCACAAAACATCTTCATACTTTTCTAAATTTTCTATCTTTAAATTAAAACATTTGATAGCATTTAAAACATTCAAAATACAATTTATATAATTACTTTCAACAATAACGTAATCCTCAAATGTTAAAGTTTTTTTATTATATATTTTTCCGATATCAGAGTAGTCTGTCCACTCATCTTTTATGTATTTCCCTTCAACAAATAATCTTGGGTCATATTTTGAAATTCTATAACAAAACATATCATTCACCAATCAAAACCAAATTTTCATCATAAGTTCCCATTCTTGTATCTTTACTACTGAGAGCTTTAACAGATTTTGCCATTTTCCATGAAAAATCAGGGAACGGTTCGAAACCACTGAAAAAGTAAGGTTTTGAGCGGTTAGAACAGTGGAAAAACTGCCCCTGATTTTGAATTTTAAAAGGTTGAAAAACCTTGATATCCAAGGGTTTAAGACTCAATCATAGAACCGGCCCCTAATTGCTTCCTCCCCGTGATTGGTCATGTAACTTCTTCCCAAAACATAAAGTCATAATAATCTTTGATTTCATCGTTATATACCCCAGTAAACATACACTCCCAGCAAGACTTAGCAAATTCAATATTACTATAGCAAAATTTTTTTTCATAGTTTTTCATGCCTTTTACTAAATCATTTAACTCTTCAATATAAATTTGTGATGTGTTATTATTAATATTGAAATAGTGGTAATAGGCTACTATATATTCTAAATATTTTTGATGTTCATCGCCCGTTGATGATTTGTACAATTTAATTATAGCATTTAAAATATTTTGTTTGTTTTCATTAGACAAAAACGGTTTTTCACCAAACGCATACGATAAATGAGCCAATGGTTCGGACATTTTCACTTGTGGAAAATAATTTATTATAGCTTCTTCTAATCCGTTAATTCTTTCAGAATTAATAATACATTTAAACGCTTGTAAAATTAGTAAATCATTGTACCTCTCCCAAGATAAGTCTGTATCACCTTTATTATACACATCTTTAAAATCCGTTCTAGTTAAAAGAATGTCAACATAATCTAGAAACTCAACATTTTGCTCAACAATCAAAGTATTGCATACAGCGATTAAATTTTCTGTAGAATCATCAATTTTATATTTTAAAATTTGATATCGCGACTCAGTCATATAACCATCCATCACCATATTGCTGATAGCGTAAACACATAGAAACAAGATCAGTAAAGCTATACCTAATAATATCTTCTTTGGCCTTTTCATAATGCACCTCACGTAAACATATCTATAAGCAGTTCTAAACCATCACGACGAACTATATTGTGATAGTTTTTATCAATATATGGCACAACGCCAATAAAATCTTGCGCCTTACCTTCATCGCATAACGCATCCCAACTCAATCCATTCGTAAAACTATTAGTTTGATTTGCTAATGACAAACAGTATTGACTGTATTCATAATCATTTTTAAAATAACCAGTATCAATTGATTCAGCATAAAACGGAACGTTGTTATTTAATGCCCATGCTGCATTTGCAAGATTTTTGCCATGAGTTTCTTTCCGAGTTTTTGAATCAGCCAATCCATCACAACCACTTTTTACTGAGCATGCAGTATCTAAAATGTCACTTTTATCTGTAACGATATTTTCTACAATTTCTTTACCTGTTATAGGGTCTTGTTCTCTTCCTAACGTGGCATATTTTACAACACGATTAACCACACAACTCAAAAAAGCTAAAGCAACTGTAGAAATAACTGTAATTGCTAAAGCAAGCAAACTAACACACCCACTCGGATCACTATACATAACCGGATTGTTCATACAATATGCAAACATATTGTAGCTGAGAACACCTTGACCCGTTGTTAAATACCCATCCTCATTCAAAAACCTACCAATTTCAGCGTTGTAGTATCTTGACTGCAAGTAGTAAAGCTCGGTTTCCGAATCGTAATAATACCCACGATATCGTATCGGATTAACAAGTGCAATATTGGTTTCATCTGTAATAGCATTACCGCTTGCATCCTTAACCGCAATCACATTACCCCAAGCGTCATATTCATATGTTGCCCAAAGAGCTCCTGTGTGACGATAAATCGCAACAACATCACCTTTAAGATTTGTTGCAGGGTAGTAGTTCGTTCCGTTGTGGTTAATTCCCGAAAGATAACCATTGCTGTCATAGAAGTAATAAAGCTTTGTTCCGTCGCTTCGCTCTTCATAATGAAGCTGACCGTTAACGTAGAAATATTTTGAAGTTACGCCGTTGACTGTTTTACTCGCTCTTAAACCGTTTGCGTCATAAGTATATGTTATGGTTTTATTGTCGGTTGTGTAACTTGTCAACTGCCTTCCGTTCCAGGTTAAAGTTGCGCCAAGGTAGGTGAGGGGATTACCGATTTTATCGTAAGAAATTGTTTCGTCCGTTCCGTGAATCGGAGCTGTTCTGAACCTCTTCTTTGCTGAGTCTTCCCAAAGAATCGTAATCACCGATATATTTCAAGCCGTTAACGTGGTCGGTGTGGCTTAAACCTACGCCCGAATCACTATATCAATTATAGTCTATCTTGATAGAAACTGCAAGTCGATTTGTAAAAAAATAGGGCGATTTTGCGATTTGAACCGCCCTTTATTAAATTTGAAAAACGGCAAAAAGCCTTGATGTACAAGGGATTTAAGGTTCAATCATAGAACCGTCCCCCTGATTGCTTCTTATCCCCTGATTGCTTCTTACTATTGACTTTTAATAGTTAGGCTATCTTACCTTATCCCCATCGTATGGAAGCCGAGAAAAATACTCACCATTATGAGTTGTATAACTAATCATATATTGCAATTCTGGATGTTCATTTAACACTAATAAAACCTCTTCAAGTTTACCATCGTGTGCCAAATAACATATGTTATTTTTTTTACTCAAATGCGCTTCCCAAAGTTTTTTTAAATAATTATCAACATTGTCATCTGTTTGATGAATTATAGAAAAATCATCACTTGTATATTTATAGGGTGTTAAAACATCATTTGATGTTAATAAAATATAAGTTTTGTCAGTTTTTGCAACTATAACATCATTGTCTGATTTACCATCATTTGAAAAAAATTCAACACCATCGGAAAAGCCACAAGGGTTCATATGAGATAAATCAATTTTCCAAAACACATTTTTTTCAATTGAAAAATATTCAGTATGCATACTTACATTATACTTTTTCCCATTTATTATATATAAAGAATTAAACCTCCAAACATTTATTTTTGGTGATTTAAAATCTTGCGTTTCAGGTAACTGATTAATAAAAATACTTTCACTTTTTAAATTTGATTGGTTTACAATTAAATTAGTATTATCCCTTTCAATAAAAAGAGTACCAATAATAAGAATCGACAAAATAAAGCTTACAGGCCACAAAAATTTATTTTTCATAGTTAATCACCCTGTACAATTAAATTTAGAATCATCGACAGGTAAACTAGTGGTAATAGCAGTTTGGTTGTATTCGCCTACGTCCCATTTCATTAGATATAAAATGCCGTTGGGCGAAGCCAAATATAAATCTATTCTATTGCCACTACTCACATACCAATCTCCCGGTAGGACAGGGGACGGTAGGACAGGGGATGGTTCTGTGTCTTATTGTTTTTTTCACAAAACAATCCCCAAATCCTATCAAAATTTCACATCTAAACCTTTGATTTTAAAGGCTTTTCAAGACTTTCGAGAGCTGGACATAGAACCGTCCCCTGTCTTATTTTCGGAGTCAATGCGGCAGCATTTGACAGAAATACCGCAGCATTTGACAGAAATACCGCAGCATTTGACAGAAATACCGCCGCAAAGACGTCCTCGCTTTTGCGTTTGCCTT
>CAZUZV010000072.1:0-7811 GCA_964624385.1 uncultured Eubacteriales bacterium | reverse complement strand
CCTTCCGGCGGTTCGTAATTATCCGTATTAAATGAACAAATCTCTTCGCCTGTTTCAAGTGAAAGGAATGCAACGGGGCTCCTTTACGAATTAATTCTCTTTGTCCTTCAGACATCGATTCAAAATATTTCCTTTGAATATCCGAAGGTTTTGTTTCATCAAACGGGTGAATAAAAAATCCTCCTTGTAATTTGGTAATACCATTTTACAAAGAGGATAAATTTTTGTAGAATATGCGGATTATATCATTTTGAAATGCCTGAATGCATTGATTATGGCTTTTTCCTTTTCGGGAGGACATTGGGGTACTCTGCTCTTGCCTTCACCCTTATTATAGTTTTCTCGCTCGGTAATACCACACTTGGTTTTGACTTGTGAAATGTAAAGAGAAGATACCTTCAAACCAAACTTATCAAGTACATAATCCTTTATCTCCTGATAAGTTGCTTTTGACTCAGCTGATGTTAAATCAAACTCATCAAGGCTGATTTCAAAGTCGATATGTGTGTCGGGATTTTTTCTAACCAACTGTACAACCGTCTCGACATGATGTGTGCGTGGGAACATATCTACCGGTATTACTTCTTTTGCTTCATAACCAAGCATAAGAAGTCGGGAACAATCCCTTGCCAATGTTGCGGGGTCGCAGGAAACATAAACTATTTTCTGTGGGTTAATCTCTGCAACTGTTTTTAAAAGCTCTTCCGCACAACCTTTTCTTGGCGGGTCGAGAATAACTGTATCGGGTTTTATGCCATCTTCTTTTAATTTTTTTGCGGCAACGCTTGCATCACCGCAAATGAAACGGGCATTTTCAATACCGTTAAGCTTTGCATTGACCTTTGCATCCTCAATAGCTTCGGGGATGATTTCAACACCAACTAATTCTTTAACAGAAGCTGCCATTGAAAGACCGATTGTACCCGTACCGCAGTAAAGGTCAAGTACGGTCTGGTCAGGAGTGGGTGCTACATATTCTGCGGCTTTCTTATAGAGTAACTCTGCACCATTTCTGTTTACCTGATAAAAAGAGAGGGGAGAGAGCTTTATTTTAACATCGCAGAGAATGTCGGTAATGTAGCCGTCACCGTAAATTGCAGTGCAGGTATTACCTAAAACTACATTGGTGCGTTCTCTGTTTATATTAACAACCAATGTTTTAAAGCCTTCAATTTCTTTAAGCATTTCTATAAGCTCTTCGCTATAGGGGAGAGTGTTGCCGTTTATAACGGCACAGACCATAATTTCACCCGTTGCGAAAGCTTTTCTTAAATATATATGGCGAAGAAGACCGATACCAATTTCTTCGTTATAAACAGTAATATTATTTTCGTTAATCCAAGCTCTGAAAATTTCAATGATTTTTGTGAAATCATCGGGTTGTAAAAGGCAGTCTCCACCGTCAATTACACGGTGGCTTTTTTTAGCATAAAAGCCGATGTTCAGAATTCCGTTTTCGCGCCTTACGGGGTATTGGGCTTTGTTGCGGTAGCGGGTGGTTTCAGGTGAAGAAATAATAGGCTTGAATTCGGGATAAAGTCCACCAATTCTTTTGAAAGCATCTTCAACCTTCTGGGCTTTGTATTTAAGCTCATCTTCATATTTTATATGACCGAAGGAGCAACCGCCACAGCTTTTGAAGGCTTCGCATTCAGGTTCGATTCTGTTTTTTGAGGGCTTTATTATTTTAACGGCTTTACCGATAGCGTAGGTTTTCTTTGCCTTAATAATATGGCAAAGAATTTCATCACCAACGGCGGTATTTTCTACGAAAATTGCCTGTCCGTCGAATTTACCGACACCGCCACCCTCGGAGGTGTAGCCGGTTATATTCAGTTTGAATTCATCGTTTTTGTTAACCATTGTTTTTTATTTCCTCAATAGCTTTTGTATATTCTTCAAAAGTTAGAAATGTATTCAGAATTTGCACAAGTGCATTTGATGTAAGTCTTTCGGGTAAATCAAGATGTTTAAGGAGCTTTTTTCTTAAAGCATCGCTGTCGGGCTTTCCTGAAAGTCCGTCTTCATATAAATCAAGCTTGGTAATTTCTCTGCGCTCTGTTTTTTCGATCTCCTCGCAGAGAACACCCGCTTTTTCCAAAGCATCAATTATAACCTGAGCTTTTACACCCTCAACACCTAATTTGCCCTCTTTTGAGGGTTCGGCTTTTCTCTTTTCTTTGCCGAAAATATCAGGGATATAAGCGTGTTTAATTTGTTCATTCGGAACTATTCCCCGAATAAATGAACGGATTTTAAATCCTGCGGAATCGCTGTCTGTGAGAATTAAAAGACCTTTTGTTTCTGAAAGCTTTCGTATTAGTTTTTGTTTTTCTTTGTCATTAAAAATGCCGAAGCCGTCGGTTTCTATAATAACCGCGTCAAGAATAGAGGAAAGCTTGATTTTATCATAACGCCCCTCTACAATAACAACTCTGTCAATTTTTATCATTAAACTCTCAACAACCTTAATATAAGTTCTTCAAGTACTGTTTTTCCATCCTCGTTTGTGGATTTCAAACGGCGGTCTGTGTCCGAAAGAATTGTAAGTGCATTTTTTAACTGCGTAACAGTATAATTAGCACCGTCACGGGCGGCATTGTCAAGAATAAAGGTTCTGCCTTTATAGGTTGAGGGGAATGCATCTGCAAGAGCAGTATATGAAATACCCTTTTCCTTGGCGGCTTTAACTCGATACATATCAACAAAAGCTTTTGAAAGAACCGCTAAAATCATAACAGGCTCTTCACGAAGCTTGAAAAGATTCGCCAGGGTTTCAAAAGCCTGATCTGCTTCGCCACGGGATATCATTCTCGAAAGGTTGAAGATTTTTGCTTCAACGCTGACAATGACCGTTTCGTCAATATGCTTCCTTGTGATTTCTCCCGAACCTGCAAATGCGCAGACTTTATTAAGCTCGTTCTGAAGAGTGCTCATATCCTCTCCAACAAGGTTGATTATATAACCTGCGGTATCACGGGAAAGAGTGCAGTCCTTTTTAGCCGCAGAAGTGACGAGAAGCTTTTCGAGGGCGGAACGGGTGCGCTTGTCTATTTTAGCACTTGCACCCATCTCCTCAAAGGTTTTAATAATCTTTGACCATTTGCTGTTCTTCTCATCTACTTCAATGGTGTCCATCCAGAAAACAAGGATTGATGTTTCGGGAATATCCGCGAGAATGGTGTGTAGCTCTTCGTCCATTTTGCCTCTGTCGCCCACATAGGTATTTAAAGGAAAGTCCTTGACAAGAGTGCAGGTGTAGTTGTCCATCATAGGAAACGAGGTGGTACAGTCATAAATTTCATTGAGGTTTGTGTCTTTACCGTCAAGCTTTTTCAAGTTGAAATCTGCAAAGTCTTTGCTTACAGATTTATTGCAAATCTGATTAGCATAAAACTGCTTTAAATAACCTTCGTTGCCGTAAAGGAGATAAAGGTTACTGAATTCACCGCTTTTTATTTGTTTTTTTAAGGTTTCTTCGTTTAAAAGCATATTTCTTCCCCTAAAATTATTTTTATATCACCATCTTCAGCGGTGGTGTAGAATTTTTTGCATTGATTTTTAAGTGCAGAAAGGTTTTGGTTGATAATAATCTCACTATCATTACTGATTATTAATGTATCAACATTTTCGGGTAGGGTTTCAGGCACAACCTTTGAAAGTACAAGTACATCGGGCGAACCATAGGTATCAAAAAGAAAATCTAAATCAAGGTTACTGCTAAAACACAAAAAGACCTTCTTTTCATTGCCCTCTATTATAACACAACCTACAGGGTGTGTGTCAATGGTTGTAACATTTATTTCGTTATTCAAAGTATAACTATACGAATCAGATATTATTGTGTTTTGGGGGAATTCTTTACCGTTTTCTCTGTAACTATCTTTTACAGAAGTGGTTAATATGGTGGTTTCGGGTTTTGAATTGGTTAAGCCGTCAGTTAAACTGTTGGTTTTTGTATCGAAAGCGGAAATGTAAACAAAATCAAGACTTTCGCTTGTGGCAGAAGGTAGCGCAGAATAGGGCGTTTCATCGGAAGAAGTTCCGCAATTAAAGAAAGCTCTGTGAAGCCCTGAACGAAGGCTTGCATTCAAGCCGTTTCCTACATTTAAAATTGTAAGAGTTGGTGGTGTGATAGTTGTGCAGGGGAGAACGATGCACAAGATGATTATAACTGAACAAATAGCTGCAAGAATTTTTACAATTTTGTTGTTCTTTTTGACCTTTAAAATCGCCAAACCTATTAATAAAATAAGTATGATTATAATAATTCCCAATATGAAATATTCTTTAAAAACAGGAAATGAGCAGTATTGGAAATCTCCGATAAAATCTGCAACACCTGTAACAAAGCGTAAAAGAATACTTGTTATTTTAAAAAGTAAAATTGCTGAATCCTGAGTAATGGCAAAGGGAATAAAAGATACTGCCGTAGAAATTGTCCCCGAAAACATTCCCCAAAAGGCAGGCTTTACACAAAGAATATTTGCTATTGGGGAGATTATGCAAAAAGTACGGAAAAAGAATGCAGTAACAGGTAGAGTGAAAAGTCCTGCAAATGCAGAAATTACAATGTTCTCTATTAAATATCTGCTGAATTTCTTTGATATATTTTTATTTAATCTTTTGGTGATTTTGGTGATGTATGGAGAAAATCTGTTAGCAACCAATACACCTGCAGTTGCAGAAACTGAAAGAAGAAAACTGACAGAGGTTATAATATACGGATTGTTTAATGTTAAAACAGCCACACCGAAGCCTAAGGAATTAAGGGAATCCTGTTCTTCATTAAAAAATGGTGCAAGTAGAACAACTGCCATCATAATTGATGCTCGCATAACCGAGGGTGAAAAAGCTGAAACGATACATAATCCACATAAGAAAATCAAACAGAATATGTTGCGAAGCTTTTCCTTTGCTTTTAAAAGCTTTAAAAATGCAATTATATAGGCACACCAGATACCTGTGTGAAGACCGGATACTGCAAGTAAATGAGCAATACCCGTTACACGAAAATCGTTTTTTATGTCGGAATCAAGAGTTGTTTTGTCACCAAAAAGCATACCCAAGAGAAAACCGGCATCATATTCGGAAAGATATGAGTTTAGTTGTTCTGCTACAATTTCTTTTAATCTTAAACAGTAATAATAGGGTGTTTTTTCGCTTGCCCAAAGCACATTCAGGTCATTAGCCGTTGCTTCAATAATAACACCGTCACTCATGGGTTCTGCTTCAGGATTGTTGTAGTCATTTTTTACAACTGTTAACTTTGCGTTTGGAAGAGATATGTAATCATAGAGTTTAAATTCTATATCATATTCCGAAGAAATGAATACTTGTATTTTTTCTGTTCTTTCGTTATTTCCGATACGGTCGGTTTTTAAAATGAATTTTGTGCCATAGGCGGTTTCCTGTGGTGTGGTAATAATTTTACCGGAGACATCGGTTATTGCATTATCAAGTTTTGTTGCCGGAACAATTTTTGTAAAATGATACACAGAGAAGAAAATACAACTTAAAATAATTGAAATGCAAATAGTTGGGATTATAATTTTCTCTTTTAATTTTAGGGGTTTTAAAAAATATAAAACAAAGACCAATACTGCGCCCAGGAACAGAAAGGGGATGGCTTTGAGTCCTGCGAGAACGAGCAGGACACTGCTTAACCCAATTGCTGTACCTGAAACGAGCATCGGTCTTTTCATTTTATAAAATCCTTTCGATGAGTTTTATAGCGAAAATGTAATCGGCTTTGCCCCGAAACTCTTCACTAAAAAATTACAAGTGATTTTTAACCTGCCGGCCAAGTGAAATTTCTGCCTGACATAAGGTGAAAATGAATGTGCTTAACAGTCTGACCTGCAGAGTCGCCGCAGTTGTTAACAACGCGGAAACCGTCAGTCATACCAAGATCCTTCGAAAGCTTTGCAATAACCTCAAAAATGTGAGCAATTACTGCGCTATTTTCTTCAGCTATCTCTGCAGCGGAAGAAATATGAGCTTTAGGGATTACGAGAATATGTGTCGGTGCCTGGGGTTCAAGGTCGTTGAAAGCAACAACGGTATCATCCTCATAAACCTTTGTTGACGGGATTTCACCATTAGCGATTTTGCAAAAAATACAGTCCATAAAAGTACTCCTTATTTAACAAAAGTTTTAACAATTTCTTCAGCTGCTTTAAGTGCATCGGGAATCTTCGTGATGTCTTTACCGCCTGCCATTGCAGAATCGGGTTTACCGCCACCTGCACCGCCTGCAACTTTAGCAACCTCTCTTACAATATTACCTGCATGTGCGCCTTTTGCAATAGTATCCTTACCGCAATAGCAACCAAAGGAGCAAGTACCTTTTTCGCTCTGCTCTGCTGCAAGAATAACGATAATATTGTCGCCCTTGTCCTTAGAGGAGTCAAGCATTGAACGAAGTTCTTTTGCATCTGCTTCACCGAGAGGTGCGGTAATAAGTTTTACGCCGTTAATTTCAATGAATTTATCGAAAAGTTCTCCTGCCTTTGCTTTTGAAATTTCTGCTTTAAGGTCAGAGAGTTCTTTTTCTTTTTCTTTAAGTTCATTAGCAACTGCAGTTGCTTTGTTGCAAAGGTCATTTACATTTGCAAGCTTGAGAGCGGAAGCAGTATCGTGAATAAGCTTTTCCTGTTTGTCAAGGTGAGCGAGAACGCCAAGTCCTGTTACACCTTCAATTCTTCTTACACCTGCTGCAACGGAAGATTCAGAAATAATGCGGAAAAGACCGATGTTACCGGTGTTTCCAACATGAGTACCACCGCAAAGCTCTGTTGAGAAATCGCCTGCGGAAACAACGCGAACTGTGTCACCGTATTTCTCACCGAAGAGAGCCATTGCGCCTTTTTTCTTTGCATCGTCAATGCTCATTTCTTCTGTAACAACGGGAAGAGCGGAAAGAATGATTTCGTTTACTCTGTTTTCGATTTTTACAATTTCTTGTGCAGTAAGAGCAGAGAAATGGGAAAAGTCGAAACGAACCGCGTTGTCATTTACAAGCTGACCTGCCTGCTCAACATGAGTGCCGAGCGCCTCACGAAGTGCCGCTTGAAGAAGGTGAGCAGCGGTGTGGTTTCTCATAATTGCCTGACGGCGAGATTTATCAACCTGACCGCTTACGGTATCACCAACATTGATTGCATCGCCCTCTGTAAGAGTACCGTAATGGAGAATTACACCCTCTGCGGTTTTTGTTGTGTTAGTAACTGTGAAAACGGAGCCGTTAACTGTAAGAGTACCTGTGTCACCAACCTGACCGCCGCTTTCTGCATAGAAAGCGGATTTGTCAAGAACGATAACAGCATCGGCATCAATACCGATAAAGTCAACCTTTTCACCGTTTGCGGCAATTGCGAGAACCTTGCCGTCCTGCTCTGTTACAGAGTAACCTGTAAATTCTGTTGCATCACATTCTTTGAAAGAAATATCAGAACTCTTCCAACCCTCTGTACCTGCAACCTTGCGGGAGGATTTTGCAAGTGCTTTAGCATCTGCAAGATATTTTTCAAATTCTTCGTTATTAACAGTCATTCCGTTTTCTTCTGCGATTTCACGGGTTAAGTCAATGGGGAAACCGTAAGTGTCCTGAAGCTTGAAAGCATCTGCACCTGAAAGAACGGTGCCCTCGGTTTTCTTGATCATATCATTGAGGAGCTCAAGACCGCTGTCAATAGTTTTATAGAAGCTGTTCTCTTCCATTGAAATAACTTTGATGATATAATCCTGCTTTTCACGAAGAACAGGGTATGCATTTTCGTTTTCTTTAATAACAGTTTCGCAAACTTCTG
>CAZUZV010000071.1:0-7976 GCA_964624385.1 uncultured Eubacteriales bacterium | reverse complement strand
GGAATGACGGTAACGATACTGAAATTTCTGTTCCGAATGAAAAAATGACAGTCGAAACTGTTTGTCTGCTGTGTAAGAGGAGATAAACAATAAGAGGTGCTTTTATTATAAAACATCAAAAACTTTTTAATCTTTTTGATGGAAAAGCTATCAACATAGATGAAACATCTTTTTATTTCAGGGATGCTCCTCAAAAAATCGAAAGGTTTATCGGTTATCTTCCGCAACATGAATTACCATATTGGGTAGGGTATTGAAGGCGGTTGTGAGTTTAAAACTGCAAAAGAGTTATTTGAAGCACAAATCTTTAACGGAAAATCTATAAAAGATAGATGGAATGAGGTAGAAATAATAGCGATAGGTGCAATCAATATCGATGAATGGGATGAAAAGTTTTGTTTGTGAAATCATTGATATATTCCCATCAACCTATGACATCAATCCTATTAACTCAACCCATGTAGAGTCACAGTCGCTTTGTTAAAACAAAGCAACTAAGCGATATAAATTCCTGACGGAATTTGCGATATGTGCTAACGCACGCGATATACTTTCAGTGCGGTATATTTTGCCAAAGCAAAATGAGAAAAGAAAGGAAATTGAATATGATCCAAGGACTTACACGCCGAGAGCGTGAAATTACAGATATAGAAGAAATTATAAAAATACTTGAGAAAGAAAACATTATACATATTGGTCTTGTTGATGGTGACGAGCCCTATGTAGTTCCCATGAACTACGGTTTCACAATGAAAGATGGTAAGCTTACTCTTTATCTTCACGGTGCGACCGAGGGCAAAAAGCTTGATTTAATGAGAGCTAACCCCAAGGTTTTCTTTTCAATAGAAAGTGATGTTACAGCTTTTTCGGGCAGTGTCGCCTGTCAATATGGAACATCCTATTCTTCAATTATGGGTAAAGGTACTGCCAAAATTCTCGAAAATCCCGAAGATAAAATGAAAGGGCTTTCAATCTTTATGAAATCCCAGACAGGTCTTGATTTTGAGTTTAACGAAAGAATGGTAAGTGCAGTTGCAGTTATAAAAATCGATGTTTCAGAATATACCGCAAAGCACAGACCCCTGCCCATACAAAATCAAAAACAAATGAACAAATAAAAATATAACTCCCTTAAGTTTTCCAAGAAAAACTTAAGGGAGTTATCATATCTTGTTATCTCTCAACAGATTTTGCGGTAATTATATTACCCTCTGCAGATTTGTAGGAAATTTTAACTTTATCGCCTGTGTTGAGGATTACAACTGAATCATCATCGGAGGCGGAAATTGAATAGTAAGTTTTGTTGCCGTCAAGGGCAATGTAATAAATACTGTTGCCGTTAACAACTGCGGAACGAATGTCTGTAATAACACCGCTTACTGTTTCAAGCGTTGCAGGAGTATCGCTTTCTGTTTCTACTCCCATTGATTCACCGCCCGTCAATGCATCTGGAAGAATTGCATCATAGCTGATTTCAAGAACCTTCTTTGTGCTTGATTTAACCTTTGCAACATAAGATTTAAGACAAGCTTCAAGGTCAGGGTTAGCATCGTCCTCACTTCTTACAGCGTCCTGAACACGTTCAACGCTTACCATTGCATAGCTCTTAACAACATCATTATCTTTAAGAGCCATAAAGTAAGTTGCTTCGCCATCAAGGTTAAGAAGAACAGGGAAGGTTGCCTTCCATCCCTTATCAGAAACGATACCTTCTGCAGATGTCTGAGCACCTTTTTCGGTTGTACCGGAAATTCTCTGGAACACAGCTTCTTTTGTACGCTGGTTAATAATTGCGAAGCCTACGATAGAATCGTCGTTTGTAACGGATGTAACACCTGTGTAAAGCCAAACGTCATCACCACTTGCAATATAGCTGGAGCCTGTTGTTGTAGAAACAACCCCGCTCTGACCGATGTAGCCGTTAATGAAACCGCCGGAATACTTACCGAAGTAGTTGTATTGCTGAACAAGAAGATCATCAGAATAAATCTGGTCAATCCACTGAATTTCTTCATTGGTTTTAACTTCTTCAATGTCATAGTATTTGATATTGTTCTTATCGCAAGCATCAACAAGAACAACACCTATAACATCTGTACCGCCGATAAGACCAACAGTTTTATCTACTCTTTCGCAAACCCACCAAGGATGTCCGTTTTCATCAATTTCCAAAGAGGGTGTGCCGTACATATATGTGGGCTCATAGAAACGAAGCACACGGGCAAGCTTTTCGTTAAAATATTCGCTTGTAGAAACCTGAATACTGGGAAGGCCCATATCCTCAAGAACAACTGCGTTTGCTTCCTGAGTATACATATTAACTGCAAGATAAGCAGGAATTCCATCACGGGTGTTCTTCAACCATTTAAACACATCGCCGTATTTAAGAGGGAAGATTCTGTAAGGATTGCCTTCATAGTTAATCTGCGTTGAATAGGTTTCGTCAATAACAAACTGTGAAACCCATTCGGAAAGGTCACCAAGCTTCTTGTTAGCAAGGTTAAGAGCAACATCCTTATCAATCATAGGAACGCTACTGAAATCCTTAAGGCTCGTAATTGTTGTGATGCTGTCTTCGTTTTCACCAAAATCTTCGGTTTTAACCTCAATAATTTCGCTATAATCTTTAGCACGGAAAAGTGCAGCAGATGTAAGGTAACCAACACCAAGAACAAGGGCAAATACAAGACCTATCGCAACAGGCACAATAGATTGCCTTTTAACATAGGTAATATATTCAGGCTTGATAAAAGCCTTTGAGGTAAGGAAAATCATACCAACATAAATTGCAATAACAACTGCAATAAAATAGTAAAAATCAAGGGATTTAAAGTTTAATGCAGGAAGCATAAAGTAATATGCAACTGCACCGCCGATGATTGTTACAATAATGCTGATTATAATTTTAAGAACCTTTTTATCCGGAGGAATAACAACCTCCTTGGGTCTGCCCTTACCGGAAAAATCCACTTTAATAGGATCCATTTTAACAACTCCTTTAAAGAATTTATTTAATAAGTTACAAAAAGTAATTATATACTATTAGAATGTTAAATACAAGTCTAATTTTGTTAACAAAACACTGTATTTACGGCATTTTCCAGTCGTTTACCGACGAATAAAGACTGTTGCTGTCTCCCAGACCTGTAATATTCGGATTCACCGACACAACCGCTTTTCTGTAAAACAGCGGCAAAAAAGGAATTTGAGAACTGAAATTCTCAACAAACACCTTTGTATTTGTTTCTCCGTTCTTGTACAAGGTATATATATCATACATTTCTTCGTCTATGCCGTAATTTAAGCTTCCATCAGCAGAGAAAAACTCTGAAAGGTCACAATTATTTGTCAACTGAGTTTCGCCGATATAAAAACTGAAATGCCCCTCTTCAAGAGCAGAAATAAAGCTTTCTGTCTTTTTATATTCTTTGATAGTTACACCGAATCCGAGCCTTTCCAATGCGGATTTAAAGTTTTCTGCAACTGTTAATTTGTATGGATTTTGAGTGCAAACGAGAATATCAACTCTCAAAGTGGCAGAACCGTTTGTTCTCACACCGTCACCATTAAAACTGTCGTATCCGTGTCGTTCAAGAATATTAATCGCCTTTTCAAGATTTCCGCTTTCACCTATAAGCTCCATATCTTCTATTTCATAAAAGCCTTTTTTAAAGGGCGTTACAGTAGCAGTACCCTGTCCCAAAAAAGATGAAGCAGCTATAATATTCCTGTCTATTCCTATATTTATTGCCTGACGCACCCAGTCAATTGATGTAACCGTTCCTGCCCATTGAGAATTAACGCCCACATAAACAAGATTATTAAGTCCTACAGAAACTGTTTCCGAAGAAAGATTTATATATTCCTCTGAACTTAAATCATTCTTAAAAACGCTGATTTTATTAGCTTTAAATGGATAAATAGGGCTTGAAATACCCGCCATGTCATAGAGAGCTATTTGTTTATTCCAACTCTTTTTATAGTTTCTGTGGTTTTTATTAACCTCTAAATAGATAGCATCAGAGGTTTTTTCCAGGGTATATTTTCCTGTTCCGATATAGCTGTCGCCACTGCTTTTAGCAATCGGGAAATCCAATACATTAAGTGCCATCGGATCCGAGCTTTTAAGTGTGAACTTAACCGTGTAGTTATCCACAAGTGTAATGGAACTGATGTTTGAAAGCTGTGCCTTATAGTAGGGACTGCTTTTTGCCTTTTCATACGAGGATTTAACATGACTTGAAATAAACTCTCCACCATCGCTGAATTTAATTCCCTGCAAAAGTTTAACAGTAACGGTCTTCCCATCGATTTCGCCGCTTGAGGCAAGCTGAGGCGACCCTTTACCGTCATCTGTCGGAACATAAAGGCTTTCATACATAATGGGTAACAAATCACGGTTGAGAGAACTCTCTGTTTTATAGGGATTAAAATCTGCCGCGCTTGTATAAGGGAGGGAAATATCAGAAGTAACAACAGGAGTTGGCAGTACATATTCCTCATCCGTTGTAGTTTCCTCCTTATCTTTATCACCGTCACATGAGCAAAAAGCAAACAAAAGAGATAGAATAAGAAGTATTGAAATCAATTTTCTCATCTTACCGACACCCTTTCTATTGATACTGCTTTTCCTGTTTTTTCGTCGATTTCCAAAAGACAACCATCCATAGAATATTCGCTTTTTGCATTCTCAAATCTTACGGGCAAATTGCTTTTGAATTTTTTTATGGTAAGCTCAGGCTCAATACCCAAAACCGACTGAACAGGACCGCACATTCCTAAATCTGTAATATATGCCGTGCCTTTTGGTAATATCTGCTCGTCGGCAGTCTGCACATGGGTATGAGTACCCACAACCGCAGTAACTTTTCCGTCAAGATAAAAGCCCATCGCTCTCTTTTCCGCAGTAGCTTCCGCATGGAAATCAACGATTACGGTTTTACAACCATCAATCTCTTTCAAAGCCTCGTCAATCTCCCAAAAAGGATTGCCGAGAGGGTCGGAATAAACCGTTCCCTGCATATTGATTACTGCAATACGATATCTGCCTTTATCTATAATTCCAACACCTCTGCCGGGTGCTCCATTGGGGAAATTATACGGACGTATTACAGGAATATTTTTATCAAGATATTCCATTATTTCTGGTCTTTTAAAAGTGTGATTGCCCAATGTTATAAAATCCACACCGCTTGAAAAAACCATATCACAGGATTCAGGAGTTACACCATTGCCCTGGGCAGAATTTTCTGCGTTTGCAATACACACATCAATATTATTTTTCCTTTTATAGTCGGGAAGCTTTTTCATTAAAAATTCACAACCGCCCTGACCAACAACATCGCCTAAAAAAAGTAAGCGCATAAGTTTACCATCGTTTCTATTAAAATAGCGGAACCCTACCGATAACGGCGGAGGGTTCCGCTTACTATTATTTTGCAAATTCAATTGCTCTGCTTTCTCTGATTACGTTAACCTTAATCTGACCGGGATATTCAAGTTCATTTTCGATTTTCTTAACAATATCTCTTGCAAGTAGAACCATCTGGTCATCGGTAACCGTTTCAGGCTTAACCATAATGCGAACCTCGCGACCTGCCTGAATAGCGAAGGAGTTATCAACACCGGGGAAGGAGTTAGTAATCTCTTCAAGCTTCTGAAGACGCTGAATGTAAGATTCAATGTTTTCTCGTCTTGCACCGGGACGTGCAGCGGAAATAGCGTCAGCAGCCTGAACAAGACAAGCAATAACGGTTTTTGCTTCAACGTCACCATGGTGAGCCTGAATTGCGTGAATAACCTGTTCGTTTTCTCGGTTCTTTTTAGCAACCTCAACACCGAGTTCAATATGAGTACCCTCTTTTTCGTGGTCAAGAGCTTTACCTATATCGTGAAGAAGACCTGCACGCTTTGCAAGCTTAACATCTGCGCCAAGCTCAGCCGCCATAAGACCTGCAAGATAGGAAACCTCGAGAGAGTGGTTAAGAACATTCTGACCGTAACTTGTACGATATTTGAGTTTACCGAGAAGCTTAACGAGTTCACCGTGAAGACCGTTAACACCTGCATCTATAACAGCTTTTTCACCAGTCTGCTTAATAGTGTTTTCAACCTCACGTTTTGATTTTTCGTACATTTCCTCAACGCGAGCAGGATGAATTCTGCCGTCGGAAACAAGCTTTTCAAGAGTGAGTCTTGCAATTTCACGTCTAACAGGCTCAAAGCATGAAACTGTAATAGCTTCGGGAGTATCATCGATGATAAGGTCAACACCTGTAATTGTTTCAATAGTACGGATGTTTCTACCCTCACGGCCGATAATTCTACCCTTCATTTCGTCATTGGGAATTGTAACAACGGAAACAGTTGCTTCTGCCGCGTGGTCAGCAGCACAGCGTTGAATTGCTCCGGAAATAATCTCACCTGCAAGATTGTCCATATCGTCCTTGAGCTGCTGCTCATAGTCGAAAATCTTAGCTGCTTTTTCGTGAGTAAGCTGTTCCTCAAGAGTTTTGAGAATAACATCTTTTGCTTGCTCTTTGGTGTAACCGGAAATTCTTTCGAGGATTTCGAGCTGGCTCTTTTTAAGAGATTCAACCTCTAACTCTTTAGCCTCCAAATCCTTAACCTTTTGGGCTAAAGCCTCTTCTTTCTTTTCCTGATTTTCAATTTTTTTGTCAAGACTTTCTTCCTTCTGAATAAGTCTTCTTTCCTGACGCTGAACTTCCGCACGTCTTTCGCGCAAATCCTGTTCTGTTTCAGATCTTAACTTGTGAATTTCATCTTTGGCTTCAAGAATTGTTTCTTTCTTTTTCTGCTCAGCCTCTGTCATTGCATTGTTAACAATACGTGCAGCTTCTTCTGTAGCAGAGCCGATGGCAGCCTCCGCAACTTTTTTACGGTGAGCGCCGCCGACAACAAATCCCACAACGCCGAAAACAACGGCAGCGGCAATAATAAGTCCTATTGCTAAACCGAGATTCATTTTATCGGTGCTCCTTTCATAAATAAATTAAAATAAAAAAAACAAAAGCGACGAAAATGCAAAGGCACTTTCCGTCACCGAAATTGCGATAAAAGAATTAAAAATCCAAATATCGCCTATAATAAAAGTTTTGTCGCAGACATTCACATGCGTGCGGGACATATCTATAAATATATAAAAATGACTAATAAATATGCAGAAAATCTTACAAAAACAGAAAATCTATGTAATTTTAGAATATTTATTAAGAAAAATATATAAAAATATAAATAACAAAACGATTATCATATCATACGGATAGTGCATTATTCTCATAAATAATACATCATCTCGTATATTATAATAAATTAACCACCATTAGTCAAGAAAAAATGAGCATCAAATTCAAAGTTTTTTGTAAAAATTTGTCAGCAAATTTCTTTTAAGGCATAATTTTTCTAAAAATCTCACAAATTTCAAACCCATTCACTCCACCACACTTCACTATCCCCTTGCATTTTTATTTATGTTGTGGTACAATTTCATAAGTTGCAAAACGCAAATGATAATCTTACATTTTCGGTTCATCAACATTAAAATGTTCGAAAGTGAAGCTTCCCCGAAATTCTACATTCTTCATTCTGCATTTTGCATTTATATTCGCGGGTATGGTGGAATTGGCAGACACGCAAGATTTAGGTTCTTGTGCCGAGAGGTGTACAGGTTCGACCCCTGCTACCCGCACCAAACCAGAAAAATCCGAACCAAATTTTCCGGGTAGGAAAAGGGTTCGGATTTTTTGTTTTTTCTGTATGACTATTCTGACAACATAAGGTTATTCCTTTTGCTTCAAGGTGATAAATTGCGGGTATTACCGTTCTTCCTGTTTAATTTATTGTTATGTTTTAGCGATTATTGACAAAGTGTTTTTTTACAGTAAACTTAAACATGAAAATGTTTTTTGTAACCTTTCTATGACTTCAATTGTTATTATAGTGAAAGGACCTTTCAA
>CAZUZV010000070.1:0-8235 GCA_964624385.1 uncultured Eubacteriales bacterium | reverse complement strand
TTAGCTGAAAATCGGTATGATAATATCTCAAGACTACTCCCTTCCGAGCCGGGTGTTTGAAAAGCCATTTGGAAAATAGGGCGCCCCGTGTATGCTACGTCAGTGCATAGAGGTTGATAGACTTCGAAACCAAAGGCGTTGATGAAGACGGAAACTGTAACGAATTTCTCAGAGAGCCGGGGATGGTGTGATCCCGGTAAAGGACTATAGATTTCCCATCCCTTCTGAGCCGGAAGCCCCAAAGGTATAAACACCCAGTAGGCGTTTCCCGTGTATGCTACGTTAGTGCATAGGAGTTGATGGACTTCGAAGAGGTGGCGAATTGTAATATATTCGCAATTTGAGTGGTACCGCGAGTGATAGTTTTCACCCGTCTCAAAGCAATTAAATGCTTTGAGACGGGTTTTTGTTTTGTCTTAGGGTGAAATGAGTTATCCGAACCTGCTTAAAAGCAAATCTTTTTAAGTCTTTTCGGCGTTTCGGTCTTGAAAGGCGCCAGCCTATCTTCGCCCTCAACACCAAAAATCCAATAAAAATCTTTTGCTTTTAGGTCAAAGATTTTATACAGTGCGGATTTTTGGTCAGCCGAGGCAAAAACGTAGCTAATCCTTTCGGATTGGCGAGTATTTTAACAATGGATGAACGGAAATCCGCCTGTAAAAAACACGGTTCTGATAATTCCTTTCACCCTAAAGCATAAAATTAAATGTATGAAAGGCGGAATGAAAATGTTATCTCTTGACAAAGTGTTTGATGCACAGACAGTGCTCAAAAGCATTATTCGTGAAACAAACTTAGTTCGTGCTTACGGAATTGCTCCCGATTGTGAACTATATCTGAAACCTGAAAACCTACAAATTACAGGTTCTTTCAAGGTAAGAGGTTCAGCGTATAAAATTGCAATGCTGTCACCCGAAGAAAAAGAGAACGGTGTAATTGCCTGTTCAGCAGGAAATCATGCTCAGGGTGTAGCACTTGCGGCAACGAAAAACGGAATAAAATCTTTAATCTGTCTGCCGGACAGTGCACCTATTTCAAAAGTGGAAGCAACAAAAGGCTTCGGCGCAGATGTTTGTCTTGTTGAAGGTTGCTATGACGATGCTTATAGGAAAGCATTGGAGCTCAAGGATAGCGAAGGCTATACCTTTGTGCATCCCTTTGATGATGAAAATGTTATTGCAGGTCAAGGCACAATTGCCCTTGAAATATTAAATGACCTTGATAATATCGATGCAATTGTAGTTCCCATTGGTGGTGGCGGTCTTATTTCAGGTATTGCATATACCGTTAAGAAAATCAGACCTTCCGTTAAGGTTTACGGGGTTCAGGTTGCAGGTGCTCCAAGTATGTATAACTCCGTTAAGGACGGTAAAATCGAATGCCTTTCGGGAGTGCAGACCATTGCAGACGGCATTGCGGTTAAGCAACCGGGTGACAACACTTTTGAACTTGTAAAAAAATATGTTGATGATATCGCTCTTGTAACAGATGACGAAGTGGCTTCAGCAATACTTGCCCTTATTGAAAAGCAGAAAATGATTGCAGAAGGTGCAGGTGCTACTGCGGTTGCGGCGGTGATGTTTGATAAATTCGGACTCAAAGGAAAACGTGTTGTCAGCATTGTTTCAGGGGGTAACATTGATGTTACAAGCCTTTCACGAGTTATTGACCGCGGACTTCTCAATTCAGGCAGATCGTCAAGTCTTTTAATTGAGCTTATCGACAAACCCGGTCAGCTTAAAGATATTTCAAGAATCATTGCCGATTGTGGCGGTAATGTAACAGGTGTTCATTACGAAAAAGGTAATACCGAAAGCGTTAACGGTTGTTTCCTCAGAATTGAAATGGAAACAAGGGATTATGAACATGTTAATCTTATCACCCAGACCTTGCGCGATGAAGGATTTAAATTAGTTTGATTTTGAAAGGAGATAAAATTATGAGCAACAAAGTTCAGACAAACAAGGCCCCGGCGGCAATCGGACCTTACTCACAGGCAGTAGAGGTGGGAAATCTGATTTTTACCTCCGGACAAATTCCGCTAAATCCCGAAACAGGCGTTATAGAGGGTGAAAATATCATCGAGCAGACGCATCGCGTTTGCAAAAACCTGGAGGCTGTTCTAAATGCTGCCGGTAGCTCGCTAAAGAGTGCGGTAAAAACAGTGTGTTTCCTAAATAATATGGCAGATTTCGTCGCATTTAACGAGGTGTATGCACAGTATTTTACAGAGAAGCCTGCACGAAGCTGCGTAGCAGTAAAAGAGCTTCCTAAAGGCGCTTTGGTTGAAGTAGAAGTAATTGCAGAAAAGGAGTAAAAAATTATGATGGATTCAAGTAAATACCGTGTGGGATATTTCCCCGTTGATAAAAAATACAACAAGTGGGTTGAAAAAGACCATATTGAAAAACCGCCCGTATGGTGCAGCGTTGATATGCGTGACGGTAACCAGAGCCTTGTAATTCCGATGAGCCTGGAAGAAAAGCTTGAATATTATAAAGTTCTTCTTGATGTGGGCTTTAAGGAAATTGAAGTCGGCTTTCCTGCAGCAAGCGAAACAGAGTATGAGTTTTTAAGAACTCTTATTGATAACAATATGATTCCTGAGGATGTTACTGTTCAGGTGCTTACCCAATGCCGTGAACATATTATCAGAAAAACCTTTGATGCCTGCAAAGGCGCTCCCAGTGCCATTATTCACTTTTACAATTCAGTAAGCGTAGCACAGCGCGAACAGGTGTTCAAAAAATCAAAAGAGGAAATCAAGCAAATTGCAGTTGACGGTGCAAAGCTTGTAAAAAAACTTGCAAGCGAATATGAAGGCAATTTCCGTTTTGAATATTCTCCCGAATCCTTTACGGGAACAGAGCCCGAATATGCATTGGAAGTGTGTAACGCGGTTCTTGATGTTTTAGAGCCAAGCGAAACTAACAACGTAATTATCAATCTTCCCGTAACAGTTGAAATGAGCCTTCCTCACGTTTACGCTTCGCAGGTTGAATATATGAGCGAAAACCTTAAATATCGTGAGTATGTAACTCTTTCACTTCATCCTCATAATGACAGAGGAACAGGTGTTGCTGATACTGAGCTTGCCCTCCTTGCAGGTGCAGATCGCGTTGAAGGAACGCTTTTCGGTAATGGTGAAAGAACAGGTAATGTAGATGTTATCACACTTGCAATGAATATGTATTCCCACGGTGTTGACCCGAAGCTTGATTTGTCAAATATGACAGAGCTTGTAGAAGTTTACGAACGTTGCACCCGTATGCACGTTTATGACAGAGCCCCTTATGCAGGCGCACTTGTGTTTGCCGCATTCTCAGGTTCTCACCAGGATGCAATTGCAAAGGGTATGAAATACAGAAATAAAAACAAACTTCATCAATGGAATGTGCCATATATTCCCATTGACCCGAAGGATATCGGACGTACATACGATGCAGATGTTATAAGAGTTAACTCCCAAAGCGGTAAAGGCGGTATCGGTTATCTTCTTGAACAGACCTTCGGTTATAATTTACCACCGAAAATGCGCGAGCATTTCAGTTACCTTTGCAAAGATATTTCAGACCACGAGCACAAGGAACTAAAAGCCGATGAAGTGCTTGGAATTTTCACGGAGAATTATCTCAATACACCATCTGTTATCAGTGTTACAGACTTTGAGTTCTCCCGTGAAAACGATGTGGTGAAAATTATCATCACATTTATGAAAGACGATGAAGAAACCGAAATGGAAGCAGAGGGCAACGGTTCTCTCAATGCTATAAACAATGCTCTTAAAACCTATACAGGAGAAGAATATACCTTGCAGGTGTTCTCTCAACACAGTATGCAAGGCCAGGGTTCTCAGAGCGTTGCAGCTTCTTATATCGGACTTGAAAAAGAAAACGGCGATATGTTCTGGGGCGCAGGTACAGATACCGACGTTATTAAAGCAAGTACAAATGCACTTTTGAGTGCTTTCCACAATATGACCAAAGGAGATGACAAATAATGGGTATGACTATGACACAGAAAATTCTTGCTTCTCACGCAGGACTCCCGAGTGTAGTTGCAGGTCAGCTTATAAATGCAAAGCTTGATATTGTTCTCGGCAACGATATTACAACTCCCGTTGCAGTAAATGAATTTAAAAAAGCGGGTTTCAGCAAAGTTTTTGATAAAGACAGGGTGGCAATTGTTCTTGACCACTTCGTTCCTAATAAAGATATAAAAGCGGCTGAGCAGTCTAAAACTTGCCGTGAATTTGCCTGTTCTCATTGTGTAAGTCATTTTTATGATGTAGGTAAAATGGGTATTGAACACGCTCTTCTTCCCGAACAGGGTGTTGTTACTGCAGGTGACTGCATTATAGGTGCAGACAGTCACACTTGCACTTACGGTGCTCTCGGTGCATTTTCCACCGGTGTTGGTTCAACGGATATGGCGGCAGGAATGGCAACGGGTATGGCTTGGTTTAAAGTACCCTCTGCAATTAAATTTAATCTTACGGGAAAGTTACCTCAAAACTGTAGCGGTAAAGATGTTATTCTCACAATTATCGGTATGATAGGCGTTGACGGTGCTCTTTACAAGAGTATGGAATTTACAGGTGACGGTGCTCACGGTCTTTCGATGGATGACCGCCTTTGCATTTGCAATATGGCAATTGAAGCAGGTGCTAAAAACGGTATTTTCCCCGTTGACGATGTGACAATGAAATACCTTGAAGGCAGAAGCGAAAGAGCACCCGTGGTGTTTGAAGCTGATGAAGATGCGGAATATGAAAAGGTTATTGATATTGACCTTTCAAAAATTGTTCCCACGGTTGCTTGTCCGCATCTCCCTGAAAATACACACCCTGCAAGTGAGCTTCACCATATTAAAATTGATCAGGTTGTTATCGGTTCTTGCACCAACGGCAGAATGGAAGATATGGAAGCCGCATATAACATTTTAAACGGTAAGAGAATTGCAGACGGTATTCGTTGTATCATAATTCCCGGTACAATGCAGATTCTCCGTGAATGCGTTGAACGCGGTTGGTACACCGCATTCATTGATGCAGGTGCAGTTGTTTCCACACCCACCTGCGGACCTTGTCTTGGCGGTTATATGGGTATTCTTGCAGCGGGCGAAAAATGTATTGCTACAACTAACCGTAACTTTGTAGGCAGAATGGGTCACGTTGACAGTGAAGTTTATCTTGCATCACCCCACACCGCCGCCGCAAGTGCTTTAACAGGTTATATTACAGAATATAAGGAGGATTAAGTGATGAATACACAAGGTAAAGTTTTCAAATACCCCGATAATGTTGATACGGATGTTATTATCCCTGCCCGTTATCTTAATACTCCCGATGCAAAGGAATTAGCTTTGCATTGTATGGAAGATATTGATACTGAATTTGTTAAAAAAGTGAATGAAGGCGATGTTATGGTGGCTGGCTGGAACTTCGGTTGCGGTTCCTCCCGCGAACATGCACCTCTTGTTATTAAAACCTGCGGTACGGGTTGCGTTATTGCAAAAAGCTTTGCACGAATTTTCTATCGCAATGCCATAAATATCGGTCTTCCCATTCTTGAATGTGAAGAGGCGGCAGAAGAGATAAACGCAAATGATGAAGTAAAAGTTGATTTTGATACAGGCGTTATTACAAATATTACTACGGGTAAAGAATATAAGGCACAGCCTTTCCCCGAATTTATACAGAATATTATTAAATGCGGAGGGTTACTCAAATCTCTGAAAGAAGGCGAACAGAATGGTTAAAAATATTGCGGTTATCCGTGGCGACGGTATCGGTCCCGAAATAGTTGAACAAGCACTTAAAGTACTTAATAAGGTTGCTGAGCTTTACGGCCACACCTTTAACTACACGGATGTTGATATGGGCGGATGCGCTATTGATAAATACGGCGATCCATTACCCGAAGCAGAGCTTAAAAAATGCGTTGAATCCGACAGTGTACTTTTAGGTGCTGTGGGCGGAGATAAATGGAACGATGTTCCCGGGTTTATGCGTCCCGAAAAAGGTCTTTTAAGACTTCGTGCAGGAATGGGTGTTTATTCCAATAACCGTCCTGCAAAAATTTGGAAACAGTTGGCAGATGCTTCACCTCTCAAAAAGTCAATTGTTGATAAGGGTATTGATTTTATTATTGTCAGAGAGCTTATCGGCGGTATTTATTTCGGTGAGCATAAAACAGAAGAAGTTGACGGAAAGTCTACTGCTATTGATATTCTTACATACAATGAAGAAGAAATTGAACGTATCGGCAGAATCGGTTTTGAAACTGCAAGAAAAAGAGATAAAAAGCTTTGTTCAGTTGAAAAGAGCAATGTTCTCGACAGTAGCAGACTTTGGAAAAAGGTTATGCATCGCTTAGCAGATGAATACCCGGATGTTGAGCTTTCCGATATGCTCGTTGACAACTGCGCTATGCAGATTGTAAAAAATCCTGCACAGTTTGATGTTGTGGTAACAGAGAATGTGTTTGGTGATATTCTTTCCGACGAAGCATCAATGATTACAGGCTCAATCGGTATGATTCCATCATCAAGTCTCGGTGCTACAACCTGCGGACTTTATGAACCAATACATGGTTCTGCTCCCGACATTGCAGGAAAAGACCTTGCTAATCCCATAGGAACAATTCTTTCGGCGGCAATGATGCTTCGTTTCAGTTTTGATATGCCTGAAGAAGCGGATGCAATAGAAAACGCAGTTTCTGCATATCTTGATGCAGGTTACCGTACCGCTGATATTATGAGTGAGGGAATGACACAGGTCGGCTGTGAAAAATGCGGTGAGCTTGTTATAGAAAACTTAAGAAAGGTGTGATTATATGCTCCTTTCCGGCGCAGATATACTTGTAAAAACTCTGATAGAGCAAGGCTGTGATACTGTTTTCGGTTACCCGGGCGGACAAATTCTTAATGTTTATGACAGCCTTTATACTCATCAGAATGAAATTAATCATATTTTAACAGCACACGAGCAAGGCGCTGCTCACGCAGCAGACGGTTATGCACGAACAACGGGAAAGATTGGTGTTGTGATTTCCACCTCAGGACCCGGTGCTACAAATCTTGTTACGGGAATTGCAACGGCATATCTCGATTCAATTCCTATGGTAGCCATTTGCGGTAACGTGCCAACAACACAAATCGGTTCTGACAGTTTTCAGGAAATTGATATTACGGGAGTTACTCTTCCAATAACAAAGCATAACTATTTTGTTAATGATGTAAAGTATTTGGCAGACACAATCCGAGAAGCATTCAAACTTGCTAAGTCAGGAAGACCGGGTCCGGTTCTTATTGATGTACCTAAAGATGTTCAGATTGCAAAATGTGAATTTTCTGCAGGTTCCCCTGTGAAACCCGAAGAACCTTACCCTGCAAAAGATATTCGTTTAAAACAAGCGGCAGAGTACATCAATAGTGCAAAAAGACCGTATATTTATTTTGGCGGCGGGCTTATAACTGCAAATGCACAGAACGAAATGCTTTCTCTTGCCGAGAAAATTGACGCTCCCATCGGCTGCTCTCTTATGGGGTTATCGGGAATCCCTACTGACCATCCTAGATTTCTCGGTATGCAGGGAATGCATGGGCATTATGCTTCGTCTATGGCAATGCACAATGCAGACCTTATTGTGTCTCTCGGTGTGCGTTTTAATGACCGAGTTACAGGCAACCGTCAGAAATTTGCCACAGGTGCCAAAATTATTCATATAGATGTTGATGGGTCTGAGCTTAACAAAACCGTTAATGCTGTATGCGGTCTCAGAGGAGATGTGAAACTGACTCTTCAAAAGCTCTTGCCTATATTGAATGAAAGCAAAAAAAGTGAGTGGATGGCAAAGGTAGAGGCGTTCCGTCAGGAAGAAGAAAATTATCTTGATAATCGTGATGGTTTGACACCTCGCAGAGCCATTTTGACATTAAATAAATATTTGGGTGAAAATACTGCAGTATGTACCGATGTTGGTCAGCACCAGATGTGGTCGGCACAGAATCTAAGCTTTAGGATACCCCGTCGTTTTCTTTCCAGTGGCGGTCTTGGCACAATGGGCTTTGGTTTTGGCGCTGCAATCGGTGCGGCATACGGCACAAAAGAACGAAGTGTTTTGGTTACAGGTGA
Source organism: uncultured Eubacteriales bacterium (assembly GCA_964624385.1). Classification (GTDB taxonomy): domain Bacteria; phylum Bacillota; class Clostridia; order Oscillospirales; family Acutalibacteraceae; genus DTU089. Next base: position 98 of record CAZUZV010000070.1, on the reverse strand, counting down.
TGGTAGCTTCGGTATGAATTTAAACGAGCTTGCAACCGCTGTGCGATATAATATCCCTGTTGTTATTCTAATTATGAACAACGGCGTACTCGGTATGG
>CAZUZV010000069.1:0-8810 GCA_964624385.1 uncultured Eubacteriales bacterium | reverse complement strand
GAACACCGCATTCTCTGATAAGGTTACCGAACATAAGGAAACCGATAAGAACTGCGGACTGGGGAGAAACAACACCTGCAATAATGGAAACAACGATGGGGAAAAGAATTCTTGTTGTTTTAGAAACAGATTTGCCCTCGTATTTCATACGGATACGGCGTTCTTTCTTTGTTGTAAGAAGCTTGATAACAGGAGGCTGAACGATGGGCACAAGAGCCATATAGGAATATGCCGCAACAATAATAGCACCGATGTATTTTGAATCCAAAGCAGTTGCAACGAAAATTGATGTAGGACCGTCTGCCGCACCAATGATAGCAATGGAAGCAGCTTCATTGATGGGGAAGAAGAAAGAAGCAACAGTAAGAGTGAAGAAAATACCGAACTGAGCTGCTGCACCGAAAATCATAAGCTTCGGGTTGGAAAGCAGCGGACCGAAGTCAATCATCGCACCGATACCGATGAACAGGAGCAAGGGGAAAAGCTCATTTGCAACACCTGCGTTGTAAAGAACTTCAATTGCACCGTGCTCGGAAATAACACCCTCTGTAAGAGCAAGGGGAAGGTTAACGAGAATTGTGCCAAAGCCCATGGGTAAAAGGAGTGTGGGCTCCATATCCTTTGCAATTGCAAGGTAAATAAGCAAACCGCCTATTGCCCACATGATGAGCATAGGAATAATTTCGGATGTGAAATCCATTCCCATCACGGCTTCGAAAATACTCATTATTTTCGTGCCGAAATCTATTAATGTATCCATATTTTTCCTTCTTTCAAAATTTTAGAAAATAAATTTATTAAACAATTCCTTCGAGGAAGTTTGTTTCTTTAACATTGAGTTCATGGTCAACACGGAAGGTTTTGATTTCGTGTTTGCCGATATCGAACCAGAAGCCGTTATCGAAAAGCTTTGACATAATGTAGCAACGGGTGGACTCAATACCCTTTGTTTCATAAAGTCTTATGATAAGGTCACCGCTACCGTCCTCACAGCGCTTGAGAGCAGTAATAAGAACATTGTCTGCATTGGTGTAAAGGAAAGAAGCCTTCTGTGCAAGCTCACCTTTATGATAGCTTTCGGGAACTGCAACAACATTGTTGTTGAAAAGATGCGCCTCTTTAACAATATCGCTGTTTTCTGCTTCTCCATCGTGGAGATAAATGCCGTATGAGAAACGGTTTAAGCCTTCATCAGTGAAATTGAAGTTTGCATCGGGTCTGTAGGAATAGTGGTCTGCAAAAATCACGTTTCTCAATGCAGTAAGTCTTAATTCTGCACCGGGACAGTCGTAGCTGTATTTTGAATCACTCATTACGGAAAGACCGGAACGTTTGCCGTTTTTAGAAACCGTAAGGTCTGCCCAGTTAAGTGCAGGTTCTTCATCACCGTCACAGGGGCGTTTAATAAAGCTGTTGGGGATTTCATAGGTTGAAATCTCATCTTTACCGCCAATGGGGAATGCAAATTTGAGAAGAGTGAATTTTTCCTGCCACATTGCTTTGCAGTCAACCTTTAAAGTTTTCTGACCCTTTGCAAGAATAAATTCCTGCGTAAGATAGGAGTCGTTAAATTTATGAACTGTACGTATTACGGAGCGCAAAGCACCTTTTTCAACTCTTTCGATGCTTACTAATTCCATAAGACCTTTAACATCGTGGAATTTGAAAACATTGTGTGCCCAGGTGTCAGTTTTATCATCATTGATAACCGTAGGAATAGCGAGGAAATTGTCGTTTGCATATTCTGTGCTGGTTTCTTTATTTACAAGACTCTTGATGTAACCTGTCTGACTGTCAAGCTCAACTGAAATGAATTCATTTTCCATAAAGAAATCCTGCTCACCTGAAAGCTCTTTATCAGCTTTCGCATCTTCTGTTTCAAGCCAATAAGTAGCGTAACCGAAGGCGGGAACATTGGCCATAAAGAGAGTATCAAGATGTTCATCATTTGAACGGGAGGAACGGACATTCTGGAAAACAATAGAATTACCCTCGGAATCCGTAACTGCTTTTGAGGGATGGTACATTCTTACAGGCATATTGATGTCATAAGAATGAGGGTTGAAAACGATTACAGGACGGGGGAAGCCGTTGTCCGCGCCTGTGTAATGACGGGTTTCGAGAACTGCATCACTAACGCCGTCAATCCAGGTGTCAATTTTACGAGCAATTTTAAGAACTGCGTTGTTGTAGCTTTCGGATGCAATATTCAAAGCGTAGCCCTCGGAGTCTTTGACATCCTCATAAGCTTCCATAATTGAGCAACCGCAAAGAATATCATGGAACTGATTGAAGCAAACCTTTTTCCAGGCATCCTCAAATTCCTTTGTTTTAGGTTTGGAATCAGTAACAATGGAAGAAATAGTATCCCATTTTTCTGCTGCTGCAAGAGAGTTTTCTGCTCTGCGGTTAAGAGCTTTAACAAGGGAAGTTGCGCTGTAGCAACCGCTTGCGTGGTGTTGAAGCTCATCCTGCCAAACGGGGATTTTAAGGAATTGTCCCAGCATATCCTCAAAATATTCATCCGGAGAAGAGAATTCGAGCTCATTGTAGCCCTCTCTCTCAAGATTTGCTTTAAGATATTCAATATCGCCCTTTGTAGGTCCGCCACCGTGGTTGCCGACACCGTAGAACATCATCATTCCGTGGCCTGTTTCTTCAGCACGGCGATTTGCATCGTTGATTTTTCTGTCGAGAGCTTCTTTGCCGTTTGAAGCATAGCCATCGGGAATTCTGTAAGTCATAATGCGAGTGCCGTCTGCACTGTCCCACCAGAAAAGGTTTTCGGGAATTTCTGCATTTTCGTGCATACCGGGACGTTGGAAAACATATGTATTCATTCCGCCATTTTTAAGAAGCTGAGGAATGTTAGCGTTGTGGCCGAAGGAATCAACATTATAACCTGTCTTGCAGGTGATACCGAATTTTTCGTAGTAGTAAAGCTGACTGTAAAGAGCCTGACGGGCAAAGCTTTCACCTGAAGGCATATTGCAGTCGGGCTGAACCCACCAGCCGTTAACGGGAACCCATCTGCCTTTTTTCACCATTGCTTTGATTTCTTCAAACATTTCAGGGTCGATTTCTTCTACCCATTGATAGTATGCTGCGGAAGAGCAGGTGAAAACAAAATCTTTGTATTCTTTTAATCTGTCGAGAGCGCTGCGGAAGGTTTGAAGAACTTCGCCGCAACCCTCTTGCCAACGCCAAAGCCAGATAGGATCAAGGTGAGCGTTGCCTATAAGCTTAATTGTTTTATCCATTATTCTTCACCCTCCTCAATAAATCCGAAATATCTTCCTAACCAATAACCAAAGGTGAATACATAGCAACTTTCTACGCAGAATGCACCGCCACTGTCTTCGTTTTTGTACTCAAGGGGGTTTCTGTCAAGCTTTGCAATAAATCTTTCGTCGTTTGTGGGAAGTGCGGAAACTTCTTTGTAACCGCCCATATATGCGCGAACGGGATAATCGCGTCTTGATGTGAGAGAAACCGCACTTGCAAGACGGGAAGCATTGAAGCGGTAGAACCAGGTTCTTACGCGTTCTGCATTGGGTTTTGCTTCAGAGTCAGAGAGGAAATAGGGGAAATCATAGCAGGGGTTGTATTCGGGAGCGAGAGAATATCTCCAACTTCTGAAACCTTCTATGAACAATTTCTTTCTTTCTTCGTCGGGTTCAAGGGTGGCGAGTCCCCAAAGTGCAAGTACTGCAAGGTTATGGTCACCATACATAATATCTTCACGGTCATCAATACCTGCTTGAAGACAAACATGGTGGAAACGGTCAAAGTGACCTGTTGCTAATTCAGCATAGCCTTTTTCGTTGCAAAGCATATCATAGGTTTCCTGCCATTTGCCTGTTTCACCTGTAATATGCATTGTAACTCTTAAGAACATAAGAAGCTCTGCGGCATTAAGACAAGCATCTGCCCAGCCCATGCCTGAGTTAAAATATTCTTCATTCCATTTTGCCCAAGTTGTAGGGTTACCGTCTGCCTCGCGGAGCTGGAAGCCGTTGTCAATGATATGATTCATTGTGTTTCTTGCGGCAGTTTTGAGAAGTTCGTCGTATTCCGGGTCTTCGCAACCAAGGAACTCGTGTGCTACAAGAAGATGCATATAGTGGTGAGTGATTTCGTCACTGCTTGTATCACCCTTATATGTGATGTCGGTATCTTCATACCCCTCGGAAGTATAGTATTTACGGAGTCTTTCAGGAATGGGCGCATCTGCCTTTACTTCAAGACCAACAATATTTTTCTTTCTTGCGTAGGTTGTGTTTAAGCAAGATGCGGTTGCGCCGTTTTTCTTATAGAAAAGACCGTCATCGGGGAGGGGCTCGTCTTTTGTAAGATAAGTTCTTGCAACGAAGCCGTCACCACGACCTGCAATATACATAAGAAGAAGATTTGCTTCACTTGCTCTCATAGCGATATCGCGTGCTTCAAGAGTTTCGTGAGCATAATCGCCCTTTTCTCTTTTTAAAGTTGCATAACGGAAAATTTCGCCCATAGCGTAGCCAGAAGAGAAACTGCCATCGTTATCGGAATGTCCGTAAGGAAAAGCAGATTTAAGGTTGCCTGCTTCAGCAAGCCATTTTTGGCTAACCATTCCGTGACGCTGAACATATGTAAGTGTTTCCTCAAGAAGCTTGTAGGATTTTTCTTCCATAGACATTTTAATCATAGCGATATGGGTAACACCTTTATCGGTAAGAACCCATACGCCGTCGCCGTTGTCGGGGACAAGAGCGTGAACATTGTTGTCTAAAAGGTCACGCCTTGCGCTGAAATACATTACTGTATCGTAAAGGCTTTCTGTATTAGGGTCATATCGGGTAACACCGGCATTAGACCCGTACCATATAACGCCGTTTTTACCTTCGCAAAAGCAGGTGTAGTCTTTCTTTTTCTGAGGAAGGGGATAGGGAAAATCGGTTAAATCGGGTTTTTGTGGTCGAACTTCTAAAAGAGCCTTCGGCACTTCAATATCATACTTTTTGAAGTGGCTCGAAACCCTTGTGAGTTGAGGGTAAAGCTTAATAGGTTGTGCCATCTGAACACTCCTTTGCATAATACTTTCGTATATTAAGTCCAAATTTATACATCATAAATCATAACAAAATTTAATGCAAAGTTCAATATATTAGGTAAAAATATTCTTATATTAAAATTTAAAATATCTATTGGAATATGCAAAAGAAAGTGATATAATAAATCCGATTATGACGCATTTGAAAGGAAAATGCTTATGAATACATCAGTTTTTGAACAATACGAATCTGAAGTTCGTTCTTATTGCCGTAATTTCCCCGCAGTTTTTACAAAAGCAAAGGGTTCGATTATTACTGCTGAGGACGGCAAAGAATATATCGACTTTTTCTGCGGTGCAGGTGCTCTTAACTACGGCCACAATAACGACTATATCAAGGAGCAGATTATTAACTATTTAGAGAATGACGGAATAATCCATTCCCTTGATATGTTTACATCTGCAAAGAGAGATTTTATTGAATATTTTGAGAAAAATATTCTTGAACCCAGAGGCTTTGACTATAAAATTCAGTTCCCCGGTCCTACGGGAACAAATGCAGTTGAAGCGGCACTTAAGCTTGCAAGAAAAGTTAAAAAGAGAAACAATATTTTTGCTTTTATGGGCGCTTTCCACGGTATGACTCTCGGCTCACTTTCAATGACTACCGACAGGGATTCCCGTGAGGGCGCAGGGGTTGTGCTTACTGATGTTACACACATTCCCACTCCTTATATGTTCCCGGAGCTTGATGTTATTCAATATATGCAAACTCTTCTTGATGACGACCATTCAGGTGTTTCAAAGCCCGCTGCAGTTTTCATTGAGCCTGTTCAGGCGGACGGTGGTATTCATGTTTTCAGCGTAGAATTCCTTAAAGGTTTAAGAGAATTCTGTACAAAGAACGATATTCTACTTGTTTGTGACGATATTCAGGTCGGTTCTGCAAGAACAGGAACATATTTCTCCTTTGAAAGAGCAGGTATAACCCCCGATATTGTTACACTTTCAAAATCCATCGGCGGTTACGGTATGCCCTTTGCCCTTGTTCTCTTCAAGCCCGAGCTTGATGTGTGGAAACCCGGTGAGCATAATGGTACCTTCAGAGGCAGTCAGCTTTCAATTGTTGCCGCCAAAGCAGGTCTTGAAATAATGCTTAAAGACAATGTTGAAAAAGAAGTTCAACGCAAGGGCGAAATCATTAAAGAATATCTTGGTAAGATAAAAGAGATTAATGAAAATTTCGATGTTCGCGGTATCGGCTTTATGTGGGGCGTTGACTGTAATAGGGTTAAACCCGATGCGGTGTCAAGAGCAATTGTAGGAGAGTGCTTTGACAATGGTCTTATTGTCGAAAGAGCAGGCAGAAACAACGATGTTGTTAAGCTTATGCCCTGCCTTCTAGCAGACGACGAAACTCTCAAAAAAGGCCTCGAAATCTTCGTAAATGCTGTTAAAACAGTTGTTGAGAAAATGTAATGAATTAAGCTATTGCAAAACGGTTGCTGTTTTGCAATAGCTTTTTGTTAATTAGTTGAAAAATATTTTAAATATGCTACAATAGCAAACGGAACTTTTGTTCCCTTAGGAGTTATCCTATACGGTAGGCGGTTATCCCTTTCTTTTGTGAGAGGGTATTTGCCCTCTCAATATAATGAGGGGGTGATGCTGATGGAATATTTAACATTTATTGTTATCATCCTTGTTGTAGCTACTGGTTACATAATAAGCATAAAAAATAACCGCCCAAGCGTCCAAACTTAGCGGTTATTAACGTTATTTGGGGACTAACCGTCTACGGGATAGCTCCTTCGTATTTATATTATATTATTAATTTTGAGTTTTGTCAACCATTTATCGAAGTGCAAAATGCAAAGCGCAAAGTGCAAAGTATAGGGGCGCAAAAATGCGCCGCAGAATAATGTAGGGTACGGTCTTGACCGTACCGCCACTTCATCGTTAACCTCTCGGGCGGGTCAAGACCCTCCCCTACTGTTGTTCTAGGTTAGTTTATTATAATTTTATCGGACAGTCACAAATTGCTTGGAATTTGTAACTGTCCCACTTGTTAATTAATATTTATCTTTTATTGTTTTGGTATTGGAATATGCGCTATATGTTTTGCTGTAATATGCTTTTACCTTGTAGGTGTATTTCTTACCTTTCTTTGCGGATTTATCTACGTATGAAAGATTTGATACACCTTTTTCGGTTTTTAGCTTTTTGTAACTACCCGAACCTGTTTTGCGGTAAATTACATAACCTTGTGCGCCTGTGGTTTTAGTCCATTTAAGTGAAACACCACTCTTGGTGCTCTTTGCAGTTTTCAAGGTCGGATCTGCGAGGTATAAGATTGATTTGGAGCTTGAAGAAGCGGACTTACCTGCTTCATTCACAGCTTTAACAACATAGTAATACTTTTTTCCTGATTTTGCTTTTTTGTCGGTAAAATATGTTTTACTTGTTGTACCAATCTTACTGTATGAACCGCCTTTCACCTTACGGTAAACCTCATAAGAATCTGCTCCGCTTACCTTACCCCAAGTGATTTTTACACCGCTGGATGTGTTAGAGATTTTTGAAAGTTTCGGCTTACTGCATTTAAGCTGTTTGATTGTTGCAGTTTCAAGAACCTCTCCGCATTCGGTACATTCTTTGTGTTTTGAACCTGGCGCATTTACAGTTGCTTTCTTGTCGGTTATCCATTTAGTAGTTTTGTGAGCACATTCTTCTTTAATTTCTACGAATTTAAAACCATTTTCATTTGCATAAGTTTCTGCAGATGAACCAATCAACCCTAAAATTATTAGGTTATCATTTTTTGATAAATAACCATCATTCGCATACTGATAATAATAACCTATAGAATTATCAAAAATTGTGGTTACGCTATAAGGAATAACTATTTTTTCTAGAGATTGATCAAGAAAAAAAGCTCTTCTGCATATTTGAACTACTCCATCTGGAATTTCATAAGTTTTTAATTTCTTACCTCCAGGATACATTATTAGCTGCGTCTTTTCCTTATTAAAAAGAACTCCATTTTCACTCGAATAATTTAAATTATTTTCATGCACATATATATTTTTTAGCAAATCACAATTACTAATAAAATTTTCAGCAATTGTTGTCACACTACTTGGAAAATATATTGTTTCAAGTGAATCACAATACACAAATGTTTCTCTACCTATTTCATTAACGCCTTCAGGTATGGTTATTTCCGTAATGGATCGACACCCTGAAAAAGCACTCGTGCCAATTTCTGTAACCTTATTTGGAATTGTTATCGATTTCAACCTACTGCATCCCTCAAAAGTACAAGCATTGATTATTCTTATTCCTTTAGGAAGAGATATACTTTCAAGTGAAACACAATATCCAAAAGCATAAAAACCTATGCTCTCAACACTATCAGGAACAATAATTGAGGTAAGAGTGCCACAATCTGCAAAGGCTCCGTTACTTATAGTTGTAACAGTTAGCCCATTATATGTATTAGGAATAACAATTTCACCACTCGCCTCTTCGTTACAATCAACAACGGAATATGACACGCCATCCTCATTCAACTCAAAAGTCAAATCATCAACACTTGCCGCATTTACGGTTAAAGGCATGCTTGTCAACACACCTAAAACCATAATCAATGACAAAAACAAACTTAATCCTTTTTTCATACCAACATCTCCTAAAAACAAAAAGTGCGCCTACCGAAGCAGACGCACAAAAAACGCAAACTCCGATAGTCGCCAAACCAATTCAATATAAAGGGCAA
>CAZUZV010000068.1:0-8957 GCA_964624385.1 uncultured Eubacteriales bacterium | reverse complement strand
TACTTTGACTTTATTTTTTAACAAAAATGGGTCACATCTATTTACAACGCAGATTGATGCATTTTAAAATATATCTTGACATATTGTGGGAAAGGTGTTATAATTCGTAACTGTTGCGGTATGTCCGTTGAGATGTATCCGCATAAATTTCCTTGCTCTCAAATAGGTTAATGGGAGCCGGAGTCCATAAGGAGGTGCAAACGATGTCAAACAGTTATGAGACAATTATCGTCTATTCACTCGCTAAAGGTGAAGAGGCAGCAAAAGAACTCGCTGCAAAATTCCAGGCGATGATCGCAGAGAACGGTACAGTTGACAGCGTTGATGAATGGGGTAAGCGTAAGCTTGCATACCTTATCAACGATGAAGAAAACGGTTACTATGTTCTTTACAACTACACTTGTGATGCTGATTTCCCCGCTGAGCTCAGCCGTGTTCTCAAAATCACAGATGGTGTTCTTCGTTCTTTGGTTATTAAAAAATAAGAGGTGTGAAAGATGCTTAATTGTGCAGTTATAATGGGTCGCCTTACAGCTGACCCCGAGCTTCGCCAGACTCCTTCAGGCGTTTCTGTTACAAGATTCACCGTTGCAGTTGACAGAGGTTATGTTAAACCCGGCGAAGAAAGAAAAGCAGACTTTATCAACGTTGTTGCTTGGAGACAGACTGCTGAGTTTGTTTCAAGATATTTCCAGAAGGGCTCAATGATTGCCGTTCAGGGTTCTATTCAGACAGGTTCTTACGAAAAAGATGGCGTTAAGCGCTATACTGTTGAAATCAGTGCAGACAACGTTAGCTTCTGCGGTTCAAAGAGTGAAACCGGAACAAACGGTGCACCCTCAACAACAGCTCCTGCAGCTGCACCGTCTTTCTCCAACGGCAGTGCTGACGATTTCGCAGCAATGGCTGACGATGACGACTTGCCGTTCTGATTCTAATAGGAGGTAAATTTACAATGGCATACGATAAAAACGATCGCCGTCCCAACAAAAGAGGCCGCAAAAAAGTTTGCGCTTTCTGTGTTGAGAAGGTTGAAACAATTGATTACAAAGATACAGCTAAGCTTAGCAGATACACATCTGACAGAGCTAAGATTCTTCCCCGCCGTGTAACCGGTACTTGCGCTTATCATCAGAGAGAGCTTACTACCGCTATCAAGAGAGCAAGACAGATTGCCCTCCTTCCCTACACAGCAGATTAATCTTTTTGTGTATTGCACTTTGCCTTTCCGTTTTATTCACCCGAACTCGCGTACCTTTGTACGCTTCGGGGTTCATAAAACAAAAATTCAAAGCACACTACAGCAAAAATATCCACTCAGAGACTCTTTTTCGAAAGGGTCTCTGTTTTTTTGCCCGAACTCGCGTACCTTTGTACGCTTCGGGGTTCATAAATCACAAATCTGACGCACTCTGCACAAAAATATACATGTATTTAAGGTGTCTTTTTTTTGATGACATCTTTTTTACTGCCTGAACTTACCTCAATTTTGAATTTTTTATTAAAATATTATAAAGAAACTCATTAAGTGTTGGAAGTGTTAGAATGCAATGTTACAATATTGGTATAAATTGTATGTAGGTGGGTTTATGAAAAAGAAAATTTTATTGTCTGTTTTAATAATTTTTTCAGTTTTGGTTGTTGGTGTTATTGGTATTGAAATAAGGTATCAATATTACCACGGTGGTTCGCCCTCGGGAAAAGGCTTGTATGCGGAGGAAACAGTTGAAAACAATGGCGAATTTGTGTTGAAAACCAACCTTTATGAAGCAGACAGTATAGAATTTATGAGTTTTAATATCGAGAATACGAATGATGAAATTGTTTTTGAATCTGATGGCGGTTGGCGAACCTTTGATTTGCACGGAATATATTTTGCAGATAACAGTAATGATGTTATTGTTGATACGGGTGACGTGGGCAAAATTATTTTTGAATATAATGGTGAAACATGGATTTGTGAAGAGGATATAGTTGAAGAGGATATAGTTGAAGAGGATATAGTTGAAGAGGATATAGTTGAAGAGGATATAGTTGAAGAGGAAGAGGTCAGCGTTGAGCAAACAATGCCGAGGGGAAATTGGTATTAATAAATTTATATTATTTGTTAAATTAAAGTTACATTTTGTCGAAATACTTGAAAGATTCTACGTCTTGTGATATTATACATTAGCACCGGGAAGTGTATTTTAATTTAAATGTAAGTCAGGATTATATATATGAGAACAATAAGAGAATCCGTTTTTGCGGTAATGTTTTTGGTACTGGTTCACGTACTTTTGTGCATTGTGTATAACTATACATATTTTTCAACAGAATTTAATTTTAGCGGAAGATTTCAAGGTGCTTTTTATTGGATAATGCTTATGGCGACATTCCTTGCAGGGCCCTTTTGTTATTACGTTGCAGGGCGACTTTGTAAGAAAAAAGGCAATAAAAAAGCCGTTCTCGGTACATTGTTCGTTGCAAATGTTGTTATCAGCGTTATAGGTATTGTTTCCTTCTTATCTCCTTCGCTTCTGGAAACCTACCGTTTAATCAACGCGCCGTCATATCTGTATTATTCATTATTTTCCGATACAGTTATGTACGTAGCAGTTCCTGCGATGATAATTTCATCCTTGTTCCCCGTTTTCTTTTTCAAAATCGGGTATCTTAACAAACCGAGAACTAATAATGAAATCAAAATGGATGAATTAGAAATTAAAGAAGAAAAAGAACTATAAAAATTACCGACAGTGTTTTCGATACTGTCGGTAATTTTATATTGTTCCGTCATAAAATGCTTTTTTGAACCAAACGTCCTGAACCACAAATTCTTTTTGGTCAAGATAGTTTAAAATTCCTGCATCGCTTTGAAAATCGAACTTTAATTTATATGAATACAAAAACTGTTTTTTATAACCGCCGAAATTTTTGTTTTGGGCATTTGTTCCGTATTTGCCGTCACCCAAAAGGGGATGACCCAGATGGGAAAAGTGCGCTCTTATCTGATGGGTTCGTCCTGTTAAAAGCTCAACCTCCAAAAGTGAAAGACCGTCCTTGTAGCCTAAAACTTTATATTTTGTGGAAATGTGCTTTGTTTTGTCATTTCCTTTATCGCTGACGTAAACCTTGTTTTGTTTTTCGTTCTTTTCGAGATAGCCCTCAATAATTCCGCTTTCTTTTTTGAGTTTGCCTATAACAACACACAAATATAATTTATGCATTTCTCGGTTTTTCAGTTTTTCATTGAGAATGCGAAGTGATTCCGCATTTTTTGCACCGATTATAATACCTGAAGTGTTTCGGTCAATTCGGTTAACAAGAGCGGGGGCGAATGAGTTTTCTTCATCGGGCTTGTAATCGCCCTTTTCATAAAGATAGCGTTTTACTCTTGTTATGGCGGTGTCCGTATAATTGCCCTCGTCGGGATGGGAAAGAAGCCCTGTCGGCTTGTCTATGAGAATGATATTTTCGTCCTCATAAACTATATTAAGAGTTTTTCCTGCGTTAAGAAAATCGTATTTGGGTTTTACTTGTTCGAAGAACTCGTCGTTAATATACATTGAAATGACATCATTTTCTTTGAGCCTGTATGAAATTTCCGAACGCTTGTTATTAACTTTTATTCTTTTGCTTCTTATGTACTTATACATAAGCGACTGGGGAAGTAAAGGTACTGATTTGGTAATATACTTATCGAGTCTTTGTCCCGAGTCATTTTTATTAATTACAAATTCTTTCACTTTGCTTTCAACTCCGTGGCAATTTTTTCAAGTTTCTTAAATCGTCTGCTGACGGCAGAGCGTGAAAGCTCGGGAGTCATCATTTTACCAAGCTCGTCCAAGGAAATATCGGGGTTTTCAAGCCTTAGTGAGCAAAGCTCACCCAAATCCTTTGTCATATCGGAAAGCTTGATTTTTGACAGAACCTCTTCAATAAGGGTGACTTGCTTTAACCCTGCTTCAATTGAACGGCTCATATTTGCCGATTCAAAATTTGAACGGCGGTTAATCTGATTTTTAATATCTTTCATGGCGCGGGTCTGCATAACCTCTAAAAAGGCATTGTTTGCACCCATTGTACCTATATAGTCCTCAATGGACTCCGCTTCCTTTGAATAAACAACATAACTATTGTTACGAAGTATTTTTTTGCATTTTAATCCCAAATCACCGATTATCTGCATTAAATCCTCGCAAAGCTTAGCCTTTGTTACGCTGAATTCAATGTGATAGTCTTTTTCAGGGTCTGTAACACTTCCGCAAACCAGAAAAGCACCTCTCAAAAATGCCTTTGAACAGCAATCTTCGTTGGATTGTTCAAGGTTTGAAAGGTTGATTCTTAAAGTTATTTCTTTTCCTGTATAGCCAAAAAACTCTAATATTTTGAGTCTGTCGGATTTTGTGGGGATATTTATTTTATAGTTACCGGCTTTTGTGCAGGTAACTTCCGGTGTAACACCTGTAAGGTCGCGAATACTTGTACAGTAATGCTCGGCTACCGATTGGATTTCCGTCATAAGTGAAATTTCGGTTATTCCGAAAGCCCGTCCGAAGAGGAGCATACCGAAAGCCTCCGCCTTTGTGCAACAGGCGGAGGGTATAAGTCCGGTTAATTCTGTTTTAACGTCCGAAGAGAATGACATAATTACCTCAGTATAATAACTTCCGGTTCCAATGTGACACCGGTTTCTTTTTTTACGGTTTCCTGTGTGAGTTTTATAAGGTCAAGAATATCTTTAGCGGTTGCATTATTCTTATTAATAAGGAAGCCTGCGTGCTTATCGCTTATTTGCGCTCCGCCTAAAGTTTTCCCTTTAAAACCGCATTGTTCGATAAGTGCGCCTGCAAAATAACCCTCGGGGCGTTTAAAGGTACTGCCTGCGCTTGGGTATTCAAGTGGTTGCTTATCCTTACGGCGAGAAAGGAAATCATTCATAGCCTTTTTGATTTCTTCTTTAGGTGCTTTCCTAAGCTTGAATTTAGCAGAAACCACAACGCAACCATTTTCTTTGAAAACAGAGTGTCGGTAGGAAAGCTTCGCTTCTTCTACGGGCATTGTTTTAAGCTCTAAATCGGGAGTAAGGTAGGTTATTTCAGTAATAACATCCTTTACCTCGCCGCCGTATGCACCCGCATTCATAAATACCGCACCACCGCAGGTTCCGGGGATTCCATAGGCAAATTCAAGTCCTGAAAGAGCGTTTTCCAAAGCGAATTTACAAAGTGTCACAACCTTTGTACCTGCAGAGCAAGAGATAACATCTTCGCCCTCAAGAGCAAGGCTTGTCATTTCATCGCCTATTTTAACAATTACCTTATCAATTCCTTCATCAAGAATCAGCACGTTGGTGCCGTTGCCAAGAATGGTGTAGGGTGTATTGGTTCCTTTTATAAGTTTAAGAAGTTCTGTTAACTGCTTTTCGTCCTTTGGCTCAATTAAAAGAGGACAAGGTCCGCCAACCTTAAAGGAAATATGGTTGCAAAGCTTTTCATCCTTATATGCTTTGCAACCCATTTCGATTGCTGAATTAAAAAGCAAGTTTATTCTTTCAGTGTTTATTTTAATCACCGTCAATCATCAAGTAATGCTGCACCAATAATACCTGCATCGTTACCGAGAGCAGCAGGAATAATAGCTGCCTGTTTTTCTGCGTAAACGCTGTAACGTTCCGCTTTTACTGTTTCGCGAATGGGTTTAAGAATTTTTTCACCCTGACCGCTGATACCGCCACCGATGCAAACTGCTTCGGGCTGAAGAGCGTTAATAACATTTGCAAGACCAATTGAAACATAGTAGAGATATCTGTCAACAATAGCTTTTGCAATTTCATCGCCCATATCGAGAGCATCGAAAATTGATTTACCGTCAACTTTGTTAAGGTCGCCTTCACAGGTTTTCCAAAGAAGGCTGTCTTTATTACCTTCCATTGCTTCAACAGCCTGAGAAACGAGAGCAGTTGCAGAAGCGTATTTTTCCCAACAACCTTTTCTTCCGCAGTTGCAGGGAATACCATCCACATTAATAACCATATGACCCATTTCACCGCCACAGAAGTTACTGCCACGATAAATTTTGCCGTCGATAATAATACCGCTACCAACACCTGTTCCGAGAGTTACTGCAACAAAGTTTTTAATGCCGTTACCGCAACCTGCAACTGCCTCACCAAGAGCGGCGGCGTTAGCATCGTTTTCAAGGTAAACGGGCTTACCGAATCTTTCTTCAAGCATCTGCTTTGCAGGAACATTGTGGAACTTAAGGTTGTTTGAAAATTCGATTGCACCCGTGTCCTTGTTAACGGAACCGGGAGTACCGATGCCAACGGAAATGACATCATCATAAGAAATGCCTGCATCGGCAACCGCCATATCAGCGGCTTCCTTAATGGAATCAAAAATTTCATCTGCAGGGCGGGGGGCATTAGTTTTTACCTTGCCTCTGCCGATTATTTTATAATTTTCATCAATAACACCTACTGCGATATTTGTACCGCCAAGGTCAACACCGATTCTGTACATAATTATATCTCCTTTGATTTGTTTTATTAGTTTAATGCAGAATTTTTTAGTTCCATGAGTCAACTTCTTTGGATGGAGCATCAAAATCCTCCATACCAAGCTGTTGCATAAGCTCTCTTGCCGCATTGTAGCCAAGCTTTTTCTGACGGTTATTCATAGCGGCAATTTCAATAATAATTGCAAGGTTTCGTCCGGGCTTAACGGGAACTGTTGTTGAGGGAACTTTTATTCCCAAAATTGATATGTATTCATCATCAAGACCAAGACGGTCATAAGCCTTTTGAGAGTCCCATTGTTCAAGCTGAATAACCATATCAATTTTTTCCGTAAGTTTAACAGCACCAACACCGAAAATATTACGGGCGTTTACGATACCGATACCGCGAAGCTCCATAAAGTGACGGATGTTGTCAGGTGAACTGCCGACCAATGTTTTTGAAGAAACTTTTTTGATCTCAACCGCATCGTCTGCAATAAGACGGTGGCCACGTTTTATAAGCTCTACTGCGGTTTCGCTTTTACCAACACCGCTATCGCCTAAGATAAGAATACCTTCACCATAAACCTCAACCATAACACC
The DNA here is from genome assembly GCA_964624385.1 of uncultured Eubacteriales bacterium. Classification (GTDB taxonomy): domain Bacteria; phylum Bacillota; class Clostridia; order Oscillospirales; family Acutalibacteraceae; genus DTU089. Next base: position 1,871 of record CAZUZV010000068.1, on the reverse strand, counting down.
ATGACGGGTTATGCGCTCTGCAAGCTCTGTTCCGAGATATGAAATAAGAGTAGCAGTAATCTGAGATGTGATTTCTGCTGTTCTTAAGAGAGGAACTTCATATTCCTTGGCGAGTTCAAGCATAACATCGGGATAATCAATGTTACGGGTGATTATAACAGCAGGGGGCTTGAGAGAGAAGAAAAGCTCAAGCCTTTCTTTCTGAGTCTGTTCATCGAGCTCTTCAAGGTAACTCATTTCTGCAAGACCGATAAACTCAACTCGCAACGGATCAAAATATTTTTCATACCCTGCGAAAAGAAGACCGGGTCTGTTAATATCCTGAGAACAGATAACAAGCTCCGAATCAGGTTTGTCGGGCATATATATGACTTCAAAAGAATGGGTTTTAATAACCTTTCTGAGAGGGACGGAATATTTACCGCTCAAAACAACTCCTCCTTACATTTTATACAATCGTAGATATTATAAACTAAAAATACTTGTATGCCAATAGAAATTATAATATTTTTTATAATTTTAATGCGGAGTGCGGAATTTCGGGTGCTGCACACGGCAATTGTAAAAATCTCCTATCATTGTGTATCGTTGGGTATAGGCAAGCCTATACCTTACGGTTGTTGCTCTGCCCAACATACTTTGCCGCAAAACAACACATCGTAAGGCACTGGCTTGCCTGCGCCATGCAACATTATTCTTTAGGTAGAGGTTTTGGTGTATCTGTAAAGCCGAGAATATAGTCAGCAGATAAATTGTAATAATGACATAATTGCTTTATATCATTAAGGTTTGGTTCGCATTCACCGGTTTCAAGTCTTGATATTTTCTTTTGGTTAGTGTTGAGTATTTGCGCGATTTCTGTTTGCGTTTTATCACTATCTTCTCTTAATGCACGAATACGTTCATTAAAATTCATTATAACTCACCTCAGAAATATTTTACACAGACGAAAAATGACTATTGACAAATACTCGAAAATCGTCTAAACTATGGTTGGAGCAAGGCTTCGTTTGTTGTCACGCAAAATCACCGTCCCTCTACTCGTTAACTTGGGTAGGGGGATGGTGGTTATAAAATTAAAAATTGAAAGTGGAAAATGGCAAATTATAGGTCTGAGACGCTATTTATAATGCCGACCGCAGGTCCCGAAACTTGCCACTTGCCACTTTCAACTTGCAACTAAAAAAACTCTTGCAATATTTGTAGATCTATGGTATTATACCTTCTGTATGAAATGGCATTGACGGAGACAGTAGCTCTCTTGCTGAAATAAGCGAGTCGGGGACGGTGTGAGCCCGATAGGATGCAGAGATGTCGAATATCACTCCCGAGCTGAAAGCCGAAATAACAGTAAGCTTCTCCGGTGGTTCACCGTTACAGAACAACGTATGATAGTACGGTTAATATAGGTGGTTACAAAGCAAGTCTTTGTCCTGTATTACAGGGCGAAGACTTTATTATTAATTGAAAGTTGCAAGTTGAAAGTTGCAAGTTTCGGGACCTGCGGTCGGCATTATAAATAGCGTCGCAGACCCTTGATTTTCCATTTTCCACTTGCCACTTGCCATTTTATTATTTGGAGGTAAAGTCAATGTATGATCCAATTTCCCCCAACGTGAATTTCGTTGAGCAGGAAAAGAAGATTGAAGAGTTCTGGAGAGAACATAAAATCTTCGAAAAGAGCATTGAAGACAGAAAAGACGGAACACCTTATGTGTTCTATGACGGTCCCCCTACTGCTAACGGAAAACCCCATATCGGTCACGTTCTTACACGTGTTATTAAAGATATGATTCCCCGTTACCGCACAATGAAGGGCTGTATGGTTCCCAGAAAAGCAGGTTGGGACACTCACGGCCTTCCTGTTGAGC
>CAZUZV010000067.1:0-9104 GCA_964624385.1 uncultured Eubacteriales bacterium | reverse complement strand
TATCTTGCAATGGCAAGAGTTGCTCACAGAGAAGGATACCCCGAAATCGGTCTTTACTGGGAAAAAGCTGCTTATGAAGAGGCAGAGCATGCAGCAAAATTTGCAGAGCTTCTCGGCGAGATGGTAACAGATTCAACAAAGAAAAACCTTGAAATGAGAGTTGAAGCTGAAAACGGTGCAACACTCGGTAAATTCGAGCTTGCAAAAATGGCTAAAGAGCAGAATCTTGATGCTATCCACGATACAGTTCATGAAATGGCTCGCGACGAAGCAAGACACGGTAAAGCATTCGAAGGTCTTCTTAAGAGATATTTCGGTGAATAATTTACCCTTGTTTTTCCTATAATATAGGAAAAAGAATAGGAGTGGTTCTTATGAAATATGAATGTCCTTGCGGTTATGTTTATGACCCTGAATTAGGTGACCCCGAAAGCGGTATCGCTCCAGGCACTGCTTGGGAAGATATTCCGGACGATTGGGTTTGTCCCGTATGCAGTCTTGGTAAAGACGTTTTCAGAGAAGTATAATTAACCGAAAAACCGACGGAACTATGGTTTCGTCGGTTTTTATGGAATAAAATTTAATTTACATATTTTGGGAGGATTGGAAAATGGATAAAACGGCATTATTTAATTTGTCCTATGGTGTTTATGTTGTAACAACTTGGGCTAAAGGTAAGGCTACCGGTTGCACCGCAAATTCTGCTATGCAGATAACATCAACTCCTGCTACAATTGCAGTTTCGATTAACCATGATAACTATACTAACGAATGTATTAAAGATACGGGCGTTTTCGCAATAAATATTCTCGGGGAAAATGTTGACCCGATGATTATAGGCTCGTTCGGCTTCAGAAGCGGTAGAGATGTTGATAAATTCGAGGGAATAGAACCTCTTGTTAAAGGGTATCTTCCTGTTTTGCCTCAGGCTATGAGCTACATTACCTGCAAGGTTATTGACACGATGGAAACGGCAACGCATACTGTGTTTTTAGGTGAGGTTACAGATGCCGGAAATCTTAAAAAAGAAATTCCTATGACATATAAATACTATCACGAGGTTGTTAAGGGCACAGCTCCAAAAAATGCACCTACTTACACCGGTGACTGATATGAAAAATATTGTTTTAATTGGTATGCCCGGTGCGGGAAAAAGCACCATCGGAGTTATACTGGCAAAATCCCTACTCCTTGATTTTTGCGATACGGATTTGAGTATTCAGAAAAGCACATGCAAAAGCCTTTCTCAAATTATAAATGAAGAGGGTATAGATTCTTTTATAGAGCTTGAAGAGAAAGTGATATGCAACGAGGCCTTTGCCGGTTGTGTTGTTGCAACGGGCGGAAGTGCTGTTTACGGCAAAAGGGCTATGAGAAAGCTTAAAGACAACGGAATAATTGTTTATCTTAAGGTAAGTCCCGAGGAGCTTCAAAGCAGAATTAAAAATATACATACTCGCGGAATTGCTATGAAAAAGGGAACAACCATTTCAGCGCTTTATGAAGAAAGGGCACCCTTGTATGAAAAATATGCTGATATTACAGTTGAATGTGATGGCAAAACTGCGGAAGAATGCGTGGATTTAATAGTAAATAAGATATAAAAAATGCTCCTATCAGAATTTTTTGAAATTCTGATAGGAGCATAAATCATTGCATCAATTACCCCAGATTAACCAAAGGAGAACATAGCCTGTGATTACCGCGGAGAGGGTAAAGGGTACACCGTATTTCATAAAGGTCGTACTTTTAACTTCGTAACCCTCTTTACGAAGGATACCGATACCTGCAATATTTGCACTTGCGCCAATGGGGGTGAGGTTACCGCCCAGGGTTGCACCGCAGAGAAGACCGTAATAAAGAAGCTTGGGCTCCATACCAACGTCTGTGGCAATAACGGGAACAATGGAAAGCATTGTAGCGGTATAGGGAATGTTATCAATAAATGCAGAAAGGATTACTGACATCCACACGATTATTGTGAAAACAACAAAGGGTGAGCCTGATCCCAATTTTGCAATTGCACCGCCTATAATATCAATAACACCTGCAGCCTTTATACCGCCTATTACTATGAAAAGGCAGGTGAGAAGAATAATTGTGTAATAATCTATTTCTTTAAGGTCTTTTTTAATGATTTCTTTGTTTTTCTTTATAAGAATTTCTCTTAATGCGCCGATAAGGAAAAAGGCAATACAAATAAGTCCGTTTGTGATATCGGGCTTGTAGAATGCACCGGGAGCTGCAGCATCTTTATAAGGAATAAATGAAACAGCTATGAGGGCAACAACTGTGCCAACAAGAAGATATGTGGGAACATAATCTTCTACCTTGGTTTTTGCTTCAAAGGCAATAGGGTCTTTCTCTTTCCGAAACATAAAGAGTATAATAAGTGCGCTGACTAATGCGCCTGCTTCAACAACCCAGAACATACCCGGCTTTCCGCTATCCACAAAGAAGTCAGAGAAATCAAGATTAGCAGCCTTACCCAAAAGAATTGATGTGGTATCGCCAACGAGGGTTGCCGCGCCTTGAAGATTTGATGAAACCGCAATACAAATAATTGACGGAACAGGGGAAACATTAAGCTTTTTGCAGAAAGCGAGAGCAACGGGAGCTATCATAAGAACCGTTGCAACATTGTCAACAAATGCGGAAACAATACCTGCAAAAAGGGAGATAACCACAACAACCCATTTCATATTGGGCATTTTGGAAATCAAAAGGTCCGAAAGAAGCTGGGGCATTTTGGATTCAATGAAAAGATAAACCGTACCCATTGTACCCGCTATCATCATAATTACATTCCAGTCAATTTCCGAGAGTGCCTGGGAAATGCTGTAACTGTATGTACCTGTTGCGGTGACGAAAAAATCAGGACCGAATAAATCGGGGTTCACGGAAGCTATAATACCCAGACCTACAAAAATCAAGGCTGATACTGCGACAATGTGGGGACGAATCTTTTGAAAAATCATCATCAAAAGATAGGTAATTGCAAAGATTACCAATGCAACAATTGTGATTTGACTCATAAAAAACTCCATTCCGGTGGACAAAAAAGACCGCCCTTAATGCTATTGCATTAAAAGACGGTGGAAAGCTTGATTTTATAAAAATATAAAAAGAAACTCTGTAACCTAATAAATAATTCCCTTTGCGAATTATGACAGACTCCACCACTTATTTTGGTTACGTGACGATTATATAACACCCATATGTGAATGTCAACAAATGTTATTTTTTAGACAATTTTCGTTGATTTTATGGAAAGATAATAATATAATTATTCTTGTAATTATATTAGCTTTTCGGTGGTTTTATGAGTAATGAAAATTTTGTTCCTCAATGGATTTTAGATAGTACAACTGCTCCCGACGAGGTCAACAAGGATGTTGACAAAATTGTTGGCGGTTATGTGGCTTCCTTTATGAAAAGAGGCTTTTCTCAAAAGCAAATAGGCTCTCTTATGGTGCAGGCTTTTTCTCTTTCGCTTGAAGAGGTTGAAAAAAGATTGGATTGTGTTCTTTCGTGTGCAGAAGCTGACGAAGAGGAGAATGCAAGAAATCTTTGTGTCTATGCTGCTTCAAAAGGCCATTTATTTTCGGGCGAGGACAGCGACCCTCGCGGAATTATTGAATATTTAAAATCAAAATACGGAAAAACTGCCGCATTTGAAACAGTTTTAATATTTCCCGAAATTCTTTCTGTGTGGAAAAAGGCGGATGCAAGAGATAAAGAAGAGTATAAGAAAGACAAAGAACAAGCGGAATATATATTAAACGAAGTTGCAAGTGTGTTTAAGCAGATATAAAATTAAGTAACCCCATTAATTTTTCGAAAAGAAAAATCAATGGGGTTACATTTATTTCATTAATTCATCTGCGAGAGCTTCGAGTTGTTTGAGGTTTTCCTCATTCATTGCGGATTTAATTGTAACGGTAGTATCTGTAAAAGTAATGTCTTTGGATTTTTCGAACATTCCTTTTATAACCTTTGCGGCGGTGGGGAACCAGGTGCCGTTTTCAATAATACCTATAGTTCTGTTCTGATAGAGTCTTTCTGTTAAAGCATCAACAAAGGTTCTCATAAAGGGGAAAATATCAGAGTTATAAGTAGTTGTAGCAAGGACTAATTTGCCATAACGGAAAGCATCTTCAACTGCCTCTGCCATATCGTCGCGAGCAAGGTCTGTAACTGTAACCTTGGGGCAACCTTTTGCTTTTAAAATTTCCTCAAGCTTTAAAACCGCCTTTTTAGTGTTGCCGTAAACGGATGTGTAAGCGATTACAACGCCTTCACTTTCAACACCGTATGATGACCAGGTGTTGTAAAGGTCAAGGTAATAGCCGAGATTTTCTGTAAGAACAGGTCCGTGAAGAGGGCAGATTTTTTCAATTTCAAGGTTTGCGGCTTTTTTGAGAAGATTCTGAACGGGTGTGCCATATTTACCAACAATGCCGAAATAGTATCTTCTTGCTTCGCATGCCCAATCCTCATCCGCATCAAGAGCACCGAATTTGCCGAAACCGTCTGCAGAGAAGAGAATTTTATCTTTTGAATCATAGGTAACAATAACCTCGGGCCAATGTACCATGGAAGCAGTAACAAAGGTGAGAGTGCGGTTGCCGAGATTTAAGGTGTCGTTTTCGCCAACTACAATTTGTCTTTCCTTATAATCTGTTCCGAAGAAAGCGTTCATCATTGTGAAAGCTTGTTTAGAAGCAACAATTTGTGTTTCGGGGTAGGTTTGCATAAAAATATCAATGCTTGCGGAATGGTCGGGCTCCATATGCTGAACAACAAGATAATCGGGCGCTTTGTCACCTAAAACAGATTTGATATTATCGAGCCATTCTGAAGTGAAGTTGATATCAACGCTGTCCATAACAACGGTCTTTTCGCCAACAACTATATAGGAATTGTACGCCATACCGTTGGGAACAACATACTGTCCCTCAAACAAATCAATATCGTGGTCATTTACACCAACATAAAAAACTGTATCTGTAATTTTCATTTTTATATCTCCATTTTATTATTTTTACATTAAATATTATAATACACTTTTTCTTTCGGTTTTTCAATGGTAAAAGCTGTTGTATTTTATTATTTTAAATGATATACTCGGTTTCAGAGGTGGTTTCATGACAAATAAAGAAAAAATGCATTCGGGAATGATATATTACCCGAGCGGTGACGATATAATGGTTGAGCAGTTGGGGTATGTTAATAAGCTTTATGATTTTAATATGACAAGACCAACGGAGCTTGAAAAGAGAGAAGAAATGCTCAAAGAGATGTTTGCGGAAATCGGTGAGAACTGCTATATAGAACCGCCGTTCCACGCTAACTGGGGCGGTCATCACGTACATTTCGGAAATAATGTTTACGCTAACTTTGGGTTAACAATGGTTGACGATACTCATATTTATGTGGGAGATTGCACAATGTTCGGACCAAATGTTGTTGTGGCAACGGCAGGGCATCCCATACTTCCCGAGCTTCGTGAAAGAGCGTATCAATACAATATGCCCGTTCACATTGGCAGAAATTGTTGGATTGGTGCAGGGGCAATAATATTACCGGGAGTTACAATCGGCGATAACACAGTTATCGGCGCAGGTAGTGTTGTTACAAAAGATATTCCTGCTAATGTTGTGGCAGTAGGAAATCCCTGCAAGGTGCTTCGGGAAATAGGTGAACACGATAGAGAGTTTTATTTCAGGGATAGGAAGATTGATTACGATAATTTATAAATTACGAATTACAAATTAGAAATGAGAAATTAAGGGGCAAAGCCGATTGTAAAATGCAAAGCGCAAAGTGCAAAATGCAAAGTGTCGAGGCGCAAAAATGCACCGGATTATAATTGTAGGGGAGGGTCTTGACCCTCCCGAAAGATACCGATAAACTGCGGGAGGGTCAAGACCCTCCCCTACGGTTGTACTGAATATATAAATGGGAACAACGGTTGCAATACAATTTTACCTTGAGGTGAAATGTTGCTATATCCTCCGCCATTCCACCCGAACTCAACCCAATAATTACTCTGCCACCCGAATATAGTATTTATATTTAATACATTTATTCAAGAATGGTCCCCCTCCTTTCGAAAGGAGGTTCCGCATACAACGGCTTTTTCTCTTTTATAATTGTGATACGATTATTAGATATTTATAAGTTATAAGATATGAAATAAGTTTCTGTTGACGAACTTTGTAGAATTGTGTATAATCAAATTAACCTGATAAAAAGGTGAGAGGAGAATAAATATGGGGTTATTAAATAAGAAAACTCAAAATCAGAATATGACAGAAAGTCAGAAGCTTACTTCAAGGTATAACGGTGCGAGAAGCAATATTTTGCTTGTTATTGCATTTACATTGGTAAACAGTGTTTTACTTTTTACAGGAAGTGATTCGTATTTCCTATTCTCTGCGGCAATTCCTTACTATATGACCTTGTTTGGTCTTTTTTACACGGGAAGAATGCCTGCGGAATGGTATGAGGGTGTTGAGTTCCAGCCCGACCCCGATGCGGTGCTTTATGTTTATGTTGCGATTGCGGTTGTTATAGTAGCACTCTATGCTCTTATGTGGTTCCTTTCGAAGAAGCACGGCTACGGTTGGCTTGTTGCGGCGCTTCTGATGTTTGTTGCAGATACATTTGCAATGTTCTATTATACAGGCTTTTCGGCAGATATGATTCTTGATTTCGTGTTCCACGTTTGGGTTCTTGTTTCTCTTGCAAGCGGTATTATTGCGGCAATCAATCTCAAAAAATTGCCAGAAGAAGAGCCTTGTGTAGCTCAAGAAGGTCAGACTTACAGCTATATTCCTCAAGCAGAAATGCCTGTTGAGAATATCGAAACTGAAGCACCTGTTGAAGAAAATTCTGCTGTGGAAAATACAGAAGAGGTACAGCAATAATAGATTGTTGTTTTATCATAGGCGAAAGGGTGTGAAGATATGAAGAAAAATGATGCGAATAAAGAGACATTGAAAATTGAAAAGAGAAAGTTAAACTCTTGGTATAAAATGGCTCGAAATAGTATTTTGTTGGTATTGGCCTGTACTGTATTTGATACTGCATTTCTTTTAAGTAAAACACCTATAAATACCTTGTTTGCTTCAACGTTACCTTTCTATGCAACGATTGGTGATTTTGGCGAAACTAGCGATAAACTTGATGTGTATTTTAAAAATATAGAACTTTTAGCTACAAGTGGCTCTCGCTTTTTAGTTGTTACTTGGATTGTATTTGTTGTAGTGATATGTATGTATTTTCTTGCGTGGTTGTATTCCAAGAAAGAGGGCTATGGATGGCTTGTCTTTGCACTTGGTTTTTATCTGCTTGATACTATTGTGTTAGTTGGCAACGCAGGATTTACTAAATGGATGATTTTAGATTATTTGTGCCGTTCTTTAGTTCTTGCGCTTCTTGCAAGAGGTGTTTATGCAGGAATTAAACTCAAAAAAATATCTCAATGAAAAAGTAAAATAATCAACAACCCCATCAACTTTTTTCAAAAAGTTGATGGGGTGTATGTTTATATCTCTTCAATGTCATAAGGCGTAGTCTGATATACGAAATAGTTGAGCCAGTTGGAATAGAGCAGATTTGCGTGAGAACGCCAGGTGTTTAAGGGTGCTTTTGTGATATCATCATTGGGAAAATAGTTTTTCGGCATTTTGATATCAAGTCCTGCATCCTTGTCGCGGAGATACTCATTTTTGAGTGTTTCCGTGTCATATTCCGAGTGACCGGTAACAAAAATTTGTTTTCCGTTTTCCGTGGAGGTGATATAAATACCTGCTTCTTCGGAAGAAGCGAGAATTTTAAGCTCGGGAACTTTTTCGATATCTCCTCTTTTTACTGTGGTATATCGTGAATGGGGAACGGGGAATTCATCATCAAAGCCTCTTAAAAGGATTGAATGCTTGTAATCAGCTTTGTGTTTGTAAATTCCCGAGAGCTTTTCGGATAGAGGGTATTTCTTTATACCGTAGTGGTAATAAAGACCTGCCTGAGCACCCCAGCAAATATGGAATGTGCTTGTAACGTGGGTTTTACTCCACTCCATTATTTCGCAAAGCTCTTCCCAATAGGTAACCTCTTCAAACTCCATTTTTTCAACGGGTGCGCCTGTAATAATGAGTCCGTCAAATTTTCTGTGTTTAACATCTTCGAAGGTTTTATAGAAAGCAAGAAGATATTCTTTTGGAGTGTGTTTTGGTACGTGGGATTTTGTGTGAATAAGCTCAAATTCCACCTGCAAGGGAGAGTTTCCCAAAAGGCGGGAAAGCTGTGTTTCGGTTTCCGTTTTTTTCGGCATGAGGTTGAGAACCAAAATTTTCAACGGTCTGATATCTTGAGTTATGGCGCGAGTATCGGTCATAACGAATATATTTTCTTTTTCAAGGGTTTTAACTGCAGGTAATTCGTCCGGCAATTTTATCGGCATTCCTCATACCTCCTTTTATAGATTGTAGGGGACGGTCTTGACCGTCCCGTTTTTTATTCAGCAAGTGCTTGGCTTATATCTGCAATAAGGTCTTCGGCATTTTCGAGACCGCAGGAAAGTCTTACAAGGTTTGCTGTAATTCCTGCCGCAACAAGCTCATCATCATTCATCTGGCGGTGGGTTGCACTTGCAGGGTGTAAGCAACAGCTTCTTGCGTCTGCAACATGGGTTTCAATAGCGATGAGTTTAAGCTTTTTCATAAACTCTTCTGCGGCTTTTCTTCCGCCCTTAACTCCGAAGGAAACAACACCGCAAGAGCCGTTGGGAAGATATTTCTGCGCAAGTGAATAGTATTTATCGGATTCAAGACCGGGGTAGGTTACCCAGTCGATTTTGTCATTTGCTTCAAGGAATTTTGCAACTGCAAGACCGTTTTCACAATGACGTTTCATTCTTACGTGAAGGCTTTCGAGGCCTAAGTTAAGATAGAAAGCGTTCTGGGGAGACTGGATTGAACCTAAATCTCTCATTAACTGAGCAGTTGCTTTTGTTATGAATGCGCCCTCTTTACCAAAACGCTCTGCATAGGTAATACCGTGATAGCTGTCATTGGGAGTGCAAAGACAGGGGAATTTAT
>CAZUZV010000066.1:0-9316 GCA_964624385.1 uncultured Eubacteriales bacterium | reverse complement strand
GTACGGTTATGACCAGAGAGCAGAGCTTTTCGGCTCAAAGGGTATGGTTGCAACTGCTAACGATACACTTTCAACTGCAGTTGTTTCCGACGCTAACGGCGTTACAGGTGAAAAACCACTCTATTTCTTCCTTGAAAGATATATGGGTTCATTCTCAGAAGAAGTACGCCAGTTTGTTGACTGCTGTATTAATAACAAGGAAACACCCGTTGGTATCCATGCAGGTCTTCAATCAGTTAAGATTGCTCTTGCTGCTGAAAAATCAGCTAATGAAGGCAGACCGGTAAAACTTTCGGAGATTAAATAAAAATGTCAGAAAACAACTATGATATTATAGTTATAGGTGCAGGTTGCGGCGGTTTGACCGCCGCTGCTTGTGCTTCCAAAGAGGGCAAAAAAGTACTTTTACTTGAACGTCACAATACGCCCGGTGGCTTCGCATCAAGTTTTGTGCGCGGTCGCTTTGAATTTGATATTTCTTTACATCAACTTTGTGGTTTCGGAAGCACAGTAGGGTGTGGTGATGTACGCAAAATTTTTGACTATCTCGGAATTAGCAATAAAATCAAATGGACTGATATACCTGAAGCATATAGACTTATAACAAAATCCTCTGATGGCTCCCCTATTGATGTTACAATGCCTTTTGGAGTTGAAAACTATATTGAAGCTATGGAAAAATATGTCCCCGGCAGCAAGCCATCAATGACAAAGCTTTTCAATTTAGCAGAGGAAATTGTAAATTCAAGCGAATTCTTTGCAGAATTTGAATTTAAGAAAAGCTTCAAAGCAATAAGAACAGTCTTAAAAGAGCATGGCAATTTTATAAGAACAGCTCCTTATTCTGTCAACAAAGTTTTAGATGCATTGAAGGTACCCAAAAAGGCACAGGAAATATTTACTGCTTACTGGATGTATCTTGGTGTTGATTGCGACAGATTAAGCTTTATACACTATATATCTATGGTATATATGTACCTAACCTACGGTGCGGTTACACCTAAAATGAGAAGTCATGAAATGAGTATGGCTCTTGCGGGATGTATCGAGGACAATGGCGGTGAAATACGCTATAATTCCCACGTTTCAAGGATACTTTTTAAAGAGGGACAAGCATGCGGTGTTATTTTAAAAAGTGGTGAAAAGATTATGTGTAACCATATAATCTGCAACTGCTCACCTACCACCGCCTACGGTAAAATGATGAAATCAAAGGATGTACCCGAAAGTGCATTAAAACGCACTAACGCCCGTTCCTTTGGTATGAGAGGTGCTTGTCTTTATCTTGGTTTAAACCGTTCACCAAAAGATTTGGGAATTACTGAACACTCTTATTTTATAACTGATACGGCAAATTCCGCTAATCAATTTCAATTAATGAAAAACATTGATTCAAATAATGCGCAAGCAGCGGTTTGCCTTAATATTGCTGACCCGAATTGCTCTCCTGCAGGGACAACCATTCTTTGCATTACCACCCTCTATAGTGATAACTGTTGGGCTAATATTAACCCCGAAAACTATTTCGATGAAAAAGATATGCTTGCAGCACGTCTTATCGCTAATTTTGAGAGTGCAACAGGTATAACAATACACAATTCAATTGAAGAATTAGAAGTTGCCACACCTGTCACCTTTGCAAGATACACCTACACCCCTCAGGGTACTGTTTACGGATATTATGGTGATGATTGGGATGGCGTAATTCCAAGAATTATGACAGAAGCAAGCGATTGTGATACAAAAGGTTTAAGATTCTGCGGAGGTTGGGGCGCACAATTATCAGGTATGAGTTCAGCTATAGCTTCAGGAAGAAATACCGCTTTCGCCACATTCAATGATATGGAAGCCGAAAAAAAGGAGGAGAAAACCAATGAAAAACAAAGTTAAGGTTGAGTCCTCTTTCAGAGATATAAAGAATTTTTTGAATATACCCTCTTACCGTAAAGGTGTTATTGAAGAAGCACCCGAGACCCCGATTAACGCAAACTTTGCGGTAAATTCAGCAGCAAACTTTTTACATCCTACTACGCAGTATTTACAAGTTAAACAAGTTGCAGAAATCAGCAAGGATGTAAGAGCCTATGTTCTCGAGCCCGACGCTTCCCACGGTACGGCAAAGCTCGCCTATTTCAGACCCGGTCAATATTTAAGCATTACCTTAAGTATTGGTTCGGCAGTAGTTACAAGACCTTACACTATATGCTCTTCTCCTCTTCGCTCAACTGAAGATGAATATGTTATTATAGTTAAGAAGATTCCTCACGGATTTGCTTCAGCTCATATTTTTAACACTTGGGCAAAAGGCACAAAAGTCAAAGCCTCTGCTCCTCAAGGTAATCTATACTACCAAAAACTGAGAGATTCCAAAAATATTGTGGCAGTTTGTGATACCAACGGTATTTCTTCATTTTTATCAATGGCGGAAGCTATTTGCGACGGGTCCTTAGATGTAGATTTAACCCTGCTATATGCTGCGAGAAAACGTAACGAAACTATTATGACCGAGCGATTAACCGAACTTTCCGAATCAACAGACAAATTCCGTGTTATCTATATTTTCAGCGATGAACGAGCTGAAAAATGCGAAAGAGGTTTTGTTACAAAAACACTCATAGAAAAATATGCACCTTCATCAAGATACAGTATTTTTGTTTGCGGTTCAACCGCTCTTTATAACAGAATTACTCCGCAGATTGCAGAATTGAAGCTTGAAAAGAAATATATCCGTTTCGGTTTAAGCGGTCAGATTGTTAACCCTGCCAGTCTTCCTGATTTTCCAAAAGATGAAATTGGAAAAACATATTTTTGTAAGGTTATAAAAAACGGCGAGCTTGTGGCAACAACCCCATGCTCAACCGAGGAAACCTTGCTGGTAGCTCTTGAACGAGAAGGCATAAATCCCCCATCATCTTGCAGATCCGGTGAATGCGGATTCTGCAGAGCGAGACTTACCAAAGGAAATGTTTTCATTCCAAACGGAATTGATTCCCGCAGACTTGCAGATTCAAGCCACGGAATAATTCATCCTTGCTGTTCATATCCTATGAGTAATTTAACAATTATAATTAATTAAAAAAGAGTATTCAGAAATCCGAAATTTCTGAATACTCTTAAATATTTTTAAATTATTTAAAGTCGTCAAATCCGTCGTCAACAGTCTTTTCTACTTTCTTATCTGTTGGCATAACAAGAGGCTCTGCAGGATTCAAAGGAATATTAGCGGTATTAACAACAGGCTTTTCAGTAACAGGGGCAGCATCTTGTTTCGATACATTACCTAATTCAAAATCGGTATTCGAAAGTTTATATGCAATAGCAGCATTTTGCATTTTGATTTCTTCCATTGTGTCTTCAAGTTTCTTCTCCATATTTCGAACACATAAAACTATGTATCCAAAAATACCAAATAGAATTACTCCATATGTGATTACATAAACTGCAAAGCTACTGGAAGCATCAATAAACGAAAGCAATAAAATACCGGGTAAAATAAGAGTAAGTAAAACAAATACAATTACAAAAATAATTCTTTTTATTATTGAATTCATAACAAACCTCCGTATTATTTGTTTTCATCAGCTATGCGCTTAAGACCTTCAAAACCGATTTTTACCGAATCAAAAACATCCATATCATAGCACAAATCCTGTTCAATTACAATATACTGAACACCGATTTCCTTACAAGCGCGGTAACAAGCGCCTAAATCAAGGTTACCCGTACCACATTCAGCAAAGCGTTGGGAATTATTTACAATTCGCATATCTTTAAAATGACAAACCTCGACTCTGCCTTTAAGCTTTTTGAGGTATTCTGCAGGATTAACTCCGCCAACCTGCATCCAATACGTATCGGGAATGAAATGAAGAGTATCAGGAGCAGTTTCTTCAATGAGTCTTTCAAAGGTACGCTTTCCGTCATAAACCTCAAACTCAAAAGCGTGGTTATGATAGCAAAGCTGTTTACCCTGCTCTTTCATTTTTACACCGATTTCGTTACATTTCTGAATAAAGCCTGATACACCTTCAAAGGATTCGTGAATATTTCCCGGCATAGCTCCGATACCGATATTATCACAATGAATTAAATTATGTTCGTGGATAAGGGCGTCTAAATCATTTTTCATTCTGTCATAGGGCTTGTGAGTAACGCAAACATCCATTTTATATTTGTCAACAAGCTCTGCGACAATTTCAGGATGAATATCACCTATTGCAGAAATCTGAATAACATCGCAACCAATAGTTTGAAGAAATTTAAGAGTCTCTTCAAAATCCTCAGCATTTTTGCATTTATCACGCAAAGTAAATAATTGTACACCTAACTTAATTTCACTCATAAAAACACCTGATTTCAATATTTATACAACTATTTTAACACACATTTTTATAAAGTAAAGAAAATTTTTCCTATTGTGCATTTTATTTATAAAATACCCTTGATTTTTCCAAAAAAATAGTTAAAATATATTATTGGAAGAAATAAAACGTTATTTTAACGCAAGTAAAAAGGACAAATTTATGGCTAAATATCTTATTGTAAACGCAGATGATTACGGAATGTGCAATGCAGCCAATGAAGCTGTTGAAGAGTTGTTTTTGGGCGGTTGGTTAAAATCATCAACTATTATGATGCCCTGCCCCGCTGCAGAGCACGCTGTTCAGTTTTCTATTGACCATCCCGAATATGCAATCGGTATTCATACAACACTTACAAGCGAATGGGGTAAATACCGTTGGAAGCCTTTGACAGACGGCAAAACTCTTGTTGATGAAGAAGGCTTTATGTGGCACGAAAGCGACCAGGTTGAAAAGAATGCTTCCTCTGAAGATATTGAAAAAGAGGTTCGCGCTCAGATTGACCTTGCTCACAAAATGGGTATGAAGCCCAGCCACATTGACAACCATATGGGCTCCCTTTACGGTCACTATACCGGCAGAATCACCCTTTCAAAGCTTGCTCTCAAAATTTGCGGCAGCTATGGCTATGCTTACAGACTTTACACTAAAGCAGACAAAAGAATTTGTCCTAATGGTACTCCCTACCCGCTTTACGCTGCAGTTACCATTCTTTCAAAATATTGGGGTAAAAAATATGATGTTGTAATCCCCGATTACCTTCTCTTCCCTGATTGGAATGATGATATGCGAGTAAGCTATGAAGTTTACCGTGACACCATTCTCAAAATCTGGACGGATATTCCCGAAGACGGCGTAACAGAAACCTTCGTTCACCCCTCTGTTGAATCTGACGAGCTTAAAGGCATTACAGGCAGATGGAAGGACAGAGTTTGGGAATACCAGCTTATGAAAGACCCCTACGTACATAAATACCTAAAAGACCACGGCGTTGAGTTTATCAGCTACAGAGAGCTCATTAAAATGAAAGGCGGCAAGGTTAAGGGTTGATAAAAAAATCAAGGAACGGCAATAAACGCCGTTCCTTTTTTGTTTGGATATCAAATTTAACAGCAAAAACCACAATTATTAAGGCTTTTTCAATGGTTTCGGACGGTTCTGTGTCTTGGGTGTTTCTGCACAAAATAATCCCCAAATCCTATTAAATTTTTAAAACACAACCCTAGATTTTAAAGGCTTTTTAAGACTTTTGAGAACAGGACACAACTCCGCCCCCTATCCTGCTCTTTCCTATTCCTGATTGGTTTTGCCCGAATAATTGATAGACAAGATATAAGTCTTTTTATTTGTTTGCAAAACGCCATACTTTGCAGTATTCGAGAAGACAAAGTCTTCCAAAACCTCATTTTTACGCAAAACAGGTTTCAACTCTTCGATTAAATTAAAGTTGTTATCGCCACAACTGATTTTCAGTTCGTCTTTTTCTACTATAAAATCAGCAACCTTTTTACAACCCTTCAAAGAACAGATTGCAAGTTTTCCGCCTTTGCACTTACCAACATAATAATCAGAATCACCTATTATTTGCAAAGGTCTAATAAATTTCTTCTTTTTTAAAGATATTTCTGAAATGAAGTTTAGTTTTTCATTTGTAATATCAAATGAAAATAGATTTCGTTTCTTTGACCTAAATATAAACAAAGGTAAAAATCTTTTCTTACGTGAAAACACAAGTATATTGTTCTTAAAACAAGAGTAAGAATCGTTCAGCATTCCAAAGCCATTATCAAATAAGTCTTTAGTTATGTCATTCAGCTCATTTAAATCACTTAAACTTATTGTCAAAAGTTTTTTAATTCGAGCAAACTTCCCCTTACGTTCGGCAAATAATAAAACTATATTTTTTTTGTTAACAAAAACTGATTGTATAACGCCATTTTCAAAAATTCTGAACTTAACATCGTCTATAACATCAACACCAACAGTCATCAAAATCGAACCTGTAGCATCTAAATGTACGAAACTCATGACTACAGTGTCATTAACAAATTGCATTTTAGTAAATGTTGAAAAAGGCTTTTTTATATAATCACTTAAAAGAATTTCCTTTACCAGTTGAAAATCTTTGGTATTGTAAATCTGCAATTTGATAAAATCACAAGTTTTTTCATTGATCAAAAGTAATGCTACATATTCTGCATTTTCAGAAAAAGCAAATGAGAAAACTGAATACTCGGTTTTAATTTTTAGTTCAGCATCAATAGAAAAATCGTACAAAAAGCATGTGTTATTTTGTCGATTAAGCGCTAACATCTTTTCATCATTTTTTGAAAAAACAACAAGAGCATAACTACCATATACTTTATACTTCATACGACACCACCGTTCACAGTCATATAACCCCAATTCAAAACAAACAGAATTAGTCTTATTCCAATTAAAGCACTGTAGACACCGACTTTCAGGAAAGGACAGGGGACGGTTCTGTGTCTTGGGTGTTTCTGCACAAATTAATCCCCAAATCCTATTAAATTTTTAAAACACAACCCTAGATTTTAAAGGCTTTTTAAGACTTTTGAGAACAGGACATAGAACCGTCCCCCTGTCCTGTCCGTCTAGGAATATTTAGTATTGTCATCAAAATTTACCGAGGTTGATACAGTTGTGGTTCCGCTTTCGGCATCATTTTCGACCTCACCTTTGGTTTCAGTATAACCTATATCACCGATTTTTTCAATGGTTTTATTCAAATTGTTTAGCATTGTAGAATATATTTCTGCACCAACAGTTTCTCCGTCACTACTTAAATGATTGATGGTCATACCATCTTCGGTATATACTGCAACGGTATTTTCCATGATATTTTTAATTTTTTCAATAAGACCGTTGTCGCCGAAAACATATTGATAATGGGCAAACAGCACACCATCTGCGGAATATGATTTAATTGTTTCTATATTTCCGTTGCTGTTGTAGGTGTAATCGGTATAATCTCCGTTACCATAGGTTATGCGGTTTACTCGGTCACGAGTTTTATTATCTTCGTCATATGTGTAGGAAACAAGCGACTGCTCCCCTACCTTAACAGATGTTGGATTTCCCCAGACATTATATTCATAATTATATGAAAATCCGTTATGGGTTATCGCGTTCTTCTTCAATCTCAAACAAAAACTCATTTTCAGTATTTTCTGTTTGAGTTGCATGTTGTTCAATAGTTTCTGTTATTGTTTCTTTTTCCGTAACCTCTGCTGCTAATACAGGGTTGGAAACGGAAAACACGCCCAAAACTGTCAACACACTCAAAACTATTGATAAAATCTTTGTTACATTCTTCATACTATTCCTCCTTTTATAAACAGAACGGTAAAATTTATTCCGGTAATGAAATGAAAGAAGAAAAATGTATATTTAGGTGATTAATATACAAAAAACAGGGGTAATTTTGATAAATTTTACCGTTCCGTATATATATGACAAAATCCGACTTAAATCACATCGTGAATTTCAACAAAGTTTTTCACTTGGTTTTGTTAGAAAGTTACAAGAAACAGAAAAAAACTTAGCTGATAAATATCATAAAAACTATTGAATTTTTTTAAATTTATGGTATTATATTATAAATGCGTTGAGCAAGAGAGTAGAAGCTAATTGATGTTTCAGAGAGATGTGCCTTGGCTGGAAGCACATTACGGATGTTTTCTTTGAAGTTCACTTGTGAGCAGCGTGGCTGAACCGTTCAGTAGGCTACGACGGGCGTAACCGTTACATTACAGACGAGTGTTTGCTCTGATGCAAAAATTAAGGGTGGTACCGCGGAGATTGTCTTCGTCCCTTTTGGGGACGGAGTTTTTTGTTTTTATAAACAAAAAACAGTTGCAAGTTAAAAGTGGCAAGTGGCAAGTTTCGGGTGCTGCGCACAGCAATTATATTCGTTAAAAAAATATTTTGTAATATATTTTGAAAGGATGAAAAAAATGCTTCAAAAGGCACAACAGTTGAAAGAGCAATTCAGCGAAAAAGTTGCGGCGGCAACAAATCCTGCTGAGCTTGAACAATTGAGAATTGAATTTTTAGGCAAAAAAGGTCCGATTTCTTCTCTTATGGGAGAACTTCGTAACATTCCCAATGAGCAGAAAAAGGAAGCAGGTCAGATTATCAATGACGTTAAGCAATTCATTGAGGCTACCATTAACGAAAAAAGAACCGAGCTTATGAAGCTTGAGGAAGAACGCCTTATTAACAGCGCTGAAGATTATGACGTTACCTTCCCCATTTCAGAAGATAAAGGCTCTTATCACCCTATCACCCTCGTTCAGCGCGAGGTTGAGGACATTTTCGCAGGTATGGGCTTCTCTATCGAAGACTATGATGAAATCGTTGACGATTACCATTGCTTCGAGGCTCTCAATATTCCAAAACATCACCCTGCCCGCGATATGCAGGACACATATTATTTAAGCACAAATCAGCTTTTAAAAACCCACACTTCTGCAGCACAGAATGCTATTCTTATTAAATACACAAAAGAGCTTGAAGCAGACAGACCCATCCGTGTTATTTTCCCCGGCAGATGCTTCCGTAATGAAAAGATTGACGCTTGTCACGAAAACACCTTCTTCCAGATGGAAGGCGTTATGGTTGATAAGGACATTTCAATCTCCAACCTTATTTACTTTATGAAAACAATGCTTTCAGAGGTATTCCGGAGAGATATTACCGTAAGACTTCGCCCCGGCTTCTTCCCCTTCGTTGAACCCGGTTTTGAGCTTGACATTCAGTGCCTTATCTGTGGCGGTGACGGTTGCCCCTCTTGTAAGGATTCGGGTTGGCTTGAGCTTTGCCCCTGCGGTATGATTCATCCCAATGTTCTTACTGCAGCAGGTCTTGACCCTGAAAAATATACAGGCTTTGCGTTCGGTCTCGGTCTTACAAGACTTGCAATGATGAGATAC
>CAZUZV010000065.1:0-9352 GCA_964624385.1 uncultured Eubacteriales bacterium | reverse complement strand
GTCAAAAGGTGTACCTTTTGACAATTACCATTTGCGAATGAGGTCCACTTATGAACATATTAGCTGATGAACAGCAAAAAATATTTGAACCAGGGATAAGTCTAGAAGAACGAGAAAAACGAGAACAAGCGTTTTATGATTTATATTATAAAACTCGCAAAAAAGATGAACAGAGCTTTCTTGGCAAACTATCGCTTAAGACTCGAAAAAGATTACATAAACTTGTCTTGCTTGTGTTTATAATTAAGAACTGGCTCAGTGGTTTTAGTTGCAAAGTTATCAAAGATGAAAGAGAAAAAACTGACCGCCCTATTATTTTTGCACTTACCCACGTTGGTAAATTTGATATTGAAGTTTCGGCAGTTGGAATTAAAGATCATTTTTATCTTTTATCTGGGGATTACGAGCATTTGCAAGGTTTGGTAGACGGAGCCTTTTTGCTTCTAAACGGTGTGCTGTATTTCAATGAGAAAGTAAAATGGGATCGTGCCGAAGTTGTTGATAGAATGATCAATCACTTAAAGCAGGGTGGAAATTTAATGTATTTCCCAGAGGGAACGTGGAATTTAAAACCTGAACTGCCTATGTTGCCTTGTTATTGGGGCATTGTTGACATCGCTCAAAAAAGCAATGCTATTGTAGTACCTGTTGCTGTTGAGCAATATGGCAAGAGATTTAAGATTAATATCGGCAAAAATTTTGATATGCAGAACTTTGGCTCTGATAATTCAGAAAAGTCAAGAGCTATTACATCTTTGCGTAATGTATTGGCAACTTTGAAATGGGAAATTTGGGAAACCGAATCGCCATTAAGTCGAAAAGATTTGTCAGTTGACGAATGGGATAAATACATAAACGCAAGATTTGCAGAATGGCCGTATTTTTCTCTTGATTATATTGATGGAATGATTTATAAGCCTAAGAATATCACCACCAACGAGGTAGCCTTTATACACCTAAAAGAGATAACCCCCAAAATGCAAAATGCATTTTTGTTTAATAAGAGATTAAAATGAGGATTATATGACTGAATTAGAAAAAATGAAGGCGGGAATGCTTTTTGTTCAAAATGACTTTCAGATCCTTTTGAAAATGGCAAGAGGATACCGATTGCTTCGAAAGTTGAATAAGACTTCACTTTTAAATCAACCACGCAGAAATAGATTAATCAAAAAATTGTTTGGTTCTGTTGATGGCAATCCGTTTTATGTGCAATCACCTATCTATGTTGATTACGGACACAATGTTCATATAGGTAAAAACTTTATTGCAAACTACAACCTTGTTCTTATGGATGAGGGAGAAATACATATCGGTGATGATGTTTTTATTGCCCCAAACTGCGTAATTAGCTTCTTCGCTATTTAAAGTTATAACACCAATTTTATCAATAGCTTTTTCGGTTTTTGATGCAGGAGACATACCTGAAATAATGTTTCCTATAAAAATAACAGCTATGATAACTGCTGCAATGATTAAAAGTTTCTTTTTGGATTTTGCTTTCTTTGGTTTATTCTCACCCGCTTGTTGAATTATAACCTGCTCAGCTTGAATAACCGGATTTTTGTTTTCTTCCATATTTTCTTCCTCCTTTTAATATTGACATTCAGTGAATGTCAACGGTAAATGTATCATAACATATAATTTGAAATATGACAAGTACTAAATGTCAAATTTGATGAGAGGAAAAATTATATGTTTATTAACAAGGCATTTGACGGTTCAAATAATATTTGTGGTAAGAACATTTCCGTCTTTCGCAAGGAAATGAATATCTCCCAAAGACAGTTAGCTGACTTATTACAACTAAATGGTTTAGATATAGATAAAAACGCCATCCAGAGAATTGAATCAGGACAGCGTTTTGTAACCGATATTGAGCTTGTTGCAATTTCAAAGGTTTTAAATAAATCTTATAATGAACTTTTAAAAGCACGATCGATTAGCAAATAACAATTCTCAGTTTTCAATTAAATAAATTTAGAACGAAAAAATGATGGCGGTCCTACCTCTCTTCGAAGAGAGGGGGACCACCTTTTGATTTGTCGTTTTATGAATAAAGTTTTTAAGCGTGCCAAAATTTTCAATAAAAAAATAAAATTAGTCGGGTGGTGGAGAGTTCTTGACGCGAACCCTTGAGCGTCATTGAAGCCTTGGCTCCAATTGTAACAAGCTTTTAAATACCAAAAATTATTTATAAACACAAAGAAAATCGCCTGCCTCAAAAAAGCAGACGGTTTTCTTTCGTTTGACAACAAGTTAGAGCTATGTATATTTCCCAAAATTATTTACACCCATAATGTGTAACTTGTCCCTATTGTACACATAATAGATGTAAAAGTCGATACACTTTTTAGATGTATAGTAAAATTTGTTTGGTGATGATTACAATGCATTATAGAAGAATTCGTGAATTACGAGAAGATAATGATAAAACTCAAAAAGAAATAGCGCAATATTTAAATACCAGTCAACAACATTATAGCCGTATAGAAAAAGGTCTCACTGAAATCACTGCAGACCGTGTAGTTTTGTTAGCTAATTTATATAATGTTTCAACCGACTATATTTTAAATCTTTCCGACACCCCAAAATAATTATAATATATGAAAAAATCCGCCTGACTTCAATGTCAGACGGATTTTTTATTTGTTATATCTTTCTTACCTTAATTACATCTTCGTTATCTTCAAGTGCTTTAACAACTGCATCGGGGATTTTGTCTGCAACAACAAGTGTGTAAGCATAATCGCCTTTAGCTTTGGAGTTAAATTCTTTTGTTTCAACACCGTTGCTCATAAATGCACCGAGAACATCGTTCATAACGTTAAGCGCATTGTGGTGAATGACACCAACTCTTTCGCCCTCTGCGGAAAGCTCAACATTGGGGAAGTTGACTGAATTTTTGATATTACCTTTTTCAAGATATTCTCTGATTTCAACCGCTGCCATATATGCACAGTTTTCTTCACTTTCGGGAGTTGATGCGCCTAAGTGAGGAAGAGCAGTAACATTTTCAACACCGATAACCTCGTCGGAGGGGAAGTCTGTTACATAAGCGGCAACCTTACCTGCTTTAACTGCCTCTGCCATATCAGAACCTGCAACGAGCTCACCACGGGCAAAGTTGAGGATTCTTACGCCGTCTTTCATTTTTGCGATTGTATCGGCATTAATCATACCCTTTGTATCCTTTGTGCAAGGAAGATGGAGGGTTATGTAATCTGCTTTTTCATAAATCGCATCAAGTGAATCAACATATTCTGTATCAGCGGGAAGTTCACCTTTAAGAGCTTCGTTGAAATAGGGGTCGTAACCTACAATTTTCATACCAAGGTTATTTGCGGCAACTGCAACAAGTCTGCCGATAGCACCAAGACCTACAACACCGAGAGTTTTACCGAGAATTTCGGGACCTGCAAACTGTGATTTACCTTTTTCAACAAGCTTGCCAACATTTTCGCCCTCACCTTTAAGAGTTTTGCACCAGTCATAAGCAGCAGCAACTCTTCTCGATGTGAGCATAAGACCTGCAACAACAAGCTCTTTAACCGCGTTTGCATTTGCACCGGGAGTATTGAAAACCACAATGCCCTTCTTTGTACAATCCTCAACGGGAATGTTGTTAACACCTGCGCCTGCTCTTGCTACTGCAACAGTTTTATCGCTGAAAGCGAAATCGTGCATTGCGGCAGAACGAACAATAATACCATCAGGATTTTCGCAACAATCGGAAACTGCATATTTACTGTCAAGCTCTTTAAGACCGATTTGAGAAATTTTGTTTAATGTAAGAATATCGTACATTTTAATCAACCTTTCAGGAGTTTTCTTTTTCGAATTTTGCCATAAACTCAACGAGTTTTTCAACACCCTCAACAGGCATTGCATTGTAAATGGAAGCTCTCATCCCGCCAACAGTTCTGTGACCTTTAAGGTTAACAAAGCCTGCTTCTTTTGCTTCCTTAATGAATTTTGCATTAAGCTCTTCGCTGTCCGTAACAAAAGGAACATTCATAAGAGAACGGTCTTCGGGAACAACTGTACCCTTGAACATTTTGCTGTTGTCAAGGAAATCATAAAGAATTTTTGCTTTCTTACGGTTTCTCTCTGCCATTGCTTCAAGACCACCGAGAGATTTAATCCATTCAAGAACAAGCTTACAAATATAGATCGTGTAGCAAGGGGGTGTGTTGTAAAGAGAATCGTTATCTGCGTGAACTTTATAGTCAAGCATTGTGGGACAGTAATCACGAGCGTTACCGAGCAAATCTTCACGAATGATTGCAATTGTAAGACCTGCGGGAGCAACGTTTTTCTGTGCGCCGCCATAAACCATACCAAATTTGCTAATGTCAAGAGGCTCTGAAAGGAAGCAGCTTGAAATATCGGCAATAAGTGTTACATCGCCTGTATCGGGGATTTCCTTGTAAACTGTGCCGTAAATTGTGTTGTTAAGGCAAATGTAGGCATAGTCAGCATCCTGACGGAAATCCTCTTTAGTTGTTTTGGGAATGTAAGAGAAGGTTTTGTCCGCGGAAGAAGCAACTGCTTTGCAATCACCGTATTTCTGTGCTTCTGCGTAAGCTTTCTTTGCCCACTGACCTGTAATAATGAAATCTGCCTTACCTGAACCGTTCATAAAGTTCATGGGAATTGCTGCAAACTGTGTTGAAGCACCGCCCTGAAGGAAAAGAACCTTGTAGTTATCGGGGATGTTCATAAGTTCGCGAAGAAGAGATTCAGCATCTTTAATGATTGTCTCAAATTCTTTTGAACGGTGAGACATTTCAGCTACGGACTGACCGCAACCTTCGTAATCAAGCATCTGTTCGGATGCCTTTTTTAATACTTCCTCTGGAAGCATGGAGGGACCTGCAGAAAAGTTATATACTCTGCTCATAGTAAAATCTCCTTTTGTATAAAAATAAATTATAAACTAAATAAAATTAATCGGGTATTTCCCCTACTCCGCTTAAAACAAGTCGAGGGCGATAAGCGTAGTGGTCAATATCTTCTTTCGATGTAACGCCCGAAAGCACGAGAACCGTATCAAGACCGCCCTCAATACCAACAACTATATCAGTGTCCATTCTGTCGCCAATCATAACCGCCTCGTTAGAATGAACTCCCAACATATTAAGACCTGTTCTCATCATCAAGGGATTGGGTTTTCCTACAAAATATGCTTCTTTTCCCGTTGCCATTTCAATGGGTGAAATAAGAGCACGGCAGGCAGGAATAATATTGCCGTTATCAGTTGGTCCTGTTACATCGGAATTTGTTCCGATAAGCTTGGCACCCTTTCTCACAAGGTTAACTGCCTTGCAAACAGATTCATAGTTATAGTTAAAAACCTCGCCCACTACAACATAATCAGGGTCGGTTTCGCTTATTGTGATACCCTCGTTATAAAGCGCACTGTAAAGTCCGGGCTCACCTATAACATAAACCTTGCAATTCGGGGATTGCTTGCTCAAAAACTTTGCGGTTGCAAGAGCACTTGTGTAAAAATGGCTTTCGTCAACCTCAAGTCCCATATTTTTAAGCTTTTGTGAAAGCTCCATAGGGGTCTTACCACTGTTATTCGTCAAGAAAAGGAATTGCTTATTTTCTCTGTAAAGCCATTCAACAAATTCCTTTACTCCCGGGAGAATCTGGTTTCCGTGATATATGACACCATCCATATCACAAATGAAACCTTTCTTGTTTCTTAAATTTTCCATTTTCTGTTTTTCCTTTCGGCGCGAATCGCCTTTATCAAGTATTTCTTAAATCTTTTCATTTATATTCTTCTACCACATTTAAATATTATATTATTTTATTTAAAAAAACAATGACCATAAAAACGAAATTCACAAGAAAAATACAATATTTTTGTTCAATTTCAACACCCCTGCGCCAAATTTTCTTTGACACAGGGGTGTTAATTATTTTTTAGAATTATTCAGCTTCCGGAGAAATCAATCCATAGCCTGTTTCATTTCTTTTATAAACCACATTTATTTGGTCAGTATCGGCATTAAGGAACATATAGAATTGATGTCCCAAAAGATTCATTTGAAGGATTGCTTCTTCAACGCTCTGGGGTTTAAGAGCAACACTTTTTTCTCTTATAACATCAAACTCCGTTTCCTCTTCCACATCAACCATAAAATCATCAAGTATCGCAGAATGAAGCTTTTTGTCAAGACGAGTTTTGTTTTTTCTTATCTGTCTTATAAGGGAATCAACACACTCGTCAAGGGCATCAACCATATTGTCTGCGCGTTCCTCCGCTCTGTAAATCATACCGCCTTTTGTAACGGTAACTTCAACAATCTGACAGTTTTTCTCAACTGTTGCCGTTACTTTGGCATTAGCCTCTTCGCCGAAAAGCTTTTCTACTTTTGAAAGGCGTTTTTCAGCACGTGCACGGAAATCTTCGCGAGGGTTACATTTGCGTCCAACGATAGTAATGTTCATAATAACACCCTTTCCTGAGAGAAATCAAAAGGAGAACCGATCAAATCCAAAGATTTAAACTGTTCTCCTCTCACCTAAATAATATCACATTGTCAGTTTAGTGTCAATAACTTTTGTGCAACATAAATAAAATATTTCGTTTTATATCGCTTCTGTTGATAAAAACGAACATTTTCACCAACTTCCCCGACAAAAAGCTCTTTCTAAAACAGCTACTACGATAGTTGTAACGGCATTGGCGATAAAAATGTATTTTAACAATTTGCTTTTATCTTTTGCATTTTTCTTAACACCGTTATAAACAATTGGAACTTCGCTTATGAGAGTCAAAATTAAATACCCAAAGCCTATCATATAAGTGGGACCTTTGTGAAGATATTGGTCAAAGGTATCAACAACCATTTTTGCATTACTATATTCCAATAAATACGGAACAATAAATGAAACTATATTAGCAACCAAAACAAAAAATATTACTTTATCCGTTTTACCTTTTTCAATTTGTTTAGATATAATAAAAACTTCTGCAACAATCGTAATTATAGTGGCAACAGGAAGAATATAAAATGGAGTAACATCTGTTAACCAATGCCAAGAAGAATTTGCGAAAACTGTAAGAGTAAAGGCAAATATCATTATCAAAGTCATTAACAAACAAGAACCATTACGATATATTTTCATATATTTCACCTCATTTTCAAAATAACATTAAAAAAACCGCAAGTCAATCTAACCAATCAATTCTTAACCTTTTCTTAATTTTTGATATCTCAATACAAAATTTATTTGACATATAAGATTTATAATGTTAATATTTTACTAATAAATAAGTAGGTGGGAAATTTATGAAAAAATTTATTTCGATTCTTTTGGCCTTGTCCCTCGTATTTTCCCTTTGTGCTGTAAGTGCAAGTGCGACTGAAGAGGACGGCCCCGATATTTCCTATGCAGTTGCTTCCGACTTGCATTTCAATTTTCCTGAAGAAACACTTGAATGGTATTCAGAAGATCCGATTTACGGCTACGCTAACCGCCGTGCTGCAATGGAAAATGAAAGCAGTTTAATCATTGATGAATTTTTAAATCAATGTGCAGAAGATGACAATATTCAGTTTGTTCTCATCTCCGGTGACCTTGCTGACAACGGTAAATCAAATGTAAATGAGCATCTCGCTGTGGCTGAAAAGCTCAAAGCCTTTGAAGAAAAAACCGGCAAACAGGTTTATGTTATTCCCGGAAACCATGATGTGTGCTACCCCGCCGACGAGGGTGGTACAGACCTTGAAACATTTATGGAGGTTTATGCAGATTTCGGTTATGACCTTGCTTTGACTATCGATGCTCCTTATGCTTCATATACGGCAGATTTAGGCGAAAAATACCGCCTTATCGCTCTTGACAGTAACGACCCTTCAAAATCTACTGAAGACGGTATGAATGAGCATAAAGTACAATGGGTCATTGATCAGGCAGAACAGTCCTATAAAGACGGCAGATATCCCATCCTTATGATGCACCACAACCTTCTTGACCATATGCCCATGCAGAGAGTTTTAAGCCACGACTTCATTATCAGAAATCACACTCTCACCGCTGAACGTTGGGCAAATGCAGGCATTAAGCTCGTTTTCTCAGGTCATGAGCACTGCAGCGATGCTACTACCTACACCTCAACAACAGGTAACACTATTTCCGACTTTGCAACCACCTCACTTACAATGTACCCTCTCCAGTACAGATATATAGAAATGAGAGAGGATTCAATTACCTACGAAGCAAAAACAGTTGATAAAATTGACACAGATAAGCTTCAGGAAATGGTCAGCGATTACACTCCCGACCAGATTGATGCTATGAACGATGGTCTTAACGAGTTTGCAAAACAGTTCCTTAAAAACGGCGTTGAATGGAGACTTGAAAGAGGCTTTCAGGATGAGCAGTTGGGTATCGACCCCGATGCGATTTATTATGACCTTGTAAGAGATGCCGTTGACGCACTCAACGATGTTCTCAATATGCCCCTCTACGGAAGAGGCAGTGCACAAGAGCTTGGCAGAAAATACGGAATTGAAATTCCCGATAGCGACTATAAGGACGGTTGGGATGTTGCAACAGAGCTTGTAGCAGCTCACTATGCAGGTTGTGAGGATTACCCCTTAAGCGGCAGAGATGTTACAATTCTTATGCGCCTTGTTTCAATTATTCTCAAAACAGAGCTTGCGTACGTTGATAGTCTTACTCTCACACAAGCTACAACTGCAATTGTCGCCGCAACAACAGGTACGGAGAAATATGTAATTGTTGAAAACTACCTCTTCGGTATCGGCTACGGCCCCATTTCTCCCGGTGAATATTTCTTATTGGCTCTTGCTTCTCCCCTTCTCCAGTCCTTCGCAAATGACGACGAGGTTGACGACAACAACGGCATTATCGACGGCTACGGCAAAACCGATACAGCAGAAAATATGAAGGTAAACTTCACATTATCTGTAAGTGAAGTCCTCAGCAGCATTAAACTGGTATTAAAATTCATTCTCAAAGGCTTGCATGTTATAGGGCAGGTTGAATAAAACTATAAAGACAGATGTTTTCAGTAAATTTGAAAACATCTGTCTTTTGATTTAGGGTTCGAGTCCCATTTTAATTTTTATACAAAAAAATAAAGCCACTACCGAAGTAGTTGCTTTATTTTGCGAAAGACTGACCAAAAGTAGTATAAGTGGAGGTAAAAAAGCCTAAAAGTACACCTATTTCCTATCTGCCTCTGCTCGTTCAAATTTAATTTTCAATGTAAAATCTTCGGGATCAGAATCAAAATCCTGCAAATCTATTTCCAAAATGTAATAACCGCCGTGGTCAGTCAGTCTATCTGCCATCCACCATATTT
>CAZUZV010000064.1:0-9406 GCA_964624385.1 uncultured Eubacteriales bacterium | reverse complement strand
TCTTCAAGCCGGTCGTGAATATCCTTTGCTAAAGAAAGCTTTTTTACTGCCTCGTCAATCAACTCTCTTTTTGCTTTTTTTTGAAGGGCGAGCTTTTCTTTGTTGGCATAAAAAGCTTCTTTATCATAAAAACGAGAGGCGTGCACACAACGCTCACCGTCGTCAATAGAATAATGATAGCTGTTTTGTGTGAAAATTGCTGTTTTTAGCTGTGGGATAATGATATGTTCAATTTTCATATCAGGAAACAATGGGCAGTAGCATTGATAAACATCGTAACCTTTTTCCAAAGCAAAGGTGCTTATATATTCAGCAATAAATGGTGAAACCGCAGAAAATTCATCCTCAATTGTAATGATTTTCTCTGACAAAGCAACGACAGTTTCATATTTTACATCAATTCCTTCGGGAGAAACTGCACTCAAAAATCTCTTATGAACCCTACCTTTATCCGCACTATTCTTTTCGGGAATAATTCTATTTGCAAGACGTTTCACATAGCGCATGAGTTTTTCTTCATCAATGGAATTGGCGCAAATTGCCGTACTTTCCACCTCAATAGCAGAGGCAACTCTTAAAAACTCCACAGTCTTTTTGTGCTGAAGCGAATTTTCTTTCATAAGCTCCCCAATTTCTTCAATATGGGAATTAAGATATTTTCTGTCCCAGGCAACTCCTAAATCCACAATATGCTCACTGACCCCGGGCATTTTCGGGTCAAAGGTATGGGGTGCAGTTCCGTCACAAATGGAGAAATTAATTTCCGGAACTATTACAATATCAAGCGAATCGGGGTCAGCACTGCAGTAGCCTCTTTCCACATAGTAACCTTTTCGCTCTGCTTTTTCGGCAACTTTTTTCATAAGGGTAGACTTACCCGTTCCCGGTCCACCTTTTAAAATCAAATGTTTCCCCTCTATGTACGGGTCATACAATGTATTATACAATGAACAATACCCTGCCTTGTTATTTGCACCAAAAAAGAATGATACGGGAAGAACTGTTTTTTTCAAAATATCATCTCCTATCGTCCTATACTATGAAAAACCCGAAATTTTGTTACTCTCTTCATTGACTTTTAGAGATTTGATATATATACTATTTATGTATGTAAATTTTTACAGAAACGAGGTTTTCTAATGTCAAGATATGAAGAAGCCAAGGAGATTTATGCTTCTCTTGGTGTTGATACAGAAAAAGCACTTGAAAAGCTTAAAGATGTTACAATTTCCGTCCATTGCTGGCAGGGTGATGACGTTGTAGGCTTTGACAGTAAAGAAAGTCTTTCCGGCGGTATTCAGGCAACGGGCAACTACCCCGGCAAAGCCACAACTCCCGAAGAGCTTATGAATGATATTGACAAGGCTTTTTCTCTCATTCCCGGCAAGAAAAAGCTTAATCTCCACGCAAGCTATGCTATTTTTGAAGATGGCGAATTTGCCGACAGAGATGCTCTGGAACCCAAGCACTTTAAAAAGTGGGTTGATTTTGCAAAGGAAAGAAATATGGGTATCGACTTCAACCCCACATATTTCTCTCACGCTATGGTTAAAGACGGCCTCACTCTTTCTTCTCCCGATGAAGAAGTAAGAAAATTTTGGGTAAAGCACGGCATTGCTTCTCTTAAAATCGCTGAATATTTTGCAAATGAAACAGGTATTCCCTGTGTTATGAACATCTGGATTCCCGACGGTTATAAGGACATTCCTGCAGACAGACTTTCTCCCCGAGCAAGATTCAAAAAATCTCTTGATGAAATTCTTGACACTCCCTATGACAAATCAAAGGTTTATGTTACTCTTGAATCCAAGGTTTTCGGTATCGGTCTTGAAAGCTATACGGTGGGCTCTGCGGAATTCTGCCTTTCATATTCTGCAAGCAAGGGTATTACTCCTCTTATGGACAACGGTCACTACCACCCCACAGAATTGGTTTCTGACAAAATATCCTCTCTTCTTCTCTTCAATGAGAAAATTGCTCTCCACGTTACAAGAGGTGTTCGTTGGGACTCTGACCACGTTGTTATTCTTGACGACGAAACAAAAGAGCTTGCAAAAGAAATAGTTTCTCACAATGCTCTCGACAGGGTGTTCATTGCAACTGACTATTTTGATGCTTCAATAAACAGAATTTCCGCTTGGGTAACGGGTGTAAGAAATGTTCAAAAAGCACTTCTCAATGCACTTTTATTGCCCACAGAAAAAATGAAAGCTCTCCAGGAAAGCAGCAACTTCACTGAGCTTATGTATGTTCAGGAAGAGATGAAAACCGCGCCCTTCGGTGATATCTGGGCAGAATATCAGAACAGAGAAAATGTTACTAATGATTATCTTAAAGAAATCAGGGAATACGAAGAAAAGGTATTGGTGAAAAGAGTATGAAAGATATTTTAACAGCTCCCTTTGTGGAAGAAATGAAGCGTGCAACCGCTAACATGTACCGTCAGGGCTGGGACGAAAGAAACGGCGGTAACATCAGCTATATGCTTGAGGAAGAAGAGGTTGCAGAATATCTCGACCTTAACAACGTTATCCGTGAAATTCCCACAGGCTTTGACGCAACTTACCTTATCGGTAAAATTTTTATCGTTACAGGTACAGGTAAATACTTCAAAAATGTTGAAATTGACCCTGAAACAAACCTCGGTATTATCCGTATTGCAAA
This sequence comes from uncultured Eubacteriales bacterium, assembly GCA_964624385.1. Lineage (GTDB taxonomy): Bacteria > Bacillota > Clostridia > Oscillospirales > Acutalibacteraceae > DTU089. Next base: position 6,742 of record CAZUZV010000064.1, on the reverse strand, counting down.
GGACGGTACAACGGCAGAGCTTCTTTGGGGTTACAAAGATGGCGGCAAATTCACATCCGAGCTCCCCGCTCACCTTATGAGCCACATTTCAAGACTTAAAGCAAATCCCGAAAACAGAGTTGTTATGCACTCTCACCCTACATATACTCTCGCAATGAACCACATCCACGAGCTTGACGAAAAGAAATTCACTCACACTCTCTGGGAAATGTGTACTGAATGTATCGTTGTTTTCCCCGACGGTATCGGCGTTCTTCCCTGGATGGTTTGCGGTAACAACGAAATCGGTATTGCAACTGCAAAGAAAATGGAAGAATACAGACTTGTTATCTGGGGTCTTCACGGTATTTACGGTGCAGGCAAGGATATGGACGAAACCTTCGGACTTATTGAAACTGTTGAAAAAGCAGCTCAGCTTTATATGCTTGCAACTGCAAGCGGTAAGAGAATCAACACAATCACAGACGAAAACCTCTGGGCAATTGTTGAACGCTTCGCTCTCCAAGACCAGTGCAAGAAAGAGTTTTTAGACCTTTAATAAATTAAACCCACGGTTTTCCGTGGGTTCCTTTTTATGTCAACATATAAATAAGCGCCATAATTAAAAGCTCATCCGCTTTTTCTTCCGATAAAAGCAAAATCAAAGATAAAAGTAGCGCCTTGTCGCTGTCTATATTCAAATCTCCGAAAACACTTTTAATTTTTTCTTCGAAGCTGTTTTGGAATTTTGGTTGATTGTTATTTTGTTGTTCTGTTTTATATTCTCTTCCGTTTTCTTTTTTATTTTCTTCTCTATCTCTCGGTTGGTTTTCGGTTTTTGAAGAATTCGAACCGTAATTTTTCAAATTTTCCAAATAATCATTTGGCATGGGAACTCTTCGGGGTTCTTCTTTTTTTGCGGTCATCTGGTGATTATCTTGTTGTTTCTCCTTTTCAAGTCCTGCGCTTTGTCGGGCTCTCTTCTGCATATCTTCAGCTCTGCGTATGGCGTCATTTTGCATTTTCATAAGGTCCCGGTATGAATAATCTGCCATCACATTATTCCCCTTTCCCTTAGAAGCGGTAAAACAGACATTAATTTCACAAGCTTTGTTGCCTCATCCGCTTTCTTTCTCCTCTCTTCCGACAAAAGAGGTTTTAGCGCGTTTATAAAATCAAGTCGTTCATCCTGAGAATTAAAGGCCTGAACTATTGGCATAATGGCGGAAAGCTGACTTAAATCGGGCATCCCGAGACCATTCAAGCCGCCCATATTCTTTAATATGTCATCAAAATTAAACTGATTTTGTTCTTGCTTATTGTGTTTGTTTTCAGGCTCTTGAACGGGCGGTTTGTTATTATCCGTACCGCCTAAAACACTTGCTGCGGTTTGCTTTAAGTTTTCGATATCTTCGGGAGTAAGAGAATTTAAAATGGCATTCAAATCAAAATCAGCCATTATTTTTCCCTCCGAAAAATTTATTAAACAGTGCCTTTGCGGCATCACTGTTTAAAAGCGCTTTCGTTTTTTCTTCATCTGCCAAAAGATTTTTTATGGCATTGGCTTGCTGTTCGTTCAGATTTTTATTTATAAAATCATTTACACCCTCACTTGTGTTTAAACTATCGGTTTGAGAAGCCTTTTTCAAAAGCTCGTTCACATCAATTTTTTCGTTATTCGAATTACTCATTGAAATCCCCCGCTTAATTGTTTATAATCATTACAGTATATTGAATTAAGGGGTTGAATATGTATGCGAATACTCGTTCTTTCAGATTCCCACCGCAATAATTTTAACCTTTTCACTGCCATTACAGAAGAGCCAACTGCCGAGGTAGTTTATTTCTTAGGCGATGGCGCAAACGAATTTGAAGAGGCAAAGCTTGTTTACGGCAAAGAGCAAGCTTTTATAGGCGTCAGAGGTAATTGTGATTTATCTTCGTTTCTTCCTGAAAAAGACGTCCGTATTATATGTGGCAAGAAAATACTGGCTACTCACGGCTATCTGCAAAATGTAAAATTCGGTTTAACTGATTTACAGCTTGAAGCCGTAAGTGAAAAATGCGATATTGTTCTTTTCGGTCATACTCACAAGCCCGAAAGCATCTATAAGGACGGCATTTATTATTTTAATCCGGGAAGCCTTAGAGACGGTTGCTACGGTGTTGTGGACATAACGAACAACGGTGTTATTTGTATAAACAAAAAATTGTGAGTTTATTGACAATTCCGTTTTATACTGTTAAACTGTTAGCATATTAAAAAAAGGTAGTGATAAATATGGATTTCAAGTATTCAACCGGGCTATATCTTATAGCCGGTGCAGTTATCCTTTTTGTTCTTGCCCAGTCTGTTTTCTTCCTTGTTAAAGCTTATAAGCAAGGTCGAGCACTCGGCTTGGACAAATCAAAACTTCGCAACGCTATTACTTCAAGCGCACTCTTTACTATTCCCTCCGCACTTTCAATTCTTGCAACTATTATTGCACTTGTTCCTGCATTAGGTCCCGTCATTCCTTGGGTTCGCCTTTCGGTTATCGGTAACCTGATGTATGAAACCACAGCGGCAGAAGCTGCGATGGAAGCATTCGGTCACGAAGGCGGTATGGCAGTTTCCGTTACAGACCCTGAAATTTATGCAGGTGTTGCATGGGTTATGACTCTCGGTATCTGCTTCTCTCTCGTAATTCTTCCCTTTGTTGCAAAGCCTCTTCACAAAAAGCTTCTCCAAGCCGGCAAGAAAGAAGCTCCCGAGGCAGAAGCAACAGAAAATACTCCCACAGACGCAAAGAAAAAGAGAAGTCTTAACGGCTTCATCAACGACTTTGCTACACCTGCTATTTTCATTGGTCTTATCGGTGCGTTTATTGCCCGTGCCATAATCGGTGCCGGTAAACCCGAAACCTTTGGTGACGGCGCAGGTGTTCTTTCAATAATCACTTTGGTTGTTGCTATTGTGGTTTCAATTCTTCTTGAAATTCTTGCAAAGAAGCTCAAGCTCTCTTGGTTGGAGCCCTTTGTTATGCCGATTGGCATGATAATCGCAATGATTGCCGCAATTGTATTCTTCAACATTCTTCCCGAAGAAATTGCAATGTTTGAATGGAGGGGTTAAAAATGGCTAAAAAGAAAAATAAATCATACTTTGACCGAGTTCATTCTTGGGGCAGAATTTCAACTGTTACCGCACTTTGTGTGCTTCTTATGTTCCCCATAGGCATCTGCCTTTACCTTAATGTTTTCCCGCCTATAAACGGTATTCTTCAAGGTCTTCTTAAGCTTATTCCTACTTATTGGACAGTTGCAGTCGTTGAAGTTATTGTTTACACCCCCATGCTCGGTGCAGGCGGTACATATCTTTCATTTGTTACAGGTAACATTGCAAACCTCAAGCTCCCCTGCGCTATCAATGCCATGGAAGGTGCAAACGTTAAGGCAAACTCCGAAGAAGGCGAGGTTGTTTCAACAATTGCTATTGCAACATCCTCTATTGTTACAACATTTATTCTTGCAATAGGCGTTATTGCTTTTGCTCCCTTCCTTCAGTCATTTACCGATAATGCACTTTTAAAACCTGCATTCGCACAGGTTCTTCCCGCACTTTTCGGTGCTCTTGGCGCAGGCTATTTTATCAAGCACTGGAGAATTTCTTTCTTCCCCATCATCATTATGATTATCGTCCTCGTTTTCGCTCCCACAATGGGCGCAAGCACACTCCTCTTTGTAGGTATTGTTGCTTCCGTAGGCGGTGCATTGTTTATGTATAAAAAAGGTATGCTTGACAGAGTAAAATAAAAAAAACACATTCCCCTGTTCACTTTGCTTAACAAGGTGAACAGGGGATTTTTTTATATCGCCTTACCGAATTTACTGTAGATTCCTTTACCGTTGGAGTTATAAGCTCTCACTGTATAGAAATACTCCACACCGCTTTCTCTTGAGGTTTTGTCCGTGAAAGTTAAAGATGTTGTTTTTCCGAGATTTTCCCAACTGCCGTCCACTGTTGCTTTCCTGTAAACATAGTAACCTGTGGCACCGCTCACTTCATCCCATTTAACAACAACTTGTTTTTTCTTGTTCAAAGCAACGCTTGTGATTTCAGGTGCGTTAAGGCAATTAATTCCAATACCATTTTCGTAAGAGCCTTCGAACTTGCCGTTCATCGCCGCAACTGTATAATAATACTTGGAGTTCTTTTTAGCCGTTGTATCTTTGTAGGAAAGAACATCTGTAACTTCGGCAATCTCCTTATAACTGCCCGAGGGAGTTTTTCTGTATATTTTATAAGATGTTGCACCGGCAACTCGTTTCCATTTTACAACATTTCCACTACTCCATTTAACAGAAACAAGTTCAGGTGCTTTCATATATAAATGCATTTTTGTATTATTACCTGAAACACCCACACTGTTTTCGTTAGCCGCTTCAACGTAATAACTGTAAAAATAGTTATTGTCCTTTTGAACTGTGTCGTAAAAGCTTGTTTTACTTGTTGTGCCTATAAGCTTGTATTCTTCAAAGGGGGATTCTCTGTAAATATTGTATTTTGTTGCACCCTCAACAGTCTTCCATTTAAGGTAAACGCTGTTGTCAACATTTGAAGAAATTGAACTGATTTTGGGTTCTGCAAGGCAGTATACGGTAACACCCGTTGTATCAAAACTGCTATATTCTCCGTCTTTTCCCACAACAAGAGAGTATGTATACTTTTCGCCCGATACCACATCTGTATCAATGTACTCAAATATATCCTCACCCGAATATATCATATCCCATTGACCGTCTGCATTCTTCTTAAAGAGCTTGTAGGCTGTTGCACCCTCAATGCTTTCCCATTTAACAGTAACAGTTTCATCTACACAAGAAGCAGTCGGCTTTTGAATACCGAAAAGGGTGATTTCGTTTTTCTGAGATAAAATACCTGCGCTTGTACCGTTCACGGCTTTAACCGCATAGTAATATGTAACTCCATCCTCTTTTGCAGTTTTATCAGTATATTCTAAAACATCGCTACCTACAGTTGCAAGACGAGTGTATTTTTTATCATCCACTGTTTTTCTGTAAACTCTGTATTTTTCTGCACCTTTAACCTCTTCCCAAGAAATTTTTATTTTGTTGTCCTCGAGAGTTTCCGGAGAGTCAGCGAATTTGGGAGGCGCAAGATAAATAAGATCAACGCCGTTTTTGTTGTATTTACTATAAGCCTCTCCATCATAGGCTTTTACTGTGTAAATATACTTTTCGCCTCTTATAGCTGTTTTATCTGTATATTCCTGTCCGGTCACATCGGCAATCGCTTCCCAGGATGTACCCTCTTGTTTTCTGTAAACCCTGTAAAAATCCGCATATGTAACCTTTTTCCATTTGATAAAATTCCCGGAATAAAGAGCTTCCGCTTCTGTTATTTTGGGTGTAACATCGCCTACTTTATTTAACCTTATATCAAACTGGTAAATGCTATCCTTATCAACAATAAGGTTCTCACCTTTTTTTATATATGTGAAAGTAAGTCCGTAATATGTACCACTTTCGAGAGGTGAAAAATCAATTGTCATATTACCCTTACTGTTCACCGTGGGGAATGCTCCGCTCTTGTTTATGAGAATATTCTGCCTTGCTTCATCTTCATAAACGGTAAGCCCGAAATAAACATTTTCCTTATAGCCCTTGCTTTTGAAAGAAAAGGTCAATGACCCCTTATCACCCTTAACGGAATAAGATTCGCATTGAGTTTTATTGTCAGATTCCACAGGAACCATTAAGCCGTATTTACCGTCATAGGATTTGTATTTTGTTGCTGCAAAAGAGGTTACGGACAGAGCGGAAAACAAACATAACACCGCAAGAAATACCGCGAGTGATTTTTTTAATGTTTTCATTTTTTCTCCTCCTTTAACTTTCCAAAATATTTATCAGCTTTAAGAATTATCGTCTGAGTTTTGGAATCCTTAATTTCACCGTTCATTACTTTTTCAACAGCTTCATTTAAAGGCATTTTAAGAGTGTTAACAAACTCGTCATCATCAAGATGCTGTTCACCCTGTATCAAATCCGTTGCAATATACATATGAATTACTTCATCAATAAGTGCAGGAGTTGTGTATAAATCACCTATCGGAAAAATATTGTTTGCAGTAAGTCCCGTTTCCTCGGAAAGCTCACGAAGAGCAGCTTCCTTGGGATCCTCCCCTTTTTCAAGCTTACCTGCAGGAACCTCTAAAGTAACTTTATTCAAAGCATATCTGAACTGGTTAACAAAAACGACATCTCCGTCTTTCGTAATGGGTAAAACACATACTGCACCGGGATGGCGAATAACCTCACGAACACCTTTATTTCCGTTAGGGAGCAGAATCTCATCTCTGAAAAGATGAATGGCAACTCCGTCAAAAATTTCTTCAGAAGAAAGCTTCTTTTCTTCAAGCTTCATAATTACTACCTCTTAACAAGAAAATTACATAATAATACGAATATATTATACACTATAACTTTGTCACTTGCAACTGTATTTTGTCGTAGATAAAGCGGCAAAAATAGTCGCCGGCCCCCGCTCACCAGCTGCCGGCTGCCATTTTTTCAAAACACAAGCATAATCATTCTTAATATTTTAAATCATATAAATCTTATACATTTAATGGAGTAAATCAAGAAGAATAAAGCTGTTGTTTCAATTCCGGTAGCCGGTAGCTTGTGACTGTTGACTATTTCTGTATGTGCTAAAATGATGTGACCCAATAAAAAAGAGAAGTAACTTCAAAATATG
>CAZUZV010000063.1:0-9476 GCA_964624385.1 uncultured Eubacteriales bacterium | reverse complement strand
TAACAAATCAGCACACATATAAAAGCACTCAAAATTATACCGAATAAGTACAACACAAAAATTTCTGTCGGTGCATTTTGGGTTTCCAACCATGGCACTCCTGCTGCAGATATTACAGATAACGCTGTTAGAAATCTGTTTTTTACTATACCTGTTCCCTTGGTTCCCTCAAAAGCCATAAATATAAATATTATGCTTATTAAAGCGATGCTGAACGGTTGTGGCAATTTAAAAATTACAAACAAACAACAGATTATTCCTACAACAGCAACAATCGTTCTTGTTAACATATCTTTTTTTCGAGAACTTTTACGTTTGTCTTTTTGCTCACTTAAAGCAATACTTTTCAATACTTTTTGCCACCTCCGGTTAACATTCGCTTTCAAGCAAGCGCATAAACTCTTCTCCCGTTATAGTTTCTTTTTCGTAAAGATATTTCGCGAGCAAGTCTAATTTATTTTTGTTTTCAGTTAATATTTTCTTTGCTCTCTCGTGTTGAGCTTTAACAATTTCGATCGTTTTTTCGTCAATTGCTGATTGAGTTTCGGGTGAACAGGCAAAAGAAGAATCTCCACCCAAATATTGATTTGTTACTGTTTCAAACGCAACCATATCAAATTCATCTGTCATACCGAAACGTGTGACCATTGCTTTAGCAAGCTTTGTTGCCTGTTCAATATCATTTGAAGCTCCTGTTGTATATGAACCAAATGCGATTTCCTCCGCCGCTCTGCCACCGGCATAGGTTGCTATTTTGTTTTCTAATTCTTCTTTTGTGAGAAGATATTTGTTTGTTTCATCAACCTGCATAGTATAGCCCAATGCACCGGATGTACGAGGAATAATGGTTATTTTTTGAACAGGAGCAGAGTCGGTTTGCTTAGCGGCAACCAAAGCGTGACCTATTTCGTGATAAGCAACAATACATTTTTCTTTATCGGTTAGAATAGCATTTTTCTTTTGATAACCTGCAATAACAACTTCTATACTCTCTTCAAAATCTGCTTGGTTGGCACATTTTCGTCCCGTTCTTACAGCTCTCAACGCTGCTTCGTTTACTATATTAGCAAGCTCAGCACCTGATGCACCTGACGCCATTCTTGCAATTTTCTCAAAATCAACGCCGGGCGCAACCTTTATCTTTGCAGAATGCACCTTCAAAATAGCTTCTCTTCCTTTAAGGTCAGGTAATTCAACAGGCACTCGCCTGTCAAATCGTCCCGGTCGAGTAAGAGCGGGGTCAAGGGATTCGGGTCTGTTTGTTGCTGCGAGAATAATCACACCGTTATTACCTTCAAACCCATCCATTTCAGTCAAAAGTTGGTTAAGAGTTTGCTCTCTTTCATCGTTTCCGCCCAAATTTCCGTCACGTTTTTTGCCAATAGCATCGATTTCATCGATAAAAATGATGCATGGTGCCTTTTCCTTTGCTTGTTTAAAAAGGTCGCGGACTTTTGAAGCACCCATACCCACAAACATTTCAACAAATTCCGAACCCGACATTGAGAAAAACGGAACATCTGCTTCGCCTGCAACTGCCTTTGCGAGCATTGTTTTACCTGTTCCGGGAGGGCCAACAAGGAGTATTCCTTTAGGCATTGAAGCACCTATTTCCTTGTATTTATCAGGATTATGTAAATAATCTACAATTTCAGCAAGGTTCTCCTTTGCTTCGTCTTCTCCGGCAACATCTTTAAACTTAATTCCGTTTGATGACTTAACATATACTTTGGCGTTGCTTTTCCCGATATTAAACATCATAGAATCAGCCCCGCCCATTTTCTTCATCAGTTTTTTAGACATAAACTGACCCAATGCAAACATAATGCCGAAAGGAAGAATCCAACCTACTAAAAAATTCATAATAGGTGAAGATTCTTCAATTATTTCGCCGGAAAATTTAACACCGCTGTTATACAGTCTTCCTGTTAAGCCCGAATCCTCTACAATACCTGTTTCGTAAATATTTTTTCCGTCTGTATCTTTGAATAAAATTCTGTTGTCTTGAATTTGAACCTCACTTACCTGACCCTCTTCAACCATACGTATAAAAGTATCGTAACCTACTTCTTGTATCCTTAATTGAGAAAGATACGGCATAGCAATCAGGTTGATAAGAATAATTACTACAAGTACTATCGCATAGTAATATATAAGTGGCTTTTTAGGGGTTTTTACCTCATTCATAAAAAATCTCCTTTTAATTAATTTGGTCAAACACCACATTTTGCTTGTATAAATTTTGAAACATGCAGAAAAAAGGGGGTATATCACTTTTTAATATTACAATAGCCAATATGGTGTTTGACCAAATTAATAGTATCAAAAGAAAATAAACTCAAACGAAACAAAACACTGCAACCGAAAAAATTTCGATTGCAGTGTACATTGTTTTTTAAATTATAATGGTGAAACTTGTCTGATTTTTTTCCGTTTGCACTTTTATTTCTCCATTATGAAGAGCAACTATTTTCTTAACTATCGCCAAACCAATTCCATTGCCTTGTGTTGAATGGGATTTTTCTTCCTGATAAAACTTATTAAAAATCCTTTTAAAGTTTTCTTCCTTTATTGTACTGCCGGAATTGGTAATTGTGACATATATCTTTTCATTTTCAACAATATCAATATGTACCCAACCGTCAACGTTTGCGAATTTGACCGCATTATCCAAAAGATTAAGCCACACTTGTTTTAAAAGTCCTTCATTGCCTTTAACATAATGCTCTTCTATGTCTATTCTGATATCCAAATTCTTTTTTGTCCATTTGTCTTCCATCATAAGAACACAGGTTCGTATTTGCTCAGAAATATTGAATCTGGTAACATCTCTTAAAATCGTTTGGTTCTCAATTTTTGTTAAATCCAAAACATTAGTTGCCAGATATGAAAGCCTCAAAGACTCTTCTTCAATAATATTAACATACTCTTTTTTCTGTTCTTCGCTGATGTTGTCTTGCTTAAGAAGTTTTGCAAATCCCGCTATTGATACAATTGGTGTTTTAAACTCGTGAGAAAAATTATTGACGAAATCGGAGCTTAGCATTTCTGTATTTTCCAATTCTGTTGCCAGCGTATTGAAACTCTCTTCCAAGGTGCTTATCGTATCTATTTTTGTCATTGGTCTTTTAAATTGTAACCGTGTGCTAAAGTCTCCGCAAGCAAGTTTATTTAAGCCCTCGATCAGCGATTTAAACGGCTGCAACGGAATATTGACAGCTACCGCACTTAAGCCCGTTCCGATAAAAACACTTGCCAATGCCATAATTATAATTATTACTTCTTGACTTTTGCTTACATCTGTTACCGGCTCCAAAAAACCAAGTTTGAGTAAAATATACAAACCTCCTGCAACAACTACCATTGTAACAGCAAGCACGCAGAACGTAACGATAGAAAATATCAGCGTCAAAACAACCCTATGATTTTTCTTTTTGTATGTATTTATTCTGTTATTCATTGTTTTTTACCGCCTTATATCCTAATCCTCTTACAGAAACTATTTCAAAATCATCCCACTTTTCAAGTTTCTTTCTTAATCTTCCTATATGAACAGTAACGGTTTCCCATCCTGTTTCACATTCCATTCCCCATATTTCATCCATAAGTTGAATTCGCGTGAAGATTTTATTGGGATAGGAGAGTAATTTGTATAAAAGTTGAAATTCTTTTTGAGGAAGTTCAATCGTTTCATCAAAACGTGATACTGTAAATGAATTGTAATCGAGAACAACATTGCCTACAGAAAGTTTCTTTTCGCTTACTATTTTGGCACGTCTTAAAAGTGCCTTTATCCTCAAAAGCATTTCTTCCTCTTCAATAGGCTTTGTCATATAATCATCTGTACCGACCAAAAAACCTTGTTTTTTATCTGACGGAAGTTGTTTTGCCGATATCATAAGTATGGGTAAATCGTTATTTTCTTCCCTCAAAACTTTTGTAAAAGTGTAACCGTCCATCTCAGGCATCATTATATCAAGCACAACTAAATCAATATGATTTCTATCCATAACATCAAGCGCTTCTCTGCCGTTTGTTGCAGTATAAACACTATATTTTTCATTTGTTAATATAATAGACATTAGTTTTCGAGTATTTATATCGTCATCAACAACAAGAATATTAAACATTTACACCACCTCAATTTTATATTAATATAAAAAAATAAACCGAATGTAAACAATCGGTTTATAAAACTTAAATATTTAAAAGTTTTAAAGCATTTCCTGAGAAGATCTTCTCTTCTTCCTCAGGAGTAAGTTCAAGAGTTTTAATCATTCTTATGTCCCAGGAGGGAGCGTGCCAAGGGGCATCAGAACCGAAAACGATTTTATCCACACCCTTTTTCTCTAAAATCTGCAGAGCAATTGATTTAGACATTGTGCCATAGCCGAAAGCGGTATCAAAATAACAAGGCACATCACAAAGATATTTTAAAACATCTTCACCCATTCCTGCAGAACCCCAATGGGCGCAAATCATAGGTGAGTCAATCCATTTTGCCGCAGTTCTCAATCTTTCGGGAGTAGCGTGGTATGGTGCAGGGTAACCGAAATCCACTCCTGCATGGAAAATGACGATTAAACCAAGCTCCGAAATCTTTTTATAAATTGGTTTCATTTTTTCGTCGTCAACAAAAAAATGCTGATATTCAGGGTGGAGTTTAACACCTTTAATCCCCATTCCCTTTATGCGCTCCAACTCTTCAAGTGCATTTTCTGCGTGTGGGTAAACAGAGCCGAAAGGAATAATATCTTCACTTCCGCAGGATTTAATATAATTATTAACATTGGTCTGTTGCTTTTCATTGGTGGCAATTGATAAAACAACACTTTTATCAACACCATCTTTCCCCATTAACATTTTAAGGCTGTTCAATGTTCCGTTTGTCTGAGGAATAAGTCCACCTGAAACAAAGCTCAACTTTTCAATTGTTTTTTCTGCAATTTTCTCAGGAAATACGTGGGTATGGAAATCTATAATCATAGTAGCGAGAGCTTATCTCCCTTTCATTATAATTCTTTTAATATTATAACCGATTATTTTATACTCTTGCAACGCCTTCCCATTCTTTTGCACAGGGAACTTCAAGAAGTTTTGCAATTGTAACTGCAACATCTTTTATAGATGCTTCGGGAAGCTCTTTTCCTTCCTCGAAGGCTTTACCGGAGAACAAAATCGGGATTGTCATATCTTCAGGTATATCGCAACCGTGGCTTCTGTCGTGTCCGCCGTGGTCCGCAAGAAGAATAATTGTGTAATCTTCTGAAATGCTGTTCTGGAGTTTCTCAACGCAGGAAAGTGCCTTGCTTACACTCTTCATATACTGCTCGCTCATCCAACCGCAATCGTGACCGCCAACCTCATCGGTTTCACCAAGATAAAGGAAAAGGAAATCGGGAGATTCTTCGTTTATGTATTTAATTGCAGCATCAGTAATTTTAATATCTGTATCAACCTGCTTATGCTGATTGAAGCAAACTGCAGTATGAAGATGGTCAGGTCTGCCAAGGTCGCGAAGCTCTTCCCAAGTATAGAAGAAGGCACATTTTTTATCGAAATTATCAAACTGGTCAAACATACCTTTTATGGGGCGAACCTGAGGAACATAACCGTTTGTGCCGATGCCGTGACGCTCAGGGTCAACGCTATGGAAAAGGGACATATGGCAAGGAAGCGTAACAGAGGGCATAACAGTCTGCGCTTTAAGGCAGTATGTGCTTTTCGAAACAAGCTTCTGTGCATAAGGATTACCGCACTCCATCATACCATCGGGGCGCATACCATCAACAAGAATAAGAATAACTTTTTCTGACATAATAATTTCTCCTTTATGGGCAAATCACCCACCCATTCGGGTAGGTGATTTATATTAATTAAAGATTATAATACTTTTCAAACTCAGCAGGTGTGGGTATTTTTGCCATTTCAGCAAGCTCAGCACGTTTTGATTTGATAAAGTTTTTGATAAGCTCTTCGGGGAATACTCCACCTGCAGTAAGGTAATCGTGGTCGCTTTCAAGAGCATTGAGAGCCTCATCAAGAGTTGTGGGCAAGCCCTGAAGCTTTGCCTTTTCCTCTTCAGGAAGGTTGAAAAGGTTAAAGTCATAGGGTCCCCAACCGTTTGCGTGAGGATCAATTTTATTTTTAACACCGTCAAGACCTGCCATAAGAATTGCTGCAAAGCAGAAATAGGGGTTGCAGGTAGCATCGGGGTTACGAAGCTCAAAACGACGTTTTTCAGGTGCTTTAGCATATGCAGGAATACGGATAACCGCGCTTCTGTTTGATGTTGCGTAACCAACTGTTACAGGTGCTTCAAAACCGGGAATCAAGCGTTTGAAGGAGTTTGTGCTGGGGTTTGTAAGAGCACAAAGTGAAGCAATGTGCTTAAGAAGACCACCCATAAAGTAATGTGCGGTTTCACTAAGATTTGCATAACCGTTATCGTCAGAGAAAACAGGCTTACCGTCTTTAAGAAGCAGCATATGAACATGCATACCGCTACCTGCTTCACCGTAAATGGGCTTAGGCATAAATGTAGCTGTTTTGCCGTATTTAAGAGCGGTGTTACGGATAATGTATTTTATCCACATTGTAGCGTCTGCCATTTTTGACATTTTGCCAAGCTGAGGTTCAATTTCAAACTGACCTGATGCGGCAACCTCGGGATGATGATAGTTGATTTCAATACCTGCATCTGCCATATGCATACACATCTCGCTACGACATTCATAAGTAACGTCAAAGGGTTTTGCGATGTGATAGTTTTTCTGCTTGGGAACGATAACGCCGTCACCTGAAATATCGCTGTTCCAATAAGACTGCTTGGCATCAACGCTTGCACTTATATTGTCAGGAGAAACATTCCAGCCCACTTGGTCAAAGAGATAGAATTCAAATTCGGGAAGAACGAGCATTGTATCTGCAACGCCGCAATCTGCCATATATTTTTCTGCTGCAAGAACTATATTTCTGGGGTATTGAGCCAAAGGTCTGTTCTGAGGGTTATCAATAATCATGGCATTACCTGTCATTGATAATGTGGGAATAGAACAGAACGGGTCAATAATGGCAGTATCCGGGTCGGGAATGAATACCATATCGCTTTTTTCAACAACAGCATAGCCGTAGTTTGAAGCATCAAAGCCTATACCGCTTTTCATTGTATCTTCAGAGAAATTTTCTGCAGGGATTGTAACATGTCGGTATTGACCGTTAATATCAACCATTTTAAAATCAACCATTTTAATGTCTTTTTCTTTAATAAGGTTGATGATGTTTTCAATTTTTTTCTGCATAAAAAACAACCTTTCCGCATAAAAATTACATTTTTTATATTAACATAAGCCTTTTTCATTGTCAATCAATGGAAAAGGCTTTTCTTTGTTATTTCTTGATTCCCGATACCTGATACATTTCATTGTCAGAGATTTTTATATCGATATTAAAATATGGTCGGAGCATTCTTTCTAAATCATTATTACATCGAAAGCTTTATTAAAAAGATATTCTTCCGCATCACCGCAGATTATTTCTGTTTCGGGGAATTTCTGCCAGATTATCAAAGAAATCTATAATATCCTTCTTTTCCATATTACATTCCTTTGGAGGTTTTAAAATGCAACTCTCTCATACCCTCAACCTCATCGCAAATTGCTTTAAGGTTGCAGGTGTCACAGTCAAAACTCAAGTTATTCATAACCTGGTTAAGTGTTTCCGTTATTTCGTGGTTTTTTCTTGAAAGTGCTTCAAGAGCCGAAAAATCAACAGAGCTTTCTGTTACAAAAATAACCTTAACACTTTTAACTGCAGGGTTTTCCTTATATTTGTTTATAAGAAGATTTCCGATTTTCTGAAAATCTATGCCCTTTTTAATGGCGGTTTTGGAAACACGAACACTTTCTTTATGAGCTTTAGAAGAAGTTCTTATCATATAACCATCGGGGAAAAAATGATATTTTGCATATTCAATTTTTCTTATAAGGTTATATGTTTTCTGTGTTTCTTCTTGTTCTTCAAATTCGACAAAGCAAATTCGGGCAAACTTGGTGTTTCCTTTTATTTCTTGTAAATCCTTTCCTACAACCACAACGCCATCATCAATAGAGGAAGAAGTCAAAAGGTTAAATCCTACACCATCAAGCTCAAGAAGTGTTTCTTTTTGGAGAATCACCTGATTATGCCCAACATCTTCCCAGGATTTTTCTTTTTCACAGGAAAATTCTGTTTTGGGAAAAGGTTTTATTATTTCAGAAACCTCTTTGATTAAAGAATCGAAAATTTCCATTACAGCTTTTTATCTCTTTTCATATTATCGTAATGCTTTCCCAGTAAATCGTAAACCTTTCTTACGAGCTTCATATCAAGGTTAAACCAATAAATTGCAAAGGTTAAGAGGAAAAGAGCAACGATAACTGCTAAAATGATTAAAAATATTTCCATTTTAATTCTCCTTTGCTAATCCCTTTTGACGAGCATATTCAGCAGCACCTAAAGCACCCATAAGCTGAGGGTCAGTTGAAAGCTCAACAACCTTGATTTTCAAAACCTTTTCTATAGCCTTTTTAAGACCATCGTTTTTAGCACAACCGCCTGTGAGAGTGATGCTATCTGTTGCACCTGCTTTTTTAGCCATAACAAAGCAACGCTTTGCAACTGCAAGCTGAATACCTGCAGCTATTTCATCCATGGGCTTACCCTCACCAACAAGGGAAATAACCTCACTTTCCGCAAAAACTGTGCACTGAGCAGTAATCGGAATAGTGTTTTTTGCCTCAAGTGAAAGCTTTGAAAACTCGGGAAGAGTCATTTCAAAAGCATTTGCCATTGCTTCATAAAATCTGCCCGTACCTGCGGCGCATTTATCGTTCATAGCAAAGTTTTTAACTGTTCCGTCGGTATCAATTGAAATTCCTTTAACGTCCTGACCGCCGATATCAATTATAGCCTTAACTTCGGGATTTGTTACGTGAACGCCCATAGCGTGACAACTGATTTCAGATATATTTTCATCTGCGAACGGAACCTTGTTTCTTCCGTAGCCTGTACCGATAAGATAGCTTAACTCTTCTGCGGAGTTAAGTCCTTCAACCTGTGATATTGCATCACCGAGAGCAATTTCTGCACTTGCAACGGGATTGATTTTACTTCTGTTTGTAACATTTGCAACCATCTTGCCGTTTTCGTCAAGAATTACGCATTTTGTGTATGTAGAGCCTACATCGCATCCACCAAAATATTTCATAATGTTTCTATCTCCTTACCAAGCTAAATCGTCTTCAAAGTCAACTAACGAGGAATCAAGGGGCTCTTCCTGAAGAACTGTCTGCATATATTTGTTAACCTGCTCACGCATATCTCTTCTTGATATGGTTCTCGGATCCATAAGGTCCTGCTTGACCCAGATGAAGTTGATGTTTCTTTCTCTTGCCTGATCGTCAAAAATACCTGAAAGACCGTCCATACCCTTGCAG
>CAZUZV010000062.1:0-9533 GCA_964624385.1 uncultured Eubacteriales bacterium | reverse complement strand
AAGGAAATACAAGGGTTTTGCACCGACGCAAACAATATCGTTTACGCACATAGCAACAGCATCAATACCGATTGTGTCGTGTTTATCCATAAGAATTGCTAATTTAACTTTAGTACCGCAACCATCAGTACCTGAAACCAATACGGGATGCTCCATACCTTTAGCAAAACCAAAGTCAAAGCAACCGCCAAAGCCACCAACATCATCCATTGAACCTTCGTTACGAGTTCTTGCGATATGTTTTTTCATAAGTTCAACTGCCTTGTAACCTGCAGTAATGTCAACACCTGCTGCTGCATAACTTTCTGATCTTGAATTATTCATATCTATTCTCCTAAAAATTATTAACTGAATTTACTTAACCTTTACCATTCCAACAATATGTGCAAAGGTCTTCTTCGGGAAGCCCGATTGCTTTAACGATACCTTCTAAGGACTGGAACTCAAGAGAAGCAAAATGAAGTTTTTCGCAAATTGCTTTTCTCATTTTTGCTCCGCGCTCTGTGGATGCATCGCTGTATTCATCAAGGTGCTTGAAGCCTTCTTCACCCTCAAGCTCCATAATTGTGCTTCTTGAAATAAGCTCCATATCGTTTGTGGCTCTTGAGAAGTTAAGGTATTTACAACCGTACATAATGGGAGGACATGCGGAACGCATATGAACCTCTTTAGCTCCGTTTTCATAAAGAAATTCAACAGTTTCGCGAAGCTGAGTACCTCTTACGATACTGTCATCAACAAAAAGAAGCTTCTTGTCCTGAATAAGCTCGTGAATGGGAATCTGTTTCATTTTTGCCACTCTGTTACGCTCTCTCTGGTTGGAGGGCATAAAGCTACGGGGCCACGTAGGAGTATATTTAATGAAAGGGCGAGCGAAAGGAACACCGCTTTCATTTGCATAACCGATAGCGTGAGGAGTACCTGAATCAGGAACACCACTGACATAGTCAATGCTTTGAGCCTCGCCTAACATTTTATCGGTCTGCGCCATAATCTTTCCGTTTTCATATCTCATTGCCTCAACATTTCTGCCTTCGTAGCAGGATGTGGGGTAGCCGTAGTATGACCAAAGGAAAGCACATATTTTCTTTTTGCTTCTTGCAGGGGCAAGAACCTTAACTTCATCAGCAGAAATTTCAACAATTTCGCTCGGCCCTAACTCCTTATAATCCTCAAAACCCAATTTCTTATAAGCAAAATCTTCAAAGGAAACACAGAAACCGTCTTCACGCTTACCGATAAGAACAGGGATTCTGCCGACCTTATCTCTTGCGGCAATAATTTTGCCGTCTTCTTTGAGAATAAGAATTGAAGAGGTTCCGTCAATCATATCCTGAGCAAAGCGGATACCCTCTGCAAAATCTGTTTTCTGGTCAATCATAGCAGCAACAAGTTCGGAAGAGTTAATACCCTCACTAGTCATAGCACCAAAGTGACCGCCACTGAATGCAAGATATTGTTTAACAAGGTCTTCACTGTTATTTATAACACCAATTGTGCTTATTGCATAAAGTCCGTGATTGGAGCGCATAAGTAGGGGTTGCGCGTCCGTATCACTGATACAGCCTATTGATGCATTACCGCTCATCTGGTCGAGAATATTCTCAAACTTTGTTCTGAACGGAGAATTTTCTATTTTATGTATTTTTCTTTGTAAGCCTCTTTCGCCGTCGTATGCCGCCATACCTGCGCGACGAGTTCCCAAGTGGGAGTGATAGTCAACACCGAAAAAGGTATCAAGCACAGCATCGTTTTTAGATACTACACCAAAAAAACCGCCCATTTTGCACCTCTGAAATTAGTTGTTGTATTTATCTTCTATTGCTTTATTCTTTTCGAGAACTGTTGCAGTGTCTTTTGCTCTCTTATCTGCAAGTTTCTTTTCAAGTTCGGGTTCGCCCAAAGAAAGAATTTCAATTGCAAGTAAAGCGGAGTTTACTGCTCCATCAATGGCAACAGTTGCAACGGGAATGCCTGAGGGCATCTGAACTGTTGAAAGGAGTGCTTCCATACCGCCTAAGTTCTGGGACTTAATCGGAATACCGATAACAGGAAGAGTTGTGTTTGCAGCAACTGCACCTGCAAGGTGAGCCGCCATACCTGCCGCCGCAATAATAACGCCAAAGCCGTTAACACGGGCATTTGCGCTGAAATCTTTTGCCTGGTCAGGAGTTCTGTGAGCAGAAAAAACATGAACCTCAAAAGGAACGTCAAATTCTTTAAGAGTATTTATTGCTTTTTCAACAACGGGTAAATCGCTATCGCTACCCATTATAATTCCGACTTTTTTCATTAAAAACATCCTTTCACCCTAAAATGAGTTATCCTAAATCAAAAAAGGCGCACTTGTTCAAAGAAAGAACAAGTGTGCCCAGACGGTCGGCTTTAACTCTTTGACTACTGTTTTCTGCTCCTTTGTGGTGCTCCACTTCGAATCCGTCAGTTGCAGAAAAAGTCGCTTATTTTTTACAGTTTAATTTTATCATAACAAGCGAACTCGGTCAAGGCACATAAGGTATAATAAAACTCTTTTTATACGATACGTTTTGGTTAAAATGCCAATTGGCAAAACACATTATTTAGCTTGTGTTTCACAGTATATGCAACGGTAAACTCCGTTGTCTTTATCTGTGAGTTTGAAAATGTGATTAATCTCCTGCTCAGTTGATGTTATGCAACGGGGATTCTTGCATTTAATAACATTTGTAAGGATTTGAGGAAGCTCAAGTGTGCGCTTCTCAACAAGCTCACAGTTTTTAATTACATTAACTGTTGTGCCGGGGTCAACATAACCGATAACATCAATATCGATATCAATATCCGCATCAATTTTGATTATATCTTTTTTGCTCATTTTCTTACTTGCAACATTCTTGATAATTGCAACGGAGCAGTCGAGGTTATCAAGACCCAAAAGGTCATAAAGCTTCATACCGCGACCTGCAGTAATATGGTCAATAACAAAACCGTTTGTAATGGAATCTATATTCATTTCTGCGCCTCCTCTAACAATTTGAGAATAAGTGCCATACGAATGTATTTTCCGTAAAGAACCTGTTTAAAATAACAAGCTCTCGGGTCATCATCCACAGCAACGCTTATTTCATTAACTCGAGGAAGCGGATGCATAATACACAAATCTTTTTTAGCATTAACGAGCTTCTTGGGTTCAAGAACGTAGCTATCCTTAAGGCGTAAATAATCCTCCTCGTTGAAGAAACGCTCTCTCTGAACTCGCGTCATATAGAGAATATCAAGCTCGGGCATTACGCTTTCAAGGTCAGTTGTCTGCTTATAAGGAATACCATTCTTCTTAAGAACATCCTTTTTAACATAGCTTGGAAGCTTAAGCTCTTCCGGAGAGATAAGAACAACCTTAATACCGCTGTATCTTGAAAGAGCAGTAATGAGAGAGTGAACTGTTCTACCAAATTTAAGATCACCGCAGAAACCAACTGTAAGATT
Organism: uncultured Eubacteriales bacterium; assembly: GCA_964624385.1. Lineage (GTDB taxonomy): Bacteria > Bacillota > Clostridia > Oscillospirales > Acutalibacteraceae > DTU089. The sequence goes on along the minus strand of CAZUZV010000062.1, from coordinate 6,068 downwards.
ATCAAAACCACCTTTTTCGCGATGAATTGTAAGTAAGTCTGTAAGTGTCTGAGTGGGATGATTGTGTCCGCCGTCACCTGCATTAATAACCGGAATAGTAGCGTTCTGTGCAGCAACAAGGGGCGCACCCTCTTTAGGATGGCGCATTGCAATAATGTCTGCATAGCAACTGATAGTTTTTGCAGTGTCTGCCACACTTTCACCTTTTGCGGCAGATGAATTATTTGCTGCAGAAAATCCGATAACACTACCGCCCAATTCAATCATTGCCGACTCAAAGCTGAGACGTGTTCTTGTGGAGGGTTCAAAGAAAAGTGTTGCAAGTTTTTTTCTCTTACACTTTTCACAGTATTTATCGGGATTATCTATAATATCGTTTGCCGTTGCAATAAGTTCATTTACTTCTTCAACGGTAAAATCGAGAATATCAATCAAGCTTCTCATTTACTACTAATCCCCTTTTTTATAGTTTAAATTTTAGAAAATGTTTCAATTATTCTTTTGCGCCATTAACTGCCAGATAGTTTTTGATACGCTCAACATTTTCTTTGTTTTTCTCGTCTTCTTCGAGATATTCGATAATATCATAAACGTCAACAACAGAATATACGGGGAAACCGAACTCCTCGCCAACCTCCGCCATAGCAGATTTTTCTGTCTGACCCTTTTCTTTACGGTCAACCATAACGAAAGTTGCAGCAACCTTTGTGCCTTTAAGACCTGAAAGAATTGACATGCTTTCACGAATAGCAGTACCTGCTGTGATAACGTCTTCAACAATTACGATTTCTTCGCCTTCCTGAGGTTTGTAACCAACGAAAACTCCACCTTCACCGTGGTCTTTTTCTTCTTTACGGTTGAAGAAGAAAGGAACATCAAGGCCATTCTTTGCAAGAGCAACTGCAACGGAAACTGCAATCGGAATACCTTTATAAGCAGGTCCGTAAAGAACAGTTTTCTTGTTACCAACTTTTTCAAAATATGCCTTTGCATAGAATTCACCAAGCTTGCAAATCTGTTCGCCTGTTTTAATATCGCCTGCGTTGATAAAATAAGGAATTTTTCTACCGCTTTTTGCAGTAAAATCGCCGAATTTAAGAACGCCTGCACCTTCTAAAAACTGTATAAATTCTCTTTTGTAGCTTTCCATAATATTTTAATCTCCTCTAATTAGTCACAGAATTCTTCTACACATCTGTTATATGCTGCAACGGGGTCTTCTGCTGCTGTGATAGGTCTGCCAACAACAATGTAGTCAGAACCGATCTTCTTAGCTTCAGCAGGAGTCATAACTCTCTTCTGGTCGCCGATGTCACCATCTGCAAAACGTACACCGGGAGTGATTGTAAGGAATTCTTTACCACATGTTTCGTGAACTTTGCCTGCTTCAAGAGGTGAGCAAACAACACCGTCAAGACCTGCAACCTTTGCATTGTGAGCATAATGCATAACAACCTTGTCGATAGGCTCTTTAATAAGAAGATCGTTTTCCATACTTTCCTGGTCAGTTGATGTAAGCTGAGTAACCGCAATAAGAAGAGGTCTTGTACCATCTGGACGGGTAAGTCCTTCAAGAGCGCCTTCCATCATTCTGATTGTACCTGATGCATGAAGGTTTGTAATGTCAACATCAAGATTTGAAAGAACTGCCATTGATTTTTTTACTGTGTTAGGAATATCGTGAAGCTTAAGGTCGAGGAAAATCTTATGACCTCTCTTTTTGATTTCACGAACAATCTGGGGACCTTCTGCATAGAAAAGCTCCATACCGATTTTTACGAACGGCTTTCTTCCGCCTTCAAATTTATCAAGAAATTCATATACTTTTTCTGCGCTTGAAAAGTCACAAGCAATAATTACGTCTTTACCCATTATTTTGCGCCTCCTATTATTTCACTTAAATTATTTATTCCATATTTATCCATTACTACAGGCAATTCGTTGATAATGTCACGGCATACGCAGGGGTCAATAAGGTTTGCCGCACCTACTTCAACTGCAGTTGCACCTGCCAACATAAGTTCAATAACATCTTCTGCGGTAGAAACACCACCCATACCAACAACGGGAATATTAACTGCGTTTGCTACCTGATAAACCATACGAACTGCAACGGGGAAAATCGCACTTCCCGAGAAGCCACCCATTTTGTTTGCAATCACGGGTTTCTTGGTTTTAAGGTCGATTCTCATACCTAAAAGAGTGTTAATAAGGCTGATACCGTCTGCACCTGCCGCCTCACACTCTTTTGCAATTGCAACAATATCTGTTACATTGGGAGAAAGCTTTATAATTACAGGCTTCGTTGTTACAGCCTTAACCGCTGCAGTAACCTCTGCCGCAGCTTTAGGGTCTGTGCCGAAGCTCATACCACCACCGTGAACATTGGGACAGCTCACATTTACCTCAAGCCAACCAACCTGCTCTTCTTTATCTAATTTTTCGCAAGTGTAAGCATAATCGGGAACTGAAAATCCGCTTACATTTGCCATAACTTTTTTATTAAAACACTTTTTAAGTTTCGGGAGTTCTTCGCTGATAACCTTTTCAACACCCGGATTCTGAAGACCTACCGCATTTATCATACCTGCAGTACATTCTGCAATTCGGGGTGTGGGGTTACCGAAACGAGGATCCTTTGTTGTACCTTTGAAAGAGAAAGTACCAAGTACATTTATATCGTAAATTTCTGCGAACTCGTAACCATAGCCAAAAGTACCGCTGGCAGGAATTATGGGGTTATCAAGCTCTATTCCGCAGAGATTAACACTTAATCTGCCCATAAAATCTCCTCCTTCTTAAGCACGGGTCCGTCTTTACATATACGCTTGTAGCCTGTAACAGTCTTGCATGAGCAACCCATACAAGCACCAAAACCGCACCCCATTCTTTCTTCAAAGCTGAACTGACCGCTTGTGGCACTTGCTTTAAAAATCGCTTTGAGCATGGGTTCAGGCCCGCAAGTGTAGAAATATGAATAGTCAATATCTTTCATTGCATCTGTAACAAAACCTTTGATGCCATATGAACCGTCAGCAGTTGTAACAAAAACATCTGCACCAAGAGCTTTGAAATCCTCTTCGCAGAAAATTTCATCCTTAGTGTTAAAGCCAAGAACAACACTAACCTTTTTACCCTCTGCAATAAGTTTTTTACAAAGCATATAAAGGGGCGGAACACCAACTCCACCGCCCAAAAGCAAGGGCTTGTCACCTGCAATGGAAATATCATAGCCATTACCGAGACCTGTGAGAATGTTAAGCTTTTCTCCTGCAGTCATTTTTGCCATCTGCTCTGTGCCTTTGCCTACAACCTTGTAGATAAGAGTGAGCACATCGCCTTCGCAATCACAAACGGAAATAGGTCTGCGAAGATAAAGACCATCAAGTTTTATATTCACAAACTGTCCGGGTGATGTGATTTCACTCACATCACCGAAAAGCTTCATTTTATACACCGTTTTTGTAAGGGGTGTATTTTCAGTTATTTTAAAAATTGATTCTCTCATAAGTTAGCCTCTGCATCAATTGTTGAAATTGTAAGGGTAATATCTTCAAGAACATCAAGAAGAACCTTTACAGTATCGAGTGCTGTAAATATTGTTACATTGTTTTCAATAGCATAACGGCGAATCTGATGACCATCGTTATTTTCTCCGCTTGCGTTAATGTCTTTTGTATTAATAACATAAGCGATGTGACCCTGACGGAGTGCATCGGGAACTTCGTTGCTACCTTCACTGATTTTGCCGAGAACGTGAGTTCTGATTCCGTTTTCTTTAAGGAATTTTGCAGTACCTGCAGTTGCCTGGATATTGAAGCCAAGCTTATAGAAACGGCGAATGAGAGGAAGTGCCTCTTCTTTATCTTTATCTGCAACTGTTGCAAAAACAGTGCCATAGTTCTGAAGGTGCATACCTGAAGCCTGAAGAGCTTTGTAAAGAGCTCTGTTTAATTTATCGTCATATCCGATTGCTTCACCGGTTGACTTCATTTCAGGTGAAAGGTAAGCGTCAAGACCACGAATTTTGTTGAATGAGAACACGGGTACTTTTACATACCAACGATTTTTTTCCGTGGGGTAAATATCGAAAATACCCTGCTCTTTAAGGCTCTTGCCCATAATAACCTCTGTTGCAATATCTGCAAGAGAGTAGCCTGTTGCCTTTGAAAGGAAGGGAACGGTTCTTGAGGAACGGGGGTTAACCTCGATAATATAAACATCGTCATTTTCGTCAACTATGAACTGAATGTTGTAAAGACCTACGATGCCGATTCCTAAGCCCAATTTCTTTGCATACTGAAGAATGATACCTTTAACTTTATCTGAAATGCTGAATGAGGGATAAACGCTGATGGAGTCACCGGAGTGAATACCTGTCTTTTCAACAAGCTCCATAATACCGGGTACGAAAACATCTCTGCCATCACAGATAGCATCAACCTCAACCTCTTTACCATAAATGTATTTATCAACAAGAACAGGCTTGTCCTCATCAATTTCAACAGCTGTTCTGAGATAATGGCGAAGTTGTTCTTCATTTGCAACAATCTGCATTGCACGTCCACCAAGCACGAAGCTGGGACGAACAAGGACAGGATAGCCGATTTCAGATGCAGCTGCAATACCATCTTCAAGCTTTGTAACAGCTCTACCCTTTGCACGAGGAATGTTAAGTTCATTAAGGAGATTTTCAAATGCGTTACGGTCTTCTGCGCGGTCAATAGCAGCGCAGTCAGTACCGATAATTTTAACACCGCGGTCGAAAAGCGGCTGTGCAAGGTTGATAGCGGTCTGACCACCAAGAGATGCAATAACACCTTCGGGCTTTTCAAACTCAACGATATTCATAACATCTTCAGCAGTGAGAGGCTCAAAGTAAAGCTTATCCGCAGTCGTATAGTCAGTTGAAACAGTTTCGGGGTTATTGTTAATGATAATAGCCTCGTAGCCTGCATTTTTAATCGTCATAACTGCGTGAACGGTTGAGTAGTCAAATTCAACACCCTGACCGATACGGATAGGACCTGCACCGAGAACGATAATTTTTTTCTTATCAGTAAGGCGGGAGCTGTTTTCACCTGTGTAAGAAGAATAAAAGTAAGGAATGTATGCATTTGTATGGCAGGTGTCAACCATCTTGAATACAGGGAAGAGATTCATTTCCTTACGCATATTGTAAACATCAAGTTCCTTACAGTTCCAAAGACGAGCAATATATTTATCACTGAAGCCCATCTTCTTAGCTGCAACGAGAGCTTCTGAATTTTTATTTACACGAAGCTTTTCTTCCATGTCAATAATGTTTTTGATTGCTTCAAGGAAGTAAGGAGTAATCATGGTAATTTCGTGAATTTTTTCAATAGAAACACCGTGATAGATAAGCTCTGCAATAGCGAAGATATTATCAGAACGGAACTCTGAAATATATTCAAGTAGCTCTTCAACACTCATATTGTCAAATTTTGAAAGGTACATATGGTTAGCACCGATTTCAAGGGAACGAATTCCCTTAAGAATAGCCTCTTCAAGATTAGAACCGATACCCATAACTTCACCTGTAGCCTTCATCTGAGTACCGAGCTTATTAGTAGCAGAAGTAAATTTATCAAAGGGGAAACGGGGTAATTTAGCGATAACATAATCGAGCTTGGGCTCGAAAGCAGCATTAGTATTAGCAATCTGGATATCTTCAAGAGCCATACCAACAGCAATCTTTGCAGTAACACGGGCAATTGGATAACCGGAAGCCTTTGATGCAAGTGCGGAAGAACGAGAAACTCTGGGATTAACTTCAATAAGGTAATATTCAGAAGTGTGAGGATTAAGAGCAAACTGAACATTACAGCCGCCTTCAATTTTAAGTTCCTTGATGAGCTTGATAGCTGAATCGTTGAGCATCTTCTCATCCTCTTTGCTGAGCGTCATAATAGGTGCTACAACGCAGGAGTCACCTGTATGAACACCGACAGGGTCGATGTTTTCCATACCGCAGATGGTGATAGCGTGGTCGCTTGAGTCACGCATAACCTCGAACTCAATTTCCTTGTAACCCTTAACACTCTTTT
>CAZUZV010000061.1:0-9890 GCA_964624385.1 uncultured Eubacteriales bacterium | reverse complement strand
CATATCGTGCTTTTGAAAAGAGTGAAGAGCGTAGCATAAAACAAGAAGCGGTTAAAACTGTTGCCGAAAGCTTACGCTCCGGTCAGACCAATGTAGCGTCTGCAATGTCGGCGGATATTTTCAGTACTACTGCGGTTTTACCCAAAGTTAGTGCCGATACAACTTACTCCTATCTTTATTTTGAACCTCACTACGCTTGTTCGAATTGTGGTGAGGATTGGGACACCACTAGTAATTCCTGCACGGTTTCTTGCTCCGGTGAAGATAGTAAAGGAAAGGTTGACGGCTATTTTATGAAGTGCCTAAATAAAGGGGTTAACCCTAGTGCTGCATTTCAACTTTCCGATGTGCCGATACATGTTGAATTTGCACCGATGCTAAAGGATGAAACCCAACCGGGCTCGGCAACCAATAACTTATGCGGCGTTTTAATTACCGTTTCTGCTCTTGAAGATGATTTTGAGTATGAGAGCATCGACAAAGATGAGGAAGGTACAGAAACAGTCGGTTTGAATATGCCTATATCAGATGACAAGTATTACACTCTTGATGTTGCTTACCATTTCCCAAATATGATATTGGCGGAAAACGATATTACCGTTAACTACAAAGGCGAAAAAATTACTGAAACCAACACCTATGATGCTGAGGGTAAAAAAACAACAACTCCAACTACAGCAGTAAATGAAGGTGGCGTAGTTTTAAGAGTTTATTCCGATTCAATTATTTCGGCTGACAGTGCAAACACCAGTATCCTGCAGCCTTCTCTTTGTTTTATTGCTACTGCTTCCTATGGTCACGACTCGGGTGAGGTCGGTTTGCTTTGTAAATTCCGTGATGAATGCTTGCTTACTAATCCTTTAGGTACTGCATTCGTAAATGCATATTATAAGCTTTCTCCACCTATTGCCGACTTTATCGCTGAAAGCGAGCCTCTTAAAGCGGCAGTTAGAGTTGCTCTCAAGCCTCTTGTTGCAATTGCAACAAATGCACTTGATGAAGATGTTGCAGAACAAAATGCAGTTTGGTTTGCAGTATTTATGCTCTGCGGTGCAGGTGCAACAGCTGTTCTTATTAAGATTGATAAGAGAAAGAAAAAAGTTAAATAAAAAATAAGGTTCAGGATAGCCTGAACCTTATTTTTTATTCTTTATAAACTCCACAACTTTTGTGGGTACTTTAACCCTATCGCTCAAATCCTTTTTTAAAATAAGGTCGGGGAGGATGAGCTCGTCGGTTTTGATAATACCCCAAAGGCGTTTCATAACTTTTTGGCATTCCTCTTCTTTGCCATCGTGCTCGGCAACAATATATCTTCCGAGGTTTTCATAAATTCTGTCATTTTTTAAGCCTAAATCAGCTTCAGCAAGGCTCATTCGGAATTCCTTTTCAAGCTCTTCCGAGTAGGCGAAATCGTCACGGAGAATTAAGGCTCTGAGCAGCAACGAATGTGTTCCGCTGTTCTCTTTATTGTTAAGAGTGTATTTTTCATAATACGTATATGCTCTTATAAAATTCTCTTTGTGCTTTTCATAAAGACCACCGAGAGTGTAATAAATATTGGCTTTTATTTGTGGTTCTGCGCCATCAAAATAATGCTGAGTGGCATAAATCAAAAGGTTTTCAGCGGAGGAAATGTTATTGTTACCACCACGCTTTAAGAGTTCTTTTGCGGTTTCAATAATATAACCGCACTTTTCTTCATTGGAGTAGCCGTTTTTGCTATTTCCTATTTCTTTTAAAAATTCACCGACAATTTTCGGTGACCAGTTTTTGTTTTTTAGATAAGTGTTTTTCATAAATTTCTCCCTGATAGAAATTCTAAATTAAGCGGGAAGCTATTCCTCTTTTTTAGGAATGTAAAAAGGAGGGATAGGCTTGCTACATTTAATTTATCGTGGGTGGCACACATTTTGCGAGTGTTAATTGTGTTTCACTTCCAACTGCGAATTTACCGTCACAGCTATGGGGCATAAAGAAATAGTCGCCTTTTTTGATTTCTTTGCAGTAATCATCTGAAACAAGTTTCCCGTTGCCGTCTGTTACAACATAAACGCAAACGCCTTGAAGAAGTTCAGTTTTTCCGTTATTCACAATATATCTTTCAACGCTAAAGCAGGGAGTATCTTCCTTGCTTATAAGAACTTCCTTTTTGCATCCGTCAGAATCATTAACTGTTACGGGTGTTTTTTTACATTCTTTCATAACTCTCTCGTAGTTATAAGAATAATCAAAAACGCTTAAAGCAGTTTCTTTTTCAAGACCTATATACATTTCGTTATCGCTTAAATGATAATCACCGCACCAGCGTTCCGGTTGAATAGTGAAATCTGTAGGCTCCTGAACTTCAAGAATAAGGCAACCTGCTCCGATTGCGTGAACCGCCTTTGCAGGAATAAAATAAACATCACCCACATTTACGGGGATTTTATTGAGAAGCTTTTCCATAGCGGATTTGTCGGATTCGCTTTCTTCAACAGCTTTTTGGAATTCTTCGGGTGTTACGCCGTCTTTAAAACCAAAATAGATACAAGCGTCTTCTCTTGCTCCTAAAACGAGCCAGGACTCAGCTTTACCGAAATCTGAATTAAAATGTACTCTTGAAAAAGCTTTATCGGGATGCGCCTGAACAGGAAGCCGTATTGCGGAGTCAAGCGCTTTAACGAGAACGTCAAGTCCTTTTCTGTTGCCAAGCATAAGTTCTTTTTCATTTTCAAGAAGCTCATTGAAATGAATGTTTGTGCCTTTAATTGTAGAGAGTCCCTCAAATTCATCGGTGCTACCCTCATTGAGTGCTTTTGTTGAGGAACAAATCCACTCTTCGGGATAGAAAGAATCTTCGCTGTTATCACCAAAGAAATCGCTGAAAAGCTTGCCGCCCAAATACACTCGGAAAACTCGGTTTTTTTCAAAAAATACAGGCTGTTTTGCAATTATTGTAGTGTCCATAATTTACCTCAAAAGCGCATTTTGCGCTGATTTTATATCTTTATAAATACCGCTTGCAACGCTCGCGAATACACATGCGCCAACGGCGGCTTCTTCACTATGCTTTGGAAGTGTGGCTTCCATTTTAAAATCTTCTGTGAAAATTCTTCTCCACAGTTCGCTTTTTCTTAAACCGTTACCCGAGCAAACGAGAGTATCGGGGGTGGTAATCAAAAGAGCGTATGCATTTTTGTACATATCAAAAAGTTCTGTGCAAACCCCTTTGAGTGTACCATAAATAAGCTTCTCGGGAGTAAGATTTTCAATGCCGATATTCTCAATATTTCCTCTTAATTTCGGATTTTCGCGAGTTCCGCAGAACTGACAATTTACGTTGATTAAGTCAGAAAAATCGGAAATACTTTCAGCTTTTTTATCCATAATAGAATACAGATTTTCCTTTGAACCACCAAGCATTTCGGCGCATTTTTCAAAGAAAGCTTTTAAAATTGCATAAGCTCTGCCACCGCAAAGGGATGCACCAACGAAAATGTATTTATCGTCTGTTAGCGGACGGATTTCTCCGCAAGAAAGGTCTTTTACTTTATCGGTAACAAATGAAACCTGACTGCCGGTGCCTACATTAACAAGAACTGAATTTTCTGCATCTGCAACAGAACCGAGAAAACTCGCCTGATTATCGCCAATAGCAACACTGACAGGTATATCGTCAGGAAGAAAATCGCAATTTGTTTTACCTGCCAAGGTGGTGGATTTTAAAACACCGGGAAGAAAACTTTTATCTATGCCAACCTTATTTAAGGCGTTTTCGCAGAAGCAATTTTCTTTTAAATTATAGAAACCAAGACTTGCAGCATCGCTGGAATGTGTAACGGGTTTTGTGGCTGTAAGAAGAGAGGCGAGATAATCGTGAATTGTGCAGAGAGTTACTGCATTTTCAGGGATTTCACCGTTAATTAAATTATAAAAATGAGTGGTAAGACCAAAGCCTGAGGCGGCTTTCAGTCCTGTTTCATTAGTTAAAAATTCTGCATAGGAAAGTCCGTTTTTATAGGGCTCATTTCCTCTTTCGTCCTGCCAAATCATAAGAGGAGAGCAGGGCTTGTTATCTTTATCAAGATACAATATTCCGTGCATCTGACCTGTTATACCAATAGCGTCAACAGAAAGATTTTCAGTAACATTATTAACTGCAGCTTTAACTGTTTCAATTATTGAGTTGGGGTTCTGGAGTTTTTCAAAATCTCTTCCCTCAATGAAAGAATCATTTTTCAAAGTACAGCACTTTGAAATCTCGGCTTTTTCTGTGTTCAGCACAAGCGCTGTTATAGTGGTTGTGCCGATATCAATTCCTAATATATTCATAGCTTAGCACTCTACAGTTGTTGAAGCGGGGTCAAGTCGGCGAATGATGTCTTGCTGAATTGCAGGGGAAAGGTCAAGAAAGTTAACGAATGTGCCATGGATTCTCATAATATAAACTCCGCTTGGCGCATATTTTTCGGGCTCTGCAAGAACTTTTTTGAGAATTTCTGCAGTGGTAACATTAACATAAAGATAGAAAGGTGAAACATTTTCGTTTAACTCATTGAAGAACAAGGGTTTCATAACTTTATCGCGGAACTCAACGCCTTTACCCTCATAATTGTCACTTGTGAAATATTTGGGATCAATTCCGAAATGTGAAGCATAACCGCCACACATTTTGTTGAAGGGTAATTTCATAAGAGAAAGGGTGCGGAAGCCAAGACCATTCTGAGCCTCACCGTAGAGGGGGTCAACGCCGTAATTAAGCATATCCCTTGATTTCCTTCCGCAAGGAAGAGCACCAACCCAATAGCCATATAAAAGATGGGTTGATGGTGTGGAAAAGTCGGGGCGGAAATTGTTGCCCAGGTAGTTTTTCTGTGCTCTTACCATATCGGCAATTTTTGAGGTGAGTTCAGCGGTTTCCTTGTCAACCTCTTCCATATTGTTGCCGAATTTTTCTGCAGACATAAGGAATTCACGAAGTTCTTCGTAACCTTCAAAATTGCATTTTAAAGCATCAATAAGATTTTGTGCATCCTCAGGGCGCTCGTTGATAAGTTTATCAATAGCAATAAATGAATCTGCCACAACACTTGTGCCGTGAATAAGGCAACCGCTACCATTATATTTTGTGCCCTGATGGGTGATATCGCGAGTATCATAACCGCTTTCAATACCGCCCATAACTGTGCTTAAAAATGGTACGGGTAAATGGGAAATAGCTCTTGAGCAACCGTTGGCGGCTTTTACCATTTCATCACAATAATATTGAGCATTTTTATAGAACCGCTCTCTGATATTTTTAAGCGCTGTCAAAGCATCTGCTTCTTCGCAAACTGTGCCGATGTATTCACCTGTAATGGTTGAATAGCCATCATTGAGAGTTAATTCAAGAACCTTGCCTAAGTTAAACCAGCTGTTTGTGGTGTTGCCGTTGTCCTTGCCCATGATAAGCGGTTCCTGACAACCTGCAATTGAGGTGTCGGGAATGTCATCAATATCAATTCCTGCCTCGGTGAGAACCTCATAAAGTGAATCATCATTAAAAAATGATGGTGTGAGACAACCGGGGGTGAAAAGGAATCTGCCTAATTCACTATATAATTTTTCGGGAGTGTTTTTATGTAATTTAACAGAGAGAATGGGTTGGGGAAGATTCATTTCATAGTATGCATCAAGAAGAGCATATGTGGAGTCGTTTGTAAGGTCGTTGCCGTCTTTATCGCGACCGCTTACAATAAGATTCTGTGAAATTGCCCAGCTTCTGTCCGCAACATTGAAGAATACAAGAAAATGCTTGAAAAGAGCAGCAGTTTCTTCCCTTGAAAGACCATCATTTGCTCTATAGGGCTCAAAGATTCTATCTGCATTACCAACGGAGAATGCAAAGGGATTGGGGGCTTGCTCAAGGCACATTGTTTCCCAGAGAATAATGAAACTCTGAATTGCTTCAAAGAGTGTTTCTGCACCATTTTCGGGAACTTTTGCAAGAGTGTTTACAAGAAGAGTAAGCTCCTCTTTTCTTTCTCCTTCTGCAACTGCCAATTTTTCTTCGGCAATCGCTTTATATCTTTTTGCAAGAATAAGAGCACAATTAAGAGCAATTTTCATTGCTTCGTAATTATCTTTCTGTTCATCGTTCGCAGTTTTACATTTTTCCTCAATATCAAAAAGCATTTTCTTGATACCGTATTTTAAAGCATAGCGCATATCGGGGATAAGGTGACCTGTTACCTGCTCAACGAAAAATGCAACCTCACCTGTAAGCTTTTCGCAATCCTTATAAACTGCGGAAAGATTTTTTACATAATCGGTCTTTTTATCCAACTCGCGAAGTGCTTCGATACGCTCCTTTGGAAATTCTTCCGTAGGGTCGATATCGTCATAAACTGCGGTCGGGTCGCAATAGCCGGCAAAGGTTTCAACTCTGAATGATGGGTTAATAAGAGCATAGCTTCTTGCAAAAGCATCCCTTTGAGTGCCCGCGAAAATTGCGTGCTCACTAATAGAGAGGGGGAGAATTTTTACTGCTTCTCTGAATTTTTCTGCAGCTCTTCTCATGGGGGGGAAAGAGCAGTACTTTTCATCCGCTTTCTGCTCCGTTTCCTTAATAATAAACCAACCTTCAAGATGGTTTATTGCTCTTTCTTCTTTGAAAAGAAGTTTTGCTTTTTCTGTTGTTTTAATGGGGTCAAAATTATACATACTAAACACCTCAAGTGTGAATTAATTTCAAATTTTTATTTTTGATTTCTGCTGCCAGAATTTTGACATCTTCAGGGGTAACAAAACCGTTTTGGTATTTATATTCCTTACCGGATTTTTCATATTTTTCCTTGCCGTATTCGTGGTAGGTTAATATCTCAAAATATAAGTTTTCGTTACTGCTTTTTTCTTTGAGTTCCGCGAAAAACGCGGTAAATAAAACTGCATTCTCTTTTCCGTTATTAAATCCGTTTATAAGTGGGATTCTTATGAGCAAAGGTTTCCCTGTTTTAGCCCTGAAAAGAAGATTTTCTTTGATTATATCAAGGTCTGCACCTGTAATCTCTTTTAGCTTTTTAGAATCGGGAGATTTGAAATCCGCTATCATATAGTCAACAGTTTCAAAAATTTTTTCGCAGTTTTTTAAAGAAGCATTTGTTTCAATGCAGGTGTGAATACAGTTCTTTTTAAGCTTTTCTAAAAGTGGTTTTACATTATCTTTCTGACAGGTAACTTCACCACCCGTAAGGGTAATTCCGCCACCGTCAATAAACATCATTTTGCAGGAAATTGCTTCTTTTAAAATGTCATCAACAGATAAGGTTATTGATTTTTCGTTTTTTTCCATTCCCTCGGGATTTGAGCACCAGGGACATTTTAAATTACAGCCTGATAAATGATACACAAGGCGGTTTCCGGGTCCGTCCTGAGAATAATTAAACCCTTTTTGGAAAATATGAATTGTGTTGTATTCACTCAAATTATCACTACCCACATAAATACAAATATAATGTTTTATTTTACACTAATAAAAAGTGATATTCAATAATTATTATTCGTCACTTTGCCAAAGTTGAGTTTTTACTTTTGGTTATTTTAACAAAATGCAGAAATTCTGACTTTTTTTCTTGTTTGAGAGGGAATAGTATGGTAGAATGTATTTTGGTCAATCTTAACAAAAAGAAACTGTTTTATAAGATAAAAAATGGCGGCTGAAAATGCGGGATTCTATTGACAAAAGGCACACTGTTTGGTATCATTATTAAGGTCTTTAAGTCGGTACAGAGAGATCGGCAAGATTGGATTATGAATATATCGGTACAGCGTGGCTGTATCAATGTTTTTGTGTGTTCAGCCTTGCCAATGTGCAAGGTTTTTTATTTGTCCAAAGCCTCCCTAGGGGAGATGTATAATAAATTCACGGAAAGGGATTTTTATGTTACAGCAACTTAAGGCAAAAACAATTAACACAGCTGCAGTAGAAAAGGTCGGTTCTCCTTCCTTTTATTTAGATGTTGCGGCTCAGTTGACTTCTTGTCCTTCTCTTTCTGTTTTCAATTGTGATAAATATTTTATTTTTCCCGGTTTTTGCGATGTGCATGTGCATTTTCGTGAGCCGGGTTTTTCTTATAAAGAAACGATTGAAACAGGATGCAATGCTTCTGCAAGAGGTGGTTATACCGCGGTTTGCACTATGCCTAACCTGAACCCCGTTCCTGATACGGCAGAGCATATTAAGGTACAGACGGACATAATAAAAAAAGATGCCACCATAAATGTTTACCCCTATGCTTCAATAACAATAGGTCAAAAAGGCGAAGAGCTTTCTGAGATGGAGGCTGTGTCAGAGAATTCAATTGCTTTCTCTGACGATGGTAGGGGAGTTCAGAGTGAAGAGCTTATGCGCCGGGCAATGCTTAATGCAAAGTCCTTGGGCAAAATGATAGTAGCCCATTGTGAAGATAATTCTCTTCTTTTCGGCGGCTACATTCATGATGGTGAATACTGCAAAGTGCATAACCACAAGGGTATATGCAGTGAAAGTGAATGGAAACCTATTGAGAGAGATTTGAAGCTTGTTAAAGAAACCGGTTGCAAATACCATGTGTGCCATATTTCAACAAAAGAAAGCGTTGAGCTTATAAGAAAAGCTAAAGCGGATGGTTTAGATGTGACTTGCGAAACCGGTCCACACTACCTTGTGCTCGATGATAGTGACTTGCAGGAGGACGGAAGATTTAAAATGAATCCGCCTCTTCGCTCAAAAGAGGACAAGCTGGCGCTTATTGAAGGTATCAAGGACGGCACTATTGATATGATTGCCACAGACCACGCTCCTCACTCTGCAGAGGAGAAAAGCAAAGGTCTTTCGGGTAGCGCATTCGGAGTTGTGGGAATAGAAACCGCGTTCCAGATTATGTACACCCACTTTGTTCAGACAGGTGAAATCACCTTGGAAAAGCTAATAGAGCTTATGGCAATAAATCCCCGTGAACGTTTCGGTATTCCGCTGAACACAGATTTCACTATATGGGATTTGGAAAAAGAAAGCTTTATAAATCCTGATGATTTTCTTTCAAAGGGTAAGGCAACACCTTTTGAGAATATGAAAGTTAAGAGCGAATGTGTCCTTACAGTTTGTAACGGCAAAGTTGCTTACACTAAATGAGTTAATTATTTACGTTGATATATATTGGAGGAATTTTGTATGGCAAAGAGAACAGATATCAAAAAAGTTTTAATTATCGGCTCAGGTCCTATAGTTATCGGTCAGGCTGCAGAGTTTGACTATGCAGGTACTCAGGCTTGTCTTGCGCTTAAAGAGGAAGGTTACGAGGTTGTTCTTGTGAACTCCAACCCTGCAACAATTATGACTGATACCATTATCGCTGATAAAGTGTATATGGAGCCTTTGACTCTTGAATATGTGGCTAAGATTATACGTCATGAGCGTCCTGATGCTATCATCCCGGGTATCGGCGGTCAGACAGGTCTTAACCTTGCTATGCAGCTTGAGAAAAAGGGCGTCCTTAAAGAATGTGAAGTGAAGCTTCTCGGTACTTCAAGTGCTTCCATTGAACGCGCAGAAGATCGCGAATTGTTTAAAGAACTTTGCGAATCCATCGGAGAACCCGTTATTCCTTCAGAAATCACCTATTCATTAGAGGAAGCAAAGGAAGCTGCAAGCCGCATCGGTTATCCCGTTGTTGTTCGTCCTGCATTTACTCTCGGTGGTACAGGTGGTGGCTTCGCTTCCGACGAAAAAGAGCTTATTGAAATCGGTACAAACGCATTTAAAATGTCCCCTGTTCACCAGGCACTTATTGAAAAGAGTGTTAAGGGTTACAAGGAAATTGAGTTCGAGGTTATGCGTGACTCAAATGACCACGCTATCACCATCTGCGGTATGGAAAACATCGACCCTG
>CAZUZV010000060.1:0-10623 GCA_964624385.1 uncultured Eubacteriales bacterium | reverse complement strand
CATTAGCTCAGTAGGCAGAGCACCTGCCTTTTAAGCAGGGTGTCCGGGGTTCGAATCCCCGATGACTCACCAAAAGAAAAAGCAAGTCGAAAGACTTGCTTTTTCTTTATCCAATCCGAAGGATTGGTATGTAATCACCGTCAGGCGTATGTAACCGGTGAAGTTGTATGGCATCACCGCAGGTGCATTACTCCTTCGGATTGATTACATACACAACTTCGTTGTGCTTACATTCCGTCTTATGACGGATTACATACAACGTCAATGCGTTGATTTTTTTGTTTTATATATTTCTTGTAACAACCCGCAACCTTACTCGTCTAATAAGTGAACGTTCAAAAACTCAGAAAGGGGAGATGGTATGGAAGATATAGAGCTTGTATTTTCAAAGTATTATAAGTATGTTAAACGCTATGCACTCTCTCTTTGCTATGATGAAACCATTGCAGAGGATATAACTCAGGAAACATTCTACAAAGCATTCAAGAATATTGATAAATTCAAAAATGAATGTCAGATTGAAACCTGGCTTTGCAGAATTGCACATAATGAATTTGTTTCAATTAAGCGAAAGAAAAAGACGGAGAATATTGATGATTGCACATCTCTCGCATCTTTTGACAATATTGTAGAAAATGCCGATGATAAAGAATGCGGTTAATTTTTGTCGGTTATGAATCTCAAGATGAAGTGATTGATGTTCTTTCTACACTTATAATTAAATAGGGAAAACAGCGGTGACGAGTTTCGTTGCCGTTGACTTTTTTATCTTTGATGTGCTAATATATTAAAAATCACAGAATCAGGTGATAGTATGAAAAATAAATTAAACAGAATTCTTTGTATCGGTATGACACTCGTTTTGCTTGTAACCGCTTTGGGCGGTTGCGGTAGTAAGAAAGCAGAGGACAATATTGTAATTCTTTACACCAACGATGTGCATGGTGCTGTTGAAGACAATATCGGTTATGCAGGAATTGCTGCTTATAAAAAATCAATGGAAGCCAAAACGCCTTATGTAACCCTTGTGGACTGCGGTGATGCAGTTCAGGGTGAAGAAATAGACAATGCTTCAAAAGGCGGATATATTATAGAGATTATGAACGCTGTGGGCTATGATTTAGCGGTTCTGGGCGACCACGAATTTGATTATGGCGTAGACAATATCGCAAAATTTATTGAAAAATCTAATGCACAGTATCTTGCTACAAATGTTTATTACACAGGCGATTATGACGATTATCTCGAAAAAACGGTGAAATACAAAATAATTGAGTACGGAGATGTTCGGGTTGCCTATTTGGGTGTTACAACCCCCGATGCGTTGCTTTTGGGCGAACCTTCATTCTTTATGGAGGGGTTGGATTATGTGTATGAATTCTGTATAGGTGATGAGGGTTTAAGGCTTGCCGCTCATGTTCAAAGCTCGATTGATGAATGCAAAGAATTGGGGGCAGATTATGTTATTCTTCTTTCCCATTTAGGTGACGGTGAAAAATATTCACCATACAGCTGCGAGGAAGTTATTGCAAATACATACGATGTTGATGTTGTTATTGACGGCCACGCTCATAGTGAAATTGACGAAAAGCTTGTTAAAAACAAGAATGGTGAAAATGTTTTGGTTTCTTCAACGGGAACAAAACTCCAAAATATCGGGGAGCTTGTTATAACTCCCGATGGTGAAATCTCAACAACTCTTGTGTCGGGTTATGAGGCGAAGGATGAAGAAATTCAAGAATTCATAGATACCCTTAAATCTGCTTACGAAGCTGATGAAAGCAAAACTTTTAATGCTTCCAATGACAGCACAGAAAAATGATAACAAAAAAGGAGTGGCGGTTTGTCACTCTTTTTTTTCTAAATAATTGAATATAAATGCACCGATAAATCCTATTGAAAGAATTGATCTTGCAGTTGCAAAAAGTTCATCAGAAATCAATAAAAGCTCATATTGGAATGGTGTGAAATGAGCATAGATAGAAACGATACTTATAAATAATAATGGTAAAGCAAGTGCTAAAGTGCATTTTATAACAAGTCGGCTTAAACGCCCTAAAGAATTATAGAAATTTTTTATTTTAGTCAATATAATCACCAAAACAATATTATTATAAAAAGCTTCCATATTCAATGGAAAATGCAGGAGAAGAGCAATACAAAATATTGAAAAACTATTGAATTGTAACACAAGACTTGGTATAATTGTTTCACTTAATTCTATTAACGGAGGCTGACAGTATGAAATGTCCCTTTTGCAGTTTCGAAGAAAGTAAGGTTATTGATTCCCGCCCCACAGATGAGGGAGAAAAAATTCGTCGTCGCAGAGAGTGTATGAGCTGCGGTAAACGTTTTACCACTTATGAGATTATCGAAAGCGTTCCCATTGTCGTGGTCAAAAAAGACGGCAAAGCACGTGAGGTTTTTGATAGGGATAAGCTCTTTAACGGTATGATGCGCGCTTGTGAAAAACGTCCTGTTTCAGTTGATGTTATTGAAAAAGCGATTGACGAAATTGAAGCGGAAATTCAGAATTCTCTCGATAGAGAGGTTACCTCGGTAAGAATCGGTGAGCTTGTTATGGATAAGCTTAAAGATATTGACGAGGTTGCTTATGTTCGCTTTGCATCTGTTTATCGTCAGTTTAAAGATATAAACACATTTATGAGCGAACTCAAAAAATTATTAATAGAAGAGAAATGATTTTAGGCTACCGTATGGTAGCCTATTTGTGCTTATTTTAGATTATGTTAAGTTTTATTTGTCCTGTATGTAAAAGCGAATTATCGCTTGTTGAAAAAACCTATAAATGCCGGAATAATCATTGTTTTGACCTTTCAAAAGACGGTTATGTGAATCTTTTGATGTCGCAACAGTCATCTTTAAAACGTCACGGTGACGATAAGCTTATGGTCAGGGCGAGACGGGAGTTTTTAGAAAAAGGCTTTTATAATGAGCTTCGCCAAGCGCTTTGCGAAACTTTGAAAGAAACCTTGCCCGATAATGCAGCAGTTATTGATGTTGGTTGCGGTGAGGGTTACTATACTTCGGAAATTTCGAAGGCTAATGATTTTGAAATTTTCGGTATAGATATTTCTAAAGATGCTTTGAAATATGCGTCAAAGAGTATTAAAAACAGTTGTTTTGCAGTTGCAAGTGCATTTTCCTTGCCATTTGCAGAAAATTCTGCAGATTGTGTTTTGAGCATTTTTGCACCGTCCTCTTATGAAGAATTCCATAGGGTGTTAAAACCCGACGGAAAGCTTATTAAAGCAATACCTTTGGAGGATCATTTATGGGAGCTTAAATGCACTCTTTATAAAGAACCCTATAAAAACAAGCCCGAAAAACGAGATGATGATCTTTTTAGACTTGTTTCGGAAAAGATAATCAAATATAAAATTAATTTAACCGATAAAAAAGATATAGAAAATCTTTTTAAAATGACACCCTATTATTATAAAACCGGCAGGGAAGATTCGGAAAGACTACTTTCTCTTGAAAGCCTTGAAACTATAGTTCATTTCGCTATTGAAATATATGAAAAGAGGTAAATTTATGTACGAAAATAATTGGGAATCCTTGAATTCGCGAAAAGTGCCCGAGTGGTTCGGTAAAGCAAAATTTGGTATTTTTATTCACTGGGGACTTTACAGTATTCCTGCATACGCTCCTGTAAAAGATTATGCAGAGTGGTACGGCTACGCTTGTAATATGGAAAATCCCGAAAGCGAAGCACACAAGAAAACTAAAGAATTTCATAAAGAGCATTATAACTCAAGACCTTATTATGATTTCGTTAATGAATTTACAGGTCATCGTTTTGATGCCAATAAATGGGCGGACCTTTTCAAGCGTGCAGGCGCAAAGTACATAAATTTCGTTTCAAAGCACCACGATGGTTATTGCCTTTATGAAACAGAATATGCTCCGGGACTTAACTCTATGGAGTGTGCACCCAAACGCGATTTCCTTATGGAGCTTAAAAATGCTTTAGAGGGTACGGGGGTTCGTTTCGGTGTTTATCATTCTGTTTATGAATGGTGGCATCCCTATTACCTTGAAGACCCTGAAAAATACGCATTAGAGCATCTTCACCCAATGCTTAAAGAACTTGTTGAAAAATATCAGCCTGCGACTCTTTTCACTGATGGTGAATGGGAGCAGGATAGCTCTGTTTGGCATTCAACCGAGTTTTTACAGTGGCTTTACAATGAGTCTTCCGTTAAAGATACAATTGTTCCCAACGACCGTTGGGGTAAAGAAACCCGTGGCAGAAAAGGCGGTAACTTTACAACCGAATATGGTATTATTGACGTTTATCTCGGTACTGAAAGACGAATTGAAGATGTTGAGCTTGACAGACCCTTTGAGGAATGTCGTGGTATCGGTTGCTCTTTTGGTATCAATAAAGAAGAGGGTTGCGAAAACTATCTTTCTGTAAAAGAGCTTCTTAAAACTCTTTGTGACCTCGTTTCCAAAGGAGGAAACTTCCTTCTCAACATCGGTCCTGACGGTGACGGTACAATTCCTCCTCTTATGGAAGAACGCCTTCTTGGTATGGGTAAATGGCTCGAAGTTAACGGCGAAGCGATTTACGAAAGTGAAGTTTACTCAAAGAAGAGTGCTGATGGTGTTTACTATACTCAAAGAGATGGCAATATCTATGCAATAACAGAAAAATTCCCCTCCAAAGAAACTGTTTTTGAAGAAATTGATTTCAACGAAAATTACACAATTTCTCTTCTCGGCTCAGAAGGGAAAGTGGTTGCAGAAAATAAAGATGGAAAACTCGCTTTGAGAACAGATATCTGCGCTCCTGAGGATGTTGACTGCGAATATCTCTATGTTTATAAAATAAGCAAATAATTTGAGTGAACGGGTGAATTATGAGGAATTTTATAGGTCATTTTGTAACTATAACCAAGCATCGCCACCTTGTTATAAAGCATTGCAGAAAAGCAGGTGTTTTATGGCAAGGATTAAGACACGATTTATCAAAATATTCGCCTACAGAGTTTCTTCCGGGTGTTAAATATTACACAGGTCAGCGCAGTCCCAATGAGGGCGAAAGAGCGGAAAACGGCTATTCTCTAGCGTGGATTCATCACAAAGGCAGAAACAAGCATCATTTTGAATATTGGACGGATTATAATCCTGTTTCAAAGCTTGTTGAACCGGTGGAAATGCCGATAAATTATGTTGCTGAGATGTTTTGCGACCGTGTTGCTGCAGGTAAAATATATAATGGTGATAAATATACGGACGATTCACCGCTGGAATATTTTATGAAAGCAAAGCACAGAAGAGTTATTCATCCCAATACCTCTTACTTGCTTGAAAGCCTTTTAGTAATGCTAAAGGATTACGGAGAGGAATATACTTTTGCTTATCTTCGAAAGCTTGTAAAAACCAATAGGAAAAAATAACCTCAAAAATAAAGAATTTGTAAACAATATTCGTGTTATTTATGATGTTCTTGTTTTTGGAAAAATCTTATGTTAATATATAGAAAATGTCTTTGTTTTGGAGGAAATTATGAATAAGACCCCAATAATTACAATTGTAGCCTTGCTTACAGTAATATTGATAGCCTTCAGCGGTTGCGAGGTAGCAATTGATTTAAACGGTGAAAATAATACCGAAACATCTATTGAGTCTGTTGTTGTTACAGATGAAGAGGGTAGCACCCATATAGAAACCGTTGTTCACACATTAACAACGGAAGCGGTTCCCGTTGTTACAATTGTTGAAGTTACAAATAAAAGAGGTAAGGTTGTTGAAACCGAAATGATTACTCTCTCTCCCGAAGAGGTTCAGCAGGGTAAGGATTTCTTTGGTACTAATGAAGAGGAAACAACAAATAAAGTTTCAAAAGAGCCTGCGTCAGATCGCATAACAACCGTTGTCGAAGAAGAAAATACTCCTGTTCAGGATGATTTCGCTGTTCTCAATTCAAGTAAATATTTTATCGAAGGTAGAGTTGTTACCGAAGATGGGGCAACATATCCCTATAAAATGGCAAGAGACGGAAACAGATTTACGTTCAGAAGTGTTTATGAAGGCGAAGAAATGTGTCTTATTATGGGCAATGAGTATGTATATTTAGTTTCTCCCGAAACGAAAACTTACGCAAAGATTTCTAAGGCTTTGGTTTCACAGGAATCAGCGGATACCGGTGAGTTTGATGAGCTGCTCAGTGGTGATGCATTCAATTTATATGCCAATAAAAAGCAGGTTGATACATTCACAGAGAAAATGTACGGTGTTAAATACACTGTTATCGAATATGATGACGGAACCTATGATTATTTTAACGGAAAAACTCTTGTTCAAACAGTTTCTTCCAATTCAACACTTTATTATGACGTGATTTCAACCAATGTTTCCGAGGGATTGTTTGTTCCGCCAGCAGGTTATACCGAAGAGGTTATAACTTCCGAAAAAGCATCTGAAATTGCAGAAAGTTTATCTACTACCTCCGCTTGAACTGATACAGATAAGCTATGAATAATAATAAAGTTGCCCTTGTAACAGGGGGGGCAAAGGGAATCGGTCGTGCAATTTGCCGTTCTCTTGCTGCAGATGGATTTAAAATTGCAGTGAATTATAATAATTCCGAAAAAGAAGCTCTCGAATTAAAAAACGAGCTTTCCCAAATAACCGAAGCAGAAGCTTTTAAATGCGACGTTTCCGATTCTTCTCAGGTAAAGGAGATGTTTTCGGAGATTTCAAAGGTTTTAGGAAATGTCAGTATTCTTGTTAATAATGCAGGGATTGCTCAGCAAGTATTATTTACGGACATAACTGACGAAATGTGGCAGAAAATGCTCAATACAAACCTTTCGAGTGCATTCTATTGCTCCAGAGAAGCTCTTAAAAATATGATTAACGAAAAAAGTGGCGTAATCATAAATATTGCATCAATGTGGGGCGAGGTAGGTGCTTCTATGGAGGTTCACTATTCCGCTGCCAAAGCAGGTTTAATTGGTCTTACAAAGGCACTTGCAAAAGAGGTTGGTCTTTCGGGAATACGTGTTAATGCAGTTTCTCCCGGAGTTGTTTTAACGGATATGATGAATAGCTTTTCCGAAAATGACAAAGAAGCTTTAAAAGACGAAACACCTTTAAATACTCTCGGAACTCCCGAGAATATTGCGGATGCTGTGAGCTTTCTTGTTAGCGATAAAGCGCGATTTTTAACGGGACAGGTCATTTCCGTCAATGGTGGATTTGTTATATAAATAAAATCTCTAAAGAGGGGTTGTTAATATGAAAATTACATTTATGGGTGCAGGTAGTACGGTTTTTGCAAGAAATGTTATTGGTGACTGTATGTGCTCCGAAGTTCTTCGTGACAGCGTTTTTGCTCTCTATGATATTGACGGCGAGCGTCTTAACGAAAGCAAAACGATTATCGAAGCAATGCAAAAAACAATGGGTGGCTACGGTAAGGTTGAGTGCTATCTTGGCGTAGAAAATCGTAAGGATGCTCTTCGCGGCGCAAACTTCGTTGTCAACGCAATTCAGGTTGGGCTTTATGACCCTTGTACAATTATTGACTTTGAAGTTCCCAAAAAATACGGTCTTCGTCAGACTATCGCAGATACTCTCGGTATCGGTGGTATTATGCGTGCTCTTCGTACAATTCCTGTTATGGACGATTTTGCAAAAGATATGGAAGAGGTTTGCCCCAACGCACTTTTCCTTAACTATACAAACCCCATGGCAATGCTTTCAGGCTATATGCAGAGATACACAGGTGTTGATACTGTAGGTCTTTGCCACAGCGTTCAGACCTGTTCTCTCGACTTGTTCAATCAGTTGGGAATGGAAGATAAGTTAGAAGGCAGAAGAGAGCTTATTGCAGGTATCAACCATATGGGTTGGCTTCTTGAAATTGAAGATAAAGACGGCAATGACCTTTATCCCGAAATCAAGAGCAGAATTCAGGCGAAAATTGATGACCCTGACTTTAACAACAAGGTAAGACTTGAATATATCAAGCATTTCGGCTATTACTGCACAGAATCAAGCGAACATAATGCAGAGTACAATATGTTCTACATAAAGAGCAAATACCCCGAGCTTATTGAGAAATATAATATTCCGCTCGATGAATATCCCCGTCGTTGCGTAAATCAGATTGCAGGCTGGAAAAAGGAATATGCGGAGATGCTTGAAAAGGGTGTTAAAGAGCATAAACGTTCCAATGAATACGCATCTCATATTATGGAATCCGTTGCAACAAACACACCTTATAAAATCGGAGGTAATGTTCTCAACAGAGGCTTTATTACAAACCTTCCTGCAGAAGCTTGCGTTGAGGTTCCCTGCCTTGTTGATGGTAAAGGTGTTCACGGTACATATGTAGGAGCTCTTCCTGTTCAGTGTGCAGCAATGAATATGACAAATATCAATGTTCAGCTTCTTACAATTGAAGCGGCGCACACTCTTAAAAAAGAGCATATATATCAGGCGGCAATGCTCGACCCCCATACAGGTAGCGAGCTTGATATTGATACCATTAAGAAAATGGTTGATGATCTTATTGAAGCTCACGGCGATTTCTTACCTAAATATCACTAATAATTGGTAATTTGAAAAAATAGTTGACATTTTAAATTGTAAGTGTTAAACTCTATCACATAAATTAAACCTATGACGAAGAATAGTAAATGAAAAGGAAGCTTAAAGAGAGTCGGTGGCGGTGGAATGCCGATAGGGGATTTTTCATTGAATGGACTTCCGAGGGCGAACTGAAATTTCAGTAGGGGAGACGGAAAGCAACCGTTAAAGTGCTATGTGTATGTCAGTACACAGTTGAGTGCGTGTTTTACACGAATTTGGGTGGTACCGCAGGATTATTAAACCTGTCCCATAGTTTTATGGGGCAGGTTATTTATTTTTTTAGGTGATTTTATGCTTTTAACAAAACGATGGCGTGGCACAAATTAAATTTCAAACAATAATATAATTTGTGAAACAAAAAGGAGATTTTACTATGATTTTTAATAATATTGATTTTGATACTTATTATAAGAATTACCCCACAAAAGAGGGCTATTTCGGAAAATACGGCGGAGTTTTTATTGATGATAAATTAAAAGCTCCAATGCAGGAAATTACCGAAGCATATTATGATATCTGCCAGTCAAGAAAGTTTATTGCAGAGCTTCGCAGAATAAGAAAAGAGTTTCAGGGCAGACCCACTCCCATTACCCACCTTGAAAGACTTTCCAACAGTATCGGCAGAGTTCAGCTTTATGCAAAGCGTGAGGACCTTAACCATTCAGGTGCTCACAAGCTTAATCACTGTATGGGTGAGGCTCTTCTTGCAAAATATATGGGTAAGAAGAAAATTATTGCTGAAACAGGCGCAGGTCAGCACGGTGTTGCTCTTGCTACCGCAGCGGCATATTTCGGTCTTGAATGCGACATCTATATGGGCGCGGTAGATATTAAAAAGCAGGCTCCTAATGTGGCAAGAATGAAAATTCTCGGCGCAAATGTTATTGAGGTTACTCACGGACTCCAGACTCTTAAAGAAGCGGTTGACGCAGCTTTTGATGCGTACAGTAAGGAATATAAGGATTGTATATACTGCATCGGTTCAGTTCTCGGACCTCACCCGTTTCCTATGATGGTAAGAGATTTCCAGAGCGTTGTCGGTATCGAAGCAAGAGAACAGTTTATTGAAATGACAGGTCATTTGCCCGATTCAATCGTTGCTTGCGTTGGCGGTGGCTCAAATGCGGCAGGTCTTTTTGCAGGCTTCCTTAATGACCCCGTTGATATCTATGGCGTTGAGCCTCTCGGCAGAGGTCCCAAGCTCGGTGACCACGCCGCAAGTCTTAAATACGGCGAAGAGGGTATAATGCACGGCTTTAACAGCATTATGCTTAAAGACGAAAATGGTGACCCTGCACCTGTTTATTCAGTTGCAAGCGGTCTTGATTACCCATCATCGGGCCCCGAACATGCATTCTTGCAGGAAATCGGCAGAGTTAAATATGACGTTGTTGATGATGAAGAAACAATTGATGCATTCTATAAACTTTCCCGTCTTGAAGGTATCATTCCTGCTATTGAAAGCTCCCACGCAGTAGCATACGCTATGAAAATGGCAAAAGAAATGGACCATGGCTCAATCCTTATCAACCTTTCAGGTCGTGGCGACAAAGATATGGACTATGTTATCGAGAATTTTGGAATTAGATAAAGCAAAAACGATAGGCTTGAAAAAGCCTATCGTTTTTTAGTGGCAAGTTGGAAGTGGCAAGTGGCAAGTTTCGGATCTGCGACGCAAATATAATTTTGTTCTATTGTAATATAATATGCGGTATGGGCGAGCCCATACCCTACGGTTATATGGAATAAACACCCCCATCACTCGTAAGGTACAGGCTTGCCTGTACCGTGGAATAAGTCAACGGAGAACAATGTAGGGGACGGTCTTGACCGTCCCGTTGTTGTTTTTTAGACTAAAGTAAAAGTATTGCGAAGCTTATCATCCCTGTTTGCTTTAGCAAATAGGGAGGGGAACCATTCTTGAATAAGTTTATTGTTCTTGATAAGTTTATTTCGGGTGATATGTTTCTTATTGAAAATAGTTCGAGCGGA
>CAZUZV010000059.1:0-11107 GCA_964624385.1 uncultured Eubacteriales bacterium | reverse complement strand
ACCGACAAGGTCAGTCAATAACCGGTAAGGTTGTCGCTAATAGCACAAGCGAAGCTTATGAAAAACTGCGTGAAGCAGGGGTTGTTGTTACAACACTTACCGAAAATAAAAGAAAAGGTGTCAAGAAGACAAGAAGCAAAAAGGTTGCTCTTGCAGATATGTCAATGTTTGCTCGTCAGCTTTCCGCTATGATTAGTGCAGGTATTCCTGTTACCCAAGCTATGCAAACTCTTGTTGGGCAGACAACAAACCAGACACTTGCAAATGCAATTAAAAATATTGCTGACGATGTTGAGGGCGGTACGGCTCTTTCGGAAGCTTTCCTTACACAGAGGCCCGTTTTCTCAGATCTTTTCTGTTCAATGATAGCTGCCGGTGAAATGGGCGGTATGCTTGATAAAACACTTTTAGCTATGTCAAACCAGTTGCATAAGGATAAACAGCTTAAAGACGCTGTTAAGTCTGCAACCTCATATCCTAAAATGGTTGGTTCTTTTGCAATAGTTATTCTTATTGTAATGCTTATATTTATGGTTCCCACTTTCCAGGGAATGACGGAAAGTGTTGAGGAATTAAACCCAATTACAGAGTTCGTTTATTTCCTTTCCGAATCTTTGCGTGCGTATTGGTATATAATCTTCCCCGCTATTGTCGCTTTGATTTTTGTAATAATAAAGATTATTAAATCGCCTCCGATACAGCATTTCTGGGAAAATCACAAAATGCAGTGCCCTATTATCGGCGAACTTATTACAAAGACAATTCTTGCGCGTTTTTGTCGTATTTTTGCGACCCTTATCGGTGGCGGTGTTACTGCAGTTAAGGCGCTGGAAACTGCCGGACCCACATCAGGTTCAAAGCTTGTTGAAGCAGCCGTTACAAAGGCAATTGAAAATGTTGAAAATGGCGGAACAATTCACGAATCTCTTGATGAATCAGGTCTTTTCCCACCCATGCTCATTGGTATGATAGCTATCGGTGAGGAAGCGGGTACTCTCCCAACTATGCTCGATAAAGTTGCAGAATTCTATGAGGAAGATGTTGACACACTCGCAAAGAGCCTGGGCTCAACTCTTGAACCTATTATGCTTGTTGGTCTTGCAAGTATCGTCGGTTTCCTTATCATTGCTCTTTATCTTCCTGTTTTCCAGGCAACTACAGCAACTCCGACGTAAAACCAAATATAAATTCAAATCCTTCGCAAGGGAGTAGATATAATGGCAAAAGTAAACAGTGCTATCGGCATTGAGTACAATTCACATGAAATAAAAGCAGTGGAGCTTCTTAAACATTCTGATGGTAGAATAGATATTCTCGCCGCAGGAAAAGAGGTTCTTGATGATAATGTAATGGGCAATGGTATTATTGTAGATAATACTCTTTTTGGTGTTGCTCTTAATGATCTTATGACTAAAGGAAAGTTTAATACAAACGCTCCTGTGGTTGTCGGTGTAAATAACGAAAATGTTATTATGCGTTATGCAACTTTCCCGAAAGTTCCCGATGATAAATTAAGAAGCGTTGTTACAATGCAAGCACAAGATTTCATTCCTGTTCCTGTTTCAGAATTGGGTCTTGATTTCGTTGTTATTGATGAAACTACAGATGACGATGATCAACCTGCTTTAAATGTTCTTCTCGTTGGGGCAAGAAACATTATGCTTCAAAATATTATTCAAAACTGCGAAGAAGCTAAGCTTGAGGTCGTTGATATTGACAGTTCATTTCTCGCTTGGTGTCGCGTTGCAATTGACGAAATGAAAGATGAAGATGTTCTTGGTTTCCTTTGCTTGACTGACGATGTTTTGGATTTCGCTGCAATTGCTAACAAAGAAATAAAAATGGTTCGTTCTATCAATATTCCGGATAGAGCAATGATTGAAGTTAAGAAAGCGTTTAATGTTCCTCATGAAATAGTTTCAACAGAGATGGAAATAATTGTCGATTTGCTTTATTCGGAGCTTTCTTCTTCAATTAACTATTTCCAAATGCAAACCGGGTATATGTTAAATAAGGTATTTTTCTCTGCGGCAACAGAATTGGAAAAAGACATTGCCGAACAGCTTGCAGAAAAGAGTTATGTTCCTCTTACAATTCCCGAATTTTATAAAGAGTATTCTGAAGCAGCATTTGATGCAAGTGAATTTGCAGGTTGTATCAGTCTTGCAAAGGTAGCATTGGAGGGTTAAGGGTGAAATATAGAGTTAGTTTGCTTCCCGAACAAAACAGGAAGCGTTTAAACGGTAAAAAGAAACTTGAAAAAATCAAGATATACTCATTAGTTGTTTTGGTTATTTTGGCATTGTTTACTTTTGTTGTTATGTTCACAAGTCTTTATGCGAATAAGAAACTTGCAGAAGCTCAAAAACTTGACAGCGAATATTCACAGAAGGTTGCAGAACTTGAACAGTTCCGAGAGATTAATGCAACCCTTCAACAAAAGGTTCAGCTTATTGAGGACATCCAAATTGATGAACCTCAGCTTGTAAACTTTCTTGCAAACATATCAAATCTTAAGCATCCCGGTATTTCTATCTCATCTATTGAATGTACAGATTGGAAGGTATCACGAAGCTGTGTATTAATCGGTACTTGTGATAACCGAACCCAATATCTTGCTTTTGAAGAAGCATTGAGAGAGCTTGAGGGAGTGTCTGCT
Source organism: uncultured Eubacteriales bacterium (assembly GCA_964624385.1). GTDB lineage: Bacteria > Bacillota > Clostridia > Oscillospirales > Acutalibacteraceae > DTU089. The sequence continues at coordinate 8,448 of CAZUZV010000059.1, read as the reverse complement.
GTTGCTTGTGTGTCTTATTCTCAAGGTGTTGGAGAAAGCGGGATGGTACAGTTTACCATTAATATAACATGCACAGGTGGCGCAGCACCTATTGTTACTACAACAGAGGCTACTTCTGAAGCGGCTGACAGTGAAAGTGATACTGATGAAGCAACCGATGCTGAAGTAGAATGAGGAAAGGAGAATCATATATGAAAGGCAAAAAAATAGATCTTAAAGATATAAAAAATTCTCCTTATACATCAGCGGTTGCGTTAATTTTAATAATGCTTTTGATCGTGGCGGTTATTGTGTATTTTGTATTAGGTATTTTCCAAACAAAAGATGAAATAGTTGCGGCTCGTGAATCATATCAAAAGAACTTGCAGGAAATTGCAGTTCTTGAAGAATTAAGAGCACAGAGCGAAAAAGCAGAAGCTCAGTTGGAGATTTATAAAGGTATTCTTCCGGATGAACTCGGTGATGTGTATATTCTTCAGGAAGAAGTTATAGAAACTTGTAAGAATTTCGGCCTTGAGGTTTCTACTATTGAAGTTACTCAGGTTCCTGCTCAAACTCAGGAAACAACTTTTGTTTTCAATGTGCAGGGAACGTTTGAGAATTTGCACAGTTATATGGCATACGTTTCAGAACTTGAGCAAATGCATAGATTTGATGCTGTTTCATTAACAAAAAGTGGCGACGACAAGTATGCAGCCACAATTTCACTTGCAATACTTTCTCAAAACGGTGCAGATGGTGTTGTAAGCGTGGCAACATCACAATCAGCAGAATAATTGAATAGCAGGTGCAATAAGTCGAACTTTTTGAGAAAAATCGTTCGACTTTAAAGCCTTATATAAAGATTTATATTTTTTCATAAATTTCAAAGGAGAAATTTGTTTTGGCAGAAATGAATGTAATTATTCCCGGTAGTGTGGGATATTTTCTTGTAAAAAACGGTGTTGTTACTGAGCAACAGTTGTTTCAAGCATTGGAAATGCAAAAAGAAAGCAAGGATTTGCTCGGAACTATCCTTGTCAATGAAGGCTTTTGTACGGAAACTGATGTTGCTCGTGCAATTGAAATGAAGACGGGCTGCAAATTTGTTTCTATTGAAGAGGTAGGAATCAATTTTGCGGTTGCAAATATTATTCCGGCAGACATTGTTGCTCGTAAAGGTGTACTTCCGCTTTACCAGGATGAGAAGAAACTCTTTGTTGTAATGCGTAATCCTAACGACGTAGTAACAAGAGATAATCTTTCTGTTATTACAGGCGGAATGGAAATTGTACCCCTTGTGTCAACTGATACAGAACTTAATGCAGCGATTAACACTATTGTAAACAATGCTTCCAATATTGATACTTACGATGAAGATGAAGCAGTTGATGATGAACTTTCAGACCTCGAAGATCTTGCATCGGATGAAAAGCCTGCCGTTCAGCTCGTTAACCAGGTTATTACAAATGCGGTTAAGTCCGGTGCGTCCGATATTCATATTGAGCCTTTGGAAAAAACAATGAGAATCCGTCTTCGTATAGACGGTGTTTTGCATGAAGTTCTTCAGCAACCCATAAAACTTCATCCTGCAGTTTCTTCTCGTGTTAAGGTTATCGGCGGTATGGATATTGCCGAAAGACGTATTCCCCAGGACGGTCGTACAACCGTTAAGGTTGATGACAGAACTTTCGATATTCGTATTGCAGTTCTTCCCTCTGTTTATGGCGAAAAGATTGTTATGCGTCTTTTGGAACGTGGCGCACGTTCTGTTCAGCTTAAAGATATCCGTTTCTCTGCCGCACAGTCAGAGAGATTTATGAAAACAATTTTTATGCCCTATGGATTTCTTCTTGTTACAGGACCTACCGGTAGCGGTAAATCAACTACACTATATGCAACTCTTGCAGAAGTTAGTGATATAACAAAGCACGTTATTACTCTTGAAGACCCTGTTGAGCGACGTATGCCGGGTCTTTGTCAGGTTCAAATGAATACACGTGCGGGTATGACCTTCGCTGCAGCTCTTCGTTCTGTTCTTCGTGCTGACCCTGATATTGTTATGGTCGGTGAAATTCGTGATGGTGAAACTGCAAAAATTGCCGTTGAATCCGCTCTTACAGGACATATGGTTTTTTCCACACTCCATACAAACGATGCATCCAGTGCGGTTACTCGTCTTGATGAAATGGGAGTTGAACCCTTCCTTACAGCATCATCTCTCGTTGGTGTTTTGGCACAGCGTCTTGTTCGTGTGCTTTGTCCCCGTTGTAAAGAGGAGGTAAAGGTAACATATAGAGAGCTTCGTAACAGTATGGAGGATTTCCCCATTCCCGAAGGAAAAACTCTTGATGATACAACAACAATTTTCCGTGCTAAAGGCTGTATTTCCTGTAGCAATACAGGTTACAAAGGCCGTCAGGGTGTATTTGAATTCTTGCAGATTACTCCCGAAATGAAGAACCTTATTCTTAAACGTTCAGGTGTTCAGGAAATTAAAGACCTTGCTATGAGTCAGGGTATGCATACTCTTCGCCAGGAGGGTATTGACAAAATCCTTGAAGGAACAACCTCGGTTGAAGAAGTTCTTCGTGTTATCGTATAATTTCAGGTTTCCAACTCGTAATTTATAAGAAAGGTTTTGAGCGTATGAAGATCTTAACAAAGAAAAACGGTATTGCTCTTGTAGCTGTGTTAACTGTTTTGCTTGTTTTGACATTATTACTTCCTGTCATGTTTACAATGGCGGACAGAGCTACTGCGTCTGCTGCTAAGGGGCAGAACGAACAAAGAGCATCATATTTTGCCAGAACCGCTTTAGAAATGTCTGTTTCTGCTTTTCAGGATGTTTATGACACATACGTAGAAGAAAAGGAAGATTATGAAGCAGCCAAATTAACAGGTATACCCAGCCTTGATGATTATCCCACATATCGTGATTATACAAATATTACAACATTTGCTGAGGATGCAGCTGAAAAGAAAAGTGAGTTTTGTGCAGAAACACTTTATATTTTTGCAAAAACAGAATATAAGATTCCTCAAGAGCAGGACTATCCTTCTACAAGCGCCTTTCAGGAGGCTTGGGAAGATTATGAGCATGAGGCTATTGTGTATAAGACAAGCAATGAGGCACCAAGCAGTGAGTATACACTCTTTGCCACTGCCAACTGCGATATAGTATATGAAGAAGTTGCAGAGTATTACGAGATTTTAACAACCGGAGAAATGAATCTTCTTGCAGACGATTATGAGACCGACGCAGACGGGAACTACGTCCTTGATGCTGGCGGTAACAAGATTGTTAAAAAATCTGCGAAATCAAAATATGAAGCTATTAAAGAAAACATTGAAGATAAACTTAATGCAGGTAATAGTATTGATAATATGGTTCAGTGCTATAAAGTTGACCGTAAGGAAGTTCGATTTGATGCAGTTGCCACAATAGATGGGAAAACTTATGGCGATTTTTCACGTGGTTGCTTGATGATTCTTCCTACGCGACCTGCAGATGAAGAGTGGATTGTTCCTGCAAGTGTTGAAGGTCACCAAATATTCCCTGATACATCAATGGCAACCGGTATTACTGAAGTTACTTATAACAAAAATATTTTTGATCCTGATTCCGCTAGTGAGGCTATGTCACAACCGGTGTATATGTTTTCTTGCGTGGGTAATATGGTAATTTCCGGTAAAGGTATTGAATATACAGGTTCACAAAGCTTTGCGGATTTGTCGTTTGGTCTTCATCCGGAAACGGCTACCTTGCCCGCAAATGACCCGACTTTTTCTTGCTTGAAAACAAACAATATGAGTTCTTGGGCAGAAAGTGCTCAAAAGGATAATTTCGTGTTGTTTTCTGCTACAAACGGTATTCAGGTTGAATTGCCTGTAAACCTTATTGTTAACCCCTGTCGTACCGGCCGTATTGGTGATGGTTTTGACCCTAATCAATCTCTTTACAAAATTCTTGTTTTCCAGGCTCCGAACATCCTATTCAAGGAAAGTGTAAACAGTATGATCTCCTTGTGGACAGATACCGGGCTTTCCGATTCAATTCGCGATTTGCTTGAAAAAGTAGGGTTGGATGTTTCCAGTTATGATGCACCCAGAATGACTTCTATTATGTTTGCAGCACCGGCAAATACACCTTATACATATTTAAATAAAGATCGCGACAATAAAGAGGTTAAAGCCGGAAAAGTTATATTTATGCAAGATTCTTATATTTGGATTATACCTTTTGCGGAAAACGGCACCAACTATAAAACACAAACTGTTTATTACAAAGGTTCAGATATACAAATGTATAAGATTGCCAATGCAGGTGATGTATATTATTTCAATTCGGAGGTACCTGCAATAAAGAGCGGTTCTTCATCGAGCGATAAAACAACAGGGTTCTCTTTGAGCGCTTGGTTTATGGATGTTAAATACCAAAGTTATTATGGTAACGACGAAGGCTTAAATTTCTTCGAGAAATTTAAAAATGAAGCTTTCGGTAATAGCAGAGGAATATTTGAAAAATATTTGGGTCAGGCAGATTACGTTAATGACGATTTTCATTATGTAGGTAACATTTATGAAGACTCCGGTTTGCGTGTACCGGATTTTGACGATTTCTATGTTGTTTGGGATAGCTAAACGAAGTTTATTCGGTTTTATAATACTTTTTAGAAAGGATTGATTATATGAAAAAGCGTGTTTCTGAATATAATAAGAAAAATCGCATTCTCAATAAATTAGGTATGACCTATGTTGAGTTGCTTTGTGCGCTTTCATTGCTCAGTCTTATTGTGGTGATGTTCACCCCTATGCTCCTTTCGTCTTATGAAACCCTTTATAAAGCGGGGGAAAGGGTCGAGGGCGTTTATGATTCCAAAACAGAGATTGAGGAAGGTCTCGCGGAACGTTTTTCAGAAGTAACCATTACAATTGATGGAGTAAGTTTTGCTACTAGTTTGGAAGACAACGCAAGTGCGCTTTTTCAATCGATGAATGTAAAACTGAAAAAAGTGGTTTCGTCATTACAGGAGGGGCTTGAAACAGCTTTCGGTACTGCGAGGGCCAGTGTTGATATTATTTCTCCCCGTATTGTTTACGATGATCAGGATAATCACGATGTAGTTATACAAACTACGGGTATTGAATACAGCAAAGTTAAATTTGGTACATATACCACAGACGAGGCTCTTATAGAAGAATATGAGAGAGAGCTTGAAAGTGTTGATGAAAAGGGTGATTACGGAACCGGCTATATGCTTATTGAGGTTATTGTTCCCGATAAAACTGGTGACATTTATGTGGATGAGCCGATTGTATACAAAGCTAAAAATCTGGCAACAGTTTCAATAAACGGCACGGCAGTATCAGCAGGTAGCGAGTTGACTCTCAGTAATCTTTCAAATGACGGAAGAATAACTCTTAATGTAAGTGGTGTTCCGGGTGGAGATGAATTAGATTTTACTCAATCACCGGTTAGGATTTCAGTTTATTATGTTAATACAAGGGGCAAGGTAAAATCTACCAGCGATTACCTTACAATTGAGCCCCCTACAATGATGCTTGCAGGTTTAACAAATTCTAACGTGGATTATTATACCTCGTCAGGTGTTGAAAAAAGCGATGTTATTACAGCGGGTGATAACAAAACAACTATTCAAACAACATACTCCCTTACCGCCCAAGCCAGAAAAATGCGCACTGCAAACAGTGGGCTTTTAGGAAGTAGCGACGCACCCGGTTCAACAGATACGAAAATCCAAACTATTACTTGGGTTGCAAGTGATGAAAACTCAAGCCTTAGACCTTATTATGTTATGGCAGGTACAAACAGCAAAGTTTACCGTATGTATAACTTTAATAAGGCTACAACTCTTTCCGCTGTTTTTACAGAATCAACAGGCTCAACTGTTTCTGCAACAAATACAAAAGATGCTACCACTATACTTTCAGACGGTACGCAGGCTCATCCGTCTTTCTGGAGTGGTGAAATAAGCGACCAATATTCTTTCCATACAATGTATAAATCCTCTACCTATGGTGCGGCAGATGATAACGATGTGGATTGTTCCGCACCACAAACGGATAATGATATTGCAGGTTCAACTGATTTGGTTGGCACACAGTACAATAAGTTCGATAAAAACTTAAGATATTCAATGCTGTTTTGTTCATTTGGAACCGGTTATACTTACGCTTCCCAGATGAGCAGAAAGGTTTCGTATGTTTTAACAGAAGCAGGCGATAAGTCTTATAGAATCGCGGGTAAAAAATTGATATTAACTCAGTTTACGGGTTATCATGTACCCTGGGAAGAGGAATTTACAAAATATGCCTATGGTACCTTTGTCGCTAATACCAGTGCAGAGACAGCGGTTTATTTTGCTGCTTATAAAACCAAAACAACTGAAGGTATATCGTACGCTTCAAACCCTCATACGGATATGCATATGGCGTATGTGCGTCTTAATTCATATACTAATATAAATCCTTTGGAATTAGGGAATGACAGTACAACATATAGTCGCTTTGTGAATTCTGGAGATTTTTGGTCACCGTACGGAGAGTCAGAAGAGTCGATTATGGATACCACGGCTTATAGAAATTACACAAACTATGTTTCAACTGATTATAGTTGTAATGTAAATATCACATCATCGGTATATCTTCCGGGTGCAGGAAGCGCCGGTCAGGGACAGGTAATATATTTTGGTACGGTACCTTCTTATGCACTTATGCAGCAACGTTCAGATGTTGAAAAAGGAAATACTAAAATGTACAACACGAATACTATGAATGATTACAGAAGTTTGGCGACTGTTTACCTTTTGTGTGGTTCACAGGGCAATGGGACAACAATTTATAAAAATGCCTCTTCTAGTTATTACAATACCGTTGATGTGCATAATGTAATGAGAAGTGATATTGAAACCGGTACAACAGCAACTGTGACAACCGTTGATAAACCGGAAACCTTTTATACCAAAGCTAATGACGGCGAAACATATAAATATGAGGTAACAGATTTAGAGTTTACATTCGGTTATTGCTCTCGTTGGCGTATGGCTGTTGGTGATGTTACGTACAATGGTACAGAGGAAGAAACAAAATCTTACGAAAAGTACTATACCTCAACAAGCACCACAGAAAAATATACAAGAACCCCTGGAACATATAATACCGGTACTGAGGACAATTTATATTATAACGTTTGGTTCCCCGGAGAATACTATAATCTTACACAAACTGCAACCTGTGATGAGGTTACTGTAGCTTGCGGTTACACAGTTTCCGGTTCAACCTTTATGGAACAATCACATCTTACAAGTGGATATTATGGTACTGCTCTTGGCAGTGTCTATAACGACGCAGTTCTTGCAATTTATACTGAGGAAGGTTCGATGTTCACCGACGGTCTTGAGGGCAAAGGTGAACAGAATGTTATTTTTGAAAACTGCTTATACTACAAATCACCGAATTTCATCGCAGATACTGTTACAAATGGTGTAACATCAACTCTTCACGCTCGAGAGAATATGCGATTTACAGCAGTTGGTCTTTTTGCGCTTACAAATGAAGTAGCAGGAACCAAGGATTATTATGCTGTTTACGGTGATAACCATGGTAATGCATACTATTCAATAGTTGCTTCATCAAGCGTTGCAGAAGGTGAACCTATGAAGGATGAAAACGGCAACTATGTTTACGATGAATCCGGCGAAATTGTTATGGAAACTAAAGAAAGCAATGTTAATGTTCGTTCGGAAAAAGGTGGCGATGCTCTTACAACAGCTGAAGCATATCCGATATTAATTAACGGACAGACTTTGAGCCAGTATTTCTCTGAAATAACAACAATTGAAGCTGAAGAAGGCTTTGTTGTAATAAGCGGAACACCAAACGACACATATAAAAAGGAAATCCTTGTAATTCTCTATTTGGATAATGGGGTTTGGCAATTCTATTCAATAGAGAATAAGGATGAATCAGGAAATTCTTTTACCGGTCAGATTAACCAGGCTATGTTTCTTGGCGGTTACTACTATTTTCTTGGTGGTGACACAGGTAAAGGTTGGGTTGCTGCCGTAGAGGTTGATACTCTCAAGAGTATGAAGCAAGGTGATTTTCTTACTACATGCAAGGATTCGGCTACTATTACAAAAATTGTTACCACGTCAGCTGATGGTACACAAACAACAACGGTGAGTAAACCCACTGCTGTGTATTGCGATACTGATACAGCTTTGTACGCTCTCGGCGGTAGAGTTACAGACGGTTAATTGAAAGGAGGAGGAAGGAAATGTTTAAATTCCTTACAAAAAACAAACAGGGCTTTACAATTGTAGAACTTGTAGTGGTTTTGCTTCTCCTTTCCTTGGGTGTTTTGGCTCTTGCTAATATGTTCAGGGTTACATATCGTGCTTTTGAAAAGAGTGAAGAGCGTAGCATAAAACAAGAAGCGGTTAA
>CAZUZV010000058.1:0-11396 GCA_964624385.1 uncultured Eubacteriales bacterium | reverse complement strand
CCTGCCGAACCAATCGGAAAGGGTCTGAGTGCCGATGGTTTTGCCGTAGGTGAAGTTGTTATCTAATAATAACGGCGATTAAATTTGCGGTTTAACCGCCGTATAAAAAGAAGTTATCAATGTGCTTCTGGATCACCAAAAATCATATCGAAATCCTCTTCTGTATATTGGTTCACAATATATTTACCATCTTCAGTTTCTTCGATATAAAATTTTTCCAATATTGGATATCCTTCATATTTTAAACTAAAACAATGATTATCAAAAGAATATTTCTTTATATATTCAACAATATCTTTATCTAATTCAAGTTCACCTTTGTTTTTGGCACATTCAACTATTTTATCTACAATTTTTTTATCTTTGATTTTATACTTTCCTGTTGAAGAAGCAGACATCCAAACCTCATTAACCGTATTCATCTCTACAGTTGGAAAAACGAAGTTATCTTTCACAAGAATTTCATCAAAATAATACAACCATATAAAGCTCCCATTTTCATCAAACTTGATGGAATATGGTTCGAAATATATAAAAGGCACAATCATGTTTTTTACATAAATACGATTTTCTATCTCAGCAATTGAATCATCAGCTATCAATTTGTATGGTTCTTTATCTTCGTACACTATATAGGTTTCACCATTATATTCAACAGAAAAAGGTTCATAAAAAACTTCTGCAGGAGCATAAACATTATAAAACACTATAAACAAAGTATACAGTACAATTACAGATAAAATCAACCATCCTAAAAGACGGAAGAAGAAACTTGCATTAAAACACTTTTTCATGCTACACCACCTTAAGGATTATATGGGATTCTTGTTTTTTTCCACTTGGGTCTGGTATAATCCTCATCTCTTTCCGTTCCGTTCCAATACGGATCGGCTTTAGTCTTTTGATAACAGGAAGCAATTCCATCATAATAATTAAAAGTACTCTCATCAAAAGATTTAAGAACATCTTGTTCTAGAATATCTACAGTAGCACCTTTACTGGTCAAAAATTTGGATAACTCAACCAAAGTTTTTGCAACATAATCACTTAGTACTCCAGTTTTATTTGTATTTCTACAAGTCCTATAAACTTCGTCACGTCTTTGTATTTCGTAAGAAACACAACTTTTACTGAATAAAAAGGGTCTTTTTATAATATCTGTTCCATATTCATAATTAAATTTATCAGCAAAATCATCATAAAATTTTTCTAAACAAAATGCTGCAAGGCCATCGTAAACCTTATTACCCAAAACTGACTTAAAAGATTTCATATAATCTGATAGCATAACTTTATTCTTCTTAAAAGTTAAATGCACTTCTATTTTTCCTTTTTTTGAGTCTTTGTATAAAGAACCTGTAGAATATTTATCAAGTTTGATTTTTACGGCTTTGTCGTATGAAATTAATCCAATCGAAAAAACCAAAGCATTTGCCAGATAATTACTAGTATTATCGGCCTCCTTCTCCCCCGAATAGTCAACCATATTAACGGGAGAATTGTCGCAGTATGCAAATGTATTTACACTATCGGCATAGAGATATGTGTTTTTAGGAGAGCGCAAGCCTTCAAGCTTATCGGCATTTATAAATCTTCTCAATTCAGGGTCATAGTATCTTGACTGAAGATAATAATAGCTCGATTCGGAATCATAATAGTAACCTCTGTAGCGAATGGGGTTAAGCTGACCGAGTGTTTCGGCAAGTGAACTGTAAAAGCTCATTTGTTTACTTTCTTCTCGAAGCATCTTTTTTCTCCTGTCTTTTGATGCTTCCATTATACCATTAACCATAACTTTTATTATTCTATTTTGCTAATTTGGAAATTTAATTAGACTTTTTCAGTGGTTTCTAACCGTCCCCTGATTGGTCTTAATAGTTAGTCTGATTGGCCCCTGTATCTTATTGCTTGCTCTTGTAGATACATCTTCCAATTTTTATTTAATCTTTCATCTTCGGAAAGATTGCTATTACTTTTTTTTGCAAACGGCATAAATCTAACAAAACTCTGGATTTTTTTAGGATATGAAAAGTCTGCATAAACAACTTCAATTGCTTGAAAAGGATCTTCAAACAAATTTCTCTTGTCATATAAAAAATGTAATATTACATACAATAATTTATCTTTCGTTTCATCGTCTCTGTTTGGTTTAATAAGTTTTAAAAAATAATCGTATATTAACGCCTCTTTAGTAATTGAATTTGCATTTAAATACGCCAAATCAAAGACAATTTCATTTGTGGAACCTTTTTCTATTGCATCATTGGCAAAATATATGACATCAAAACTATTTATAAAGCCATTAATATATGCAAAATATATATCATTCCAATTTAATTCAACTAAGTTCATTGCATATGAAAGAGGAAACATTAAACACAAGGAGTTTGCCTCAAATTCACTTTTGCTAACTAACCTATCCATTATTTCGTTGGTGTAGATATTAATTGGGTTTTCCATTAATCACTCCCCCAGCTTTAAACACCTCATGACAAACTCTACCAAGTGCATCGATTATATATTCAAATACTCCTTTTTTGCCATTGAGTGTTCCGTTTACCTGTAATAAAATCTTGCCATTATCTAATAAGTAAAGAGTTCCTTTAGCAAGCTGCGACTCTGTAAGCCAAGCAGCAGCGCGATGGTATATATCATTTTTTAAAGCTGAACCAATTCTTTGTGCATTAACTATAATTTTTGCCCAAACTTTAGCCCCGAGAATGGTAAAATTAAGGCCAAAAATTGTTCTTAGCCGCATTAATGTTTTCGGTCCATATCTTGCAACAATTTTTATTAAAACTTGTGGATTTTTTGATATATATGCTTTTACTAATTTTATTAAAAGCGAACCAGCAAACCACCCTAAAGCTGCTCCACCAACAACCGTTGCTGCACGGATTACAACATATTTAGCACCAGAAGTATACCCTAACTTGTTTGCTAACCATTTTCCAAAAGGAACACCTATAATACCACCAATAATTGCGCATGCCCATTGTATTGGAGTACCGAATTCACCGCTATCATCCACAAAATTGACCGGATCATTTTCACAATAAGCGAAGAGATTACAACCGAGAACGGTACCTGTAGCATTGAGGTAGTTGGTATCATCAGCATTGATGAAACGACCTGTATTGGGGTCGTAATATCTTGACTGAAGATAATACATACCAATATCATAGTCATAGCAATAACCACGATATGTAAAGGGACTGACAGTTGCAAGAATTGTTGAAGCACTTGGGTCAATGCCGAAAGGAACAACAAAATCTACTGCACCCCAGGCATTGTAGGTATAGCGAACAAGAATTTCACCGTTTTCATCCACAATACCCGTAATATCACCCTGAGCGTTTTTCAGGTAAAGGTATGTTGCACTGTCATTGAGCATAAAGCCACGGGGTTCACCCCAGGAATCATAAACAAATCTTGCAGTATTTGAAGCTCTGTTTGCAGTGTAGGTCAAAAGGAGTAGGACGGGGGACGGTTCGAAACCACTGATTGGTCCCTCTTTATTACGAAATACTTGTATAATTAATAAAAAACACAGTAAAAATCTTTATGTAAAATCCTCCCACAAAAATCAGTATAATTTTGAATCACATTTAAATCATGTTTATCTTAGTAAAATTAAATTTGTAAACTTACTAATACGATTAAGCAATTAATATTTTTGAGTCAAGATTTTATATTTTATAAAATGATCTTTTTTACTAACTATGCTTACTTCTTCAGCCTCTTTCATAACACATTCTGGGGCATTTTCTATTAAATAAAATCGTTTTTGCTTTTTATATACAATAACCAATAACCCCCAAAAAAGTGATAGCAATACTGAAAAAAGAAAAACATATATATCAAAATCTGTTACAATACCAAAAATAACAACAGTAGATAAAAAAGCTGCCAATAAAAAAAGTGGTAGAATAGTAAAAACACGGAGAAGGTTATACTTTTTGCGATCATTACCACTAAATTTTAATGTTTGTACATCCTTATTAGCAGCATTAACTTTAAACACAGTGAAAACAGCCAAACCTGACGCTCCTGCAATATAACAATGTTCTGTTATAGTAACAAACTTATGAATATCAGCAACATCAAAATAGGTGTCAAACGTATTTACATAGATAGGTCTAAAACCCCAAACAGGTGAAGCATATGATGTGGAATCATATTGCAAGCCAACCATTATTCTAGCTCTCGTATCATTTTTATTTTTTACACAAATCAGTTTCGAAACTGTCTCTATGGCAATTTTCTCATTACTTTTAACCACAAATATTGTTTCATCAGTTATAATTGATAGGGTTCTATTAGTTCCATTATGTATAATAATTTTTTTCATATTTTAATCCATTTACCTTTTGACCTTTTTTAAAGTTATAGATATATATCCATCAGGATTGCCATCTACTATATCAAGGCAATAGCAAAAAAGATTGCCCCAAGAACTAAACACATCTAACACCTCATACCAAGAAAGTATACTAAAATATCGGGACCAAGAACTAGCAGCTTCTGAAAAGGCAAAATCAAAAGAGTATTCAACAAATCTATCAGCTACACATTTTAATGCTGTCCATAACGCTTTTCGAATATTGGTTAAAGTTCTTTTTACAACACTATTATTTAGTACTGGCACCATTTGTTTTTTCACAAAACTTGCAATAGATTTTTTGGCTTGATTAGGTAAATAACCAACAACCTGGTCAAAAGTTTTTAAGGCTACAGTTGATGTTTTTGATATAGCAGTAGCTATTGCGTCTACTACAACTGCAGCTGCCGTAGAGGATATTTTGAGTACACCTTTTCTATAGCTAACTATATTAAAAAATTTTTTTGCGTAGCTTTTTATTGATGATAATAAATTAGAGAAAAAAGTCTTTACATAAACCGAAGCATTATTAAATGTTTTTTTTGCGTCGCTCAAAGACACTGTTCCTCTAGGATCAATATTATTCACAGGATCATTTTCACAATAAGCGAAGAGATTGCACCCAAGAACAGTACCTGTTACATTGAGATAGTTGGTATCGTCAGCGTTAATGAAACGACCTGTGTTGGGATCGTAGTATCTTGACTGAAGATAATAAAGCTCTGTATAACCGTCAAGACAATAACCACGATAACCAAAGGGATTAAGAATGCATATATACATCTTGTTAATTAATTGTAATGCTCCCAATGGTGAAGATGAATCTACATGATAATCAGTAGTCATTTTACCCCAAACATCATAACTGAAAGTGATTTCTTTCTTACCTGTTGCGGTTACAACTCCTGTAATATCACCTTGAAGATTTTTTAAATAATAATATGTAGATTGAGAGGCGGTATCATTTACCCATTTAAAACCGATAATCTCATCTGAACTGTTATAGAGATATTTTGCTAATTTGGAAATTTAATTAGACTTTTTCAGTGGTTTCGAACCGTCCCTTGATTGGTCTCGAAATTGGGGGCAATCCGCAAGACCATTTTAAAACTTCTGCTCATTTGTGTTCTTGGGCAGGTCTTTCTCCTCGTAATGACGAGAGTGCCGGTAAGATTAAATCTAAGAAAATTTTACCCGGTAATCCTTACATAAAATCTATTCTTTGTCAGGTTTCTTGGGTTGCTGTCAAAAATCGAAAAAATCCTTTTGGTTGTTGGTTTTGGTCTCATCAGTCTAAATTAGGCAAGAAAAAAGCTATAGTTGCTGTTTCCAGAAAAATTCTTTCTCTTATCTATTTTCTTATCTCTAACAACATTCTCTATGACAACAATATTGCTATGAGTAAATATCAAAGCTGATTCTTCTCTTTCAATATTTCCGCTCATTTTTTATGGGCTTTGCTTTTTGTTGCCTTTTTTAGCTTTCTTCGGGTGAGGTTTTCACGCTAACCGTCCCCTGTCTTGTCTGTGCAACCTGATAATTCTTGAATTATGTTATTTTTTGTATCAATACGAACATATTGGTCATAATATATATCTTCATACAACAGCGGAAAAGTTTTATACTTACCAACCACTTTATTAAAAGATACGTTTAAATCATTGAAACTTAAATCTTGAAATTCTAATAAACTTTTATGCGGAATTTGTAATCTAAATGTTAAAATTCCTTGGTTATCTAATATAACATCAGATACATATCCTTCATATACTATTTCATTATTTTTCACAATATAGCCACACAATGACTCGGTATCAAAATCATATACACACCATTTATCAGAATCGTGAGTTTCTGCAATTTTTTTTATTGTAAAACCATTAGGATATTCCCAAATGAAATCCACCTTTTCTTTTTTGCAATAATCCAAAAAATCTTTTTGAGTATAGAAATTGTTGTAGGTTTTACTATTTAAATCAAAAATTGTAAAAAAATCTGATTCTATGGAATATTGCGATGAATTTACACTTCTAATCACAGAATTTTCACTTATATTATCCGATAACTCATTCCAATGATACGCTATTAAATCATTCTCATAAGAATATCTATAAATTAATTTACTTTCGATAATATAACTCCGCTTACCGCTTTCTAGATCTTGTGAAAAGAAAATACTGTTGTCTGTTTTTGAAACGTGTTCCAAAAAAACACCTTCTGTTATTTTTGTATAGATAGAGTATGGTTCTTCTTTTTCTTGACTTCTATTACACGAACCAAGAAAAACTAAAAATAACACAACACAAATTAAAACAAATAGGCATTTTTTCATTTTTAATTTTACTCCTATATAGCAATTTTATATTTAACTTTAAATTTCCAAAAAAACTCAACAAAAGCACCATAAGCTTGTGTAATATATCCAGCATCATTTATCATAATAACCGCAGGATTTGAAGTGTGAGGCTCTACATCTCCAAACACTTTCCCCAGTATCTCGATTTCCCAAGCCTCAAAATCAAAATCTTCTCCTTTAAAGTCTGCAGTAATCTCATAATAATTTCTCCCAACCCAATCAACTTTGTCTGTCTTCTTTATGGTTATTTTAAATTTCGATCCACCACCAATTGCCAAAGTTAAATCCAAATCCGAAATAGTTTTATCTAAATTTTTATAAAATTCAGGATAAAAATTATACGATTTTTTTGAGTAGCCGTTTTTTTTCATACTATTAATTTTTTTTGAAACAAAGTTTTTCATAGTTTTAGATGATTCTAAACGACGCTTTATTAATGATTTCCATTTCTTTGAAAAATCATATGTTTGATTTTTCTTGCGATGTGTAAATCCCCAACAATACAATCTTACACACAAAAAGCTGTTATACACAGACAAAGATATCCCCATTGCCGCTAATGCTGTTGCAAGTTTTAAAGATATCGTTCCTCTAGGATCAACCCTATTAACGGGATCATTTTCACAATAAGCGAAGAGGTTGCAACCAAGAACTGTACCTGTAGCATTGAGGTAGTTGGTATCGTCAGCGTTGATGAAACGACCTGTGTTAGGGTCATAGTATCTTGATTGGAGATAATATAACTCGGTATAAGCGTCAAAACAATAACCACGGTAACCAAAAGGATTCAAGGCAGAAATGTGTATCTGATTATACATTTCTTCAAACCAAGTTAAAGAAGATGTATTGTAGTGCCATTTAGTTGTTCTTTTGCCAAAAACATCGTAGCTATAGGAAACCTGCATTTTTCCTGTTGCAGACACAACACCGGTTATATCGCCTTGTAGATTTTTAAGATAATAATATGTTGATTGAGCCGCAGTATCATTAACCCATTTAAAGCCTATAACTTCGCCAGAACTGTTATACAAATACTTTGCAGAAAGATATGTTTCATCATCACTAATAACCATAGAAACAATCTTTTCGCCTAACCAGACATAATCAATATTAATTATGGTCTCTTCTTCTGCAGTTTTATCTACTACAGTTGTGCGGTAGCGCATACCGTTTTCGTCATATTCATAGGTAACGAGTTTTTCATCATTTTCGTATGACTTTAACTGTCTGCCTTCCCAGGTGAGTGCTGCTCCAAGATAGCTTGTTGGGTTACCTATGTTGTCATAAGCAATTGTTTTATCTCCAACAGTTGTCAGCTTATCTGCCCACTGTGTATCATATCCATAGGTTGTTGTTTGTATAGCATTATCTAAATCACCTGTGGTATATGCATATTCTGACTTTGTGAGAATATTGCCGTTGTTGTCATAAGTGTATGTGTAGGTTTTGTTTTCTACTGCGTCGTTGTAACGAACAAGCTGACCCAGCTTATCATATTCATAAGAATATTTATCAGTTGTGGTTCCGTCTGCATTTAATGTTTTTTCAGCAGAAATCTTGTTTTGTTTATCGTATTCGTAATAGTAGCCGTCAAAAACTCTAACTGATTCGTCACTACCATTATAAGTCTTATTTACATATTTTTCAATAGTTGATGCTGTTTTTCCGTCTTCTTTGTTAGAATATTCATACTCTGTATTAATTCTGCCAATAAGCGTAGCAGGATTTTCATCTGATTCATCCGTGATATTATATACAGATAAATTCTGAGAATTTGTTCTTCCGAAATAATCGGTATTTGTTTCTTGAGTAATACGATTGGTTGAATTAATTTCAATCTTATCTGTTTCGGTGCTTACACCTATTGCAGAATCATAATCGCTTTCAGGTGCATAGGTTTTATATGTAACGCCATGGTTTTCTTCTGTAACAGAACCATCGTCATCTGTATATGTTGAATAAATGCAATCATCCTCAGCATTATAAATATTTGTTCCGTCATCAGTGTATTGGACGGTTCTGCCACCTGCATTTTTAATTGAAGTTAAAACACCTAAATTATCATATTCAATATAATGAATTTCTTCTTCATTCAAAAAGATACTCTTTACAGTACCGTCAGCATAATATTCATATGTATATTCAGCTATATCGTTAACCGAATTTATATACCTTAAAGATGCAACCTGTGTTCGTTTTGCACCTTCATTATAAGTGTATTCAACGAGAGGAATCACATTTTCAGATTCTCCCGAACCTGTAACAACATTAACAGAACGAACCTGACCCCAATCATTATATATTATTTTATATTTTCCGTTGGGCGTTATGATATCTGTTAATCTGTCATAGGTATATACATAATTTAATGTTTGATATTCAGTTTCATTTGCAGTTGTTGAAACAGAAACAACCTTACCCATATAATCATAGAAATAATTTGTTGTTGTGGTTTCATCCTCTGTTCCCATAGGACTTGTAACAGATTTTAATACACTGTTAAGCAAATTATAATCATAAGTTACAGTATTACCATTTTCATCGGTATATGAAGCAAGGTTGTTGCCGTCAGATGTATATTGTGAAAGTGTTTCAATATAGTTTATGCCATCAGTTGATTTGTTTGATAATGTGTTACCGAAATTATCTTGTGTTGATGTTTCTTTTCTTAAACATTCAGGACATTGACAATCATTATTTATTGCACCTGTACAAGGGCAATTTTCACCATAATAGCACTCTTCACAACCACAACTGCAGATTTCTTCTTCATCACCGAAATCTGTTTCAGCATCATCGTCTTCAATTATCTCGCTTTCTAAATCCTGTTCTAAGCTTATTCCCGTTGCAAAAGATTCTTCAGGTATGTTCTTTGCAATAATTGTAACATCAATAGATTCTGTATCACCTTTAAGGGCGAAGGAATCAACTGCATACTGCCAACCGTCGTTATGGGGTTGGAAATCAACAACAAAGTTTTCGGTTGCGGTTTGCTCGGTTGTGGTTTCTGTGCCGTCTTCTGCGGTTTCGGTTACAGTATCTGTATAAGAATAGGTAACCTTAATCTGAGCAGAGCTGCTTGTAAGTTGTTCTGCTAATTCAGTATATTGAGTCGGAACATTTTCATAAATATAGTTATCGTCAAACTGCCCCTTGAACCAACCGCCAACAGAATAGGTTTCACCCTTTTTGCCGTTAATTTCAACGTTTTGAGTGACTGCGGAAATATGGTCTTCAAGGTAATAGGTATCTGCGGGACGGTCAAGACCGTCCCCTACGTTGTAGGTGGGTAAACCACCGGTTAATTTTACTGCTATAGCGGTTAATTTAAAGAGAATAGCGGCACTTTCGGCATAGAAAACACCGCTAAACTCGTTAATTTTATTCTTTCTTAAGAAAATTTCTTGAATCAAAAATTATGAACATTATCAAGGCAGTTTTTCCACTGTTCTAACCGCTCAAAACCTTACTTTTTCAGTGGTTTCGTACCGTCCCCTGATTGGTGTGCCTTAGTCTAGTGGCAATTTATCAACAATAATTTCGCCTTGACAAAACAACAATTGATTTAAAAGCATATTTTCACAAAAATCCTTAATTTCATTTTCCTCGCATTTGACAAGAACAGCAACATTATGTGAGTGTTCGGTAAATGCTTCGAAAGCATAGGTTCCTTCAATTTGCGTAGATTCAATCCAATAATCAATTGTATATGATAATGGTTCTTTTTCTACTGCCAACCAATTATATAAACTATAAAAATGAGTATTAAACATTTCTCCATTGAATACAACCAAATAGTATTTTGAAGAATTTTTAATGATATCTAAACTATCGTCTTCATTTAAAGAAAAATCATATTTAGTCCAAACTAAAAAATCATCTTCTAGACTAGTTATTGTATATGAGTCAACTTTATACCTAATATTGTATCGCGTCTTATAGGAAAATAACGAAAATGACATTAAAAATATAACAGTTAAACAGATAAAAAATTTTTTATAATTATTCATATCTATCCTCCTATTAGATCGCATTTTTTGAAATATTATAAATTATATATCTTTCTATTTCACCAATTTCAACCATTTGCCATAAAGATTGCCACCATCTGTTTTTCGTATGCGCAGCATATTTTATATCGTTCAATGTTACGCCAACAACAAGTGCTGCGTGAGTATATTTTGTCTTACCATCGAACTTAAAATCCATTAATATTACTGCACCCAAATCAACTAAATCTGAATATTTTAAAAAAGCTGATCTTCTTTCTTTCCGAGTAGCGTTTTCGTTAGTCCAAAACTGAAAACTTCTACTCCAAATTGACGAGTTTTGAATATACTTATAAAATTTCGAAACTCGACGCCAAGCTGGTGAAACCGAATAATAAACACGTTTCTTTCCATATAATTTAATATTGAATTTATAACTGTGCCAATCATCATTCATTTTTAAACCGCCATAATATAAGCATTGAGAAACAAAATTGATACAATCTCCAGATTCATAAAAATAAAACTCTTTATTATGAAAAACTGCATCTGGTTTCATATTTGTACCACCAGTCCATTTTTCAGCATATTTTACCGCTTTTTTGCCACTATAATACCCCGTCTCATCAACAAAATTCACCCCATCATTCTCACAATAAGCGAAAAGATT
>CAZUZV010000057.1:0-11562 GCA_964624385.1 uncultured Eubacteriales bacterium | reverse complement strand
TGCAGAAAACCTTTGATAACGAGCTTTTGTTTATTACTCTGCTGACTGCATTCGCGATCTTCCTGATCGTTGCATTTACCTTCAAATCCATTTCTATTCCGCTGATTCTTGTTCTGCTGGTACAGTGCGGTGTTTATATTACAGTTACCATAACGGGACTAACGAGTGGTCATATGTATTACCTGGCACTTTTGATCGTGGAATGCATTCTGATGGGTGCAACGGTGGACTACGGTATTCTTCTTACCAATTACTATTGCGAGGCCCGTAAAACGGCGAACGTAAAGGAAGCGCTCAAGAAGGCTTATGCCGGTTCTATTCATACGATTATGACCTCCGGTCTGATTTTGGTTTTGGTCACAGCCGTAGTAGGCGGTATGTTTGAAAACCCGACGGTAACGTCAATCGTAAAAACAATCTCCATCGGTTCGCTTTGTGCTACAATACTAATTCTGTTTGTACTGCCCGGCGTTCTCGCAGCTTGCGATAAGCTCGTGACTAAAAAGCGTGATAGGTTTTAATTTCTACAGGCCCAAAACAATTAAATACGTACTATCTTATAGAAAAAATCCGATCATCATTTTGGATGATCGGATTTTATGTTATCCCACTCGGTTTGCGTAAAAGTTCGCTAACGACATTACGCCTCAAGCAGGTGTGTTTTTTATATATTCTTTTGCGCTAATAAATCTATTGCGTACTTTGCATATCCGGAGATAAATTGACCTCTTCTTGTTATAATTGCAGGTTGACGTGACTGCTGACAATTCTTCAATTTATATAAAGCAATGCTTTCATCAAAATCAAAATTCTGAACGAACTGCAAAGGCAAAAGCGTTGCTCCCACACCTGCTCTCGCCATAGACCAAGCGGTACTAACGCCTACAACCTCTGTTGCAACATCAGGAGTGAAATCCACCTCTGCACACATTTTATCAAAAAGCTGACGCATTTCTTGAGCAGGACTTACCACAACAAATGGTATTTTTTTACAATCCTTCAAATCAATTTCGGGAATACTGTTTTTAGTATAAACAGGAAGATTTTCAGAAAGTTTTTCAGGAACTGCAAGAACAAGGGTGTCTGCTTCTATGAGCTTTACATCTAAAACGGATTCGTCAACAGGAAGATTTACAACCGCAAAATCATACTTTCCTTCTGCGGCATTTTTGCGAAGCTGGTCACTCCCCTCTTCATGAAGCACAACAGTTACACCGGGAAACTCATCTTTAACTCTCTTAACTATTTCAGGTATAAGATAAAGACTTCTGAACGGAGAAATACCTATTTCGAGTTTTCCGAGCTTTCCTGATTTGTATTCTTCCATTGAACGAACAAGCTGGTCTTCTCTGTAAAGGAGTTGTTTTGCCTCATTTACAAAATGCTCACCTGCAGCAGTTAAAGTCATCGGAGTATTATTGCGGTCAAAAAGTTTAACATCGAGCTCTTTTTCCAAAGATAAAATTTGTTTACTCAAGGCAGGTTGAGAAATCCCCAGCTTTTCCGCTACAACGGAAAAATTTAAATCTTCGGAAAGTTCAATAACGTATTGCATTTGTTTTTTATTCATTATTTTCTCCCTGAAAAAGCAAAAATAATAGGTTTGTCCCTCTACATAATACTCGCAGATTCCCATTTTTTCAAGTAAAATAAATAAAAAACAATGGAAATTTTCTTTTTTGAGAAAGGTATTGACAAAAATAAAAAAGAAAGTATAATATAACCGAAAAGAAATGAAGCCCATAACCAAAATGTTTTAAAGAAAGGAGAAAACAAAATGCCGTCATGTCTGATTTACCTTGGCATTATGCTCGCGGTTATTATTGTGTGGTTTATGATTGTAAAACGTCCCGTTTACGAAGCTGTTTTGCTTAGCTTCTTAGTTTTACTTACCATCACAGGTACCTGGGGCAATATCGGGGTATACATTAACGATGCATTGTCTACCTCACTTTTATATTCAATGGTAGCCTTTGTTTCAATGTCCATTTTGTTAACTAAAACGAAAATCATTGATAGCTGTATTGCTGTTATTCTCTCCCTTATCGGACGAGTAACAGGCGGTGCAGGTTATGCCGCAGTTGTTGCAAGCTCATTTATGGGTGCGCTCTCCGGCTCCGGTCCCGGTAACGTTATGGCAACCGGTGCAATTACAATTCCTGCTATGAAGAAATCAGGTTTCCCTGCCGAGCTCGCTGCAAACATAGAAAGCAATGCAAGTTATATGGGTAATATGATTCCACCTTCATCAAACATCGTTGCCGCTATGGGTGCTTTTGCAGCACTTTATCCCAACCTTAACATTACAACCGGTCAGTTCTGGATTGTTCTTTGGGGCATTTCAATTTGGTTTATTATTCAGAGACTTGTTATGGTATGGGGCTTCTGTAAATATTACAAAGTTAAACCCATGGCAAAGGAAGATCTTCCTAACTTAAAAGAAACTCTCAAAAAGGGTTGGCAGGGCTTATTGATTCCCGTAATCATTCTTCTCCCCTTTATTCTTGACTATTTCTTTAAGAGCACTTTGTTTACAGAAAGACTCGGTGCAACAGGTGCTAAGTACCTTTCAAGCTCCATTCTTCTCTTTATCGGTGGTTTATCTTCTATTTACACTTGCCTTATTACAAAAGATAAAGCTATTGTTAAAATCAACAACATTGCAAAAATGTTTGCAGATGGTGTTAAAACAATTGCTCCTTCCATTGGCGTTTGTGTATTCGGCTATATGGTGGGCTCACTGTTTAGTGAACTCAATGTTTCTGAGGAAATGGGTGCTATCATCACCGCTTGGAACTTCGGTAAATTCGGTACTG
Source organism: uncultured Eubacteriales bacterium (assembly GCA_964624385.1). GTDB lineage: Bacteria > Bacillota > Clostridia > Oscillospirales > Acutalibacteraceae > DTU089. Next base: position 8,746 of record CAZUZV010000057.1, on the reverse strand, counting down.
TTCTTGCAGTATGCGCGATTACCTGCTTTATGGGTATGATTATTCCCGGTTCATCCCTCGTTGTCATCTTCGGTTCAATGTTTATTACAGTTCTTGAGGGTGTTGGATGCGATCCCTTGCTTGCTGCAGCAATGCTTCCCTGTATCTGCGGTGTTATGTGCGGTATCACTCCCCCGCTCGGCTTGGGTATGTATGCAGGTATGACTCTTGCAGAATCAGATTTCAGTAAAACCTTTAAGAACAATTTATGGTGGGTTGCCGCCCAGTTTATTCTTGAAGTTGCGGTTCTTATGGGATGGCTTCCCATATTAGGCTTATAAGGAGGTAGCAAAATGAAAAATGTATGTAAAAAAATTGCATCTGTTTTGAGAACTATCTTCGGTTACGGAATTATGATTTCCCTTTTTGCAGGCGGCCTCACATTCTTCGGCTACGTTGCCGCGCTTATTATCGGAGGCGAAACAGCCACAATGATTTGCACTGTAATTTACGAAAAAATTATTCCTGTTATTATTTACCTTTCAACCACCATGGTTTTGCTCGGTTTGATCGCAATGTATCTCAACGGCGAAACTGCATTAACCTCTGACAAGAAGAAAGCTTCAAAGCACGAAGGCGAAATGTAATTAATTTTAAAATCATAAAGAACCTCGGTGATTTAATAAAATCATCGGGGTTCTTTGTTTTACATTTTCATTAAATATTCTTTTAAAACATTCCAATTGTTAACAGTCATATATTCTCCTCTTCCACCATCTGTGCGGAATTCAAAGGAGATTTCTGATTTTTCATCAAGAAGAACCGGTATCATACCGCTGTTTCTTGCACCGTCAACATCCGGAATTCGACCATCACCGCAGTACCAACAATCGCTTGGGTCAATGTGAGCGTAGTTTGAAGCAGCAAGAAAAATATTCTTACAAGGCTTTGTAAACATCAAATCCGCACTTGTAAGACAAAATTCGGGATTAATTGAAGGAATCCAATGTTTAAGAGCCAAGTTAAGACTTTCACCACTCATCATATTATTACTGATTATTGCAGTTCTGATTTCCATTTCTTCAAGTGCGTAAAAAAGCTCGGGAACGCCGTCAATAACGTTTCTTGTAGAATTATATCGGTCAAAAAGTTCTTCCTGCTCTATCATCGGAAGATTTATATGTAGCCCTGCATTCATTGTTACGTATTTGATAACCGCCGACAATGGTGCATCCAAATTTATACCTGATTTGGATTCTATAAAACTGCAAACCTCATCCATATATTCATCCCAATAGGATGCAAGTGTTAAATCGTCGGTTACATCGGGATTTTCTGCCACATCGCGAAGAGTAGAAAAGCCTTTTTCGGCAATACATTTCCCGTCATTAAAAAGTGTTCCGCCTACATCAAAAAGCATCATTTTCGGTTTTTTTGAATACATATTTTTCACCTTTTGGCATTTTTCTATATTCTAACAGAAGATTATTGAAAAGTAAATTAAATATGATATAATTAATAAAAAACAGTTTAAAGGAGAAAATCCAAATGACTTCTAAATCATCTCTCAACAAACGTTGGTTTTATTTATGTATGGGCGTTTTTACAATGCTTTTTTCAGGTGTTTTATACGCCTGGTCAATTTTAAAAATCCCCTTTAAAAGTATTTTTAATTGGAATGATTCCATTCTCGCTTTCAATTTCACTTTAACAATGTGCTTTTTCTGTTTGGGTGCTTTTTTCGGCAGTTTAATCTGCAAGAAAATTGGTCCTAAAATCACGCTTATTGTTGCAGGTGCACTTGTCGGTATCGGCTTTGTTTCTACAGGACTTTTAAACGCTCAAATCCCCTATCTTTTATACCTTACATATGCCATATTGGCAGGAACGGGAATCGGTATTTCATATAATGTTGTTGTATCAACAGTTAACTCCTGGTTTCCTGATAAAAAAGGGCTTTCTTCAGGTTGTCTGATGATGGGCTTTGGTATAAGTACACTTTTACTTGGTAACATTATCAGTGCATTGTTTGAAAATCAGAATGTTGGTTGGAGCAAGGCATACATAATTTTGGGTATTGTTGTTGGAATTGTGCTTGTTGTTGCGGGGCTTGTTCTCAGACTTCCTGATGCAGATATCAAATTCCCAACTCCCAAGGCAAAAAAATCCATTCAGAAAGAAAGCTTTGAAACCCGTGATTTTTCAACTAAAGAAATGCTTAAAAGCTTCACTTTCTGGCGTGCATTTGTATTTATGGCTCTTATTACTGCCGTTGGTAACTCTGTAATCAGCTTTGCAAGGGACCTCGTTCTTTCCGTTGATGCCGCACCGGCTTTAGCAACTACATTAGTTGGTGTACTCTCCGTATTTAACGGTATCGGTCGTATTCTTACGGGTGCGGTTTACGATGCTTTAGGTAGAAAAACAACTATGCTTGCATCCAATATTCTTACAATTTTTGCGGCAGGACTTACTCTTGTAGCTGTGCAAATTCATTCCCTTCCGCTTTGCATTATAGGTCTTTGCCTTACAGGGCTTTCCTACGGCTCCTGCCCCACTATGACCTCTGCTTTCACCTCATCTTTCTACGGCACAAAATATTTTGCAACAAACTACAGTCTTACAAACTTCAATCTAATTGTAGCATCCTTTATTGCAACATTCAGTAATTCCTTGCTCATTTCAACGGGCAGTTACACCGCACCGTTTATTATGCTTCTCATTTTGGCTGTAGGTGCATTAGGACTTAATTTTACAATTAAGAAGCCGTAATTCTTTTTGATTACACCATTTTGAAATGAGGTAAGTTTTTGGACATAAATAAACTTCTTAATGGTATAAATTGCCAATGCGGAAAGTTTCATACTTGCGACATAGACTATGTTTATATCGAAAAAGGTGCAATTTCCAAATTAAAAGAAATATGCTCTGACTATGAAAATATTTTAGTTGTTGCTGATGAAAATACTTTTGTGGCAGCAGGTGAAAAAGTACTGTTTGCGCTTAACAAAAAGAATATTATAAAGGTTGTTTTTTCGGGTAAAGAAATTCTTATCCCAAACGAAAATGCTATCGACACCGTTACCCAACATTTAAATGGCATTAATGCCATTGTGGGTATTGGTTCGGGTGTTATTCAGGATTTATGCAAATATGTTTCATTTCGTAATCAAATCCCTTATATCATAGTTGCAACTGCACCATCAATGGATGGCTATGCTTCTGACGGTGCTGCTATGATAACAGGTGGTATGAAGGTCACATACAAGGCAGGGCTTCCTCGCGCCATCATTGCCGACACAGATGTGCTTTGCAATGCACCTATGGAAATGATTAAGGCAGGTTTTGGTGATATTATCGGAAAATTCTCTGCCCTTAACGATTGGAAATTAAGCCACTGCATAAATGGTGAATTTTTCTGCGAATACATTTACAATCTTACCTTTGAGCAGGTTGAAAAAGCTCTGAAACTTGCAAAAGGTATAACCCAAAGAAACGAAGAAAGCATAAAAGCCCTTACCGAAGCGCTTGTTATCGTTGGTATTCTTATGAGCTTTGCAGGCTCATCCCGCCCTGCTTCAGGTAGCGAACACCATTTATCTCATTTCTTTGAAATTACAGGAATTATAGACAATACAAATTATCTCCCCCACGGAATTGATGTTGCCTATTCAACTGTTGTTACAGCAAAATTAAGGGAAAATATATTAAAAAACAATTTTCCCGAAAAGATTTTCCGTGAAACTGAAGAAACATACAAAAAGAATATAAACACAATTTATAAGCAGGTTGCAAACAGTTGCATTGAGCTTCAGGATAAAGTCGGAAACTATGCTAACGACAGAGCTGAAATTTATCTCAACAAAGAAAATGAAATAAGAGAAATTCTCGCCCTGATGCCCTCTGAAAAGGAAGTAAAAGAATTTCTTAATTTAGTTGAACTTGATATGAATGATTTTTATTCTGTTTACAGCAAAGAAAAAATCAACAATGCCATTGCTTATGCCAAGGATTTAAAAGACAGATATACAGTTCTTTGGATGAATTACGATTTCTTTGGGAATGGAAAAATATATTAGATTTTAAGTTTATACATGGCAAGTGGCTGTAAAAAAACTTATCGTTTTTTTACAGCCGCTTTTACTATTTCGTATTTTCAAGACGGTAATCAAGGTTTTGTTGTCTGCGCTCTTCAAGAGCTTTAACTATCTCTTTATGCTTTTTGCCGGAAAGCTTATAAAAAAGCATAGGAACAACCGCAAGGAAGGAGAAGATTGCAGGTAAAATTGCAAACAGATATATAAGACTTGCTTTTGCTTCCAAAGGTATAAGCTCGGGGGTATCTGCGAACTGCTTATAACCCACATAAATCAGGAAAAGGTTTGTTACATAGGTTGTGCAGTTACCAAGTATTCTCGACAAAGTGTTTTTAAGAGAACTGACTGTTGCTTCGTTTCTTTCACCATACTTATACTCACCGTAATCATACACCGACATCTGAATAAGTCCCGGTATTGTATTATAAAAGCCCGTAGTTAAGCCATGAATTGCATACCATAAAACTACATTAATGAAAATTTGTTGCGGTGTGTGTGCTTCATAAGGGTAAATAGACAAGAACATTGCAGTATAGCAAATTCCCGTTCCTAATTTCATACCTATATACAATATTTTGTCGTCAATCCATTTACGGACAATAGGAGCAAGGAATAGAGAAATACCCGTTGTTACTAAGGAAGCCAAGGACGCAAAGGATAATAATGCGGCATAATTCCCGTCACTGTAGGTATAAGTGAACTCAATTGCCGTACCTTCAAAAAAGGTAAGAACAAACTGCTCTGTTCTGAAGCAGGCAATAAATGCATAAGTCATAAGACCGTAACCAACTGACATACCGTGACCGAGGATTTCAGAAAGCATATATAGCATTAACGGTTTATTTTTAATAATATTTTTATAAACATCTCTGAGCTTTGGCACAACTGTTTTGGGTGGGTCAGTAATTCTTTCTTTTGTTACGATTATATTCCACAAGGTTAAGGGAATGGCAAGAATTGTTACCACGCCGTAACCGTAAAAATACCTTTCTGCCTCCGAAAGATTTGGTAAAAGGAAAGGAAGAAAAGCAGCAATATAAGTACCGCAAGAACCGATTGATGAAGAAAGAATACTCTCAATTGCGGCAAGGTATCCCCTCTCCAAGTTATCGGTTGTTCTTCTGGCATTAAGGGCGGTCAAAGCTGCATTGTAAAATGTGCTGAAGGCATCATTGAGAAAATAAAGTAAAACAAGATATGTAACCTTAAAAGTATCTCCAACATCGGGGAAAAAGGCTTTTATGGGTAAGGTTTGCAAAATAACAACCAGATTGCAAGGAATAATCATCAGCATAAGCCAAGGCTTAAATCTTCCCCATTTACCAAAGGTTTTACGGTTTTTATCGAGAAAGCTTGACACTATAACATCATTTGCAATATCCCAAAAACCGAGAAAAAATATAATTGTACTGTAAGTAGCAAATGCGCTTTCGCTAAGACCCAAAAAGGTTGAAGCAACAAGACCACCAAAAAAGCCGTTCATTGCCGAACCGACTTTTGCAATAGCTGTACTTGAACTAAAAGCCGCATATTCTTTTAATGTTATTTTTTCATTGACATTGGTTGCCAGATTATTTTTTATTCGCTTCATAATGCCCTCCCCCAAAAATCTATAATTTTATTATACATAACGAAGAAACAAAGTCAATTATATGAGAAAAGCGAGTGAAAACCCAACCGCTTTATGTGTTAACTATATCAATGAATCGCACACTGCTTTTTCGAAATTACGCGCAGATTCATTTCCTGCTCCACCGTCGAAAAGAGAATTTTTCATATACACAGCGGCAATATTGTTTACTGGGTCAATCCAGAAATGTGTACCGAAAGCCCCACTCCAACCGAAAGCCCCGATCGGTAAATTTTCATAATCCTCGCTGACTATTACCCGAACACCGAGTCCCCATCTTTCGCTTCCGGGCATTATATCTTCGGAAACAAAAGGCGTATGCAACAATCTGAATGTATCTTCGCAGATAATCTGTTTTGTTGGAGTTTTCCCCTTATTCAAAAGCATTTTTGCAAACCTTGAATAGTCAGCAAGGGTTGATACCAACCCTGCGCCACCCAGATAATGTGTACAGGGAAAAGCTGAAAAAACACAATTCTCAATCATTTTCTCAACACAATTTTTGCCATCCACCCTATTGTGCATAGCAATCGTTTTTTCCCATTGCTCCTGTGTCAGAATAAAAGCAGTATTCGACATACCGCAAGGCTCAAAAATTTCTTTCGTTAAAAACTCCTGATAATCGGTTTTAGTCACTTTCTCAATAATATTCACTAACACATCAAAAGCACCCATTCCGCTATACTGTTGTTTTGTTCCGGGTTCAAAATCCAAACCTATTCGTGAATAAAATTCAACCGTGGTATCAAGCCTTTTTCTCTCTTCGGCAGTAATTTTAGACTCCTTCAAAGGCTCGCTACCAATTCCGGAAGTATGCGTAAGCAGATCGCAAATAGTAATTTCATTTTGGGCTCTGCCTAAATCTATCAAACAACCTGATTCTGTAATTTGCGTAACATGAACATCCTTAAATTCAGGCAAATATTCGGACACTTCATCAGATAGAGAAAGTAACCCCCGTTCCACAAGAATAAGGGTTGCAACTGCCGTAACCGGTTTTGTCATAGAAGCAAGACGGAAAATTGTGTTCTCGGTAACAGGCTCTGCATTATCAACAGATACGGTGCCAAAACATTTTTTATAAATCTCATCTTGACCTTGGATAACACAATATGCCGAACCAAACACCTTGTTATTTTCAAAGTCGTATAAAGCTACTTTTTCTATATTTGTTTTTAGTAATTCTTTATTTAATTTATTCATTAAAATCACCCAAAATAAATAACTATCAAATATTATATCGCTAACGCTCTAAAAAGTAAAGTTATAAGGATTGAGGAATGTGTTATAATAGGACAAAAGTCGAAAAAACCGCATAAACACTAGGGTTTTCGCTGATTTTTGTCCAACTCAATTTGCACAAATCCTTGGGTAAATCGACTTTTTAGACCAAAAGAAAGCGAGGTTGCAACAATTTAATACGGGATTTCAATTGACTTGAGTTCCCCTGTCACATAAAAGTCGGATGGGTATTCTATCCGGCTTTTGTATTGAAAAAATTACATCAAAATGATATAATATAAAAAACTTGAAGAAAGAAGTGATTGATATGCCAGGACACGGAGGTCCGCACGGTGGAGGCCCGCGTGGAGGAGGCCCACATGGAGGTTTCGGAGGAGGTCCGCATGGCGGGCATGGACATAGACCACCACCTCCGCATAGAGGATATGGTATGGGACATCGTCCGTACAGAAGAGGATGTATGGGGTGTTTGCCTGGATGTCTAATGCCTATACTTGCAGTAGTTGGGATTATAGTTCTTGCTCTCGTTATGATTTTTTAATTCAGAAAACAAAATATTTACTTTGAGCCGAATGGGTAATACTTATTCGGCTTTTTATTTTCACCGAAAGGAAGATTAGATGAAAAACGCAAATTATCCGCAAAATCTACTTGATGCCGTACAAGATCGTTGTGGCTATCCAAATGCATATCTGCAGGATAGGTCCTGTTCCAGCGATCCTTTCTACCTCCCATTATAGCATAAACATTAGCGAATAGCATAAATTCTTTACTGATTGCGGCGATATTCTCTTTTCTAATCGTATAGAAGCCATCGTTTTGCGTAAAATAGAAGAGATAAGTGCATATGTATGCAAAAATCTCTTGTAGAATTTGCTGAAGTCATTGACTTCAAAAGAAAATCGTGGTAAATATCTATGATTTCTTGTTGGATCCTCAAAGCTTGGAAAAGTACCGTTTGGAAAAGTAAAAAGTAAACATCACAAAGTACGATATATTTGACACATAATCGTTTATACTTATAATGTGGCGATGTGGCGATATACGTATAACCACTGAAAAATGAGAGCGAAAACCGGAGACGAAACACTTAACTGACCAAGAATTTAATAAAGTTATGGAGCCCAATACCTTGACAACTCAAAATAAGATGAGTATATCTATCGCCTAAAAGCGTTCGCAAAAGTTTACAAAATTTACTTGTGTTGTTCGCATAAACGATGTATAATAAACATCGGAATACCGAATAATACATTATACGGAAAAGCGAATAATACAATATTCGGAATACCGAACAAAAGAATGACGTAAAAACGAACATTTTAACCGTCTCAAAGCAGCGGTTCAGGAGAAAAAATAGTATGGATTATTTGAAGATAGATGAGGTTGCGGCGCAGTGGGGTATCTCCTCACGCAGATTGCAGGTTCTCTGTGCAGAGGGAAAAATTGAAGGAGCAACCCGCTTTGGCAGAGCGTGGATGATCCCCAAGGATGCAAAGAAACCCATTGACGGACGAACCAAGGCAAGCCGTGAAGTGAAAGCCGAACGGCTGAATGCCGATGCGCCCATGCCGAAAAAGACACCCTTTTTGTATCTGACCAACCTCTATCATACCCCCGGCTGTGCCGAAAATGCCGTTGCGGAGCTGGCGGGCAACCACGAAGCACAGGTGCTTCTTTCTGCTGAGATCGCCTGTGCCAGAGGTGAGATCGACAAGGTGTACGACAGCGCAAACTACCTGCTACAGAAGCATTCCGGCTTCTATGCGGTGCTTGCCGCAGGTACACTTCTTGCACA
>CAZUZV010000056.1:0-11676 GCA_964624385.1 uncultured Eubacteriales bacterium | reverse complement strand
AGGTACTTCACGAGATGATTGAGCAGATTGTCGAGGTAGCGTGTCCCGCAGATGATGCACTCACGGAAACGCATATGCACGCTCAGGATTCCTCCATACAAACGGTAACCGAGGTACACGAGCTTTTGATAAGCGATCTGACAAGACGATATACGATAGAAGAGCTTTCTTCTAAATTTCATATCAATCAAACCACGCTGAAAACCACCTTCAAAACGGTTTTCGGGCAGTCGATTGGCGGATATATGAAGGAATACCGTATCAAACGGGCAAAGGAGCTCCTTTGCCACAGCGATGCGACCGTTGCCGAAATTGCTTGTGCCGTAGGGTATGAGAATCAAAGCAAATTCACAATTGCTTTCCGTGATATAACCGGGGTGCTCCCACGTGACTATCGAAAAACACATACAAAAGAATAGAACAGAGCATTCGGTGCCGCATCATATTATTATGCGAGAGTTCAAAATCATACTCAAAAGGCACTTCATAAACTTTTCATTTAATCCATGCTTTTCTAATGTATGCTTTGCTTCGTGACCTACAACCGAATACACTGATTGAATACTGTCAACATTGATAAGAACAGTTTCAACACCGTTATCATTCTTTCTTACCAAACCGCCTGTATCATAATATTTCAATGCAAGTAATCGTGCCTGAATATCTGCTTTAGCTTCTTTGGTTGTTGCTTTCGATAACTGACTTTCCAAGCTCTTGATTTTTGCCTGTTCTTCGGGAGTAATACTATCCCTTGCTACCAAATCACCTTGCTCCAAAAGTTCCTTATTATTTGTAAAGACATAGCGTGTCTGCCTATCTTTTGCCAATTTTCGCACAACATCAACATATTTTCTTGTTTCTGTAGTGTTATTAGCGTTTCTCTTAGCACTTTCCACAACGGCTTTTTCGCTATTCTTTTTAACGATACCGTTTACGTCTTCTTCGGAATACTTTTTCTCGGCAGCAGTTGCGCCTTCTGTTGCGGAATTAGTCTCCGTTGTTTCAGTTGTTTTTGTTTCTTCAGCCATTTTTACTCTCCTTTTTACAGATAAGGACATCTGTTCTCGGTTTTTACGAACACCGACAAACGAAATGATATAAAAACAGCACCTTGCAAATGCAAGATGCCGTAATTACTAAATTAGGGTATAAGAAAAGCACCCTGCATTTCTGCAAAGTGCTTATCAATACCACATTACTAACTTTTCTTTTGGAAGCTCCGTTGTTCCAATTATTTTTTTCAAACCCTCAATGGCGTGATTTAAATATATAGGAAAAGTCTCATCGTATTTTGAGGGTGTTTTTTCGATAACTTCCATAGTTTCAATGTTGATTGAAACAGTTCCAAAATCCTCACTATTTTCAGGATAAAACTTTGATGAAAGAATATTGTTATTTAGTTTTATGTTTTTCAACTTTAGCATAATACTCCCTCGCTTCCTTTGAATAGTTATATTTTTTTGATGTTTCAATATGCGCCTTTTCTTGTGTAAAGCCTTGTGACATCAATTCTTTTTCCATCAATTCGTGTTTAAGTAATGTAATGTCATGTGGTTCAGGCTTTCCATCAATTAACCTTTGCCACGATTCTGCCATCATGTAATCAGGTTCAAAATACTCTAATTCAGAACCGCCCAAATCGTGCTTTTCATAAAAAATGAAATTCTTTATAGTTTGCACGTCCTTTTCTGAAATACCCGTTGTTTTAGATATTTTAGAAACATCCGTTTTCATACTTCTGACAAGTCCATAATACTTTCTTGCATGTTCTTTAGCTTCATCACTAAATGGATTTCTTGCGCCACTAATTGCACCTGAAATTATGTTATCATAACTTCCTATATTTGTCAAATCAGAGTGAAGGATTTTTTCTCGCTCGTTCTCCCACATCTGCAACTGATTTTGATACTTCTCTATATTATTCTTGTCAACAGAACCTGCCACAAGTCTTTTATAGCGTTGTATCATATTGTCGATGTGTGCGGCATTTATAATCTTATCGCCATAGTCATTGAGTTTGTTTTCGGGTGTCTCATATTGGTTGATATGTTCTATCTCCGGGTAATATGTTCCACAACCGTGTTTACAACGGGGATGATATAACCCCCTCTCCATAGCCTCAGAAAGCAGCATATAATCGCCGTCTTCCTGTGTACCACCCGAATATACATCATCAATCAAAACTTTGTTCTGGAAGGGTTTACAGAGCTTACAGGAGGTGTTATGTGCAGACATAATTATAAGAGGGTTACCAATAGACTTACGGAAAGAACCTTCGCCCATCAGCTGTGCCCTCTTATTTGCTGTTTTTATTGCCATATCGGTATAGTCAGCAATATTAACTCTTCTACCGTCTTTATACTCGATATCGTACTAAAAGCTTACAAAAACGATAAAATTGGCTTATCCAAAAGTAATAATTTAGCAAAAGCTCGAACAGAACAAAATTATGTTATTTTTGGTGTATAATTTTCATTGCATATATTTTCCATATATGCTAAAATAACCTTATTAAGGATGTGATATAATGAAATCAAATAACACCCCCGACAAATACGGAAAAATTGTTAAAGTTTTGCAGATTATTTCATTTGTAATAATGCTTGCAATGGTTGTTTTGTGTATGATATTCCTCAAGAAGAACAACATTTCCGTTAAGAACGTTGATGCGCTTACAGGGTATCTTGTAGGCGGAACATTTACAGTTGCGCTTATTATAATAGGTTTCTGCATTATAAAATCCTTTGCCCTTGTATTCCCGCCTGCAGTATTATTTGTGGTTTCGGGAATTGTTTTTGACAATATGGGAACCGCTATTCTTGTTAATGCAATTGCAACAGCCTGCAGTCTCATTCTCCCCTATTTTCTCGGTAAGTTTATGGGTATGGATGCAGTAAATTCATTAAAAAAACGTTTTAAAGCAATTAAAAAACTTGATGATTTCGCAGACGAAAACTCTTTTTCTCTCGTTTTTATTTTTAAAGCAAGCGGTATGATTCCAACTGACTTGAGCAGTCTCATTTTCGGTGCAATGAATATTCCCTTTTCTAAGTATTATATTGCATCAAATTTAGGTCTTCTTGTTATCAATATTCTCTGGACTCTTGTTGGAGCAAAAGGTGATTTAGATAATCCTCTTTCATTCCTCTATGCACTCCCGGCTTTACTTTTTGGGATTTTAGGAACTGTAGTTTTAGGTGTAAGACAGAAGAAAAGAAATTCTTTAAAAACAGAAGAAAAAACATCCGAAAGGTTGGTTAAATAAATGAAAACTTATGATGTAGTTGTCATTGGCGCAGGTAACGGCGGTCTTGCGGCTGCTGCAACTTGTGCTAAAGCAGGTCTTTCAACTCTTTTACTCGAAAGACACAACATACCCGGTGGCTCTGCCTCCTCATTTGTAAGAGGCAGATTTGAATTTGAACCCTCTCTTCATGAGCTTGCAGGTGTTGGTGCACCTGACAAAAGCGGTCAGATTGAAGATATGTTCATTCGTATGGAGGGTAATGTTGATTGGTGCAGACATGATTCAACTTTCCGTCTTGTTGTTCCTGCAAAAGAAGGTGATACGGACACATTCATTAATGAAGATGGTGTTGAGGTTACTGTTGACGCCCGTATGCCCGTTGGTTTCGAGCAATTTGCAAGAAAGCTTGACGAGCTTGTTCCCGGTTCTTATGAGAGCTGTATGGAAGCTTTCAAACTTTCTGACAGAATGTTCAAGGCTTTTGAATGTATGAATGACTTTAAGAAATTACCGGGTAGCCTTAAAGACGTTCCCAACCTTATGAGAATGATTTCTCACACTATGAAAGAAGCACTTGATGCTCTCGGTATGCCCAAGAAAGCACAGGATATTTTCAACACCTATTGGTGCTATATGGGTTCACCTGCTTCACAATTCGACTTCCTTTACTATATGGCGGTTCTTCACAGCTACGTACAAAACGGAACAGGTATCCCCCATCTTCGTAGCCATGAAATGAGCCTTGCGCTTGATGAGGTTATCCGCAGAGAAGGTGGAGATATCTGGTACAACTCCGAAGTTACAAGAGTTATAATGAAAGACGGTAAGCCTGCAGGTGTTGTTATCAACGGCAACAAAGAAGTTTTTGGTAAATATTTCATTTGTAACTCTTATCCCCATGTTGTATTCAATAACCTTTTTGAAACAAAAGATGTTCCCGAAAAACAACTTAAAATGCTTAACGCAAGAAAAACTGCTTGTGCTCTTACAACAGTTTATCTTGGTATGAACAAAACAAAAGAAGAGTTGGGTATCAAGGACTATTCCGTATTTATTGCTCCTGATTCCGATTCCGACAAGCAGTATGAAGCCGCACAAAACTATTTTAGCGGTTACTGTATTATAAACTGCCTTAACGAAATAATTCCCGACTGCACTCCCGAGGGCACAAGCCAATTGTTCCTTACAACAATGACTTTCGGCGATGTTATGAAGGACGTTAAACCTCAGGATTACAAGAAATTCAAAACAAAAGTTGCAAAGGATATGATTGAAACCTGCGAAAAGGCTCTCAATATTTCAATCACACCTTATATTGAAGAAATTGAAATTGCTCTTCCCCCAACATTCTGCCGTTATCTTAATACTCCCGAGGGAACACCTTACGGCTATATGCTTGAAAAATGGGATAGTATGATTCCAAGAACAGTTCAGTATCTCAAAGACCAACCCTTTGATAATTTCCTTTTCTGCGGTGCATCTCAAGAACGTGGTGACGGTTACGGTTGCGCTTACTACACAGGTGAAAAAGCAGGCGGAATTGTTGTAAAAGCATTAACTAAGGAGGGCAAATAAGATGGGTAACAACTTTAAAAAATTAGATGCAAAAAAATTCTTTCCCATGCTCTCCGCTCGTCAGGAGAGGTTTGAAAGCGCAAAGGCAGAGCTTCGCTTGGTTTCTGACCAGGCAACTGTAATTGCAAAAGCACTACACCCCAAAAGACAGTATCTTAAAATAGCAGAAATCAAGGAACGTGGTGCAGATTGCAAGAGCTTCACTCTTGTTCCCGATGAGGAAAAAGGAACAACTGCTCTTGCCTATTTTGGTGCAGGTAAATATCTTACTGTTTTTGAAACAATTGAAGGTATGCCTGTAACAAGAGGTTATTCCATTTCCTCTTCTCCCAAGGATTCACTCGATGGCAAATATGTGCTTACAATCAAGCTTGTTGAAGGCGGTTTAATGTCCCAATACATTTTCGATAACTGGGAAGTTGGCACATCCGTTGAGGTTTCTGCTCCTGCAGGTAACTTTGAATACCAGCCTTTAAGAGATGCAGAAAAAGTTATTTGCCTTGCAGGCGGTAGCGGTATTACACCTTTTGTTTCCATGGCAAACGCTATCTGCGACGGTGATGAAGATTTCCAAATGACTCTTCTTTACGGTAGCAGAAATTATGATAACATTCTTTTCCTCGAGGAATTGGAAGAGCTCGCAAAAAAAAGCGATAAAATCAAAGTTATTCACGTTTTAAGCGATGATGACAATGCTCCCGAGGGAACAGAAAAAGGCTTTATTACCGCAGAGCTTATTAAAAAATATTCTCCCGAAAACGAAGCATACTCCGTATTCCTTTGCGGTCCTCAGCAGATGTATGAATTTGTTGACAAAGAGCTCGAAAAGCTTAATCTTCCAAAAAAATATGTCCGTCATGAAATGTTCGGTGAGTTCCACAACCCCCAAACCCAAGAAGACTACCCTGCCGGTATTCCCGAAACAGTTAAAATTACTGTTACCATTCAGGACAAAACTTACACAGTCGAAGGTAAATCCACAGATTCCGTTGTTCAGATTCTTGAAAAGAACGGTATCGCTGCTCCCACCCGTTGCCGAAGCGGTGAATGCGGTTTCTGCCACTCCCACCTCATTTCCGGCAAGGTTTATGTGCCGAAGCATCTTGAATACCGCCGTCTTGCAGACTACAAATTCGGTTGTATTCACCCTTGCTGTTCCTTCCCCTTAACTGATTTGGAAATTAACGTTCCTGTAGCAAAATAAAAAATTTATTGGGCTCACATTGAAAAAAACTTTTTCAATGTGAACCCATATTTTTAATCTATAAAATTCTCTAAATCATAAAATTTGCTTTCATACCTTCCGCTGAAATCTTTTTCACTTCTTTGGTTTACAACAAAAACCTTTTTGCTTTTATAAAGAATGGCGATTTTATTGAGTTCATCGGAATTTTCCGCAAAATGCTTTTTGATCTTCTTATAAAGAGGGTCTTTTCTTTTTAAAAGCTCGGGAATCTGCAAAGCAGACGAACAAGAGAGCAAATCACAGATAAGCGTTTCACGAAGTCTTTCGGAGTCGGCAAAATCTTTGAAATAGTAATAAATATGCAAAGCATAGTCAGAAAGATTCATTTTGTTGCCGTCAACTGCATTTCCGAAATCCATAAAGAGCTTAAACGGTGTAAAGTTACATTCAGTTAAAAGATAATCAAGAGTGAAAAGAAACCGGCCGCTGTTATACATTCTTTCCAGAGCATCCTCGCACCTTTTGAGTTTCTTTATTTCGACCTTTGAAAGCCAAGGGGTTGAGGTTACCTCATAAGGCGGATTTTCTGTAAATTCACAAGGGTATTTTTCTCTGTTTTCCCTCATATCTGCACCGTAAAGGAGCTTTAAAAAGCCCATCTGGAGCATATTTGCTTTAAGGGAATAACCGATATCAAAACTACGTTCAAAGCTTTTTATATCTTCACCTGTAAGCCCTGCAATCAAATCAATATGAATATGCATATTACCGAAAGATATAAGCTTTTTGATATTTTCAATAAGTTTATTGGTATTGGTTTTTCTGTTAATAGCTTTTAAGGTTTCCTCGTTAAAGGACTGCATACCGATTTCAAGCTGAAATACTCCTTTTGGAGCAGTTGAAAGTATTTTCATTGTACTTTCTTTGAGAATATCTCCTGCTATTTCAAAATGAAAACAAGTAGCCTCGGGAATTTTTGTTCCGTAATTTGAAAGAATGAACTCCAGAATTTCGTTAGCTCTTTCTGCTTTAGCATTAAAGGTGCGGTCAACGAACTTAATTGTCTTTGTACCGCTGACAGAAAGTTTTAAGATATCTGCTTTCACTTGCTCTATATCAAAAAACCTCAAAGGAGAACATCTGCCCGATAAACAAAAAGCACATCTATAGGGACAACCGCGACTTGTTTCAATATATGAAATTCTGCCTTTTAAATTTTCAAAAAACTCGTCGTTATAGGGTGTTGGCGGTGTTTCGGTACACTCTTCTTCGGAAATTGAAATTATATTATCATTCTCTCTGTAGGAAAGACCGCTAACAATATTCATGTCACCATTATTGAAAAATGTATCAAGGAAAAAAGGAAAAGTTTTCTCCCCCTCGCCCGAAAGTACAAAATCAATACAAGAATATTTTTCCAAAACATCTTTTGCTCTGTAAGATACCTCGGGTCCGCCGAGAATAATTGTGCAACCTATTTCATTTTTCAACTTCTCACAGAGTTCTAATGTTTTTTCAATATTCCAGATATAGCAAGTAAAGGAAACTAATTTTGGCTTTTCACTCTCTATTTTCTCTGCAAAAGCATTTATATCGCTGTTTATTGTGTTTTCCATAACTTTAGCTTCAAATTTCAAAGCAGAATATGCCTTGACTCCCGAAAGCAAGCACCAAGGAGCCAAGGATGCGTGAATATATTTTGAATTAAGGCAACCTATTACAATTTTCAAAATAAATCCTCCGAAATATTTGCTATTTTGTATTTTACCATATACAATAAAAAATGCAAATACAATTTATCCAACTTGCTTTTTTATATGCTAAATGCTAAAATCAAATCATAAAGGCGGTGAAGAAATGAAACACAAGATTCTTAACGGTTGCGATTTACTTGATACTTTAAAATCACGGAAAATGCTTTCGGGAAAGCGCTTGGGTTTGGTTACAAACTCCCAAGCTCTTACAAGAGATTTTAAAATAACCGCATACAAGGTTTCTTCACTCTATAATCTTTGCGCTTTATTCGGCGGTGAGCACGGCTTCAACACGGAAAAGCAAGCTGGCGGATATGATAAAGATGTTTTTACTGACAAAGAGACAGGTACACCTGTATACGACCTTTTCGGCGGTGAAGAATCATTACGAAAAGCAGAAAAAATCTTTAAAACCTTGGATGCGGTTTTATTTGATTTTCAAGACATCGGCACGAGATATTATACTTATCAATATACTCTTTTAGATGCTCTGGATTTATGCAAAAAAACAAATACCGAATTAATCGTTCTTGACAGACTCAACCCTCTCGGTTGTTTAAGAATTGAGGGAAATTTATTGGAAAAAGACTGCATTTCCGAGGTTGGCAGAGTTATGGACCAACCAACCGTCTGCGGTATGACAATCGGAGAAATTGCACTGTGGTACAATAAGCATTTAAATATAGGTGCAGAGTTAAAAATAATTGCTTGCGAGTGCTTAAAGAGAGAGTATTTATTTGAAGATACGGATTTAACCTTTATTCCACCCTCACCCAATATGAGAAATTTAAATGCACTTTTTCTGTATGCCGGAACTTGTCTTTTTGAGGGAACTAATCTATCTGAGGGAAGAGGTACAGAAAAGCCTTTTGAATTGTTCGGTGCGCCTTGGTTAGAGCCGAAAAAGGTTATTGATTATTTAAACGCCTTGCCAAATGAAGAAAAAGCCTCATTTGAGGGATTAGAGTTTCTCCCCTGCTCTTTCACTCCTACATTCAGCGACTTTGAGGGTGAATTTTGCAAGGGAATAGAAATAAAAATCAAAGATAAAAATACAGTTAATATGTTTGAAACAGGGTTGCAGCTTATACGAGCAATAAAAGAGCTTTACCCCAATAAAATTGAATTTTCAGAGCATTTAGGGAATTTGGCAGGAACAAAGAAAATATATGAGGAAAGCTTTAACCCTCACGAATACATAAAAATACAAAAATCGGAATTGGAAAAATTCAAAAAAGAAGCAAAAGCGTTCTTATTGTATTAAATTGTTCTTGTATTTTTTGGCTGTTATGATAAAATAAATTCATAGTTTTTACCTTGGAGGTCTTTTTATGTTAAAAATCGGTCTTGTTGGTGTTGGCGGTATAAGCCATTCACATATTGATGCTTGGGAAAAAATGGAGGATGCAGAGCTTATTGCAATGTGCGACATCCGCCCCGAAAGAATGGAAAAATTCCCTGAAAAGCATCGCTACACAGATTTTGATGAAATGCTCGCAAACGAAGAATTTGATATTATTGATATCTGTCTTCCTACATATCTTCACGCAGATTTTGCAGTTAAAGCAATGGACCGCGGTATAAATGTTATTACCGAGAAACCCATATCCTTAAAGGAAGAGGACATTGACAGAGTTTATAAAACTGCAGAGAAAAATAATGTTAAATTTATGGTTGCTCAGGTGCTCCGTTTCTGGCCTGAATACGAGCTTCTTAAAGAAATCTACGATACAAAGAAATATGGCAAGCTACTTTCCGGTACAATGACGAGACTTGGTTGCTACCCCAAATGGAGTTGGGACGGTTGGATGATGGATGAGAAGCGCAGCGGTCTTGTTCCATTTGATTTACATATTCACGACCTTGATTTCATGGTTTACGCATTCGGTATGCCTAAAGTTGCCCATCAATACCGCTCAAAGCTTCCTGATCAAGATTTCATCAGCATCAGCTATGACTTCGGTGATTTCCAAATTAATTCGGAAGCTTCCTGGTACGCAACAAGCTACCCCTTTACTGCAGAATTCCGTTTCCAATTTGAAAATGCCATTGTTGCAAACGAAAACGGTAAAATGCTCATTCATTTAAGAGATGACAAGAAGATTGACCTTTCCGAAGATGCAGAGGGCGAAACAGGAGATATAAACCTTCCCAAGAGCAATGCTTATGCAAATGAAATCCGTTATTTTGCAGATTGCGTAATAAATAACACACCTGTTGAAAAGGTTCAACCTGAAGAACTCAGATGCGTATTGAATATTTTAAATAGCCTTTAAAAAATCATAACCACCAGTAAACTGGTGGTTTGCTCTGTCCCTATAAGGTGCGAATACTGGCTTAGCCCCTCGAAGGTGCACTGAAAGTTTGGCGCCGCATTTCAATCTCAAACAGCCGCTCACGAGCGGCTGTTTATTTTTACTTACATATTCTTAGCACCCGTAAACGGGTCTGTATACTCTTTGAGACTCAGTTGGTCTGCTGCGTAGTCTTCTTCTAATTGATTTCTTATATATTCTGCGATTACCTTTTTATTTCGAGCGACCGTATACAAATAGCATCCTCTACACCAAAATGTTCGTGAACCGTACTTATACTTTAAATTTGCATGTCGGTCGAAAATCATCAGACTACTTTTACCTTTGCGATATCCCATAAATTGTGAACACTTATGAGTGGTGGAATACTTTCTAGCATATGTATGTGGTCTGCACATGCTTCTGCTTCGCTTTGCTTGCTCCCCAAAACCGCAAACGCAACGTTTTGTGCATTTGCTCCGGTAGGGCAATAGTGTCCCGCTTCCAGTATTTTTTGCAGCTTTTCGTCCTCTACGGGCTACGCCATAAAATGACGGCGCGACCGTCTGCTTTTCATAGCCGACAAAAGCTTATTACTGTCAAACTCGTTCATCGGCGTAACAGGCTCGTCAGCACAATCATAGCCCTCGATTTTGACCGCATTCATTGGGCAGATGGCAAAGCAGTGACCGCACTCGATACAGCCGGTTTCAGCTGCTTTTGCTTTTTTGTTTTCAAGATAAAGATGCACGTTCGGGCAATCGCTTACGCACAGCCCACAGCCAATGCACTTTTCATTGTCGATAATGATAGGATTCATACCATACCCCGTTCATATTTTTTTGCGAAACCGGATGGCTTAATATATGTTCTCAATGTTAAACCGAATTTCCGGCAGAGCATCCTGCCGCCTATACGGGCTGTCTTTTTTCGTCAACTGTCCGTTTTTCTTTTTGGTAATGATCTCATCCACCATATCCATAATAACAAGCAGCTGCTCAGGGGTTTGTCTGCCGTCAAGGTGTCCGATCCAAGCGGTATATCCTTGCTTCATATATTCCAGAACGATATTTGCACCGGTCTTCCACACTTCGAGCGTGGTCGCTCCATTACCTTGCATCCAAAGCTTGGGATTTACATCATCCCCTGTGAACATAAGCTTTTGCGTATGATCCAAAAACATCATAGAACCAGAAGTATGTCCGGGGATCGATCTTGCTTCAATCGTTCTTTCTCCCAAATCGAAAATGTATCCATCGTTAAGGGGAAGCGGCTGTGCCGGCTTTTTGTTGTGATAAGAACGAATCTTTTGCTTTTCAGCTAATACCATCGCCATTCCGAAAAGCCGATTTTCCAGTCTGCGGTTATATGCAGTGTTGTCCCTTTCACTAACATAATATTCTTCAAACTGGCGCAGACCGCAAGTATGATCGGGGTGACGGTGGGTAGCAACGGCTATCACAGGCTTGTCTGTGATCTCCCGTATGGTCTGTTTCAAATCACCGATGCCCCAGCAACCGTCAATTAAAAGCGCCTTTTCACTTCCCACGATGAGATAGCAGTTCGCTCTTCCGTTTTCATCAAAGCGATATGTGTTTTCCGAAATTTTTTCTATCTTGT
>CAZUZV010000055.1:3358-12322 GCA_964624385.1 uncultured Eubacteriales bacterium | reverse complement strand
TATACTTTGACTTTATTTTTTAACAAAAATGGGTCACATCTATTTACAACGCAGAAAAACAAGTTATAAAACATTGTATATAGTCTTGATTTTTAAGAGTATGCTGTGCTATAATATTTTTCTATTATAGGTTATTATGTTTTGTTTTACAAGGAGATGTTAAAATGAGGTACGATGTTGCTATCATTGGTGCAGGTGTTGTAGGTTCTCTTATCACAAGAGAACTTTCAAAATACAACATCAAGGTTGCACTTCTTGAAAGATGCAACGACTGTGCAATGGGGGCTACAAAGGCAAACTCTGCAATTGTTCATGCAGGCTTTGATGCTGTGCCCGGTACACTTAAAGCAAAGCTTAATGTTCGCGGCGTTGAGCTTATGAAAAAGGTTTGCAAAGAGCTTAATGTTCCTCTTAAAAATAACGAGGCTCTTGTTGTGGCTTTCTCTGAAGAGGAAATGCCCCACCTTGAAATGCTTAAGGACAGAGGCGAGCAGAATGGTGTTCCCGAACTTCGTGTTGTCGGTAGAGAAGAGCTTGTTGAATTGGAGCCTAATATCGGTGATACTGCAGTTGGCGCATTGGTTGCTCCTACTTCTTCAATTGTCTGCCCTTATGAGCTTACAATTGCAGGGGTTGAAAATGCAGTTACAAACGGTGCGGAGTTTTTAAGAAATTGCGAGGTTACTGCTATTGACTGTGCAGACGATGAATTTAAGCTTACAACATCTCTCGGTGAAATTACAGCAGAATATGTTATAAATGCCGCAGGTGTTCATTCAGGTGAAATTGCTTCACTTATCGGTGACAATTCAATTGAAATTGTTGTTCGCCACGGTGACTATTATCTTCTTGATAAATCCCAAGGCTCACTTGTTTCAAGAACAATTTTCCAATGCCCCACAAAAATGGGTAAAGGTGTTCTTGTTTCTCCCACAGTTGACGGCAACCTTATTGTTGGTCCTTCTGCGGAAGATATTGACAACGGTGACGATGTTGCTACAACATCCGTTGGTCTTGATAAGATTTACACAAACGCTATTAAGAGTGTTCCTGCGGTTTCCTTGAGAAATGCAATTACCTCTTTCAGCGGTAACCGTGCTCATCCTACAAGCGATGATTTCATTATCGGTTCTTCCGAAGTTAACAAGAAATTTATCAATGCAGCAGGTATTGAATCTCCCGGTCTTTCTTCCGCTCCTGCAATTGCAGAAATGGTTGACGGTATTATTAACGAGCTTTCAGGCGGATTCGAGAAGAAGGAGGATTTCAATCCTGTTCGTCCCGAGCCTGTTCGCTTCCGTCATATGACAACGGAAGAAAGAGCAAAGCTCATTGAAAATAATAAAGCATACGGCAGAATTGTTTGCCGTTGCGAAACAATTACCGAAGGCGAAATTCTTGATGCTATTCACGCTCCTGCAGGTGCTCGTGATGTTGATGGTGTCAAGAGAAGAACAAGAGCAGGTATGGGCAGATGTCAGGGTGGCTTCTGCGGTAGCAAGGTAGTTGAAATTCTTGCAAGAGAATTGAATGTACCTATGAACGAAATTACGAAATTCGGCGGTCAGTCGAAAATTATGTATCATAAAACAAAGTAAGGAGGTAGGGCAGAATGTTGAATTATGATTTAGTTGTAGTCGGCGGCGGCCCTGCCGGTATGGCTGCGGCTCTCAAAGCAAAGGAAGAGGGCGTAGAAAAAATAGTTATTCTTGAGAGAGCAGAAACTCTCGGCGGTATTCTTGAACAGTGTATTCACACAGGCTTCGGTCTTCACTATTTCGGTGAAGAGCTTTCAGGTCCCGAATATGCAGGAAGATTTATTGAACAGGTTGAAAAAACAGACATTGATGTTTTTACAGACACAATGGTACTTAATATTTCCGAAGACAATGTTGTTACTGCGGTAAATAATAATGAAGGTCTTATGCAGTTTAAAGCAATAGCGGTTGTTCTTGCAATGGGTTGCCGTGAAAGACCAAGAGGTGCTCTTTCAATTGCAGGTTCAAGACCATCGGGTATCATGACTGCAGGTACTGCTCAGAAATATGTTAACATTGACGGCTATATGCCCGGCAAAAAGGTCGTCATTCTCGGTTCAGGTGATATCGGTCTTATTATGGCAAGAAGAATGACTCTTGAGGGTGCAGAGGTTAAGGTGGTTTGCGAGCTTATGCCTTACTCAGGCGGTCTCACAAGAAATATTGTTCAATGTCTTGATGATTTCGGCATTCCGCTTCGTTTGAGCTGTACAGTTGTTAAAACTCACGGTAAAGAAAGACTTGAAGGCGTTACAATCGCAAATGTTGACGAAAAGCTTCAACCCATTCCCGGTACTGAAGAGTACATTGAATGTGACACACTTCTTCTTTCAGTTGGTCTTATTCCCGAAAATGAGCTTTCAAAGGATGTTGGCGTAGAGCTTGACAGAGTTACAAGCGGACCTATCGTTGACGAGTACAGAGAAACTCTTCATCCCGGTATCTTCGCTTGCGGTAATGTTCTTCAGGTTCATGACCTTGTTGACTATGTTACCGAGGAAAGTCAGATTGCGGGTAAAGGTGCTGCAGACTATATCTTCGGTAAGAAAAAAGGCGGTACATTTATTAACACCAAGGGTATCAATGGCGTTCGCTACATAGTTCCCCAGAGAGTTAATATTGAAGGTGAAGAAAACCTTAAGCTTTATTTCAGAGTGGGTCAGGTTTATAAAGGTGCAAAGGTTGTTGTTGAATGTGACGGCAAAATCCTTTCATCAAAGAAAAAGGTTAAGCTTGCTCCCGGTGAAATGGAAAATGTTACAATTACAACAGAAATGTTGAAAGAAATGACTAAAGACAGCGAAATCGTTGTCAGAGTAGAAGAATAAGGAGGACAAGCTAAAATGAAAAAGAGTCTTATTTGTGTTTCTTGTCCTTTAGGTTGTCCTATTGAAGTGGAAATCGAAAACGGTGAGGTTATTTCTGTTAGTGGTAACACCTGCAAACGTGGTGACTCATATGCCCGAACAGAAATTACTAACCCAATGAGAAGCCTTACCACAAGCGTTAAGGTTGAGGGTGGCGTTCATCCCGTTGTTCCTGTTAAGAGTGCAGGTCCTATTCCCAAGGGCAAAATGTTTGACTGTATGAAAGTTATCAACGAAGCAGTCATCAAAGCACCCGTTAAAATCGGTGATGTTGTTATTGAAAATATCTGCGGTTTGGGAATTGACATTGTTGCTACAAATTGCGATTGCGGTAAATAAAATATTCAATAAAGGATTATAAAATGAAACCCTATGAAATTGCGGCGGAGGTAAAGCCCTCCGAAAGACAACTTAATTGGCAAAAGACCGAATTTTACGGTTTTATAAACTTTGGTCTTGCCACAGTTTTGAACAGAGAATGGACTGACGGTTCAGTTAACCCCGTGAACTTTAATCCCGAAGAGTTCAGCGCGCAGGAATGGGTGCAGTTCTTTAAGGATGCAGGCTTTAAGGGTATGGTTCTCAATGTTAAGCACCATGACGGCTTCTGCCTTTGGTGCTCGGAGCATACTGCTTATTCTGTTGAAAGTGCAACAGACTGGGATGTGGAAAACCGCGACATAGTTGACCTTTTAAGTAAAGAGTGTAAAGAACAGGGCTTGAAATTCGGTGTTGCTATTTCCCCCCTTGACAGAAACTGTCCTCTTTACGGAAGCGGTGAACCTTACAACAGGTATTTCAAAAATCTTTTAAGAGAGGTTCTCACAAAATACGGTGATATTTTCTATGTCCGTTTTGATGGCGCGGCAGAACCCGACAAGAATGGAAATATTCAGGAATATGACTGGGAAGGCTATTACCAAGTTGTAAGAGAATGCCAGCCCAATGCAGTAATTGCTCTTGTTGGTCCCGATATTCGTTGGTATGGTAACGAATGGGGCGTGATTCGTGAAAATGAGTGGAGCGTTGTTCCTGAAAAATACAGTATTTACAACGCTATTGAAAAAAGCAAAAAGCCTCAGAAAAAGCGTCAGAAGGAAGAAAAGTTTAATCTTGATATAGGCTCGCGTAAGGCTATTAAGAAAGAAGAAAGCTTTATCTGGTATCCGTGCGAGGTGAGTATGTCCATCCGCGACAGATGGTATTATCACAAGGACGATGAATATACCGCAAAAACAAAGGACAGACTTCAAAAGATTTATTTTAGTTCTGTTGGTGCTAACTGTGCATGGATGCTTGGTGTACCGCCTATGAAAAACGGCAAGTTTGCGGAGATGGACACACAGATTCTCAAAGCATTCGGTTATGACCTTAAGAGAATGTTTAACTATAAGGTTTCTCAGATTGGTACAGTTCAGGTCAGTTCTTCTCTTTCAGAAGAATATGACTGCGCAAATCTTCTCCTGGATGATGAAAATAAAACCTGGCGTCCTGCTCCTAATGATAAGGAACCCGAAATTACAATAACTCTTTCTCAGAAGGATATGTTTGACAAGATTGTTATGATGGAAAATATCATTAACGGTCAGCATGTTGAAGAATATGAGGTTTACACAGATAACGGAAACGGTAAATTCAAAAGAGTGGCAAAAGGCGGAGTTGTTGGCTACAAGAGAATTGTAAAAATCACTCCCGAAGAGGTTACAAGAGTTAAAATCAAAATCAAATCTTACAGAGGCAATCTTGAATTGCAGTCCGTAACCTTGTATTGATTATGAATAAAATTGCAATATACGGCGGTTCTTTTGATCCGCCACACAAAGGACATAAGCTTTTAGCAGAAAATCTCGCAAGTGTATGCGGTGCCGAAAAGGTTATAATAATACCGACTGCTTTGTCGCCTTTTAAAGATTCAAGTTCTGCTACCGCGGAAGACAGACTTAATATGTGCAAGCTCTTTTTTAAAGAGGATTTGTTCCGGATAAGCGACATTGAAATTAAAAGAGGCGGAAAAAGCTATACCGTTGATACACTTGCTCAGATAAAAGAAGAAAATCCTGATGCAGAATTATTTCTGTTTATGGGGGATGATATGCTTTTAGCCTTCGATAAATGGTACAAGCACGATGAGATTTTAGAGCTTGCAACCATTGTCTGCGCTTGCAGAACGGAAAATCTTCAGGAACTCGACAATATGAAAGAGTTTGTGAAAAATGTTCTTAAAGCAGAAAGCAGGGTAATTATCTGCGAAAGTGTGCCCTTTGAAATCAGTTCAACTGAAATTCGTTCTTCTTTGAAAGACGGGATAAATAAAGGTCTTTCGGAAGATGTATACAACTATGTAGTCACGAGGGGGTTGTATCAATGAACAGAGATGCAGAATATATTGAAATATTAAAAGAGAAATTGACTGAAAAGAGATTTGCTCATTCTCTTAATGTGGCAGAGTCTGCAAAGGAGCTTGCAAAGCTTTATGGTTGCGATGAAGAAATTGCATACACCGCAGGTCTTATTCACGACTGTTGCAAAGATACGCCCGCAGGACTGCAGTTATCCTATATGCTGGAAAACGGTGCGGAGCTTACGGAAATTGAAATAAGCACTGCAAAGCTTTATCATGCCATGTGTGGCAGTATTTATATTAAAAAAGAATTCGGCATAGAAAATCAGGATATGATTAATGCCGTGCGTTATCACACAACGGGAAGAAAGAATATGTCCCTTCTTGAAAAAATTGTGTTTATAGCGGATTTTATCAGCGCTGAAAGAGATTATGACGGTGTTGAGATTATGAGAGAAAAAGCAGTCAGGTCACTTGACGAGGCAATTGTTGAGGGACTTGGCTTTACAATAAAAGACCTCATAGACGGAGCGAGGGTTATTCATCCCGACACGGTTGATGCCTACAACGAAGCTATGATGAATTTAATGAAAAAAGAAAAACAGGAGAAAAATTAATGAGTCTTGATATTGTTAAGAAAATCGTTAAAGCTCTTGATGATAAAAAGGGCAATGATATTCAGGTTATTAAAATTGAAGAGCTTACAATTGTTGCAGATTACTTTGTAATTTGTACCGCAAACTCAAACACTCATGTTCGCTCTCTTGCAGACGAGGTTGAATATCAGCTTGAAGAAGCGGGAATAAAAGCGGACCATATTGAAGGAAAAGCAACAGGTTGGGTCCTTCTCGAGTACAGAGGTGTTGTTGTTCATATTTTCCTCGAGGAAGCAAGAAATTATTATAATCTTGAAAGACTCTGGGAAGATGCTTCAAAAATTGATGTTAATCAATTTTTAGATTAATTCAGTTAATAATTTACCATTTCACAGAAAGGTATGATAGATAATGAAATACGATTTTTCCGCTGTTGAACAGAAATGGCAGAAAAAATGGGAAGACGAAGGCGTTTTCCATGCACAAGATAATTCTGACAAGCCTAAATTCTATGGCCTTGTAGAATTCCCTTACCCCAGCGGTGCAGGTATGCACGTTGGTCACATTAAAGCTTATTCAGGTCTTGAGGTTATTTCAAGAAAAAGAAGAATGCAGGGTTATAACGTTCTTTTCCCCATTGGCTTTGATGCTTACGGTCTTCCTACAGAAAACTATGCTATTAAAACAGGTATTCATCCCCGTAAGGTTACGGATATGAATATCGAAAAATTCTCTTCACAGCTTAAAAAGGTTGGCTTCTCTTTCGACTGGAACAGGGTTGTTGACACAACTGAAGAGAGCTACTATAAATGGACACAGTGGATTTTCTTAAAAATGTTTGAAAAGGGTCTTGTTTTCCGTGACAAAACTCTTGTTAACTACTGCCCTTCCTGTAAGGTTGTTCTTTCGAATGAGGACTCTCAGGGCGGTAAGTGCGATATTTGCCACAGTGATATTGTTCAGAAATCCAAGGATGTTTGGTATCTTCGTATTACCGAATATGCAGATAAGCTTTTAGAGGGTCTTGAAAAGGTTGACTATCTTCCCAATATCAAGCTTCAGCAGGTTAACTGGATTGGTAAATCAACAGGTGCTTTCGTAAACTTCGAAATCGACGGCACAGACGAAAAAATGAAGATTTACACAACCCGTCCCGACACTCTTTTCGGTGTAACCTTTATGGTTATGGCTCCCGAGCATCCTCTTATCGACAAATATGCAGAGAAAATCGGCAATATGGGTGCTATTGAGGATTACAGAGCAGAGTGTGCAAAGAAGACGGAATTCGAAAGAACTCAGCTTGTTAAAGAGAAAACAGGTGTGAGAATCGAAGGTCTTGAAGCGGTTAACCCCGTTAACGGTAAGAAAATCCCTATTTACATATCTGACTATGTTATGATGGGCTACGGTACAGGCGCTATTATGGCTGTTCCTGCTCACGACCAGCGTGACTACGAATTTGCAAAGAAATTCGGTATTGATATTATCGAAGTTATCAAGGGTGGCGACATTTCAGTTGAAGCTTACACAGGCGACGGCGAAATGGTTAACTCAGGCTTCCTTAACGGTATGACAAAGAAAGTGGATTCTATTGAAAAAATGGTAGAATTCCTCGGTGAAAAGGGTATTGGCGAAAAAGGTGTTCAGTATAAAATGAAGGACTGGGCATTCAACCGCCAGAGATATTGGGGCGAACCCATTCCGATTGTTCACTGTGAAAAATGCGGAATCGTTCCCGTTCCCTATGAAGAGCTTCCTTTAAGACTTCCAGAGGTTGACAATTTCCAACCCGGTTCAGACGGTGAAAGCCCCCTTGCAAAAATCGACAGCTATGTTAACTGCACTTGCCCCAAATGCGGTGCAGCAGCAAAGCGTGAAACAGACACAATGCCTCAGTGGGCAGGCTCTTCCTGGTATTTCTTAAGATACATTGACCCCCACAACACAGAAGCTTTCGCAGATAAAGAAAAGCTTAAATATTGGGGACCTATCGACTGGTATAACGGCGGTATGGAGCACGTTACACGTCACCTTATTTACTCTCGCTTCTGGCACAAGTTCCTTTACGATTTAGGTGAAGTTCCCTTTGACGAACCCTACGCAAAGAGAACTGCTCAGGGTCTTATTCTCGGACCTGACGGCGACAAGATGAGCAAATCAAAGGGTAACGTTGTTGACCCCAACGAGGTTGTTGATGCTCTCGGTGCAGACGTTCTTCGTACTTACGTTCTCTTTATGGGCGACTATGAAAAGGCAGCACCCTGGAGCGAAAGCAGTGTTAAGGGTTGCAAGCGTTTTGTAGACAGAGTTTGGAATCTTCTTGAAATCACCAAAGATGGCGAAGAATATTCAAAAGAGCTTGAAGTTTCTTTCCACAAGACAATCAAGAAGGTTTCCGAAGATATTGAAAATATGAAATTCAATACTGCAATCGCTTCTCTTATGACTCTTCTTAACGAGATTTATGAGGTTGGCTCAATTACTAAGGGCGAGCTTAAAACCTTCGTTAAGCTTCTTGATCCCTTTGCTCCTCATGTTTGCGAAGAAGTTTGGGAGAATATCGGCGGTGAAGGCTTGCTTGCAATTGCAGAATGGCCCACATTCGACGAAGCAAAAACTGTTGACTCAACAATCGAAGTTCCCGTTCAGATTTGCGGTAAATTAAGAGCAACAATTTCAATTGCTAAGGATTCAACTGCTGAAGAGGCTATCGCAGCAGCAAAGGCAGATTCAAAGGTTCAGGAATTCCTTGCCGGTAAGAATATCATTAAAGAAATTTATGTGCCGGGTAAAATTATAAATATCGTTGCAAAATAATAAATTTCTCCCTTATCGGTTTTTGACTGATAGGGGAGAAAATTTTTGGTTAGGGGTCAGGAATGAGGAGTTTCGGAACTGCGTCGGCAAATTATACTGTAGGGGAGGGTCTTGACCCTCCCGCTTTTGTTGTCCACGGTAAGTAAATTAAGGACGAAACAACGGTACGGTCAAGACCGTACCCTACTAATGGTGCATATATCGCACCTTACGGGAGCATTTTCTTTTTTAGCTTTGTTTTTTAGGGGAAATACTGTAGGGGAGGGTCTTGACCCTCCCGCTTTTGTTGTCCACGGTAAGTAAAT
>CAZUZV010000055.1:0-3258 GCA_964624385.1 uncultured Eubacteriales bacterium | reverse complement strand
TAAGGACGAAACAACGGTACGGTCAAGACCGTACCCTACTAATGGTGCATATGCCGTACCTTGTGGTTGTGTCACCAACCCGTAAGGAACTGCCTAAGGCTGTTCCTGAACCAATATACCTTGTTCTATTAAAAAACAAAATCCCTGCCTTGAATCAAGGCGGGATTATTTATTAGTGTATGATTTTATGATTTGTTGAATTAAAAATTTTTGTTCTTCAGTGAGAGAAATCCAATCGTCAAACAGTTCTCGTTGCTCGGGTGAGAGAAAAACAGGATTTTCTTTATCTTCTTCTGCAAAAAACTGAGCTAAAGAAATGCCGAATCCATTGCAGATTGCTTCAATAGTAGGCAGTGTGGGAGCTGTATTGCGAACGAAAATGTTTGAAATTGTGCTTTGCGAAAGCCCGCTTAATTTGGCAAGCCTATATTCTGTAATGTTTTTTTGCGCCATAAGCTGTTTGATTCGTTTTTTTGCATCCATAACTATCACTCCCTTGAGTTTAGTTTACTACCAAAATGAAATGTTTTATAGTGAATTATAGTATTGACAATAATACTCAAAAGAGTTATATTTTATCTGTAGATTTTTACAAGGAGCGATGTTTATGAAAAAAGCGTTAAGTTTATTTTTATCAATCGTTTTGGTATTAGGCATATTTATGAGCGTACCATTTATCGAAGCACCGTTTAAAGTAACGGCAGAAGCGGCAAGTGTCAGTGATTTGACGTTTGAGCTTAACGATGACGGTGAAGCGTATCATGTATCAGGTTGCAATTCCTCAGCAAGCGGAGCCTTGGAAATCCCCAGTACATACAACGGTAAACCGGTGACGAGTATAGGAAGTTGGGCTTTCTATAGTTGCGATAGCCTTACCACAGTAACAATCCCCGACAGTGTAACGGGTATAGGTAATTGGGCTTTCTATGATTGCGAAAGCCTGACCTCAATAAATGTATCTACAAATAATCAGTATTATATTTCTGTTAACGGAGTGTTGTTTAATAAAGATAAAACAGAGCTTATTCAATATCCGGCAGGCAAAACAAATACCTCGTATACTATACCAAGCAGCGTAACGAGTATAGGGGATGATGCTTTCCGTAGTTGCACAAGCCTTATATCAATAACAATACCTGACAGTGTAACAAGTATAGGAGAGTATGCTTTTCAATATTGCAGAAGCCTTTCCGATGTATATTATACTGGAACATCAAATCAGTGGGAAGCAATTGAAATATTTTATGCAAATACTGATCTTACGGAAAGCCAGATTCATTTCAATGTATCGTCAGCAAAAGATGTTGAAGAAAGCCATTACGATGCGGGTACTGTTACAAAGGAACCAACATGTACGGATACGGGTATTCGTACATATACTTGTCCTTGTGGCTACTCGCATACAGAATTGATTCCTGCTAAGCACACTATTAGCGGTTCAGAAACTATTATAGAGCCCACATGTACTGAAAACGGAAAGGTATTAGCTTTTTGCTCTGTCTGTGAAGAAATGGCTATTATCAGAACTCCTTATGAAGAAAGGCTTATTGATAAATCTCTTTATCCGGAATCAGAGCATCCGTATGAGTACGAAACATTTGAAACATATGAGTTTAGTTCCCTCGGTGCTGATTCTCTTGAAATAACTTTTTCAGCAGACACAGATTTTTTTGAGTTCAATGATGATTCCGGCGATGCTGATTGGTTGTATATTTATGATGGTAAGGGTACATTGGTGGGTCGATACACAGGTACAGAACTTGCAAATAAAACTGTAATGGTTTTAGGTGATTCAGTAAAGTTGGAATTGAGATGCTGGTGGGGCAGTAATTATGGATTTTCTATAAGCTCAATCATTGCCGGTTGTTCATATGATAATGCTGATGACCTTTTAGCAACAGGGCATGATTATGTAAATGATGTATGTTCATCTTGTGGAACAGAGCGTGTTTACGAATCATCCCATCCTTATGAGAATGATTGCAGCGAAGAATTTGTTATAACAAGAGAAGGTGCAAAAGGTATATCCGTAACATTTTCAGAAGATACTGTAACTGAATCAGGATGGGACTATATATACATATATAGTGCTAACGGGGATTTGGAAGGTGAATATTCCGGAACAGAGTTGGCAGGCGAAACAATTACTGTAGTCGGAGATACAATTAAAATTAAGCTGACTTCCGATGGTTCCGGAACATATTATGGATTCAAAATAATCAAAGTCGAAGCTAATTATACTGATTTGATATTTGAAGTTAATGAAGATGGAAAATCTTATACGGTGTCAGGGTTTGTTCCAACTATCAGTGGAGAGGTTGAAATTCCTGAAGAATATAATGATTTGCCGGTAACAAGTATAGACGATTTTGCTTTCTCTTCTTGCGACAGCCTGACCTCAGTAACAATCCCAAGTAGCGTAACAAGTATAGGAGATTATGCTTTCTCTTATTGCGATAGCCTGACCTCAATAAATGTATCTACAAATAATCAGTATTATACATCTGTTGACGGAGTATTGTTTAATAAAGCTAAAACAGAGCTTATTCAATATCCGGCAGGCAAAACAAGTACCTCATATACTATACCAAACAGTGTAACGAGTATAGGAAATGATGCTTTCTCTCTCTGCACAAGCCTGACCTCAGTAACAATAGGTAACAGCGTAACGAGTATAGGGGTTGGTGCTTTTGAAGATTGCACAAGTCTGACCTCGGTAACAATTCCCGACAGCGTTACGAGTATAGGTCCTGTTGTTTTCGCTGGTTGCACAAGTCTTGAATCAATAACGATTCCTAATAGTGTAACCGGTATATACTATTGTGCTTTTGAGAATACCGGTTTAACGAGCATTTATATACCCGAAACAGTTAAAACAATTGATGAAGGCGCTGTAGGTTATATTGACTACGGAAAATATGTAGAGAAGGTGGATGGTTTTATAATCTATGGCGTTTCAGGTACATCCGCTGAAACGTACGCTAACGAAAATGGTTTCACGTTCATTGAAATTGAGAAAGAATGTTCCCACTCCTCAACAAAATGGGTTACCGACAAAAAGGCAACGGTAAACGCTACAGGCAGTCAGCACAAAGAATGTACCGCTTGCGGTGAAATTCTTGAAACTGCAACAATCAAGCAGTTGAAATGCTCAAAACCCACACTCAAAACAATATCCAACACATCAAGCGGTGTGAAAATCACTTGGGGTAAGGTGAGCGGTGCAGATACATACAGAGTTTACCGCAAAACAAAGAA
>CAZUZV010000054.1:0-12375 GCA_964624385.1 uncultured Eubacteriales bacterium | reverse complement strand
AGTTGGCATATTAGCAACCTCAATGTAATATTGAACACCGTTGGCAACTAATTTCTTTGCTTCGTCCATATTGATTTCGTTCTGTGTAGCGCAAGGCATAGCAACGTCAACCTTTACGCCCCATGGTTTTTCACCTGGGAAGAACTGGCAACCGAATTTATCTGCATAATCCTGAACCTTGTCACGACCTGATGCACGCATCTCAAGCATATATTCGATTTTTTCGTCTGTTGAAATACCATCTGGATCGTAAATATAACCATCAGGACCAGAAATTGTAACAACCTTACCGCCGAGTTCATTAATTTTCTTTGCTGCGCCCCAAGCAACGTTACCGAAGCCTGAAAGAGCGAAAGTTTTACCTTTAATATCTTCGCCGAAGTGTTTGAAAACTTCAACTGCATAGTAAGTAGCACCAAAGCCTGTTGCTTCCGGTCTTACGAGAGAACCACCGTAAGAAAGGCCTTTACCTGTAAGAACACCGTTTTTGAAAGCGCCCTTAATTCTTCTGTATTGACCGTAAAGGTAACCGATTTCTCTTCCGCCAACACCAATGTCACCTGCGGGAACGTCAACATCGGGACCGATGTGTCTGTAAAGCTCTGTCATAAAGCTCTGGCAGAAACGAAGGATTTCCATATCGCTCTTACCACGGGGATCGAAGTCGGAACCACCCTTACCGCCACCAATGGGGAGACCTGTGAGGCTGTTTTTGAAAGTCTGCTCGAATGCGAGGAACTTCATAATACCTGAATAAACAGAGGGATGGAAACGAAGACCACCCTTGTAAGGTCCGATAGCACCGTTAAACTGAATTCTGTAGCCGGTGTTAACGTGAACCTTGCCGTTGTCATCTGTCCATGTTACTCTGAAAGTGATTTGTCTTTCAGGTTCTACAATTCTCTCAAGAAGAGAATATTTTTCATATTCGGGATGCTGTTCAATGACAGGTGCAAGAGAAGTAAGTACTTCAGTAACGGTCTGAACAAACTCAGGCTCGTTTGCATGTTTTTTTGCAACATCATCAATAACGTTCTGGATGTAACTCATAGCGAACACTCCTTCAAAGTTCTTATAGAACTAAATAAATATACTATTTTTACGACAGTTATTTTATACCACAAAATCCCAAATTGCAATAAAAATATGAACAGTTTTTTCAATATTGTAACATTAAATAAAAATGACCCTTTTGAAGTTTGATTTTTATTGCAATTAGTATCCTTTTTTCGACAATTTTTACTAAAAAACACTATATAAAATGGCGAAAATGGTGAATTTTCGTTCACTTTTCAGGGTGGTTTTACAAAAATCAACTACAAAAACCGACGTTTTCCCAACTGTTAATAATGCTGTTTTTATTGAAAAAACCGTCATATTATGTTATGCTTATATTACTAATCTTGTGAGGTGTTTTTATGCAAAAATATCTTATTAATCCAAACCAAAAGATAGCAAAAATTAATAAAGACATTTACGGAACTTTTTCAGAGCATCTTGGAAGATGTATTTATGAAGGCGTTTATGTCGGCGAAGACTCTCCCATACCTAATATTAACGGTATGAGGACAGATGTGGTAACTGCTCTCAAGGAAATGGGCCTTCCGGTTCTTCGTTGGCCCGGCGGTTGCTTTGCGGATGAATATCATTGGAAAGATGGAATAGGTCCTAAAGAAGCAAGAAAGAAAATGATAAACACCCATTGGGGAGGGGTTGTAGAAGATAATTCATTCGGAACTCACGAGTTTTTTGAGCTGTGTGAGCAAATCGGTTGCGATGCTTATGTGAACGGCAACGTTGGTAGCGGAACGGTTCA
Source organism: uncultured Eubacteriales bacterium (assembly GCA_964624385.1). GTDB lineage: Bacteria > Bacillota > Clostridia > Oscillospirales > Acutalibacteraceae > DTU089. The sequence continues at coordinate 10,559 of CAZUZV010000054.1, read as the reverse complement.
GGAAATGAGTGAATGGATTGAGTATATGACCTTTGACGGACTTTCTCCAATGAGCGAGCTTCGTAAGCAAAACGGCAGGAAAAAGCCATGGAAGGTTAAATATTTCGGTGTAGGTAATGAAAATTGGGGTTGTGGCGGTAATATGCACCCCGAATATTATGCCAATGAATACAGACGCTACGAAACCTACGTTAGAAACTATGATAATAATAACAGAATTTATAGAATTGCTTGTGGTGCAAATGCCTTTGATTTCAATTGGACAGCAGAGGTTATGCGAATTGCAGGTAATAAAATGAACGGTATTTCTCTTCATTATTATACAGTTCCCGGTCCCACATGGGCTAGTAAAGGTTCGGCAACAGTGTTTTCAAATGATGAATATATAACAACAATCCAAAAAGCCTATAAAATGGAAGAGCTTATCACTCGCCATACGGAGATTATGAATCGATATGACCCGTCAAAGCGCGTTGACCTTATTGTTGACGAGTGGGGCACATGGTTCGATGTTGAAGAGGGGACTAATCCCGGTTTTCTTTATCAGCAGAGTACAATTCGTGATGCACTCGTTGCAGGGCTGACTCTTAATATATTCAATAAACATTCCGACCGCGTAAAAATGGCGAATATTGCCCAGACGGTAAACGTTTTGCAGTCAGTAATTCTCACAGACGGCGAAGAAATGGTTCTTACACCTACATACCACATTTTTAAAATGTTTAAAGACCATTCTGAAAACACTTTGTTAGGTAGCTATTTAACAACAGATTATATAGAAGAGGAGAAGAAAACTCCTGTTCTCACAGAGAGCGCATCTGTGGATGAAAATGGTGCTATTGTTTCAACAATAACAAATGCTTCCCTTGATAATTGGGAAGAGATTAAATGTCAGATTGCGGATTCTTCTGTTACAAGTGTTGAGGCAGAAATTTTAACAGGTTCTGTCAGTGCACATAACACTTTTGATAATAAAGAGGTTGTCAAAGCTGAAAAATTCACCGACTTTACTTTGACAAATGATGGTTTTATTGCAAAAATTCCACCTTGCAGTGTTGTTAAATTCAAAATAAAATGACGGACCGCGTTTGCAAAAAATGTCTTCTTTCGGAAATCGACGAAAAAGATGTTCTGGAAAGCATTAAAACAAGAATAGAAAAACTTAATAAAGACGAGCGTTGCTCTGAAAATCAATACAAAGAAAGATTGTCTTTGTGTAAAGAATGTGACAATCTTCTGTCAGGTGTTTGTCAGAAATGCGGTTGTTATGTAGAATTCAGAGCCGCATTCAAAAATAAAAAATGTCCCGATGTTTCGGATAGGAAATGGTAAAATGTCTGTAAAAAACAATTATAATCATACAGTTTTTGCTTGTTATTTCGGTTATATAATACAAGCAATTGTTAATAATTTTGCACCGCTTTTATTTCTCACATTCAGAGAGGAGTTTGGAATACCGCTCCGGCAAATTACAACTCTTGTAACAATTAACTTTCTTTTTCAGCTTTTTATTGATGTTGTTTGCGCAAAGGTTGTTGATAAAATCGGCTACCGCAAATGCATTGTCGCGGCTCAGCTTTTCTCCGCTTTAGGTATAGCCGGTTTAGGAGTTTTACCGGATTTATGTCCCAATGCCTATGTGGGCTTAATTGTAGCAATTCTTCTTTATGCAACGGGTGGCGGTCTTATTGAGGTGCTTGTAAGCCCCATTGTTGAGGCTTGTCCCATTAAAAACAAAAAAGCGGCAATGAGTCTTCTTCATTCCTTTTATTGTTGGGGACACCTTTTTGTTGTTATTGCGTCAACAGTATTCTTTGCAATTTTCGGAATAGAAAACTGGCGGATTCTCGCTTTCATATGGGCGATAGTTCCCTTTTTAAATACCTTTTACTTTGCTAAAGTTCCAATTGCCCGTCTTACAGAAGAAGGAGAGCAAATGTCTCTTAAAGAGCTTTTCTCTTCCAAACAGTTTTTGTTATTTATTCTCGTTATGGTTTGTGCCGGTGCATCGGAGCAGGGTATGAGCCAATGGGCATCCGCCTTTGCAGAAGCAGGTTTAGGTGTTAGTAAAACCATTGGCGACCTTGCAGGTCCAAGTCTTTTTGCAATAACAATGGGTGCTTCAAGAGTTATATATTCAAAAATAAGTGAAAAGATAGATTTGAGTAAATATATGACCTGTTGCGCTGTTTTGTGTATAAGTTCATATGCAATTGCTTCGTTTTCGGGTAACCCTGCTTTTTCTCTCATTGGTTGTGCACTTTGCGGCTTTTCCGTTGGTGTTATGTGGCCGGGTTCATTTTCTCTCGCTTCGGAAAATTTCCCAAAAGGCGGAACGGCAATGTTTGCTTTTCTCGCTCTTGCGGGGGATTTCGGTTGCTCCTTCGGTCCGACCATTGTAGGCTTTGCTACGAGTTTATTAAATGACGATTTGAAAAAAGGTGTTTTTTCGGCAGTTGTATTTCCGATTGTATTAATAATCGTTTTAGCCTGTATGAAAAAGAGTAAAACTCAAAAACTTGACAATATTAAAGTAAACCATTAAAATAGATAAGATTAATTAATTTTTTGAAAGGATTCACAGATTATGATTAAACCTGAAAACAGAAACTGTTTTGAGTTTTTCAGAGATTGCACCAAAGATTTTGGCGTGTATGACGTTTCCGAAAGCTTCGGTAACCTTATAAGCCGTAAAAAGTTTATGAGAGATATTGAGGCTATCGCAGGTTTCCTTGACAGTAAAAATATTAAAAGGGGAGACGTTATTACAATTTTTCTTCCCAATACCGTGCAGAGCTTTGCGGCATTTTATGCGGCAAACCGTATCGGTGTAATTGCAAATATTGTTCATCCTTTAACACCTCCCGATGTTCTTGAGGAAATTCTTAAAACATCCCACTCAAAAGCAATATTCATTCTTGATGTGTTAATGGAGAAATATGTAAGTATGCTCAGAAAGAGAAATAAGCTTGTTGTAGTTTGTTCTCCTGCTGACTATGCTTCAACCTTGATGCGTCCTGCTCTTAAGGTTTATTCCAAAATAAAAGGCAAGGACACACCTTCATCAAATACCGCATCTTATCATACTATTTGCCATTTGAATAAAACTGCTCCAAAGGTTGAAAACAATGGTGACGAGGTTGCGGTTTATCTTCATGGTGGCGGAACAACCGGTAAGAGCAAAACAATTCAGCTCACTTCAAAGAACCTTAATGAACTCGCATACAAATTAAGCTTTTTTGATGCGCCCCATGCTCCCGGCGCTGAGTGTTCACTTGCAGTTTTACCCCTTTTCCATGCATTCGGACTTGGCGTTGTAATGCACTTTAGTATGTGCGCAGGCTTCACCTGTATTCCTATGATGAATTTCTCCGCCGATAAGGCAAACAGACTTATTAAAAAATACAATATCACTTATATTGTCGGCGTCCCCAATATGTTTAAGAAAATGTACGAAGCAAATAATTTTGAAGGCCCCCATCTTTCGAAGCTACGTCTTTTGTGGGCAGGTGGCGACATTATAAGCGATACTTTCCTTAATTCCTTCAACTCAAAGCTTGAAAAGTACCACGCTAAAGGTAAGCTTTACAGAGGTTACGGTCTTACAGAGGTTAGCTCTGTTTGTACTGCAAATATTAAAGGTGCTTATAAGGAAAATTCAATCGGTAAGCCTCTTGACGGTATGACGGTTGAAATCTGGAATGATAAAAATAAAAAACTTCCTCCAAATACTATCGGCGAAATTGTTGTAACAGGCTCAACTGTTATGGTAGGTTATCTCGGTAGCGAGGAAAGCGGTGTTTATACCGATAAAAAAGGCAACCGTTGGGTAATGACGGGTGACCTTGGCTATATGGATGAAGACGGCTTCGTATTCTTTACAGGAAGAAAGAAACGTATGATAATCATTTCCGGTTATAATGTTTACCCCAATGATATTGAGCAGGAAGTTTTGAAGCTTGACTATATTAATGAAGCTTGTGCAGTTCAGGGTTATATTGATACCAAGCCCATAATCAAGCTCTTTGTTTCACTTTATCAGCCTACTGACAATCCTGAAGAGGTTTGCAAGCTTATTAAAGAATACTGCGACAGTAAGCTTGAACGTTTTTCAAGACCCAGTGCAGTTACAATTCTTGATGCACTTCCCAAAACCCGTATGGCTAAAATCGACTTTATGAAGCTTACTGATATGCCTCCTGCACCTCAGGCAACTAAAAAAGAAATCCGCGAAGAGCGTAAAGCAAAGCGCGAAATCGAAAAAGCCGCCGAAAAAGCAGGAAGAGAAGCAGAAAAGCAAGAGAAAGAAGAACGCGAAGCTGCTGAAAAATCAAAAGAAGATAACAAAGAGTGAGTTCGGTTCTCTATGGAGGTAAATATGGATGAGATGAATAAAAACAGCCTGTCCTACAAAATACAGAAGAATCCATTTCTTTTGGGATTATTTGTTGTAGTAATAGCAATTGCTCTTGTGGCGATTTTCAGCCTTACTTCTGCTATACAGAAAAAAGCGAAAGAGTTTGAAGCCACAACGGAAAAAACAACTGTCTCAACAACTGCTTCACCTGTGGTTGAAGTTGAAGATGTTGTTAAGCTTGACGGTTTGAAAAAGCGAATTGATACAATAAAAAACGTAACTGCTGACTATGATAATAAAAGTGCTAAAATAACCGTTGAATTTGAAGATAAGGATGCCCTTCTCGAAGCCCATTATGCTAGCAATGATTTCACAATTGACGTCGTGCCCATGTTCTGTTTTTATATAAACAACGGAAATCAGGTTGTCTGCCCCGGTGAATTTAAGTTCCTTTCCGACGGCAAGAGCGCGGAATATACGCTTTCAGAAATCAATGACCTTGCAAATGTTGTTGCGCTTACGGATGACTTAACCGTGAACTATGAAAATGTTTTTGAAGTTCTTAAATTCAATGTCTATCTTGAGCATCAGTCAAAAGACGGCGTAGGAAGAACTGTTGCAGGAACTTACCCGAAAACAGTAGAAAGCTTTAATAAAGATTATTCGTCAACACCGACTGTTATTTCAAATCTCAATGAGGGTGTTGAAAAAGTTCAGGTAACCTCTGCCGATGAATTTATCTGGGTTGATATTTATTTTGCTGATGAAGAAAGTTACAATGAATTAAACCACGATTTTGAAAATAATTTTATTTGTTTTGGCTTTGAAAAAGGTGGAAAGAAATTTGATTGGAAATTTATTTCCACAGAATATGACGATTTGTGTATGATTCGTTGCAAGTTTGATTCTTATTCTCTTAAAGAGCTTGCAGATGAAATTAACGATAAGTCCATAACAATTCCTTCTCTTTTCAAGGATTATCAGATAAATGTCTGGACTTCCGATTACGATACCGAAACTCAGTTGTTTACACTTAATTAAAAGAAATCCTCAAATCTTTTCAAACAAAAGATTTGAGGGTTTCTTATTTGTTTAATAAATAAATGCTAAAGTTGAGCACCGCCGCAAAGGTTACCCAAATCAAATATGGAATAAGAAAATATGCGGATCGGGCTTTAATCATTTTAAATTCAAGAATTGTTGCAATTATAAGAAGCCACAAAGCAATAATCCAGACAAAAGCGAATAAATAGTTATTTGCAGAGAAGAAAATGAAGCTCCATACAAAGTTAAAGAAAAGCTGAATGTAATAAATCGTCAATGCTCTGCTTTTTCGCGGACTGTTGGTATTTTCTATAATATAAGCCGCAAAACCCATTAAAGCATAAAGAATGGTCCAGGCAACAGGAAAAACCCAGCCTGGCGGAGCAAAAAACGGTTGTTTTGCCGTTGCCATAAATTCTTTAACATCCGAGTTTGTCAAAAATCCTGCCAAAGCACCAATAAGCAGGGGAATCGCAAGATTTTTAATCAAACTTTTCGTTCTTACAGATAATACCATACACACACCTACCTTACTAATAAATTATATGTATAAAAAACATAAAAATACCCTTAGCTTTTCTTTTTGAAAAGCTAAGGGTATTTAAGAATCTTATTCTTCCGCTATCTGTCGTCCCATAAGAACGCCCATAACGGATGCCATCATAAGACCTCTGGTCCAACCGGAAGAGTCACCGAGGCAATGAAGTCCTTTAACGCTTGTGTTAAGCTCTGTGTCCATTTTGATTTTGTTACTGTAGAACTTAAGCTCAGGGGAGTAAAGGAGTGTTTCTGTTGAGGCGAAGCCGGGAACAACATGGTCAACTGCCTGAATAAAGTTGATGATGTTTGTCATTGCTCTGTAAGGCATTGCGGCGGTAATATCGCCTGCAACTGCATCGGGGAGAGAAGGGCGAAGGTTTGACTGCGCCAACTCTTTGGGCCAGGTTCTCTTACCGTCAAGAATATCACCGTAACGCTGAACAAGAATATGTCCTGCACCAAGCATATTTGTAAGCTCGCCAACCTTTTGAGCATATTCAATAGGTTGGTTAAAGGGATGGTTAAAGTTGTGTGAGCAAAGAATCGCAACGTTTGTGTTGTTGGACTTTTTCTCTTTGTAAGAATGTCCGTTAACAACCGCAAGGTCGTTGTCATAGTTTTCCTGACTTACAAATCCACCGGGATTTTGACAGAAGGTACGAACCTTATTCTTGAAAGGCTTTGGATAGCCAATGAGCTTTGATTCGTAAAGCACACGGTTGACCTTTTCCATAACCTCGTTTCTTACCTCAACACGAACACCGATATCAACAGTACCTGCCTGATGCTCAATACCGTGCTCGTTGCAAAGCTTTTCAAGCCAATCAGCACCGCGTCTGCCTGTTGCAACAACAATTTTATCAGCATCAATCTGCAAATGCTCGTCGCCCTTACTGATGAAAACACCCTTGCAAACACCGTCTTCAATGAGAATGTCGTTACATTCGTAGCCGAACATCATATCAACATTTTCTTTGCGTAAGTGGTTTTCGATTTCAAGGTAAAGAGTCTGAGCCTTTTCCGTACCTAAATGGCGGATAGGGCAGTCAACCAATTTAAGACCTGCCTGAATAGCATTTTTTCTTATTTCTTTAACCTCGTTATCGTTGCTGATACCTTCAATGTGCTCATCTGCACCAAATTCAAGGTAAATCTTGTCGGTGTAGTCAATAAGCTCCTGTGCGAAATCTTCACCAATAAGAGTTGGCAAATCTCCGCCAACCTCGTAGCTTAATGAAAGCTTACCGTCAGAGAATGCACCTGCACCTGAAAAGCCTGTTGTAATGTGGCAATAAGGCTTGCAGTTAACACATTGTTTTGTTTTAGCTTTGGGACAACTGCGCTTTTCAACGGGTTGTCCTTTTTCGATTATAAGAATTGATTTGTCGCAACCTTTTCGGCGCATTTCAAGTGCGGTAAATATACCTGCAGGACCTGCACCTACGATTACTACATCATATTTCATTAAATTTCACTCACTCTTAGTTTTCAATTTTTACACCGGAAGTTTTTCTCTTCTCAGCGAGTTCTTTTTGAATCTGTGGCTTCATATCGTCAATTTTGTAGAAGAACATGGGAAGTGCGCAAAGGAGCATACTAACTCCGGGTACGATAGAAACAAGGGAGAACATTGCAAAGTTCTGTGTTCTTGTAAGGTCTGTTGCCGCCATAACAGCTGTTGAAGAAAGCATCTGTGCAGGGTCAATGTCAATAAACATATACATTAAAACGATACCGCAGGTAGCAAAAGCGTTGCCGAGCTTGTTAACAAAGCCCTGACAAGCTGCACCGAGAGCGTTGTCACGGAAGCCTGTTTTAAGCTCCATATAGTCAAGACAGTCGCAAATCATAGCGATTGAAATAACGTTGATAACACCCAAGGGGATGCAGGAGATGATGATGAAAGGAATACAAGCATAAAGGTTATTTGTAAACCAACCGATAAGAGTTGTGAAAATACTTGCAACGAAGCCTAAAAGGCAGGTTGTAATAACTATTTTGCTATATTTGAATTTCTTCATAAGTGTGGGCATAAAGAGCATTGCGCCGAACATACCCACAATAGCGCATACCTGGAAAATTGTTTTGATTGAAGAAACGCTTGCATCAATAAGAGCAGTTCTTTCTGCAAGAGTCATATCAGCAGTAAGCTCGGGTCCGATGTAGAAAGCGTATCTTGCAACGTGAAGAGCTGCAGCTTGAACCATATAACGACCACTTGAAAGAACACCCATTGCGATAACAAGCATAAGAGGCTTGCAGGTGAAAATTCTCTTAATAGTCAAGGGTTCACCGGGTTCACGTTTTTTAGGCGGAATAATAACTCTTTCTTTAACCTTGAAATAAGTTCTTGCATAAAGAATTGAACCGATAACAACAGTTATAATTGCAATAATAAGATACTTCTGTTTGTTGAAAGCGAGGGGGTCACTTGTATCAAGGATTTTCGGAAGAGTAAGACCGCAAACAAGGAAGAGAACTTCGGGAATAGCGGAACCTACACCGTTAACGGTTTTACCGATGGAAAGCACTTGACTTCTCTCTTCTGAGTTGGGGGTGAGGATGTTGGGAAGTCCCCAGAAAGGAACATCCGCCATTGTATAAAGCATACCCCAACCAACATAAACAATTGCTGAATAAATCATCAAATATGTTTTGGGCAAATCGGGGCTGAGATACATAAGCACCGTGAAAATTGCAATGGGCATTGTAGCATATAAAATATAGCCTTTTAATTTGCCGTGTTTTGTTGTGCGCCTGTCGGCAATTATACCCATAAGCGGATCATTGATTGCGTCCCAAACACGAGCAAGGAGCATCAAAAGCAAAACAAACATAAGGGGCAATTGAAGAATATTTACATAGTAGTCACTTATGTAGCTTGACATCATAGCGTAAATCATACCCTGACCTGCGCCACCGATGGCAAACGCCCACAATTCTTTTTTGCTCAAGAATGTGTCCTGCATTTTTTCTTTAACTTTTTCTTTAGACATTTTCATTCCTCCGTTTTTTTGTGTATAAAAATTTAATTACTTAAATTTATATGCGTAAAATAAATTGGCGGCCTCTTCGGTATATTCGCCGTTTTCTTTTTCAAGAATAAGAGGGGATTGTATTCTGAAACCGGGGGCAGCGCCTTTTTTGCCTTCAACCATAACAAGACTCGGTTCTTTTCCGATTCTTTGAATAACCTCTCTCATTGACTTCGGCTCAATTTTAAATTTTCTCATAGCTGAGAAAATATCGGGTAGCCTTTCGGGACGTTGGCAGATGCAAAATCTACCGCCGAATTTAAGCAGGTGAGAGGCGGCTTTCGAAGCATCCTCAAGGGTGCAGGTGAATTCATGACGGGCATTTTTATAATCCTCGCCCTCGTTCACAATACCTGTTCCGACTTTTTTATAGGGGGGATTGATGCTTACTAAATCATAGTATTCATTGGGTAAAACGCCCTTTAATTCCCTTAAATCCCTATGAACAACATTGACCTTGTCCGTTAAATTGTTTTCGGAAAGCGTTTTGTTAAAAAGATTAATAGCACTTTCAGAAAGCTCAACACCCGTAATTTCTTTTGGTTGAAAATCCCGAAGCCACAGCATCGGTATAATACCGTTTCCCGTTCCTAAATCACAGCATTTGTCTTTGTGACGTGGGGCGCAAAAGCTTGCGAGTACAATAGCATCGGAAGTGAAAATGTGAGCATCGCTGACATATATTTTCATTTCTTTTGAGAGTGCTTCGGTGCGCTCTTTTCGTGATGCCATAAAAATACTCCTTATGCTACAATCTTTGCGTACTCATACAAATTAAATTATAACATAAGAAGTGTTATTTTACAATGTGAAAAATATAGTATTGAGCGGTTTTGTAGGTTTGCACAAATCAAATAAAATTCTTTTGTGTACTTGTTCCTTATTGTGAAGCCTGATTAATTTATGAATTAATATGACGATATACAAGCAAGCTTGTGCGATATATTTTGCTTCACAAAATGCGATATGATATAAATCCCTATTATCGCGTGCCGTCAGGTACATATCGCGCTGCAGGCATATCGCGTCGAAAGACATATCGCAAATCCGTAAGGATTTATATCGCTACAAAGTGCTTAGCGCTTTGTATTACTCTTCCATCTGCTTGCCGAGAAATGCCGCCGCAACCTGCGCAAGCTTGATTTCCGTGTCTGTTGGAAGTGCTCCGTTTTCATTTTCAAGAAAAATTACAGCACCGCCGATATCACCGGATGCAATAATGGGGAATGCCAATGAGGCGGTAAGCTCCGCATTATCAATAGGGTAGAAGGTAGGAAGCCCTTTTTGCTTAATGTAGTTTTCTCTGTTTTCCATTAATTCTTCCATTTCTCTTGAAATGTGCTTTTCAAGTACATCCTTTTTGGCAATTCCCGAGGCGGAAACCACGTGGTCACGGTCGGTAATAAGAACGGGCATCCCGGATGTTCTGCTGAGTACCTCCGAATATTGCCCCGAAAACTGCGAAATCTCGCCCATAGGGGAGTATTTCTTGAAAATAACCTCACCGTCACTTGCGGTAAATATTTCCAACGGGTCGCCCTCACGGATTCTCAAAGTTCTTCTTATTTCTTTAGGAATAACAA
>CAZUZV010000053.1:0-12439 GCA_964624385.1 uncultured Eubacteriales bacterium | reverse complement strand
ACTTTGACTTTATTTTTTAACAAAAATGGGTCACATCTATTTACAACGCAGATTTGCAATATTTATCACAAAGAAATAACACTTGAAATGGAATTTATTGTATGTTATCATTAATATGTATAATTTTGAGATTTACGGAGGTAGAAAATGAAACACGCAGATCTTATTAAGCAAATGACTCTTGAAGAGAAGGCTTCCTTCTGTTCCGGTCTTGACTATTGGCACACACCGGGACTTGAAAGACTTGGTATCCCCGTTGTTATGTGGACTGACGGCCCTCACGGTATCAGAAAACGTGCAGAAAAAATGGATAAAGAGCAGGCAACAAGCCTTAAGGGTGTTCCTGCAATTTGCTATCCCACAGCGGCTACAACCGCTTGCTCCTGGGACCCCGACCTTATTTATGAAATGGGGGTTCTTCTCGGTGAAGAATGTCTTAAAGAGCAGGTCAGCGTTCTTTTAGGACCCGGTACAAATATCAAGCGTTCCCCTCTTTGCGGAAGAAACTTTGAATATTTCTCAGAAGACCCCTACCTTGCAGGTGAAATTTCCGCTGCTTTTGTTAACGGTGTTCAGTCCAAAGGTATCGGTACATCTCTTAAGCATTTCGCAGGTAACAACCAGGAAACACGCCGTATGACCTGCGACAGCGTTATTGACGAACGTGCTTTAAGAGAAATTTATCTTACCTCTTTTGAAAAAACAGTTAAACAGGCTCAGCCCTGGACAATAATGAACGCATACAACCGCCTTAACGGTACATACTGCGCAGAAAATAAATGGCTCCTTACAGATGTTCTCCGTGATGAATGGGGCTTTGAAGGTATGATTGTTACTGACTGGGGCGCAGAAAATGACCGTGTTGCAGGTCTTCTTGCAGGTCAGGAGCTTGAAATGCCCACCTCAAACGGTCTTGGTAACAGCCAGATTGTTGAAGCAGTTAAGGACGGCAGAATTCCCGAAGAATTCCTCGATAAAATGGTTGATAACGTTCTTACAGTTATTATGAAATCCAAAGAAGTTCTCGGTGACTATACCTACGACAAAGATGCTCATCATCAGAAAGCCCGTGAAATTGCAGGTCAATGTATGGTGCTTCTTAAAAATGATGATGAAATTCTTCCTCTTAAAAAGGATGCAAATGTTGCAGTTATCGGTGAAATGGCTAAAAAGCCCCGTTATCAGGGTGCAGGTTCTTCACTTGTTAACGCAATCAAGGTTGACTGCGCTTATGATGAAATTCTTGCAAAGGGTGCAAAGGTTACTTATGCTCCCGGTTATTCAACCGCAAAGAAAAACAAAATTTCCGATGAGCAGTTTATTGCCGAAGCAGTTGAAGCAGCAAAGGGCAAAGATGCAGTAATCCTCTTCATCGGTCTCACAGAAGAATTTGAATCCGAAGGCTTTGACCGCCGTCATTTAGGTATTCCTGCTCTTCACACAAAGCTTATTGATGCAGTTACAGCAGTAAACGAAAATGTTGTTGTTGCTCTTTCAGGCGGTTCAGCTATTGAAATGCCTTGGGCAAACAAGGTCAAAGGTATTCTCAACTGTGTTCTCGGTGGTGAAGCTACCGGCAGCGCTGCAGCAGATATTCTCTTCGGTGATGTTAACCCCAGCGGTAAGCTTGCTGAAACATATCCCCTCTCACTTTCAGATAACCCCTCTTACAACTACTACCCCGGTTACACCGCATCTGTTGAATACAAAGAAAGCGTATTTGTTGGTTACAGATACTATGACACCGCAGAGAAAAATGTTCTCTTCCCCTTCGGTTACGGTCTTTCCTACACTAACTTCCAATATTCCGATATTAAGCTTTCTGCTGATTCTATTAAAGATACAGATAAAGTAACTGTTTCATTCAAAATCAAAAACGTTGGTTCTGTTGACGGTGCAGAGGTTGCACAGATTTATGTAACAGATAACGAAAGCACAATTTACAGACCCAAGCAGGAGCTTAAAGGTTTTAAGAAGGTATTCCTTAAAGCAGGCGAAGAGAAAGAAGTTTCAATTGAGCTCTGCAAGCGTGCATTTGCTTACTACAACGTAAACATTCACGATTGGCACGTTGAAAGCGGTAAATTCACAATTAACGTTGGTTCTTCAAGCCGTGATATCAAGCTTTCTGCTGAGCTTAATGTTGAATCCACAGTTGAAGCAGTAATCCCCGATTACCGAGCAACTGCCGCTAAATATTACACAGCAGATATTATGAACATTACAGACGAGGAATTTGTTTCAGTTCTCGGAAGAGAGCTTCCTCCCCGCGAAATCAAGGCTTACCCCAACCTCACTCTCGTTAACACAATTGAAGATTCTGCCGTAGGTAAAAACGGCGGAAAAATCGTTGGACTTATCAAAAAGTTTGTTGGCGAAGAGAGTATGGCTTCAGGTATTGCTTTACAGTTACCCATCAAAAACCTCATTTCAATGAGCTTTGGTATTTTCAGTCCCAAAATGGCTGAACAGCTTCTTGACATTCTTAACGACAAGAAACCTCTTGTTCGCGGTGTTACAGTAATGATTGTTAAAGCAATCCCATCCGTTATCAAAGGTATTCCGAATCTTATGAAAATCTAAATTAATCGCTCCTATGCAAAAAATGATTTTTTGCATAGGAGCGAATTTTTATCTTATAATTTCAAATATTAACGGTTTTTCTTTTATCGGTTTTTCTGAAAAATCTAATGCAGATAAGAATTTTTCTTTTGAAGACTCAAATGACTTTTCGTTGCAGGAATAAAGTGTTGCAAGGGTATCGCCTTTGTCTACTTTATCTCCTGTTTTTTTATTGAGCACAATTCCTGCGCTCATATCAATAACATCTTCTTTGGTTTCTCTTCCTGCACCGAGAATTACGGATGCAATGCCGATGCTTTCTGCATCCATTTTTGAAATATAGCCGTCACTTTCTGCTTTTATTGCATAAGTATATTTTGCTTTCGGGAAAAGGTCGGAATTTTCAATCCATTCTCTTTTTCCGCCTTGGGAAAAAATCCATTGCTTAAACTTCTCAAAAGCCTTTCCTGAGGAGAGTGCATCTTCCGTTAATTTCCTTGCTTCTTCAAGCGAAATATTTTTCGAAAGGGAAACAATCTCGGAAGCGAGAGTAAGACAAACCTCTTTTAAATCCTCGGGACCATTATTTTTAAGAACTTCGATTGCTTCAATAACTTCCAGGGAATTGCCGATATTGTTACCCAAGGGTCTGTCCATATTTGTAATAACCGCCGCCATATTTCTTCCGCAGTTTTTACCGATTTTAACCATTTCCGTTGCAAGAGCCTTTGCATCCTCGGGAGTTTTCATAAATGCACCCGAACCGCATTTAACATCAAGGACTATTGTGTGAGACCCTGCCGCCAGCTTTTTGCTCATTATGCTTGATGCAATAAGCGGAAGACTGTCAACTGTTGCAGTAACATCACGAAGAGCGTAAAGCTTTTTATCCGCAGGGGTAAGGTTTCCCGTTTGACCTACAACCGCAACCCCGTTTTTCTCCACCTGACTGAAAAATTCATCGGGTGAAAGGGCAGTATTAAAGCCTTCGATAGATTCAAGTTTATCAATTGTACCGCCTGTATGACCAAGACCACGACCGCTCATTTTCGCCATTACACAACCGAGAGAAGAAACGATTGGTGCAACAATTAAGGTGGTTTTGTCACCTACTCCCCCTGTGCTGTGCTTATCAACAGTCAAATCACCGAATCGGGACAAATCAACGGTATCTCCCGAATGTGCCATAGCGAGAGTTAAATCCGCAGTTTCTCTTTCGGTCATTCCTTTAAAGAAAATCGCCATACAAAGTGCGGACGCCTGATAGTCGTGAATACTTTCGTCAACATAGCCTTTTATAAAAAAGTCTATTTCCTCTTTTGAAAGTTCGAAGCCGTCACGCTTCTTTTTTATAATATCGTAAATTCTCATAATTACCTCGTTATAGAATGTAGGGTACGGTCTTGACCGTACTGCCAAAATAAATACGGTTAATTAGCGGGAGGGTCAAGACCCTCCCCTACGTTTAAATAATATTCTCCGGACTGAAAGACAACGGCAATAAATCTTTTAATGTTACCTCTTTAAAATTGTCTTCACTTTCGCCTAAAAGAATTTTGAAATTGTCATCACAAAATTCTCTCATAACCTGCCTACAAACTCCGCAAGGGGCAAAAATTCCGTTTATTATTCCGTCTTTTCCGCCAACAACGGCAATTTTTAAAAATTCTTTTTCACCCTCGGAAACGGCTTTGAAAATTGCAACTCTTTCCGCACAAACAGTAGGACTGAAAGCGGCATTTTCTATATTTGTTCCCGTAAAAACCTTTCCGTTTTTGCAAAGAAGCGCCGCACCAACCTTACAGTTGGAATAGGGAGAATAGGAATTTCCCATAGCTTTCACGGCTAATCCGTATAATTCTTTATCTGTCATAAAATCACTCTTTCACAAGGATTTTTTCAATAGTTTTTGATATATAATCAAACCCCGCAATTGTACCTGGATTTTCGGGTGTAATATTTTCACCGTAAAGAACAAGCGGAACACATTCTCTTGTGTGGTCAGTTCCTTTAAAAGCAGGGTCGCAACCGTGGTCGGCAGTAATTATAAGAGCATCCTCTTTCCTCATATTCTTAATAAAACCGCCCAACCATTTATCAAATTCAGTTAAGGCTTTCGCATATCCGTCAACATCTCTTCTGTGACCATAAACCATATCAAAATCCACAAGATTCACAAAGCAAAGTCCGTTGAAATCTTTATTCTGATATTCTGTTGTTTTGTTCATTCCGTCTTGGTTATTTTGGGTAAACACATATTCCGTAAGACCCTTACCTGCAAAAATATCATGGATTTTTCCAACACCTATAACATCAAAGCCTTTACTTTTCAGTCTGTCGAGCATTGTGTCTGTTGGCGGTTCAATAGAAAAATCGTGACGGCGTGAGGTTCTTTTAAAGGGGTATTCACCCTCAAAAGGTCTTGCAATAACTCTGCCCACACCAAAATCACCTTTTAAAATTTCTCTTGCAATTTTGCAATATCTGTAAAGCTCGTCGGGTGGAACAATACTTTCGTGAGCGGCAATCTGAAAAACGCTGTCCGCAGATGTATAGACAATTAAATCCCCTGTTTTAAGGTGTTCGCCCCCGTAATCTTTGATAACTTCCGTTCCCGAATAGGTTTTATTGCAAAGAACTCCTCTGCCTGTTTTCTCAGAAAACTCTTTCAATACGCTTTCAGGAAAACCGTCAGGGAAAGTAGGTAAAGGTTTGTCAGAAACCACCCCTGCAATTTCCCAATGACCGATTGTTGTGTCCTTGCCCTTTGATTTTTCACAAAGCCTTGCAACCTTGCTTTTTAAAGTACCGTCACCAAGATATGAAAGTCCATCAATATGCGAAAAACCGATTGAACGAAGATTTTCAATATTAAATTCTTTTGAAGTTGAAATTGATTTTATTGTGTTTGCTCCCTTGTCCCCGAAGCTTTCCGCATCAGGTGCATTACCTATACCGCAACTATCAAGAACAATGAGAAAAACTCGTTTAATATTACTCATTAGCCAATCTTACCGCCGTTTCAAGTGAAAGCTTCATCATATCTGTAAAAGAATTCTGTCTGTCATCGGAAGAAAGTGCCTCACCTGTTACAAGGTGGTCGGAAACTGTGAGAATTGCAAGGGCTCTTTTTCCGCACCTTGCGGCATTCATATAAAGTGCCGCTGCTTCCATTTCCACACCTAAAACGCCCATTTTTCTCCATAAATCAGCAGAAGTCATACCCTCGGGTACATTTTCATTGTCGTTATAGAATGTATCGGAAGAAATAACATTACCCACAACAAAGGGAAGGTTCATTTCTTCCGCAATATCTGCGCTTGTTTTGAGAAGCTTATAATCTGCAATAGGAGCAAAAGTACCGGGAAGATTAAAGGTGTGAGCATAATTCGAATCAGTGCAAGCACCCTGAGCGATTATAATATCTCTTACCTTAACCTTTTCGCACATACCACCTGCAGAGCCTACACGAATGATATTTTCAACACCAAAAAAGTTAAAAAGCTCGTAGCTGTAAATACCGATTGAGGGCATACCCATACCCGATGCCATAACCGAAACAGATATTCCTTTGTATGTTCCCGTATAGCCGTGAACACCACGTACATTATTAACTAATTTTTCATTTTCGAGAAAATTTTCCGCAATAAATTTTGCTCTTAAAGGATCACCGGGCATAAGCACGGTTTTTGCAAAATCCGAAGGCTTTGCATTAATATGGGGAGTTGGATAGTTCATAACTTTTCCTCCTGAATTTTTCTACGGCGCATTTTTGCGCCCCTTAATTCCGAATTCCGCATTCCGAATTTATACTCTATACATCTTATACATAGTCGAATAAAGTCCGTTCTTGGCAGTAAGCTCCTCGTGGTTTCCGCTTTCGGCTATGCCATCCTTTGTAACAACAAGGATTTTATCCGCATTTTTAATTGTTGTTAGTCTGTGGGCAACGGTTATGGTTGTTCTGCCCTTTGCAAGTCTTTCCAAGGACTGCTGAACAAGGAATTCACTTTCGTTATCGAGAGCACTTGTTGCCTCGTCAAGTATAAGTATTTTCGGATTTTTAAGGAATACTCGCGCAATACTGATTCTCTGCTTCTGACCGCCCGAAAGCTTAACTCCTCTTTCCCCAACGTATGTATCAAAACCATCGGGCAATTTATCAATAAATTCTTCCGCACCTGCAAGTCGTGCAGCTTCTCTGATTTCCTCATCAGCAGCACCGGGTCTGCCGTATTCAATATTTTCTCTGACAGTTCCTGAGAATAAATAAACGTCCTGCTGAACAACACCGATATTTTCACGAAGACTTTTAAGGGTAACATCACGAATATCTGTTCCGTCAATTTTTATGCTACCCTCTGTAAGCTCATAAAATCTTGGAATAAGGTTACAAATAGTAGTTTTACCTCCACCTGAGGGACCAACAAGAGCAAAGTTTTCTCCGCTACCTATACTTATATTAATATTATCAAGAATTTCATCCGTTTCATCGGAATACTTAAATGTTACATTCTGAAATTCAATTGTACCCTCATTTACAACAAGCTCTTTTGCATTTTCTTTATCTTTTATAGTGGGCTCGGTATCCATAATTTCTGCAAAACGTTCAATTCCCGTCATACCTCTCTGGAACTGCTCCGCAAAGTCAATGATTTTTCTTATAGAGGTAAGAAGCGTTGAGATATAAAGAAGGTATGCAATATAGTCTGCGGCGCTGATTTTTCCGCCAACAAGGAAAAATGCACCTGCAACAACAATAAGAATATACATAACTCCCTCAAAAATTCTGTTAACGGAGCTGTGGGAGCCCATATATTTATATACCTTAGATTTTATTTCAAGGAATTTTTCGTTTCCTTTTTTGAATTTCTTCTCTTCAATTTTTTCATTCGCAAAGGACTTTACAACACGAACGCCTAAAAGAGAATCTTCAATCTGAGAATTAAGCTCACCTACAACAACTCTCGACTCTTTAAATCCATCACGCATACGCTGTCTGAAATACTTGAGGCATATAGCCATAACAGGAATAACCGCAAAGAGAATAAGGGTAAGCGGAACATTTATAAAGCTTAAAATCGTAAAGGAAACAACAATTTTAATTCCTGCAATAAAAAACTCCTCGGGACAATGATGGGCAAATTCCGTTACATCAAACAAATCGCTTGTGATTCGGGACATTATTGTTCCCACTTTGGTGTTGTCATAATATGAATAGGAAAGCTTCTGCAGATGCTCAAATAAATCCTTTCGCATCTTTGTTTCCATTTTTGTACCCATAATGTGACCAATTGAAGCCATATAGTAGTTTGCAACCGCGTCAATTATTCGCATAACAAGATACATTCCGCCTACAGACAGAATAACCTTTGTGGTAAGGATGGAAATATCGGTTGTAACTGCATCGGTTATAAACCTTACTATCATCGGCAGGGCCAACTCGCAAACAGTAGTAAGAGATGCGCAGAACAAATCAAATATTAAGGTTTTTATATGTAATTTATAGTAAGGCAAAAAGCGTTTTATAAGCTTTGCATTGCCGGTTTTTTGTTCCTTTTTATTTTCTTTTTTCATTTTCCTATTCTCTTTTCTTTCAATTAAGAAAATTACACATATACATTTTATCACATATTATTTACAAAAAAAAGAGGTATAGCAAAAAGAATTGTACCGGGTTCATTTTATAAAAAAATATTATTTATTGAAATATTCGGTTATTTGTGGTAAACTTAATAATGCCAAACCAATTGAATATAAAAATGAGGGCAATTTCTATTTTTTTATAAGAATAGTGTTTCCTTTTCGTATCAACATATATGTGAATTTGATAAAAATGCAAATTCCGCAATATGTTGGTGCTTATTGCCCTTTATATTGAATTGGTTTGGCGACTATCGGAGTTTGCGTTTTTTGTGCGGCTACTTCGGTGGTCGCACTTTTTGTTTTTAGGGGTATTTTATGTATAACAAATTTTTAGAATATTTACTTGATAACAATCCTAATAAAGTTTTAAGTTCTTTTGGCGTAAAGTGTAGAAAAATAATAAATCCACTTTTAAGAAATTATATAGCACCATTAACCTCAAAAAATAAATATCATATTGAAAATAATGTTGAAATAAATACTGACAGACCGATTATTTTTGCTGGAACTCATGGACTTAAAGATGATATTGCATTAGGTTTGCGTGCATCAAACTCACATACCTATGTGATTTTCGCTTCGCTACTTGATTTCTTTGGCACATTAGACGGACCTGCTTTGTGGGCGAATGGCGTAATTCTATTTGACAGAAAAAATAAAGAAAGTCGAAAATCAGTACTGCCAAAAATGAAAAAGGCTATTGAACTAGGTGCGGATATTTTAATGTTTCCTGAAGGTACGTTGAACAAAACAGAAAATCTTATTGTTCAAAAACTTTTTCCTGGAATTTATAATTTAGCAATAGAAACAAATGCTTTGGTTGTTTGTATTGCTATGATACAAGAAAACAAAGATGTATATGCAAAACTTTGCGAACCTATTGATGTTTCAAAACTCAATATGCAAGATGGTTTAACGATAATACGAGACACTTTAGCTACTGCAAAATATGAACTTATGGAAAAGTATTCTCATATAAATCGAAATTCAATATGCAATAGAAAAGAATATTGGGTTAATTTCATAACTGATTTGGAAAATACAATGCTACCATTTTATGATTATGAAATCGAATATAGTTCTCAATATATTGATAAAAACATTATTGAATATGGTGAAGCCTTCACCCATTTAAACAATATATCCGCAAACCGCAATACAGCCTTTTTATTTAACAAAAGACTTAAATAGTTTTAAGGGTATGGTTATGCAGAAAAGAACAGAATCAAAAGTTTTAATTGAAATCAGAAAAACACTATATCCAATAGTAATGATTTTGAGTAAAACAAAAGTTAAATATAAAGTTGAATTGGTGAACAATTATAAAACTGACAATGACAGACCAGTCATTTTTGCTTGTAATCATTCAGCTTTTCCTGATATTCCAATTGGTTTAAGAGCAATCGGGAAACATTGTTATACTTTAATAGGAAAACAAAATCTTGCAATTGAAGATAAATTATTTTTTACGCTGACAGGTGCAATTTGGGTAGACAGAAAAGACAAAACACATACAAGGTTTGTAAAAAAACTTTTGACTGCTTACTTAAAGAAGAAACAAAATATTCTTTGGTTTCCTGAAGCAACTTGGAATTTGACAGACAATTTATTGATGTTATCAATGCGGTGGGGAATTATTGATGTTGCGAGAGAAACTAACGCTCAAATTATTCCAATGGCACTTGATTATAATAGAGACAGTATGGTTTGCAAAGTTCGATTTGGGCAGCCATTGTCAAACAAAATTTATGAAGATAATTTAACCGGGATAACAATGTTGCGTGACAGTATGGCAACTCTTCGTTGGGATTTTATTTCGGAACGAGAAGGCAAACGCTCTGAAATTGACATACATAAAGAACAAGAAGCATTATTTCAAGCAGTATATGATTATCCGCCACTTAATTGGAATTATGAAAAATCCTGTATTTATCATCTTCCCGATGAAATAAATTACGAATATGCTTTTGCACACCTGAACACAATTCATCCCACAATACAAAGCGCATTTTTGTTTAATAAAAGATTGAAATGAGGAAACATTATGAGAGACCAATTTATGAACATCAACAAAACCAAATATCGCTATTTTATGGATAATTTTGATTTATCTGAAAAAAGAACAGCAATAAAATACACAATACCTGTTGATAAAGCACCACCGTCACCGGAGGGCTTTTATAACAGAGATTATCCTGTAGTTGACATTTCGAATAAAAAGTTTGTTGAAATGATTGATAAAACAGCAAAAGCATTAGTTGCCTTAGGTGTGAAAAAAGGTGACTATGTTGTTATGTGTTCTTCCAATGTTCCTGAAATGCTTTATATGGATTATGCGTTAAACAAAATCGGTGCAATACCAAACTATGTTTACCCAAACATAACTGTTGAAGAAATGAGATATTATTTAAGTGAGTTGGAATCACATTACATATACGTTCTCGATGAACCTGAAATCAGGAATATGGTACTTGACAGCATTAAAGGATTTGATATAAAGGCTGTTATTGCTTCAAGTGTTTTAGAATCATTTCCTGCAATGTTCAAGAAAATTGCTGAAATTAAGAATGGGAAACCCAAACTTCGTGAATCAGATTTAATTATAAAATGGGCTGATTTTATTAAGTGCGGAAAATCTGTTAAGGAAGTTAAAGAAAACCCGTATGTTGAAAATGACACTTGTTCTATAGTACACAGTAGTGGAACATCAAAAACTCCTAAGGCTATTATGGAAACAAATGAAAATATAAATAGTATTCCAAGGAATTATGAAATTGACGGATTTATTTATGAAAAAGAAAAATTGGGATTACAAACGATTCCTCATTTTGTCGAATACGGAAAAGTAACAAATCATTTTTATTTATGTTCAAATGTAACTCTTATAATAATTCCTGAGATGAATCCTTGCAATTTTTATGATTTAATGAATAAATTTAAGCCGGAATATAGTTATGCAACTCCATCGCATGCTCGTGAGTTGGTGAAAAGACCCACAGATATGAGCAAGGGTATATGTCTTGGTTTTGGTGGAGATGGATTTGATGATATTGAAGAGAAAATAAATCTTTACATAAAAGAAAATGGTGGTAGCTGTACTGCATGTCAAGGATATGGTTCAACAGAGATTAGTGCAGTCGCAATTACAAATTTACCAATAAGAAAGAAAGTTGGTTCTTTAGGCAAACCAGTAGGTGATGTAATAGCAAAAATT
This sequence comes from uncultured Eubacteriales bacterium, assembly GCA_964624385.1. Classification (GTDB taxonomy): domain Bacteria; phylum Bacillota; class Clostridia; order Oscillospirales; family Acutalibacteraceae; genus DTU089. The sequence continues at coordinate 1,017 of CAZUZV010000053.1, read as the reverse complement.
GTTGAAATAGATACTTTCGATGAAATAACAACACCTAATACAGTTGGTGAATTGTGTCTTACAGGTCCCGGTGTAACAAAAGGTTATGCAGGAAACAGTGCTGAAGAAACTGCTGAAGTATTTAAAAAACATCCTGACGGAAAAACATGGGTACATATGGGTGACCTTGCTTATTTTGATGAAGACGGTTTTTATTTCTATGAGGGAAGAATTAAGAATGTAATCGCAAGAAAATCATTTAAGTTCTCACCTAAAGAAATTGAAGATGTTGTTCTAACTCACACAAATGTTGCACAATGTATAGTTGTAGGAAAATTTGATAAAGAAGAGGGACAAGTTCCAAGTGCACATATAGTATTAAAAGACAATACTGATACAGAAAGAACACTTAATGAAATAATTAAACTTGTTAACGATAATGTACAAGAGTTCCACAGACCAACAGTTTATAAGGTCAAATCTGAAATCATCAGAACAAGAAACAATAAAATCAATATTAATGGTCTTAAATTAGAAGACCTTGCAACAGTTCATGAAGATATAATTGATGCAGAGGTAACTATGTCTGCTGATGAAAATTATGATTTAGATTTAAAGCTTTATACAAAGAGTGATAATATCAAAAAAGAGGCAATAATTGATTTTATTGAAACGGTTGGTAAAAATGAGAAAATTCTCAGCGGTAAAATCAAATATAATTTTGTTCTTAAAAAAAGTGATAGTTACATAATGTTTGTATAAGAAAAAAGCAGAGCGTTTTGCTCTGCTTTTGCTTTTTTCTTTATTTATGTCCGTTACAATTTGCACAATTTCCTGTGCAACCGCCGAATTGTGCTTTGCCCTCGGGTGTGTCGCGGTAATACTGTGTGTGGGTGTCCTTGTGTGGAAGTGTTGTCCACAATTCCTCTGCAACGGGTGCCCAATCCTTTGCGTATTGGTCACATTTACTGCAAAGCTCGTCAGCACTTTCCTGACGCTCAAGGTCAGAACTCTTTGCGCCCGTCTCTTTAATCATCT
>CAZUZV010000052.1:0-12642 GCA_964624385.1 uncultured Eubacteriales bacterium | reverse complement strand
GGTGGAGAGTTCTCTACGCGAGCCTTCGAGCGTAGTTGAAGCGTAAGCTTCAATTGACATACACCAACCAAAACTATTCACGATATTCAGGAGCAAGTTTTATTCCCTTTTCAAGCGCTTCACACACATTGTTGATTATATACCTGACCTCTTCAATATCTTTGTTAACCTCTGTGTTTTCAAATCTTAAAACATAGAAACCGAGGTTTTCAAGATATTCTGTTCGTTTTTGGTCATACTCTTTGTTTTCTTCATAAAAATGCTGGTAGCCATCAATTTCAATTATCAGTTTTAATTTAGGGCAGAAGAAATCTACAATGTAATTTCCTATTATTCGTTGTCTGTGGAATTTCGGAACGCGACCTTTTAAAACTTGAAACCATAGTTTCTTTTCTTCGTCAGTTTGATTTTTTCGCATTTTAACGGCATATTCTTTAAGGTCGGGGTTCATTGGTAACGGTTTTCGTTTATCCATTTCTTCTCCTTTATTTTATTGGTATGGAAAGTTAATTATAATTGTATCTTACGATTCAACGACGCTCGTTTCTCGCGTCGAGAACTCTCCACCACCCGACAAACTGTATCAAAATCTTTACAATAGGCTCGCTTGGTACAACTTTCAATAGTTTAATTATTTCAAGGTGGTCCCCCTCTCTTCGAAGAGAGGCACCCCATACGTCAACTTTTTTCCTTTGAATGTTTTTTATTCTTTGCTTTTTGTTTTGGAAATTTTTTAGGACAATATTTTTTGAGCATTTCCGTTGTCTTTTGAGTTTCAAATACACTTTCTTTTTTAAAGAATTGCTTTTGATTATTTTTTATTGTTGTAATAACATACTCTTGAGTTAAAATCGAAGCATTATCCCAATCACCGTCATTTCTTCCGGTTTTTTCTAAAGAAATATGTTCAATATTATCATACTCAACATAAGTATCCTTATTTAAGCACCTCAAAAAGTATATACCGATATGATTAAACCTATATGCAAACGGAAGAAAAAACAAAGCTCCTAAAAAACCTACTAAGCCTATAATCAAACCCAACCAAGCCGCCATACCGCGTAATAACATTGCACTTAATTCAAATGAAACCACACCCAAAACATACAACACTACCCATAATGGATTTATAACGAGTTCTGCTTTTTTTACACAAACATCTTTTTTGCATTTCCCACAATTACGTGAACACTTTATTTTTCTTATAGTAACTATTAAAGAAATTATAATAACAATTAACTCTACACTCAAAAACCAAATTTTCATATCAGTTAAAATAAACCTCTACACGATTTATGGGGAAACCCATTTCCGAAAATCTTTTCTCGTATTCTGTCATAACATTTCCTTCCATATATTCGGAATTGTGCAAGTCAAAGGTGAGCTTTTCCATTCTCATTCCAAAATTCTCGAATTCTTCCAAAGAAAAGTCAAAAAGACCTCGGTTATCGGTTTTGAAATGAATTGCCCCGTCTTTTTTAAGAATTTTCTTGTAAATTGCAAGGAAGGTTCTGTAGGTTAGTCTTCTTTTTTCGTGACGAGCTTTAGGCCAAGGGTCAGAAAAGTTAAGATAAATTCTGTCTATACTTCCCTCCGGGAAAATTTCTTCAAGCTCTTTTGCGTCAACGCAACAAACTCTTACATTAGAAAGACCTGAATTCTTAACTTTTTCTGCCGCAATAACAAGAACATCGGAAACCTTTTCAACTGCAAGAAAATTAACATCGGGTTCTTTTGCGGCAGTTCCAACAATAAAATCACCCTTACCGCATCCGATTTCAATTCTTATGGGGTTATGATTTCCGAAAAGAGCCTGAGAAGTGTTACCCTCTGCTCTTAAATCCTTAATAACAATATTTCCGCAGGCTTCAAGTCGCTCTGCACCGTGTTTTTTCTTATGTACTCTCATGTCACACCTTAACCTATCATTAATAACAAATCACTGATATTATAGGTAGAAAAACTATGTTTGTCAAATACATGCTTGTTTTTTTCATGCTATTTATGTATAATTATTTTTATCTTTTTTATAAGGAACTGAAATATGGAAAATTCAAACAAAAATGAAGCGTTAGGTTTAAGTCTTAACAAAAAGACTATGGCTACCATATCGATTGTGCTGATGCTGGTTTTAGCATTTATCGGTGTTCTTACTCAGATACTCCCCCGAGGAGAATATGAGATAATCAACCGAGACGGTCATGAGGCTATTGTCGACGGAACTTATACTGTTTTGGAGGACTACAAAATTCCTATCTGGAAAATCATACTTTCTCCAATTCTCTGCCTTGGCAGCAGCTATGCAGGAACAGGTCTTGCTATAATTGCCATAATCGTGCTTATCGGCGGTGCTTTCCTCATACTCGACAAATGCGGAATTTTAAAATTTATAATGGCAACTCTGATCAAGAAATACAGTAGCAAAAAATACACCCTTATGGCAACGGTTATATTCGTCTGTATGCTTTTAAGCTCAACAGCAGGTATTCTTGAAGAGTCAATAACTCTTGTACCAATTGCCGTTGCGGTGTCGTTGGCTTTAGGGTGGGACTCTCTTGTAGGCTTAGGTCTGAGCCTTGTATCAATCGCTTGGGGCTTCACTGCTGCAACCTTCAACCCGTTCAATGTGGTAACTGTTCAAAAGCTTGCCGATTTGGAGGTTTTCTCGGGGCTTTGGCTTCGTCTTATAATTTTTGTTGGTGTATATCTCATCCTCTTCTTTTTTCTTTATTTTTATGCTAAGAAAATTGAAAAAGATCCAACCAAATCCCCCGTTTACGAATCCGACAAAGTCCTACGCGAAAAATACACAATGGCAGATGCTGAACTCATATTAAAGAATGAAAGCATCAGAAAAGGCACTAAAGCGTTTATAATTTGTATTCTTATTGACGCTATTTTCATTATTCTCGATTTTGCTTTAAGTCTTGGCGGTGGACTTTCCCTTCCTGCCATGGGAATTCTCTTTACCGTTGGCGGACTCCTTGCAGGTCACTATACAGGTTTAAAGGGTAAAAAGCTCGCTTCAAGCTTCCTTCAAGGTGCAAAAACAATTGCTCCTGCAATTCCTCTTATTATATTTGTTATTGCAATTTCCTATGTTCTCAATGAGGGAAAAATAATGCACACAATTCTCTATGAATTGAATAATTTTATGCAAGGCGTATCTCCCTATTCTGCAATATTTATTCTCTTTGCGGTTATTGCAGTTCTCGAATTCTTTATCGGTAGCGGCACCGCAAAAGCATTTCTTATAATGCCCCTTGTAGCTCCGCTTTCAGACCTTGTGGGAATAACAAGACAAAGCGTTGTTACAACCTTCTGCATTGCAGACGGTTTCACAAATCTCCTTTACCCCACAAATGGTTTGATGATTATCGCAATCGGCCTTATAGGCGTTTCCTATGGAAAATGGATTAAATGGTCCTGGAAGCTTTTTGTAGCGGAATTCGGTTTTTCAGCTCTCGTTATGCTACTTATGGTAGCAATAAATTACCAATAAACATTTCAACACCACACTGAAAACCGGTAGTTTTCAGTGTGGTGTTGCTTATTATTCTTCTAAATCGGGGGCACCGTAATCAGGTTCTGTACTGTCCACGACCTTTTTGCCCTCTTTGAAGCCTTCTTCAACAACAATTGACTCATCAATCCAATTGTCATCGTCGTCATCATCTATATAAAGCTCCTCATCAGGATCTAAATCTGCGTTAAAATCGCTTCTTCTCTTTGCAATTATAATTGTCGCAACAAGAATAACCGCAACAATTACACCTAAACCAATAAATAACGGAAGTTTTGATTTTTCTTCGCTGACATCTTTTTCGGGAATATCTTCGAAGGATGCACTGATTATAACCTTACCATTAGGCATTATAAAGCTCAAAAAGTCACTGGGTTCTCCATTTATAAGAATACTGCCTTGAACAAGTCGTTTCCCTTCATCGGGAGTAACCGTTATAACGACAGGTTCACCAACACTCGCTTTTTGCGGATTTACTTCTAATGTTCCTCCAACAGTTTTTTCTACAATTATATCAAATTCTTTTGTATTACTGTTCGCAACCCATTTTGCATATATCGTCATTTGCTCTTTAGCCTTATCGGTTAAGAAATCCCAAGATTTTTTAAATTCGGAATCGGAATACCACCCGTCAAACACATAACCCTCTCTGGTAGGTTCTTCAGGTTCAGGAACGTAACCGGGTTCCTGCATAACTGTTTTCAATCGTCTTTGTCCGTTGTTGCGCTCAAGGTAAACATAAAATGCTCCGTCAGGAAGAGGTTCATCCGTTGTTTCTTCAACAGTTGACTCTTCCTTGGTGGCTTCGACATTTTCCTGAACCCCGACATTCACATTATTACCGGAAGCATTGTTATAAACAGGCTCATTCTGCGCCTCGGTAGTTTGCGGTTTTGTAGTCTTTATGGTTGTTTTCTCAGCTGTTGCTTCAGTTATTTTTTCTGTCGTTTGCTTCTCGGTAACCTTTTCGGTTTCCGTTTCGGTTTCCACCGGAGCAGATTCCCGTTGAGTTGTGGGTTCTTCCGGCTGAATATTAAATTCAAAATCCAAATCACCGTTTTCCGCAAAAGCAGTCAATGAACTGCAAAACAAACACAATGCAGCAATTGCGCAAATGATAATTTTCGAAATCTTTCGTGTCATAATTTTCCGCCTTAACAAATTGTATAAATCTTAATAAGTAGAATCCATATTCTCGTTTACAACTTCTTTAACTTCTTTCACAAAAGTTGAATTATCGATTTTTTCTTGGAGCATTTTATAGAACAGGTCTTCATCAATGGGAAGAGAAACCTTTTCGCCTAACCAAGAGGAAAGGAAAGCTGCATTTGAAATCATAAGACCGTTAATACCTTCCTGACCGACCGCTGTGAGAGGCTCTCCGCGAAGAATTGCACCCGCAAATTTATTCATAACCTCAACATGTTGCTCGTTTCTTCCGTCAAGCTCTGCCTCGTATGTTTCGTATTCAATATGACCGAAGCCTTCCTGCGCATTCTGAGTGAATTCAGAGACGCTCTCTTTAAGCTCGTTAACAATAAGTTTATCGCTTTCGCAAATAAGCTTTGCTCTGTCAAGAGTGATTTCGAGACGATTTGTGCCGGGACAATCACCTGTGGTGGTGATAAATGTTCCTGTTGCTCCGTTGGGGTATTCGGCATATATCATAACATCGTCTTCAACCTCAATATTATGCCATTTTCCCTCGTGACAAACTGCTGTAATCTTTTCGGGCATACCACAAATCCATTGCCAGAGGTCAAGCTGGTGAGGGCACTGATTAAGAAGCACACCGCCACCTTCACCTGACCAGGTTGCACGCCATCCGCCTGAATTATAGTATGCCTGCGTTCTGTACCAATCGGTGATAATCCAGGTCACACGTCTGAGCTCGCCGTATTTTCCGCTATGAACAATTTCGTGTGCCTTCCTGTAAAGACAATTTGTTCTCTGGTTAAACATAATTGCAAATATTTTGTCGCTTTTGTTAGCAACTGCATTCATTTCACGAACTTGTTTTGTATATACACCCGCAGGTTTTTCGCTCATAGCATGAAGGCCTTTTTCCAATGCCTCAATTACAAGAGGGGGATGATCGTAGTGAGGTGTTGCAATAAGAACTGCGTCAACCTCGCCCGAATCCATAAGTGCAGATGCGGTATCAAAGGTTTTTACGTCGGGAAGCTGTTCTTTTGCCCATTCGAGTCTGTCGGGCTTAATATCTGCAACTGCAGTAATATCAATCTCGGGCATTTTTCCCTGAAGAGCGTTTTTAATATGACTTGAACCCATATTACCAACACCGATAATACCTAAACGTACTTTACTCATAATTTAATTTCCTCCGTTTATATTATTAAAATCTCACCATAATATATGTGAGGTGTTAATATGAAAAATAAAAATCCAACCGAAAAAGCCTTGGAAACCGTTAAAAATTTCGATACTAAAAAAATCAAAAGCGATGTAAACGGTTCTTACACCGGACGACCTTTGGATGATGAAAAACCAATTCAGGATGCCGATGACTTATGATTTTCTTTTAGTCTTTCTTTTTTTAGACTTTCCGTTTGTTGCAAAGAGACTACCCGTCATAACAAAAACCGTAAAAGCCGCAAAAAAGCTCTGGACAACAACAAGCTGAATACAATTCAATGCAGAAAGTCCTGAAACAAAAGACAAGGCACTTACAAGAGCAAGACCCACACCCATAGCGCAAGTCTGGAATATATTAAGAATATGCTTAACAGAACCCAAAGAAAGTGCAGAACTAATCGCACAAAGTAAGGAGTGGGTTTTGCCGTCGTGCATTAAAAGTGCATCTGCAGTAGATGTAACACCTGCACAATAATTTTTGTAAATATCACCCGAAACAGCAGAAAGAACTTTCACACCGCTTTGGGGAAGAGATAGTTTTCCCGATACCATATCATCTGTAATATTTGCATCATCAGAACGAACAAGCAAGGAAATGCTATTCCGTTCAATTGATTTAAGAAGTCGCGCATTTTCATTATTCACATCGTATGAAACAATGAAAACTGCCGCCGCTTTACCGTCAATCGCAAGGTAAAGAGGGTATCTCCCCTCGCACAAATGACGTTCTATAAGAGCCATATCAGGAATTGTAACATTATGATTTCTCAAAAGGTCACCGTTACCCACAAGAATTCTTCTGTTAAAAATCCAAGCTGACAAGCCTAATTTATCTTCATAAGTAAGAGAATCAACCGGAGGTAAAAGAGAAGTTTCACCAACTATTATTCTCTTAAAGAGGTTGCCCAAAGGTCCGCCTGATTTTATAAGGAGTGAGGCAGTATACAAAATAGCCTCGTCAATCTGAATGTCATAAAAGGGATGGATACCGAAAACATTGCCACCGTTTTCATCAAAAATATCAGCACTGTCTATGGCAATTGCATTTGCACTGCTACACTCTCTGAACGCATCCCAACCTGCAAGCATACCGCCCTTTGCCAGAAGATTTTTTGAGGTTTTTGAGATAATAAGAGCATCAACAAGATATGAAAAATACGGTACGCTTATACATATGGCTCCGGTAAAAGCCGTAACCGCAGAAAGATAGTCCTTGGTAATGAGAAGAGTTATTGCACCCACAAGGACGGATGCCCCGAATCCTATGGGGACAAGGCGTTTATTAACGTCATCCGAGGGGTAAAATTTTTGAGAAAGCTCAATAAACCTTCTGGGAAAGTTGGTTTTTTGAGATGCAAGAACAGTCGGATCATCCAAAAGAAGACCTCTGCCAATTTCAAAAGCAGTCTGTTTTTTCTCGATTTTACCTATGGAATAAAGCTCATTGTTCGCAATATATTCGAAGTTTTTTGTTATTCTCTTGTATTCCAGGTATTCTGCACTTCTGTTAAATGCTAAAGGCAGAACCGTTGCCGCAGAAAGAAGCGCAAGTCCGTTTTCAAAAGGCTCTGCAGAAGAGAAAAGGAAAACAAAATTTTGCAATAATGCCGAAAAAACACAAACAACCGAACCTGTGTTCCTTCCGAATTTAAAGCCTTTAAAGGAACGAAGTCCGTCTAAAAGCGAATTAGCATTTGCCATAATGGTAGTAATCAGTACTATTAAAGATGCAATAAGAACACCTTTTTCAGTTTCGGGGAAGCTCTTTGCAAAAATTGAAAGAGCTGCTAAAATTCCGAAACAAATATAGCTTACAACCGTACCTACAAAAGCAGAATTTTTATTTTTCTTCAAATAATATGCAACTTTAAACTTGTCGTCTTCTGTGCGATATTCGTCCGTCCCGTATTTCTTGGGTGTTGCTTCCTTTTCATCGTCTGAAATATCACTTGTTATGGTAAAAGTGCTGGCTTTTACCTTTCTTTTTTTAATAAGCTCCTCTTCAACTTCGCGTTCGTCAACTATATTTACTTCTGCTGTATGGAAACCTTCAAAAGAAAGCTGAGAATCATCATATTCATCAGGAAGCTCCTGTTCGTGAGCATTACCGTCAGTAACTGCCAAAGAACGCAAACCGATTGTACGGGTTTTTGACTCCTGATATTTTTCTTCGTCTATGTTCTCCTCGCTCATATCTCCGAAAACAATCGTTTTTTCCGTTGCAACATCTTCCGCAATTTTACTGTCGGGAACAAGGGTAGGAACGGGAGAAAGGTCGGCAGTGTTTTCAAAACTGCTTTTTTGCTTTACAAAACCGCTTCTTTCATATTTCTGCTCCTCTTCGGGAACAAGCTGATGCTCTGCGGTTTTTTCAAGGTTTTGAATAGGTCTGTTGAAAAAACGGTCCCTGTATTTATCGCTGACAAAAGCGCCGTAAACCTGGGGTGCACCGCTACCCTCTGAACGTTCGATTTTTTCTGAAATAATCTGATGGTCTATATTTTCGTTTCTGACAGGACGAGGATTTATAGCCTCCGCCTTTTTAACGGGGGTACTCTCCTCTATAGCCTCCTCCTTAGGAAGCATACCGCTGTCCTGAAGAAGCTCGTCTATCTCTTCAAGCGACCATTTCCTCGGTGTTTTACGTTCATCAGCCATTATCTTAAACCCTCACAAAAGTTCAAATATCTCTTTGCTTTGAAATTTCATACATTAAAATCCCTGCGGCAACAGAAGCGTTAAGGGAGTTTATTTTTCCTTTCATAGGCATTGAAAGGATAACATCACATTTTTCTTTTACAAGTCTGCCTACGCCCTTACCCTCAGAACCGATAACAAGTGCAACGGCACCTTTAAGGTTTGCAGTATAAAAGGTTTCACCGTCCATATCTGCGCAGTAAACCCAAACTCCGCGTTCTTTAAGCTCTTCAAGAGTTTGAGGAATGTTTGTAACCCTTGCAACGTGCATAAATTCCACCGCACCTGCACTCGTTTTTGAAACTGCAAAGCTCAAGGGTGCGCTTCGTCTTTTGGGAACGATTACCCCGTGAGCACCTGCGGCCTCCGCAGTTCTTATTATTGCACCCAAATTATGAGGGTCTTCAATTTCGTCACAAACAATTATAAAGGGCGACTCCCCTCTTTCCTCTGCCAAAGCGAAAATATCATCAACAGTTGAATACGCCTTAACTGCACCAACCGCAACAATTCCCTGATGATTTCCGTGACCGCACATGAAGTCAAGCTTTTTCCGGTCAACCTCTTTAACTGGAATATCGGCAGTTTTAGCATCGGAAAGAATTTTCGGAATTGAGCCTGTACGCTCACCCCTTGCCACCATAATACTGTCAAGAGGGCGACCTGCTTTAATTGCCTCGCTCACGGAATTTCTTCCGAAAATTATATCTTTGTCGGGTTGATTGTCATCATCTCTTCTGAAATCATCCCTATTACCAAAATCTCTTTTGCTTTTCTTAAAATTATCTTCTTTTCTATCTCTATACATAAAAGTTCCTTATTTAATCGGACGCGCAGCGTCCCCTTCATTCCGAATTCCGAATTTCGAATTCCGCATTAAAAAACTTATACAGTGGGTATAAGTTTTTCCTTTCCGCCCATATAAGGTCTTAAAGCTTCGGGAATGTTTACGCTACCGTCTGCATTAAGGTTGTTTTCAAGGAATGCAATGAGCATTCTGGGAGGCGCAACAACTGTGTTGTTAAGAGTATGGGGGAAATATTTTTTATCTTTTCCGCCTGCACGGATTTTAAGTCTTCTTGCCTGAGCATCGGAAAGATTTGAGCAAGAGCCAACCTCGAAATATTTCTGCTGGCGGGGACTCCAAGCCTCAACGTCAATAGATTTAACTTTAAGGTCAGCAAGGTCACCTGAACAGCACTCAAGAGTTCTTACGGGAATATCAAGTGTGCGGAAAAGGTCAACTGTATTTTTCCAGAGCTGATCGAACCAATAGGGGCTATCCTCGGGCTTACAAACAACAATCATTTCCTGCTTTTCAAACTGATGAATTCTGTAAACACCGCGTTCCTCAATACCGTGAGCACCCTTTTCCTTACGGAAGCAGGGTGAATAGCTGGTAAGAGTCTGGGGAAGCTTTTCTTCGGGAATGATGGTATCTATAAATTTACCAATCATTGAGTGTTCACTTGTACCGATAAGGTAAAGGTCTTCACCCTCTATTTTATACATCATAGCATCCATTTCAGCAAAGCTCATAACACCTGTAACAACATTGCTTCTGATCATAAACGGAGGAATATAATAGGTAAAACCTCTGTCAATCATAAAATCTCTTGCATAAGAGATAACTGCAGAATGAAGTCTTGCGATATCACCGCAAAGATAGTAGAAGCCGTTACCTGCAACGCGACCTGCACTGTCAAGGTCAATACCCTCAAAGCGTTCCATAATTTCTCTGTGATAAGGGATTTCAAAATCCGGAACAACGGGTTCGCCGTAACGCTCCACTTCAACATTTTCGCTGTCGTCCTTACCGATAGGCACAGAAGGGTCAATTATATTGGGAATGAGCATCATAATATCATTAACTTTCTTTGAAAGCTCTTCCTCTGCTTTTTCAAGCTCTGCAAGACGAGCGGCATCCTCGGAAACTTTTTTCTTCATTTCCTCAGCCTCTTCTCTCTTACCCTGTGCCATAAGAGCACCAATCATTTTACTGTTTTTGTTTCTTGAAGCGCGGAGATTATCTGCCTCGCCTTTTACCTTTCTGCTTTCGGCATCAAGAGCAATAACCTCGTCAACAAGACCTACTTTTTTGTCCTGAAATTTATTTTTAATGTTCTGTTTTACAATTTCGGGATTTTCTCTTAAAAATTTAATATCAATCATTTTTCTATCTCCTGTTACCTTTATTCATTATCAAAAATCTTCAAAAGCTTTTTAAGGTCTGCATCGTCGAAAAATTCAATTTCAAGAGCGCCTTTTTTAGAAGATTTTGTTATTTTTACTTTTCTGCCGAGCACCTCGGAAAGCGCAAGCTCCGCTTCATCGTAATAAGGATTGCGTTTTTTCGTCTTTTTGCCTTTGGGAGCTTCTTTCACCATATTTCTTGCAATTTTTTCCGTTTCTCTTACGGAAAGGTCATTTGCCACTACAAGCTTTGCAAGGTCAGTTTTCATTTTATCATCTTCAAGAGATAAAATCGCTCTTGCGTGACCCATTGAAAGACTACCGCTTGAAACCATTTCCTGAACGCTTTCGGGCAAATTGAGAAGTCTTAAAGCATTTGCTATTGAGGGTCGGGATTTACCTACTATTTCTGCAATTTTTTCTTGAGTGTAACCGAATTTTTCGCTTAATTCCTTGTAACCGTTAGCCTCTTCAAGAGGATTAAGGTTTTCTCTTTGCAAATTTTCAACGAGAGCAAGCTCGGCAACCTGAGAATCGGTTAAATCACGAATTACAACGGGAACTTCAGTTAAGCCTGCCATTCGGGAAGCTCGCCAACGTCTTTCGCCTGCAACAAGCTGATAACCACCATCAGGCATTGGTCTGACAAGCAAGGGTTGAAGAACACCGTGCTGAGCGATACTGTTGGAAAGCTCGGTCAGAGCTTCTTCGTCGAACTGTTTTCGGGGCTGGTCACGGTTGGGTTCAATATCAAGCAATTTCACCTTAACCGTGCTGACACCCGTGGAAATATCTTCAACGGAGTTATCGGCAAAAATTGCATCAAAGCCTCTGCCGAGTCCGGATTTTTTAACTGCCATTTATTTCTTTCTCCTTATAATTGACTTCTTAAAAATTCTTCTGCAAGCATCATATAGCTTTCACTACCTCTTGAACCTCTGTCATAATAAATAACGGGTTCACCGAAAGAGGGAGCCTCCGAAAGCCTGACATTTCGCGGAATAACCGTTGCATAAACTTTCTTTGGGAAGAAGTTTTTAACCTCCGCAACAACCTGCTGAGTAAGGTTAAGTCTTCCGTCGTACATTGTAAGAAGCACACCTTCAAGCTCTATAAGAGGATTATAAAGCCTTTTTATTGTCCTTACTGTTGCCATAAGCTGTGAAAGACCTTCGAGAGCATAATATTCACATTGAATGGGAACTAAAAAACTGTCGGACGCTGTAAGCGCATTGAGAGTTATAAGACCCAAAGACGGCGGGCAATCGAAGAAAATGAAATCGTAATTTGCCTGCAAGGGAGCAAGGGCATTTTTAAGAACCGCTTCACGCTTTTCTATAACCGCCAGTTCAAGCTCAGCACCTGCAAGATTTATATTTGAGGGAATAATATCAACCCCCTGAAACTTTGTTGTTATAACAGCCGAAGCGGCAGGAACTGAGCCTATTAAAATTTCATAAGAGGTTGCCGTAAGATTTTTACGGGAAATTCCGTAACCGCTTGTGGTATTACCCTGGGGGTCAATATCAACAAGCAGAACTCTTTTACCAAGAGCACCCAGAGCCGCCGCAAGATTCACGGCACTTGTGGTCTTGCCAACGCCACCCTTTTGATTAACAATGGAAATAATCTTTGCCATTAAAACTGTCCTTCCGTATTACAAGGCACTCAAAAAGCACCTATTCCACCTAATTATACATATTAAAGTATAACATACATACATAAAAAATGGAATAGGGAACAATCAAAAATTTAAGAAAAAATTCTGCGTTGTAAATAGATGTGACCCATTTTTGTAAAAAAATAAAGTCAAAGTATAGTACAATGATTTTTGGAAGCCTTTGGAGTGGAGC
>CAZUZV010000051.1:0-12966 GCA_964624385.1 uncultured Eubacteriales bacterium | reverse complement strand
CGGCGGAACATATTATTTTGAAGATGTGTTGTGCTTTAATTCCGAAGATATGGCAAATGTTACATATAAAGCCTATGATGAAAAAGAGGTTCTTTTCTCAGGCGCTTATGAAATTAACGGCTTTGAGGAAAGCGAAGCTAACGGTGTGAAAGTGTTTACCAAAAAACTTGACACATTTAAAGATAATTGGTATTTTAAATCCCTTTTCAGCGATAACGGTGAGCTGAGCATAACCCGTTTCCCCGAAGAAGGCTATTTTACGGTTAAAGCAACCGCTCCCGAAGATGATATCTGGACCGAAACGGACGAAAACAGACCTTGGGATTTTACTCTCGGTCAGCGTTCTTTTTATGCAAATACTGAAGATATTCCTGCGGAGTTTCATAATTTAGAAGATGTTAATATTCGTATTCTCCACTATTGGCACGATGAACTTATGAATGTTACATCTTATGATTCGGAAAGCGGAAAAATCGGCTTATCAAGACCCTCTTCTATGCTCATAAGAGATATTGACCGCTATTATTTTGAGAATGTTTTCGAGGCTCTCAATGAGCCGGGGGAATGGTATCTTGACAGCGTTTCGGGTGTTCTTTACTATGTTCCTAAAGATGGAGAGAAAGCAGACACGCTCACTCTTTACGGTTCAAATATTGATAAACTCATTGATATAAACGGTGTTGACGGAATTTCTTTTGAGGGTGTTCACTTTACACGTACTGACTGGACTATCCCCAAAGCCGACGGTTTGTATGCAGGCTCTTGGTATGAAGAAAATGATATGGACTTTCCTCAGGCGGCAATGTTTGTTGACGGTGTGGTTTCCGTTGAATATGCGGAAAATATTAACTTTAAAAACTGCGAATTCACAGATTTGGGCGGTACAGCCGTTAAAATGAAATTCGGTGTAAAGAATTCCTCTGTTGAGAACTGCTATTTTGAAAACATAGCCGCAACCGCTATTTATGTAGGTGGCGAAAACTGCCTTCCCGAACAGGAAAACTACACTCAGAATATTACCATTAAAAACAACGAAATCTATAAATACGGCAGAAAATTCTTCTGCGCAATCGGTATTCATATTACTTATTGCGACACTGCCGAAGTAGTAAATAATGAGATTCACGACGGTTACTATACAGGTATTTCTGTCGGTTGGGTTTGGGGCTATGCTTACCACGTGACAAAGAATATAAATATCAGCCGAAATCTTATTTATAATATCGGTCAGGGTTGGCTTTCCGATATGGGCGGTATTTATATGCTCGGCAAACAACCCGGTACCGTTTTGAGCGAGAATGTTATACATAATGTTGCTGCCGATCCCGGTGAAGGCGGTTACGGCGGTTGGGGTATTTACCTTGATGAAGGCTCATCCTATATGTCTGTTGAGAAAAATCTTGTATATTCCTGCGGTAGCCAAAGCTTTAATATTCATTACGGTGAGGGTAATGTTATCAGAAATAATATTGCCGCTCTCAGCGCCGAGGGTCAGGTCAGTCCGGGTATAGAAAAGGGCGAAACTCACGCCACCGCGGTATATTATAACAATATTTTCCTTACTTATAATAAAGCACCGATTTATATAGAAATGCTTAATCCCTCACATTTTTATGATAACGGTAACCTTATGTGGAGCTTAACAGAGGGAGATGAGTTGTATTTCAATACAGGTGAAACCACTTATACACTTGAAATGGCTCAGGAGGAAGGCTTTATTCACTACCCGACAATTGCCGACCCCGGATTTAAGGATGCTCTCAATTTTGATTTCACTTTAGCAGAAGACAGTCACGCATTTGCTTTGAATTTTGAAGCATGGGATTATTCCGTAGCAGGTACTCTTAAAGACACGGTTATCGGTCTTAACAAAGAGGGCGGGCAGACACCCTATAATGCAGAATCGAAGCTACAGTCCGATAAGGAATTTGAACACAATACATTTGAAAACTATATTCCTTATATACTTGCCGTGCTTCCCATATTATTTGCATTAGCGTGGCTTGTTATAGGAGCAATTAAAGGCAAAAAAACTGTTGCCTTGCCGGTGCTGTCAGCGGTGCTTTCAGTTCCTCTCTTTTTTGCAGTTTATTTTATGTACCTTGAATGGATTGAAATTCTCTATTTCCTTTCTGTTTTTGCTTTGGCGGCGTTGGCATCTGTTCTTCCGGCTTTCGTTGCAATTGAAAAAGGAAAGACGAAGAAAGGCATAATTTTGGCGTTTGTTGTAAACTTCGTTCTTTCAGCAGGTATATTCTTAGGTCTTGCAGGCATATTGAATATGCTTTTAAGTTCAGGAAGTCCTGAGGTTATTTCCATAGCTTGCGGTGCAATGCTTCTTTATATGATAATTGAAACAATACGTCTTTTGAAAGCATATAAGAAAAAACAGTAAATATGAAAAAACATAACCATCGGTTTGAGATGGTTATGTTTTTTATAATATTATTTTATTTGAGAAATTTCCTCAACCGTGGGCATTGAGCTTTGAGCGCCCATTTTGCTTACGGCAATTGAGCCTGCCTTGTTACCCATATCGCAAGCAGTATAAATATCTCCGCTCTTTACATATTCCAGCGCCAATGCGGCAGTAAAGCAATCACCTGCGGCGGTTGTGTCAACAACCGTGCTTTTATAAGATGGGAAAAACTTCAATTCTTTTCCGTCCCAAAGAGAACAACCTCTTTCACCGAGCTTTAAAACGATATATTTTGCTTTGCTTCTTTCCTCTAATGTTTTTGAAGCCTTTAAAATATTTTCTTGGGTATCGGGGTATATGCCCGTCAATGCTTTGGTTTCGCTTTCGTTAGGAGAGAGGATTGTTGCACCCTGCATTTCCTCTAATGCGAAATTTTTCGCAGGTCCGCAGTCAATAACTGTTGTAATTCCGTTTTTCACTGCGTGATTTACACAACTTATAACAACCTCTTCATTGGTCTCGAATTGCAAAAGCAAAAGGTCAATATCGTTTCCTGTTTCTTGAACAGCTTTTTGCGGTTCTATTTCAGAATTTGCACCCTCGTAAACAACAATTCTGTTTCTTCCCTCGCCGTCAAGAATAATTGCGGCAAGACCTGTTTGGGAACCGTCTGTTGCAACGCCTGATGTGTCAATGTTGTTCTTTTTCAGGTTTTCCAAAAGCTTTGCGCCGTTGGGGTCATCTGCCACTTTACCTATCATTTTGACCTTTGCTCCAAGCTTTGCTAAAGCAGTTGCCTGGTTTGCGCCTTTTCCACCGTTCGCATAGCCGTAGTCAGTACCTAAAACATTTTCACCAATATCAGGCACCTTTTTCATATTGAGAATTAAGTCCATATTTATACTGCCAACTACAGAGGCACGAATATTTTTATACATAGCTTTTACCCCAAAATATATTCAGTGAATTCTTCAGCGGCTTGAGTGATGGATTTATCTTTTAAAAACAATGCGCTTGTGCCGAGAACGAAGATATCAGCACCGCTTTCAGACATTTTTCTTCCATTAGGAAGATTAATGTTGCCATCCACCTCAATAAGAGTATCGAGGCAATTCCATTCCTTTAAAAGTGCTTTTGCTTCCTGAACTTTCTTTTCTGCACCCATAAACATTTTCTGACCTGCAAAACCGGGAGAAACTGTCATAACAAGAAGCATATTAATATAATCAGTTAAATGCTTTATATTTTCAACAGGAGTACTTGGATTTATAGCAAGACCTACCTTGCACCCCTTGTTTTTTATCATTTCAAGAACTCTGTGAATATGTATTTCTGATTCATAATGAACACATAAAATATCCTTTTCGTTAAGGTTCATTCTGTCTATGAATTTTGATGGCTCATTAACCATCATATGAATATCCAAGGGTATATCAGTTACCTTTTTAATGGAGTTAACAAGGTCAAAACCCAAAGTGATGTTCGGAACAAACGAACCATCCATAATATCAATGTGAAGATAATCTATTTCAGCTTTTTCAAGCTCTTTTATGGAATCAACAAGGTTTGTAAGGTCAGCGCACATTAAAGAAGCTGACAGCATTTTTTTCATTCTCAATCAACCCTTCAACCGTAGTTTCTTAATTTTATCATAATATGTTTTTAGTGTCAATGAATAGAAAGGTTATTCAAATCTGAGATTTGAATCTAATAAAGTGTGATTTTTAACACGGCAAATGTCGGTGATTATTGACTTTGGTTTTTTCTTGTCGTATAATTATGAAAATATAAAAAAGGGGTTAGAGTTTATGAAAATGACAAAAAGGTTGCTGGCAATTATTCTTGCAGGAGTAATGCTTTTTACTATGTCCGTTCCGTCTTTTGCAGTAAGCGAAGAGAATTGGGAGCAGGTTTGGTCAAGTGCTGATGCCGCTGCAGGAATCATTATGTTCGTAGGAAGTAGTGAAAGTGAGCGCAATTTCTCATGGTACTCCGAAACTGAAAGCGAACCTTATGTTACGGTTTCCACAAAGAAAAATTTAAGCTCTGCAGAAGTTTTTAAGGGAACTTGTATTGAAGCTGTTGAGGGTGGAGTTGTTAACAAAGTAACTGTTTCCGAGCTTTCAGAGAATACTACATATTACTACAAATGCACAAGCGAAGGCTTTGAATCCGAGGTTTATTCTTTCAAAACTGACGGCGGTTCTGATTTTTCTGCAATGTATGTAACTGATGTTCATATTACACAGATTGATGATGATAATGAAAATTCTCTTTCCGATACATCATACAGATTCAACGAAACCTTTGAAGATGCCCTTTCCAAGAATAGCGACATTTCTCTTATTCTTTCAGCAGGGGACCAGGCAACAGAGGGCCTTGAAAGTGAATATAAAGCAATGACTGCATCGGATTTATTTAAAAGTGTGTCTATTGCAACTGCCATGGGTAACCATGACCGTAAGGGTATTGCATATAAATCATTTAAAAATTTTCCAAATGAAGATACAGAGGCTTCCATTCGTTCCTACAACGGTACTGATTATTGGTTTGTAAAAGGCGATGCACTTTTTCTTGTTATGGACTCCAATAGCGGTAACGCTGCAGCTCACGCTGATTTTGTTAAAAGAGCTGTTGAAGCAAATCCCGATGTTAAATGGAAGGTTATGATGTGCCATCACGACCTTTACAGCGGCAGAATTCCTCACAGAGAAAGTGAAAATAAGCTTCTCCGCATGATATGGGGACCCATTGCAGATGAATTCGGTATTGACCTTGTTCTTCTGGGTCATAGTCACTATTATACTGTAACTGATGTTCTTTATAAAAATGAAAGCGTTGCTGATTTGGAATCTGAAATGGTTGACCCTGCAGGTACTGTTTATATGGTATCTTGTTCATTGGGCAGACCCAGAGACGATGAAGAGATAGGTCTTAATGAAGATTGGATAGGTTTTGATTACCTTACCCAAAAAGCAACATATAATATTCTCGATTTCACAGAGGATTCAATAACCGTTAATTCTTACGAATTAGGTGAGGATGCACCCTTTAATACTTTCACCATAAAGAAAACTTCAAATGATGGCGGTCACGAAGAAACCGGATTTTTTACATCAATAAAAGACGGAGTTGTTAGATTTTTAGGTGCAATTTATACTGTATTCAACAATTTTAACAGTTGTGACGATCTTCAAGAAAAAGGTTATGACGTAAAGCTTTCTGATTTTTTCGGTAAATAACTTATACTAACAGGAGCGATTTCAGAACTTGAAATCGCTCCTGTAATATTATCCTGTTCTACTTGATTTAACACATCAAAAAATATATAATCGTTATATTGTAAAACGGTTGGTGATATTATGAACACATATTTTAATGAGATTACCTCAAAGCCTGAGAATACAAGCGGTAGCGGTGTAGTATATAAAATTCCTGCAGGCGCAATGTGCGGTAACGGTGACTTGGGTGTTGTTTTTGATAACGACGAAAAAGACCTTATTATTCATATTTCAAAATGCGATTTCTGGAAATTTACACCCGGTGCGCACAAAGATGGCGGTATTAAAACCGTTGGCGATTTGCGAATCGGCAATATTAATTTATCGCAATACAATATCAAGCAATATTTTGATAAAGGCCTTTTGGAATGTAAATTCGGCAACACCGAAATTGAGCTTTTTGTTGCTCCTGAAAACCTTATTTATTTTGAAATCAAAGCATCTGAATCAGAAAGCTTCCCGACTGTTAATATTAATCTTCCTGATACCTGTAAATCGGAAAATACAGAGCTTGAAGAAAAGGGTGTTAAATGCTATTCCCGTAAATTTTCAGGTGAAAATGTTTATATAGAATCTGCGGTTGCTGTTGGGTTAAAAGAACTCAGTACAAATACAAAAAATGGAATTACCACCACTCGCTATTGTATTTCAGCTGCTACAAATTTCGATACAGAGGATTATATAAATAAAGCCATTGAAATGGTTTTAAACTGCAACTATGATGCCGGAAAAATTAAAACACAGGAGAAATGGGAAAAATTCTTTTCTGCATCTAAAGTAATACTTCAAGATAAAGAAATTGAAAAATTTTACAATTCAAGTCTTTATCACCTTGCGGGATGTATGGGGAACAGAGAATTTCCACCCGGGTTATTCGGTAACTTCATAACTGATGATTTCTTCCCCTGGGCAGGGGATTACCATATGAATTATAACTACGAAGCACCTTATTATTGCGTTTTCTCTGCTAACCATCCCGAGCTTTTTGAGGGCTATATGACACCTATTAACGAAATGTCCGATGAAGCAAGACGAATGGCAGGGCTTTTCGGTTGCAAGGGCTATGCGTTTCCTGTAAGCTTTGGCCCTAAAGCACTTGATGTTTATAGTCAGGCAGATTGCAAGGAACACGGCATACTTTTCCTTGGTCAGAAGAGCCACGCCGCTTATGCTTGTGTAATTCCCATTATGCATTGGTTTTCAACCTATGACAAAGAATATGCTCTTCAAAACTATTATGATTTTGTTTTGAATACTGCTGCATTCTGGGAAGATTACCTTGTTAAAGAAAAAGGGAGATACGTTATTAAGGGCGATGCTGCCCACGAAATTCCATATTACCGCGGTAAAGAGTTCAGATATATCACTCATTTTGGTCAGGTAAATACAATAAACGCCATAAACTCACTTGGTCTTGTAAAACTCTTGTTCAACGCAGTTTATGATATGGCAAAAGAGCTTGACCTGAACGCTGAAAAATATGCCTTATGGGAAGATATTATTGAAAACTTAAGCGATTTCCCAACATTTATTAAGAAAGGTAAAAAGTGCTTCAGGTATTCCGAATTCGGTATTCGTTGGAGAAATGATAATACTGTAGGTCTTCAACATATTTATCCTGCGTCACAGATTGGTCTGTCCTCAGATGAAAAGCTTCTTAAAATTGCAAGAAATACATATTTCATAAACGACAGACGACTTGATGATAACGGCTCAAACTCATATCTTCCTGCAGGTGCAAGAATAGGTGTTGACCCTGATTTTCTCATTGAGGGTATTCATCAGAATATTAAGGAATTCGGTCTTCCTAACAGACTTTTCCGTCACCATGGCGGTGGAATTGAGCACCTTACAACTATTCCTGCAACAATTAACGAAATGCTTATGCAAAGCCATCAGGGTGTTATCAGGCTTTTCCCTTGTTGGAACAAAACTGAGGATGTATCTTTCGAAAATCTTCGTGCAGACGGTGCATTCCTTGTTTCTGCAGAGCTTAAAAACGGAGAAATTATTTCCCTTAAAATAAAGAGCCTTAAAGGCAGAACCTGTACTGTTAAATGTGAGGGTGTTAAATCTGTAATAAGAAAATCAGATAATAAAGAAATTCCATATAACAAAACAGGTAATACAGTTTCTTTTGAAACAAAAACCGACGTAGAATATGTTTTGATATAAAAATCAACGCACCTACTTACCGAGAAAATTTCGGTAAGTGGGTGCGGAATTTATATCTGCCGAGATCTTTTAAATTTTTATTGGTGCAGGGTATTAGCTTTCGGTGATGAGGCTTTGCAGCTTTTTTACAAGATTTTGAGCCTTGTCTGAATCAGGCGTTCTGCTACTTTTCATACATTTATCAAATCCATCACAATTTATTTTCCAAAGACCATTTTTGTTGCATTATAACAGCAGGAACATAGTCGTTTTCTCTTGTATAAAATGCGGTGATTAAATCGCCATTATTGAGTTCGATAGTAGAGGGATAGCCTAAATCAGCGGTGTCTTTTCCTTCGAAGATAACACTTTCGTGGCTCCATGTTTCACCGCCATCCTTGCTGAATATTGCCCATATTCCGTAAGGTCTTTTTCTGTGTGAAAAAGTTGAAATCAATGTGCCTGATGAATGCATAAACAAGTGTCCGGGTGCACCGCTGTCATCTCGCACAATCTGTTCAGGCTTGCTCCATGTTACGCCGTTATCAAGGGAAACAGTCTGGTAAAGAGTAAACAAAGTTCCTCCTTTGTTTTCTGCACGCAGATGGCAGATTATTTTACCGCTTTCAAGCTGAATAGCGTGTGGCTCGTAGAAGTAAATATCCTTGAATTCCTCGTATTTATAGAGCCCCATTTCGCCTCGCAAGGTCATTTCACCTGTGTCGGTGTTTATGGTGTGTGCTTCAATATGGTTATGTATGCCCTGTATTCTGCCAACCCATAAAACCGTGCCGTCATTAAGCACAGTAGGACCATGAGGTGATGAGATTGGAGATTTATATATTTTACCAAAGGTCTCACCACAATCCTTGCTTATTCTGAAATTGATGCCCAAAGCCTCTGCCTCATCTTCTGCAGAAACAGAGTTTATGTAGTCGAAACATTCTTTGGTCTGGGGCATATTTTCTCTTTGAAATTGGAGTGTATTGTTAAAGGATGTTGCAATAAGACCACTTTCACCAAAAACACAGAGTCCTACATCTCTGTCGTCAAGCACAGTATCAAAAACGGGCACGGGCTTTGCGTAGGTTTCACCGTTATCATCGGAAAAGGCTAAAACGCCCTTGCCAAAAGGACATATATGCTCCACTCGGTAACCTGAAGCACCAACGCAGATTTTACCATTCTGAAGCTTTGCGATAGTTGGCCATGCAAAGTAAGCATGGTGACTTTCGGTGTTTGTCATAACAACCTTTGGTGAGCCGATTAATTTAATATTCAAAAGAATTCCACCTTTTTAAAAGTATAAAAAATAGTATTGTTTATTATTAAAAAGCCGCACCATTTTCTTTGAGCTTTTGTTGAAGTGTTTTGATATCAACATTATGTGCGTTGGAGCTTGTTTTAAGGGCTATGGCTACTGCGGTTCCTGCGGCTTCTCCAAGACAACAGCAAATCGGCATTATTCTTACGGATGCCTGTGCTTCGTGGGTAGCAGAAAGACAACGACCTGCAACAAGCAGATTGTCGTATTCTTTAGGTAGAAGTGAGCGATAGGGGATTGTGTAAAACTCACCGTCACCGAAAAATCTGTGGCTTGTTCCCGTACCTGAGGGGTTGTGGATATCAATATCGTAATTGCCCAGAGCAATTGAATCGTCGAATCGGGTGCAGTTAATTATTTCGTCACCTGTGAGAATATGCACTCCTTTAAGCTTTCTGCTTTCCCTGACACCGATATCAATAGCTATTGATATTAAAGCACTTTCGTGGAATGCGTTTGAATTCTCTTTCAGGAAAGCTATAAGCTCGTGGATCTGCTTTCGTGCTATAACTTCGGCTTTGCTTACATCAAAGGGATCAGTCGGGTCAAGCTTTACCACACGGGTAGAGTTGAAATGCAAAACATCTTCACCAACACCAAAGAAAACGAGTATGTTTTCTCGCGGATTTGTGATTTCACCTTTTGCCTGCTTTTCTTTATAAAGCTCTTGTAAGCGTGGTCTTTCCTCTGTAAAAAGGTCAAGGTCAACTCCGCTCATACGAAAGCAAGTCGTCATAGGTTGACAAAGATTATCGCTTTCACGACCTAACTGAAAATCACAACTTGCAAGGTAGAAGAGTTCACCGTCACCGGTGGCATCAATGAAGAAATCTGCCTCGGCTGTGATTTTCTTTCCTTTAGCGGTAATATCTACTTGGGTTATTTTTCTGCTCTCGGTTTTAATATCATAAACCACGCCGTGAAAAAGAACATCAACACCTGCTTCGGTTGTCATATCATCAAGAACTATTTTAAAGTATTCGGAGTTGAATTCGTGGTCCTTGCAGTCACTTACATACTTGTCGTGGCGTTCCTTCATTTCTTTGAAAATGCCTTGGGAAAGGTAGTTTCTTTTAACATTCTTGTCCCAATAAGGCTTTGTCCAATAGGGCATAAAAGGGTAAACAAGATTGTTTGCAATAGCACCGCCAAGGCAACCTGATTTTTCCACAAGCAAAACCTTAACACCTTCTCGGGCGGCACTTACAGCCGCTGCAACACCGCTGAGACCGCCGCCTGCAACCACAAGATTATATTTCATAAAATCCATACCCCTTTTTATGATGTTCATTAGCTTGATTATACCATCGATTGTATTCAAAAACAAGACCGAACCCCTTGAAACGAAAGGTGATTCGGTCTTTTAGTGTTTATTGAACTTTATTCTTCTTTTCCTTCGAGCAAATAACTGTACTAGCAATTGCACCGAGCAAAACAATAACGAAAACTATCAATATAATAATGGTTGTGTTGTTTTGTTGAGTGAATATTGTTTCCTGAAGCTCTGTATTAAGCTCACAATGTGTTGCAAGAAGCACATTGTCCTCTTCATCATTTTGATTATTCAAAACCAAAAATTCGCTCATACTGCACACCTCTGTCCCACCAATCATCCTCGGAAACCGCAATGTCAGTTGTGTGCTTAACCTCAATAGTAGTTGCCGCATGAGTGGGTAATGCAGTTAAACCCAATAGCACCACCGAAATTATAAAACAAACTATTCTTTTTGTGTGTTTATATGAAGGCATAGCCTTACTCCTTTTTAGGAATTAGTCAATTACATTTTGCCATAATAACAGAGAGATTGCAAGGGGAGAGAAAGAAAATACCCACATACCAAATCTGGTGTGTAGGCATTTTAGTGTATTATACGGGTTGCTTCTCCCAAGGCTCAGCAAGCCAGTTTGTAAGCCAAACATAGCAGAGGACGGGTAAAAAGCCGGCAATTGCACCTAATATTGAAGGAACAAGAACTATTGCCATACTTACAGGCTCGCTTAATTGAGTGCCCATAGTTTCGGTAAGCTTTTCATAAAGTCCCTGCATAGTCTGTATTGTAGAAATCAGAATGAGTATAAATTGAAAAACAGGAATAACAAAACGGAATTTAACAGCCTTTTCTCTTATGGGCGTTTCGGGCATTTTTACCATAATATAGGTGAATGCAATTAATAATAAGTAGAAAATAATTTCGCTTATGAGATATGGTGTGATGTTCAAAAACAGCCCGAAAATACCCGATATCAAAAGTGTACCGGTGCTAATCAATAGCAAGTTGTTGTATTTTTTTGAGAATAAAACAATGCTCATAAATAAAACTGTTGCACCATAAAGCAGGGTTCTTATTATGCCCAAAGGCTGCATTTCTTCGGGTTTGTCAAATAGTTGCGTCATTAAGTAACTGCTTAATATGATAAAAAAGTAAGATAGAGCCTGTATAAGAAAAATTATTGCAGGACCCTTGGGTCGTCTTATTGCTCTTTCTTCCATAAAATTCTCCTTTCATAAAACCGCATAAATATATTTTATATCTTTATATTGCTTTTTTCAACATTTAATCATACCGTACTACATTTAACTAACCCAAACGCAACGGCTACCAGAGCCAAAGGGAGCAGAAGAACTGCGCCACCTGCAAAGAGTAAGCAACCTATGAGGGCAGGGAGTGCAATTACAAACAGAATAACAGCTATTATTTTTGTAATGCCCCAAGTGATTTTGAATGTGAGTTTAAGTGCTTTGAAGAAAAGCCATATAAACAAAATTGTAATTGCGATTTCAAAAATCATTTCTAACATTAATATCTCTCCTTTTTAGTAGAATTTTTATTCTCAATCACCACGCCTATCTTGTCGGCGTAGGATGGATTTTTGTTTAGTTTTTCAGAAAGCCTTATGGCTAATAGTCTTTGATGTGGTGACATTTCTGACACTCCTTGTGTTATTTTATTTCAACAACCCTTTGTTGTGACTATATGATAACATTGAGTTTTAAAATTCTGAATTACAATAACTGCAAATTCTGATATCAAAAATTTACAATTAATGCAAAAAGAGTGCTCAGCTTTTATACTGAACACCCTTTTGTGTATTTATTGATTTATAAGTTTATTGTATTTCTCTTTATCAATTTTATCTTCTGCAATCATTTGCTCAACCCAGAGCTGTAAGGTTTCAACCGTAATTGAAATGCGTTCAAGCTCCTTTTGAATGAACACAAAATCCTTGATTTCGTCATCATCAATAATGCCGTCAGCGGTGATTTCAATTAAACGCTCCTGACTTTTCTTCATAGAGTTAAGGGAAGAAAGCATTTCTAAAACGATTTGGGTTAAATCCTTAACCTTTATTTCGGGAACATATTTCTGACCGATGGGACATCCCTTTGAGCAGTAGTGGTTACAGAGTGTAGGTTCACCGTAAATCTCTGAGAGAAGCATAACTTCTTCGGGATGAATTTCTAACTTGCCGTTTTCAATTCTTTCAAGCCTTTCGGGTTGCAAGGGTTTTCCTAAATCAACCGCCACATCGCAAACCTCGTCACGAGTCATATCGTGCTCTTTGCGAATTGCTTTGTAAATACTGTCCGCCATATCCTTCTCCTTTGAATATTTTCTTAACAGAAATTGTATTCTTCGCGAAACCCTAAATAAGGGATTTATTTTACAGTAATCTTAAAAAGCCTTGCTCCGTGGGAATTAACCTTTGCGGAGAATTCACCGTCTGTTACGGCGTATTCCTCATGCTTCCACATATCCCAAACGCTGTATTTAACACCGCCGATTGAA
>CAZUZV010000050.1:0-14432 GCA_964624385.1 uncultured Eubacteriales bacterium | reverse complement strand
AAAACGATGAAAAAGGCGATCCCCTTGTTACA
The DNA here is from genome assembly GCA_964624385.1 of uncultured Eubacteriales bacterium. Lineage (GTDB taxonomy): Bacteria > Bacillota > Clostridia > Oscillospirales > Acutalibacteraceae > DTU089. The sequence continues at coordinate 14,400 of CAZUZV010000050.1, read as the reverse complement.
GGCGAAGGTCTTGCAGCACTCGGTGTTATGAGCCCCGAAATGTTCGAAAGTATGAAAGAGCAGACTCTCAAAATCACAAAGATTATTGCTGACGACCTTAAAACAATCGGTCTTGACCTCTGGGATATCAAGTTCGAGTTCGGCTACAACAATGACGAGGTTATCCTCATTGACGAAATCGCTTCAGGTAATATGAGAGTTTACAAGGGAGATACAATCGTTGAACCCGTTGAGCTTACAAAACTTATTCTTAACAGATAATTATTTTATATAGTTTTCTGTTATATAAATTCAGAACAAAATGTAAAGGTGTGTCCGTACCTCTCTTCAAAGAGAGGGGGACCGCCTTTTTATTTGTTGTTGTATTATATAAAGTTTTAAGCGTGGAATTAATATAGTTTTAGAATTTAGTTGGTCGGGCGGTGGAGAGTTCTCTACGCGAGCCTTCGAGCGTAGTTGAAGCGTAAGCTTCAATTATAATAAATTAACTTTATCCTATTTTCTATATTCAGGAGCAATTTCAACATCCTTTGGTTTTATAGATATGGTAAGCTTGTTACAGTTTCACCTTACGGTGAAATGACGCTCAAGAGTTCGCGTCAAGAACTCTCCACCATTCCGCTAAACTTCATTTCAAAAATTTCACATCAGACTCGCTTGATGCTTAATAAAATAGATTTACATATCCAAGATGGTCCCCCTCTCTTCGAAGAGAGGTCAACATACAACACATTTATTCTTTTTATATTTACATTTTGATTTTTTATAATTTTATGTTAAAATTTTTGTAACAAAATTAATTTTGCTGTGTCATATTAGTGACCGGTCAAAAAAGAAAGGGTGTGAATGGCTTGAACGAAATAGAAATTATTTATCAGAAATATTATAAATTCGTTAAGGGCTATGCATTCACCCTTTGCTTTGACGAAAGCCTTGCGGAAGATATAACTCAGGAAACATTTTTCAAGGCGATTAAATCCTATGAAAAATTCAACCACAAATGCAAGGTAGAAACCTGGCTTTGCCAGATTGCAAAAAACACATTTTTAAACCTTAAACGCCCGAAGCAAACGGAAAATATAGAGAATTTCTATAACCTTGTTTCCGATGATAACATTGAAGAAAACCTTGTAAAAAAAGATAATGTAAAAAACATTTTATCTGCCTCTCGGGATTTGGAATCCCCTTATAAAGAGGTTTTTTATATGAAAACTCTCGGTGATTTATCCTACGATATGATAGCGGAGGTTTTCGAGAAATCGGAAAGCTGGGCAAGGGTTACATATTACCGCGCAAAGCAAAAAATCATAGAAAGGATGAATGAAAATGAGTAAAATCAGTTGCGAAATTATAAAGGATTTACTTCCCCTTTACATAGACAATGTATGCTCTTCCGATTCAATTGACATTATAGAAGAGCATTTAAAGGACTGCCCCCTTTGCGAAGCAGAGCTTTTAAATCTTCAAAACAACACAGATATAAAACCCGAAATTGATAAAGACATTGACAAGGCAGTTAAAAATGCTAACAAGAAAATCAAAAAGGGAAAGAAAAAGGTTGTTGCAGTAACTCTTTCTATTGTAAGCGTTGTTCTGCTTATTATTGGCATTGCGGCTTTCCTGATTGTTCCTGTAAAATTAGCTCAGCAGGATTTTTACAATGATAATCTGGCTGCAGTTTCTGCTGCTTATGAAATCGAATTAAATGATAAAAACGAGCCTAATTTCAAAGGACAATTTGCTTCTTTTTATCTTAACAAAGAGCTTGGAAAATACACCTATAAAAAACAAAACGAACAATCAGAAACCATTACATTTGATAATGGTAAAGTTATTACCATAGTAAGTGTACCAATTCATAAAGAAAATATTAAAACATTCGAAGAGCAGCATGGTACATTCGGTTTTGACGGAACGTATAGCCGTCCATACTTTATGCCCCTTGTGAAAAAGGGTATCGAAAATATGGGTATAGACCCTGATACAACTTTTTTTAATTATGACCTTTACATTCATATGATAAAAGACAGAGATTATGACGGCTATCTTCTGCAAAAATCCCCTAAAGAATTTTCTATGTGGTATGCTTATTACTCTCTTTGGGGAACTGTTATGCCAACACACGCCAGCAGTTACATTACAATTAAAAGTGATGATTTGAAATGCTATGGCTACTGTTCTTTTATAGAAGAATACGGCACCCGTTATCTTTTAGAATTCCAGAAAAAAGATGATTTTATTGAACATTTTTCAATAATAGCTAACGGCTTTACAAAGGAAGAGATAATTGAAATTGTTGAATCAATTGAGATGAATTAATTATAATGGTTGACCCCAATGAAATTTTAAAAATTTCATTGGGGTCAATAAATTTTATACAGTCTTTAAATAATTAATACTCATTTCAGCGCATTCGAGAGGTGTTTTTTCCATTGATGGGTCATCCTGCTCAACAACTACCCATTCTGCGCCTGCTTTTTCGGAAGCAGCGATTATCTTTTTCCAATCCTGGCAACCGTAGCCAACGGGGCGGAATTCGAATGTGTTTTCTTCTTTTACGGTTTCTTCCTCTTCAATGCCTATAAGCTTATAAAGAGGTCCGTTACCCTTTGAACCGCTGAAATCCTTAAGGTGAACGATGGGTGCTCTGCCTGTATATTTTTCAACATAAGCACTGGGCTCTTCACCGCCAACATTTACCCAACAGGTATCAAGCTCTGTTTTAAGCAAATCCTCGGAAATTGTGTTGTAAAGAATATCGAGGGCATATTCTCCATCGATTTTAAGGAATTCAAAATCGTGGTTATGGTAAAGAAGCTGAAGTCCCATTGCCTTTGCCGCCGCACCGATTTTGCCGATACCCTCAACTGTTGCAGACCAACCCGCTGTACCGGGACGGCATTCCTCTGTAAGATAAGGAACAACAACATATTTGCAGCCCATATCTTTATAATCTTTAAGAACTGCTTTCGGGTTTTCCAGCATATCATAATAAGGAACGTGAGCAGAAACGGGAACAATGCCGATTTCGTCACAAATAGCCTTAACCTCTACGCCTGTTTTTCCGAAAAGTCCTGCAAACTCAACACCCTCGTAGCCAAGCTCTTTAACCTTTTTAACTGTACCGTAAAAATCTTTTTCCATATCGTCACGAACGGAATAAAGCTGAATAGCAATAGGTAATTTCATAAAATAAAAACTCCTTTGTTCTGAAATTTACAGTTTCTATATTACTCCAAACACCCTTATATTTCAAGGTTTTTTCTCCATTTTATTGACAACAACGCTCTTTTAGTTGTAAAATGATTTCATTGATTTAGAAATGAGGTACAAAGATGAAATATCTTGTTGTTTTATATGACGGAATGGCAGACTACCCCGTTCCCGCCTTAGACGGCAAAACTCCCATGGAGGTTGCAAAAAAGCCCTTACTTGATAAGCTCGCTCGCTTCGGAAAGGTTGGTACTGTTAAAACTGTTGCTGAGGGTCTTAAACCCGGTAGCGATATTGCAAATATGAGCGTTCTCGGCTACAACCCCAAGGAATGCTACACAGGCCGCTCCCCTCTTGAAGCTGTTAGTATCGGCGTTGACATGAAAGATACCGACATTATTTTCCGCACAAATCTTGTTACACTTTCCGACGAAGAAAACTATGAAGATAAAACAATGGTAGATTACAGCGCAGGTGACATTTCCACCGCAGAAGCGGCTGAAATTATCAAGAGCGTTCAGGAGCACTTTGGTAACGAAAAATTCGCTTTCTACAGCGGTGTTGCCTACAGACATTGCCTTGTCTGGAGCAACGGCACACTTGATTTAGGAAAAATGACTCCTCCTCATGATATTTCGGGTAAGGTTATCGGAGAGCATCTTTCAAAGAGCGAAAATGCAAAAGAGCTTATCGCCATGATGAAAGAAAGCTATGACTTCCTTATGGAGCACCCTGTTAACAAAAAGAGGATTGCTGATGGCAAACGCCCTGCAAACTCAATATGGCTCTGGGGCGAGGGAACAAAACCTACTCTTCCCGATTTCAAAGAAAAATACGGTGTTGAGGGTTCAATAATTTCTGCAGTTGACCTTCTTAAAGGTATTGCAAAATGTGCAGGTATGGCTTCACCCGATGTAGAGGGCGCAACAGGCTACATTGATACAAACTTTGAGGGCAAGGCTGACTGTGCAATAGAAGAGCTTAAAACAAAAGACTTTGTTTATATTCATATTGAAGCACCTGATGAATGCGGTCACAGAAATGAGCCCGAAAACAAGGTTAAAGCAATTGAAATGATTGATGAAAGAGTTCTTGCAAGAGTTCTTCCCGAGCTTGATAAATACGAAGATTACAAGGTTATGGTTCTTCCCGACCATCCCACGCCCATTGTTACAATGACTCACGCAGGCGATGCAGTTCCCTATCTGATTTATCAAAAATCAAAAGCAAGTGACAATGGTATCGAAAGCTTCACAGAGAATACCGCTAAAGAAGAAGGAAACTATGTTGAAGTGGGTTATACGCTTATGGATAGCTTTATAAAAGAATAAAGTTTAAAATCCCTACATTCATTTTGGAATGTAGGGATAATTTATTTCTTCGTTTCCTATGTAATAAGTATTGGGAACTTCGCCTATGATAATCGTTTCAACAAGAATTATTGTTTCGTCAACACTTTCTTCCAATCTGCAAAGACCCATATATGCATAAGCAGAAGCTTTAACCTCAAGGTAAATTGTATGTCGGGTCTGGTTAATCCCCGCGCTTTCAAATTTGGAAACAATATCAGTCACGGCGAAACCGTAAATTGTGGCGCGGACATTTATATTAAATCCCCTGCCGTTTAAAAACGAACCGCCGAATAAAGAGCCTAAAGAAACAGGAACAACGGTTTTATCAAAATTAGAAAGCTTATCGGAACAAGCATCCGCCAAATCCGCTTTATATCCGTTAATACAAGTATTGTTCAAAGTTAAAGCGGCAATTGTTCCGTCCGAATTCCTTTCTATATTCACCATTTCGCCGTATTTGACCCCAAGCTCATCCACAATTTCGTTAACCGCACCATCAACAACGTTTGAAAGTGAGTTTTTCAGAGCGTTACCGCCAACAGTTTCGATAATTGGTCTGAGGCGCATATCTGCAAGAACACAGAGAATGACAAAAGCCAAGGCGCAGGAAAGAATTCTGAATCCCAACGTTCTTCTTTTTTTACGAAAATGAAGTCGCCTTGCAACAATCGGCGGCGGGCGCTTTAACCTTGGTTTAAAATAAAATTTTATCATACAATTCACCAATACATTATATGATACCTTATGAAAAAATCCACCTCAAAAAGAGGTGGATTTTTTCATAAGGTATCTAAAGTTTGCTCATACGCAGGGATAAACTCTTTTAAGAATACATCTGCTTCGGGGACATTCATTTTCTTAATTCTTTTAAGTGTTGATTTTTCTGCTTCTTTAAACTCTGAGTTACCCGCTTTGCGCTCATCAATGCATTTTATAAGTGCGCTGAGTCTGTCAGCGGCTTTGATGAGAACTTTTAATTCATCATCCTCGTTTTCACCCGTTAAAAGACTGCTGAACTCATCTCTCAAATCCTCGGGAAGCTTATTGAGAAGTTTTTCGTTAGCAGAATCCTCAACGGCTTTGAATGCCACTAAAATATCTTCATTCTGATATTTTACAGGTGTGGGCATATCACCTGTTATAATTTCGTGAGCATCGTGGTAAAGACCTAAAACCGCGGCTCTGTCAGGATTATAGGCTTTACCAAAGCGCTTGTTACCGATAACTGCAAGAGCATGAGCTATGACAGCCACCTCTTTCGAATGACTGTCAAGGCTTTCTCTGTCGGTGTTGCGCATTAATGCCCAACGGTCAATGTATTTCATTCGCGATATCATCGCAAAAAAACTGTAGTTCATAATTATTCCCTTATTTTAATTTGACTTTAAAAGTTTTGATTTCGAAGGGTTTGAAGGTTGCAGTAAGAATATTGCCGTCAAATGCAACTGCTTCGTCCTCTTCTTCCATAAGGTTACATTCTGTTGCGCTTTCGATAGCATTGCAGAATGTAAGAGTTGCAGGAGTTTTACTGTTCCATGTTTCGTAAGCGCGAATAACGAGGTTGTCACTGTCCTCTGCCACCTTAACTGTTTCGATAACTACATTCTCTTTGTCGCAGGAAACGAGAGAATACTCGGGTGCGAGAGTACCTTCCCGAGCCTTCTGAGGAATTGCATAAAGGGGGAAGTTTACGTTATAACCCTCTTTAACAACATCGGAGTCGTTTACGCGCTTTGCGTGGGGGTAAATAGAGAATGAGAATGAATGATATTCTCTGTCCTGAATTTTGTTAGGACGAGTAGCACAACGGAAAAGAGTTGGTCTTATGTGACCGTTTTTAACATCGCAACCGTATTTACAGTCATTGATAACAGAAAGACCGAAACTATTATCGGAAAGGTCCGCCCATTTATGCATTGACTCTTCAAACTGAGCAAATTCCCAAGTTGTATTAGTTGTTGTTGAACGCTCGATGTTACCGAACTGAATATCAAAGGTTGCTCTTGTGGAGTTAACGTCAACGGGGTAATCCGCTTTAAGAACAACGTGGTCCTCGTGCCAATCTGCTTCGTAGTCAACGTCAATTCTCTGCAAGTCATTATAAATGCAGTAATATTCTGTAAATGTTGAATCACGGAATATTCTGTCAACCTTATATACTGCTCTTACTGCACCGAGTTCAACAAGCTCTGCCTTTTTGAAATCCAAATCCCAGGAAACCTCATCAAAATAGCATTTAATGTCCCATGCCTCGTGGTTATGAGGTCTGTCCTGATATGCGATAACCTTACCAACAGTCTGTCCCTCGGGAGCAACACTTCTTCCTGTTCCCTTGTGAATAAGGGTTGAAATATTAAATTCATCATTGAACTCAACATCAAAGAAAGGTGTTGTTGCTTTCTTATCGTTTGCATTAACAAAATCGAACTCTGAGGGTGCAGTTTTCTTTACTGTAAGGCTTGCGTAGCCTTTTGAGGGAACATCTGCAACAAACACAATTTTACCATCAAAGGTTTTCTGATATGCAATTTCGTTGCCGTTTTTATCAAAGAGCGCAAACTCTTCTTCACAAGGAATTTCAGAAATCACTGAGTCGTGACGGTTGAAGCCCGTTGTGTTGAAAACAACAATACTGTCTTCTTTAAGGTTGATTTTTGAAAGGAGTGCACGCTGTGCTTCCCCTGCCATTTCGCAACCTGCTTTGAGGACTCTTTCGTAGTCCTCCTTACTGTCTTCATAAACAACTGAAATTGAAGAACCGGGAAGGATATCGTGGAACTGATTAAGAAGAATTGTTTTCCAGTTTTCAAGGAGTTTTTCTCTTGGGTATGAAAGTCCGATTTCCTTGTTTGCGATTGCTGAAAGGGTTTCAACATCGTGGTAAAGGCATTCGCTCTTGCGGTTATATTTCTTATTTCTTGCCTGACTTGTGAGAGTACCTCTGTGGAATTCAAGGTACAATTCACCGCACCAGGTAGGAAGGCGTTTATTACCTGAAACCTTTTTATCAAGGTCTTTGAAGAAATCGAGAGAAGTTGACTGCTTAACAACGGGACAACCCTGAATACCCCTTTCCATTCTTCTGCCGTATTCAAGCATCTCAACAGTAGGACCGCCGCCACCGTCACCGAAGCCATAAGACATTAAGAAGTCTTTTGAAAGGTCTTTTTGAGAATATCTCTTATAACCACCGAGAACATAGAGAGGTCTTAATTTACTGTTATAAGTTGTCTGCCAATTAGAGCGCTCATTTGCAGTTGCGTGACAGCTTGGCGGAAAATGGGAAAGAACCTCTGTTCCGTCAATACCGCGCCATTTAAAAGTATCATAAGGAAATTTATTATACTCGTTCCAACTGATTTTAGTTGTCATAAAGTAATCCATTCCGCATTTTTTAATGAGCTGAGGAATTGCGGCAGAATAGCCGAAAACATCGGGCAACCACATAATTTTGTTATCAACGCCGAATTCATCTCTGAAGAAGCGTTTACCAACCATAAACTGTCTTACAAGAGCTTCACCGGAGGCAACATTGGTATCTGCTTCAACCCACATTGAGCCTTCTGCTTCCCATCTTCCCTCTTTAACTCTCTCTTTAATTTTCTCGAAAACCTCGGGGTAATCCTCTTTAACATATTCATAAAGCTGAGCCTGAGAGGACATAAACTTATATTCGGGGTATTCTTCCATCAATTTAAGAACTGTTGAGAATGAACGACAGGCTTTTTCTCTTGACTGACGAAGACGCCACAACCAAGCAACGTCAATATGGGTATGACCTACTGCCCAACAGGTTGCTTCTTCAAATTTGCCGTAAAGATTTTCATCAAGATATTTTGATGCCGCAACGCAGGATTCGTGGAAAACCTCACGGTCATTTGTGTCAATATTAAGAATATTGCAAGCCTCGTTAAGTGCTTTAAGAATATTAACTCTCGCGTCACTATCCTCGTCTTTATACTTTGCAACCTTTAAGGGTGTGAGAATGTCAAAATAGGTGCAGTAGGCAATATCGTCAAATGCCTGAAGCTGTGCGCCAAGCTGAATTTCGCCCCTCCACTCCCAATCGTCAGAATAGGCATTAATATAGATTTCAAGCTCTTCTCCGCCCTCTGCGCAAGGGGTAACGGTTACATAACGGTGATTACTGTCACCACCCTGAACCACCTTGCCGTTTATGTAGATAATGAACTGGGGGTTAACCTCATTTTCCCATGCTCTCGCATAGGGAATAATATTATAGATAACATGCTGACCCTTGAAGCTTTCGGGGATTTTAACGGTCTGCTTGAACCAGCAATAGCACTCGCGATAGCCCCAATAATCTTTGTTTGCTCTAAAGGGAGTCCATTCGCCTTTGTCAATATCTTCGATAGAATACTGACCGTCACGATATAAAAAATCGCCTGTATCAACGCTGTCGATAATGATAAATTTACTATACATATCGCGAAGAATCTGGTTGATACGACCGCTTATCATATATCTTTCACTGTTTTTGTCGTGGAAATCGATTTCAAAATGCGCCATAAAAAAACCTCGTTCGATAAAAAGTAAAACAATGATATCACAGAATATGTACTTTTACAATAATTTAAGGTGAAAAAAGTGGTCTAAAATGGTAACATTTCATAGTTGACATATTTTAGAATTAGCGTTAGAATGTAAGGTAATAATTTTGTCTAAAGGAGCGATTAGAATGGCACATTTTTGTAACGAACCCTCAAGAACTTTTAGCGAATATTTGCTCATCCCCGGCTACACCGGTCCTGACTGTATTCCCGCAAATGTTTCTCTCAAAACACCTCTTTGCAAGTTCAAAAAGGGTGAAGAATCTCCCATAACTCTCAACATCCCCATGGTTTCTGCTATTATGCAGTCCGTTTCTAATGACACACTTGCTATTGCCCTTGCAAAAGAAGGCGGTATATCCTTCATCTACGGCTCTCAGTCCATCGAAGACGAAGCTGCAATGGTTGCACGAGTTAAAAGCTATAAAGCAGGTTTTGTTGTTAGCGACTCTAACCTTTGCCCCGAAAACACATTGGCAGATGTTGTTGAGCTTTATGACAGCTTAGGTCATTCTACAATGGCAGTTACTGATAACGGTACTCCTACAGGCAAGCTTCTCGGTGTTGTTACTTCCCGTGATTACAGAATCAGCCGTATGCCCCTTGATTTAAAAGTTACTGAGTTTATGACTCCCCTCGATAAGCTCGTTACCGCTCCTGCTTCCACATCTCTTAAGGAAGCAAACGACATTATCTGGGAAAACAAACTTAACTCTCTCCCCATTATTGACGATAACGGAAATCTTATGTATTTCGTTTTCCGTAAGGACTATTCTCAGCACAAAGAAAATCCTCAGGAAATTCTTGACGACCAGAAGAGATATATGGTTGGCGCAGGTATCAACACCCGTGACTATGCAGAAAGAGTTCCAGCTCTTGTTGAAGCAGGTGCAGACGTTCTTTGCATCGACTCTTCCGAAGGTTACACAGAATGGCAGAAGAGAACAATCGCTTTTATTCGTGAAAAATACGGCGACACAGTAAAGGTTGGTGCAGGTAACGTTGTTGACCGTGACGGTTTCCGTTTCCTTGCCGACGCAGGCGCAGACTTTATTAAAGTTGGTATCGGTGGCGGTTCAATCTGCATCACCCGTGAAACAAAGGGTATCGGTCGCGGACAGGCTACCGCTCTTATTGAGGTTGCTGCTGCTCGTGACGAATACTTCCAAGAAACCGGCGTTTATGTTCCGATTTGCTCTGACGGCGGTATCGTTCACGACTATCATATGACTCTCGCTCTTGCAATGGGCGCAGACTTTATGATGCTCGGCAGATACTTTGCAAGATTTGATGAAAGCCCCACACCCAAGCTTAACATTAATGGCACTTACGTTAAAGAGTACTGGGGTGAAGGTTCAAACAGAGCAAGAAACTGGCAGAGATATGACCTTGGCGGTTCTTCAAAGCTTTCCTTCGAAGAGGGCGTTGACTCCTACGTAACTTATGCAGGTTCTCTTCATGATAACGTTACAAAGAGCCTTTACAAAGTTAAATCCACAATGTGCAACTGCGGTGTTGTTACCATCCCCGATTTACAAAGAGATGCAAAGCTCACTCTCGTAAGTGCAACAAGTATTGTTGAGGGTGGCGCACACGATGTTACACTCAAGACAAATACAGGTAATATAAGATAAAGAACATCAAAACCCTCATACGATTTAAATTGTATGAGGGTTTAATTTTTTATACCGTAATCTTTTCTTCTGCAAACAACCTAGCAAGGAACTCCACTGACTGTTGGAGACATTCTCTCGCATATTTATTGTTTTGGGGAGTCAGGTGATAGCAATGGTTATTCATAAAACCTGACACGTGATACTGGTCATAGAGCGGAACAACTGCTTTCAGTTTTTCTGCCATTGGTTCACCCTGACCTTGACATACCACATCATCATCTGCCCAGCAAATAAATGTTGAACACCATTTTTCGTTAACGAAAGAAGCAGGTGAAATATATTCATAATCAGGAAAATCTTTAATATTTGAAAAGTCATTTTTGAAATCGAATTTAAGAAGTGTTCTTGCAGTGGTGGGAATAATTCCGAAAAGGGATGTTCCTTTCATAAGCACCTCTAAATCATAAATACCACACATAAGCACAAGGCCCTTAATGTCAACAGCAATTTTTTCACAACCAACTCTTTCGCAAAGTTCTTCATTGTATTTAATTGCTGCCATATAGGAAGCAATGTAACCACCTGCAGAGTCGCCTGTGATAACTATATTTCTTAAATCGATATTATATTTTTCCGCAAGTTTTTCCACAAAGTTAAGAGAATTAACGCAATCGATTACAAGCCCTTTATAGTCCACTTCGGGAGGCATACGGTAATTGGGACAAAAAACGAAATAGCCCTCTTTGGCATAATATTCGCAAATAGAAACACGGTATTTCTTGTCCCCTGCCAAGAATGCACCACCGTGATAATAAACAATAACAGGATGGGGTTCTCCGTCACCCAGTATTTCAGTTTTGAAATACAAATCCCCCTTATTTAAGGCTTCTTCGCCGTAAGGAATATCTTTGACACAAGTAATCCCGTCATAACGAATGGCATTTTGTGACGGGCCACAAATAATATCGACCGCTTTGAAAACAAATTGTGCTTTGTTCACAATATCACCGCTTTTTTACAAAAATAGTATTTTTTTCCATTTTAGTACAAATAATAAAAAAACGCAAGTGACAGTATAAAAACACCTTTTGAATTTTTGTAAAAAAATGTCAATTAATTCGTCATTTTCTCAATATCTCTTTTCAGTTTCAGAATAATTCGTTTTTCAAGTCTTGATATGTAGCTTTGAGATATACCGAGGATGTCTGCAACCTCTTTTTGAGTATGCTCCTTTTTCCCTTCCATTCCAAAACGCATATTCATTATAAGCCTTTCTCGACCAGATAGACTCTTCATACATGAAATAAGCACCCGACGTTCATCCTCTTGCTCTATATTATCATTAATTTCCAAACCATCGCTTCCGAGGACATCCGAAAGAAGCAGTTCGTTGCCGTCCCAATCCACATTAAGCGGTTCATCAAGGGAAATATCAAGTCTTTGCTGATTAACCTTTCTTAAATACATTAAAATTTCATTTTCAATACATCGGGAGGCGTAGGTTGCAAGTTTAATATTTTTATCCGGCTTGAATGTATTAACTGCCTTTATAAGCCCGATTGTGCCTATTGAAATTAAATCCTCAATATTAACTCCTGAGTTTTCAAATTTTTTTGCTATGTATACTACAAGGCGTAAATTATGTTCTACAAGCTTATCTCTCGCGATTCTGTCCCCATTGGCATTGTCTTCTGTGAGTTTTTGTTCTTCCTCTTTTGATAGTGGCGGAGGAAGGGTCTGGGGACTGTTTATGTAATAAACGGTGTTGTAACCTAATTTTTGAAACAACTTCGCCTTTAAAAGTTTTAATTTACAGATAAGTTTTTTCATTAGCGCTCTCCTCTTTCACATTTTCAAAAATATTATTGTTTAAAAGAGCTTTGTACTCCCCTTGTGAAAGCTCTTTGTTTATTACTCCGATCGTGCAGAAATCTGTTTTGTATATACTTTTATTTATGGTAATTTTTATATACGAAGGTATAAAAGAGGGCAAAAGACTTTCCTCTGTCACAGCACTGCAAGGCACAAGGCGGAAGACTTTTGTAAGACTTTTCGGCACATTATCCAAGCTCTGATTTTTAAAAAATACTAATTCTTCTCTATCAAAAAGCGGAGCTATGGCAGAAAGCTCTGCCACAACAACGGGTCTTGCGCTCATACCGTCAATCAGGCTGTTCCCCGTGTCAACAATGGCAGGAATTGTAACACTTATATTGTTAAAATTAATCTCTAAAAGACATTTACTGCATTTTAGGGTCCGTTTTTCAAGTAAATAATTAGCAACTAAAAAAATTCCGTAAACTGAAAGCACGCATCCCACAAGATATGAAAGGCTCATATCAAAATAAACCGTACCGTTAAAATAAATTATGTTTTTCGGGTTTAAAGTCAATTGAACGGCATACATAGCACCACCGAAAAGAAAACTCACCAAAAAGAAGCTTAAATATGTCTTTAAAAAGATTTTAGGCTTTTTCGGGAGAAAGGCTACACCTACAATTATAGCTACCGAAAAAAGCTTGTAAGCCAACGACAAAGCATTACTCAAATCTTCCCAAAATATAATTAATGCGCTAAAGCCACCTACAAGAGAAGAAAGCATAACCGTCCATTTATTTGTAGGGCATTTGCACATTACCCTGACGGCAACAAGAAGAATATATGTAAGCAAAATATTCAACGCCACCAGAACATCTGCGTATACAGTCAACTTATCACCCCCGAGCTACTTTAATTATACCTTTAAAAAATCGAAACATTTGTCGGTATGGGTCGGTCAAAAAACTTTTCATTGACAATAAGAAAGAATAATCTTAAAATTATTACAGAAAAGCACAGAGGTGACCAAAATGAAAGTTTACAAAAACTGTAAAGTTATTTTCCCTCAAAAAATACGAGACTGCATCGTACTAACTAATGATGGGAAAATTGTTGACATTGCTGACAGATATGAAGAACAAGAAAGCGATAGTGTTACAGACTGTGGCGGTCTTTATCTTTCTCCCGGTTTTATCGATGCTCATGTCCACGGTGGCGGTAATAAAAGCGCAATGAGTGAAACGAGCGATAATATTGTAAAAATGGCAGAAGCACATTTAAAATTCGGCACAACCTCAATTGCACCCACCACTCTTGCTGCACCTATTGAACAACTTAAAAAGGTTGTTTTATCAATTAAAGCTGCGAGTGAAAAGAGTAAGAAGGCCAATATTTTAGGTGTGCATCTTGAGGGTCCATATCTCAATTTGAAATACAAGGGTGCACAAAGGCCTGAAAACATCCTTAATCCTAAAGAAAATCCTCCCGAAGAGCTTCTCTCACTATGGGACAAAATTCTCATAATGGGTGCCGCCCCTGAAGAAGAGGGTTGTCTTGAATTGGGCGATAAGCTCCAAAAGCGCGGAATTATTGCCTCCGTTGCCCATTCTGCAGCAAGTTTTGAACAGGTAAAGGAAGCGGTAAAGCACGGTTATAGCGATATCACGCACATATACAACGCTTGTACTTCTTGTTTTAAAACAGGAGTTTTCAGAACTGCAGGAGTTGTGGAAGCAGGGCTTGTTCTTGACGAACTTACTACTCAAACAATTGCTGATTTAAGGCATCTTCCAAAAGGAGTTCTCCAACTCATTTACAAATCCAAAGGTG
>CAZUZV010000049.1:0-14610 GCA_964624385.1 uncultured Eubacteriales bacterium | reverse complement strand
GGATTTTATGCAAGAAACGGATATTGCAGACCCCTTCAAGAGGAAAGGTCTATCCCATGAATATTACAGGCGGCACGTAACAGAAGGTATTGTTTGCGAAAAATTGGTTTATTCAAAATTGTAGCTACAAAAACAACAGCCACTTTTTAGTTGACTGTCTATATTCTCAAATTGATGTTTTTGAAAGAAATCACCATAAATATCGCAGATAATGTCGATACAATTGACATTTTGCGGTCGTTTTTACTTGACTAGCTTCTTGATTTATGGTACAATACGCATTGGTAAACGGGGGGATTGCATCATGCCTTTTGACAGAAATATCATCGAAGATATTGTAAATGAATCGCGGAGCCATGCTGCGGAATTACCATGGATCGAATTTAAAACCAATAACTGTAATCCTCAGGCAATTGGCGAATATGTTAGTGCTTTATCAAACACTGCTACACTTTTCAACCAAGAACACGGGCTCCTTATTTGGGGTGTAAATGACGCTACTCACGAAATTACTGGCACCACATTTGTCCCCGCCGAAGAGAAACAAGGAAATCAAGGATTGGAATTGTGGATCGCTACGCAGCTTGAACCACAAGTACAGTTTTATTTTCACTCCTGCGTCATCGACGGGAAGAACGTAGTTCTAATGGAAGTCAGCGCAGCGCACTCTGCTCCGGTAAAATTTAGAGGTGTCGATTACATTAGGATTGACTCTTACAAAAAGAAATTGAAGGATTTCCCCGACACCGAACGCGAGCTCTGGGCCGCTCTTTCACGGAGGCCGTTTGAAACGATGATCGCCATGGATCACGTTGCTGGTGACTATGTTCTTCGCCGCTTGGACTACGCTGCTTACTTTGAACTGTTGTCTATGGATCTTCCCAGCGACAAGCAAGGTATTTTAGATGCTTTGCAAGCAGATGGAATGATTACTAAAAATGAGGCGGGAAACTACAATATCACAAATCTTGGCGCAATTCTATTTGCAAAGCGTTTGGCTGATTTTCCATCTTTGGAACGCAAAGCAATTCGAGTGATCAAATATTCTGGCAATAGTCGTATGTCTTCAGCTAAGGAACAGATTGGCGGGAAAGGTTACGCCAATGGATTCGAGGGATTGATTGGATATATCAACGGATTGCTGCCGGTGAATGAAGTTATGGGGGCTGCGTTGCGCAAAGAAGTTCCGATGTATCCCGAACTTGCCGTTCGCGAGTTGGTCGCAAATGCAATCATTCATCAGAATTTCTTTCTGCAAGGAACAAGTCCAATGGTTGAAATTTTTGATGATCGAATGGAAATCACTAATCCAGGCATTCCTTTGATTGAAAAAGAACGTTTTATTGACCATCCACCAGTCTCTCGCAATGAAAAACTGGCTTCTTTTATGCGCCGTATAGGTGTTTGTGAGGAACGTGGCAGCGGATACGATAAGGTTGTATTCCAGACTGAATACTATCAATTGCCTGCTCCTGAAATTGGCATCTATAATAACCATACGAAAGTTTCACTGTTTTCATACAGACCATATGCGCAAATGACCAAGGATGATCGCCAAAGGGCATGTTATTTGCACGCCTGCCTCAAACGAGTTAATCGCGAATATATGACAAACTCGTCGCTCAGAGAACGTTTCCAGATCGAGCAAAAGAACAGTGCCATGATGACACGCCTTCTGAACGAAACATGCGATGTAGGACTAATCAAAATATCGGACGATTCCACTTCGGACAAGAACAGGAAGTATTTGCCATATTGGGCGTGATTTTTTACTTGACCCATAGTTGACTCACGTGCGTTTTTTTGCTTAAAAAGGCCTGCAATAGCTGTGTTTAGCCGGAATTCTTACTTGACTGGTAGTTGATCCATGTTTTTTTGTGGATCGACTACCAGTTCTTTTAAACACTGCTATTACGGAATAGGTCATCAAAATTGACGATTGTTTTGCGAAAGGCACCATTTATGGCACCACGCGTGGTTCCAAACACTTACATCTCGTTTTGAAAGTTATAAAAACTGCCAAAGAAAACCCTGTATTTATCTGGTTTTCTAAAACTTTGCAAAACACGCAAAGTATTCAACATACGGATATAGCACACCCCGGAAAAGGGTTAGATCTATAAAGAATGGAACCTCCAACATTCTTAACATTGGAGGTTCATCTGCTATAAATGCTTACATTTCATTAGTCTGCGTCGGATTATTCACTGTTTTTTCGCCATTAATCAAATCGTACAGTGATTCCATATCGACAAGTATTTTCTTCCCTGTGTAGAAACACTTGACGATACCATTGTTGCAGAGATTTCTGATGCAATGTGCAGTAATGGCAGAGTCTGCATCGAGCTCAAGGATTTCCGCTACAGCTTCTGCTATCGTTCTCATTCTGTGTAACGCCATTATAATGCCCTCCTTTCATGGGAGGCAATTATCGCAGACAAATTCCATAAAGTCCAGTAGATTATGTGATCGTTAGCAAACTGTTAACATGCAATTTTGCTCGGCGGTAAACCCTTTAAAATTGGCACCTTTTTTGGTGCCATACGCGGTGCCATGTTCTAAAATCCCAACAGAAATCTCAACGATATTGTAAAAGATATCGAATTTGTGTGTAATTCACACGAAAACTCTCCAGAATACGCCCAACATAGAATATATGGATACTGCAAATCCCACAGAGGCATTAGCTCTGTTCTCCTAAGGGTTAGTTATAGGTTCGATTCCTATTGCGGGTGCCAAAATATTCCGCACACAACAAGTGTGCGGGATTTTTTTATTCATTCTTCACTAAATAAAATGTTGTACGAAATTTCAGGTTATCTGAAAAGCTTTTCAAAATAGTATTGATTTCGACAGGTTAAGTTTGTTATAATATTTTTATACAGGTCAGGAGGTGTTCCTATGGCGGAGCAAAAAAAGAAAAAAATCCTTGAAATTGACCCATATCTTGAGCCGTTCGAGAAAGATATAAATTTGCGTTGTGAGCTTTTTAAAGATAAGAAAAAAAAGCTTGTTGGTAAAGGCATTCTTATAGATTTTGCAAACGGCTTTGAATACTTTGGTTTTCACCAAACAGAGAGTGGCTGGGTTTATCGCGAATGGGCGCCTGCTGCTGAAAGAATGTACCTGACCGGTGATTTCAACAACTGGAACACTGAAAGCCACCAAATGACTCGTCTTTCAAACGATGTTTTTGAAATTCAGCTTCAAGGCAGGGATAGTTTGCAGTTCGGTCAAAAGGTTCAGGCAATAGTGGTGCATAACGGCGAATATCTACGCCGTGTCCCATCTTACGCAACAAGAGTTGTGCAGGATGAGGTCACGTATTGGTGGTGCGCCGAGCTCGAAAACACCTTATCAACATATAACTGGACCGATGAAGGTTTCACTCCCGAAAAAACACCTTTCATATATGAATGCCATATCGGTATGGCGCAAGAAGAAGGCAGGGTTGGTTCATACAACGAGTTTCGTGAAAACATTCTTCCCCGAATAAAAGCTTTAGGCTACAACACAATTCAGATTATGGCAATTATGGAGCATCCATATTACGGTTCTTTCGGTTATCAGGTATCAAATTTCTTCGCAGCATCATCCCGTTACGGCACAAGCGAGGATTTGAAAAAGCTGATTGATACTGCTCATAGTATGGGTATTGCGGTTCTGCTTGATGTGGTACATTCCCACGCTGTTAAAAACACCAACGAGGGACTGAATGAATTTGACGGAACCTCTTATCAATATTTTCACGAGGGCACCAAGGGTGACCACAGCGCCTGGGGAACAAAGCTTTTTAACTACGGTAAAAATCAGGTTTTGCATTTCCTTTTGTCCAACTTAAAATATTGGATGGAAATTTTCCATTTTGACGGCTTTCGTTTTGACGGTGTAACCTCAATGCTTTATCACGACCACGGCTTAGGCAGTGCTTTTACTGATTACAGTATGTATTTTTCAATGAATACCGACACCGAAGCCGTAACATATTTACAATTGGCAAATGAGCTTGTTCACAAGATAAACCCCAATGCAATTACCATTGCCGAAGATATGTCCGGTATGCCCGGTATGTGTTTACCCATTTCGGCAGGAGGCATCGGCTTTGATTTCCGCCTTTCAATGGGTGTTCCTGATTTGTGGATTAAAACAATCAAAGAAAAAACTGATAATAATTGGGATGTAATTCAGCTTTGGCACGAGCTTACAATGCGCAGACCCAAGGAAAAAAACATCGGCTATTGTGAATCCCACGACCAAGCGCTTGTTGGTGATAAAACAATTATGTTCCGCCTTTGTGATGCAGAAATGTACACAAGTATGAGCACACAAACAAGCAGTATTGTAATAGACCGTGGCATTGCACTCCACAAGATGATAAGATTGGTTACTTCCTCCTTAGCAGGTGAAGGCTACCTTAACTTTATGGGTAATGAATTCGGCCACCCCGAGTGGATTGATTTCCCCCGTGAAGGCAACGGATGGAGCTACCACTATTGCCGCAGACAATGGAGCTTAGTTGACAACAAGCTTTTGCGATACAACGGACTTAATGAATTTGATAAAGCGATGATCCATCTTCTTAAAGAAGAGAAAATCCTTGAAAAAGCTCCCGTTAACCGTTGGATGCATCAGGATGATAAGATTCTTATTTATTCAAAGGGGGACCTTGTGTTTGTTTTCAATTTCCATCCCGAAAAATCCTTTGAAGGTTATTTCATTCCTACGGGAAAGGTCGGAAAATATCAAGCCGTTCTAACAACTGATGACAGCCTTTTCGGCGGATTCTCACGAGTAAACACAACCCAGAAGTATGAAGCAAGGCGTACCCCTGCTGATTGGAAGGGTTTTTCCTGTTATCTCCCCGCCCGAACTGCAACGGTATTTAAAAAAGTTAAATAAAGTACAAAAACACCTTTCGTAATCTAATTTTACGAAAGGTGTTTTACTTTAGTTCTTTTTCTTTTTAAAAATGATAAACTTACTGAAAAAGTAATTAAGAATTACAACGATTACTGCAAGGGCGAGTTTGGCGATTATTTGCCCTGTAATGGTAAAACCGAAAAGGGTTACGGATTTTTCATCGAAAGCGAGAAGGTCAACAAAAAGCCACAATCCGCCCTCTTCAACGCCAAAGCTGAAAAGTCTTGCGCCGACGAATTCAACAAACTCTTTTCCTGCAGTTTTACTGCTCCAGCTTTTTGATTCGAACACAAAAAGCTTGTTTGTTACAAATGCGAATACAACTCCAACTACCCAAGCTATTGCATTGTTTATAAGGTAAAGCTCTTCACCCAGGATTTTTGTAAAAATCCAAAAGGTTAATAGATTCACAAGGGTTGTCAGAACACCGAAAACTAAATACAAAAGCAGTTCTTTATATTTGATTAAAAGGTCTTTTATTTTAGTCATCCTTGCCTAAATGCTCCTTTAAAATATAAATAGGTCTGTTCTTAACCTGAACATAGATTTTTGAGAGATATTCCCCCAAAATACCAAGACAGAAAAGCTGCATTCCGCCAAGGAAAAGAACCAGAACAACTATTGTTGCATAACCCGGAACATCAATACCGAAAATGAGTTTTTGCAAAACAACAACAATAAGATAAATAATTGATGCAAATGCAGTTACAAGACCACCGCCCGTTGCCAATTTAAGCGGTAGTGTTGAGAAAGAAAGAATTCCTTCAAAGGCGTATTTAAAAAGCTTCCCGTAGGACCATTTGGTTTCGCCGAACTGACGCTCTTCAACAGTATAGGGAATATATTTTGTATTGAAGCCTACCCAACTGAAAATACCCTTTGAAAAGCGGTGGTATTCGGTCATTTCAAGAATGGAGTCAACCATTTGTTTTTTCATAAGTCTGAAATCCGACGCACCATTTACAAAATCAACATCTGTAATTTTATTAATAACTTTATAGAAAGCGGATTTTAACCCTGAAAGAGCTTTGCTTTCCTTTCGGTCTTCCTGATACGCTGCAACACAGTCAAGAGTTTCATCCTTTTCTATCTCTTTGAGCATTTCGAGAACAACCTCGGGACGTTGCTGCAAATCCGCATCAATTATGCAGACCAAGTCCCCTTTTGCATGGGAAAGACCTGCATAAATTGCGGCTTCTTTACCGAAATTCCTGCTGAAAGTCAAAACCTGAATATTTGAAGAGCAGTTCTCTCTATAAAGTGATTTGAGTTTAAAGTATGTTCCGTCCTTGCTTCCGTCATTGACGAAAACAAACTCATAGTCCTCAACTTTATTTTTGAAAACATTATTCACTTCATTGAAAAAACGCTCTACATTTGCTTCCTCGTTATAGCAAGGAACAACAAGTGATAATTTCATAAGTTTACCCTTTCAGCATCAATTTGTAATAATTATTGGTAAAATTCAATCAGTTAAACTTAATTGTAAGAATCTTTTTACCTGTAATTTCAAACTCTACGAAGCCATCCTCACCCATTGTGAGCACTTTATCGTCAAGTTCTTCCAATGTAACGAGTTTAACTTCGTTCCATTTCTTGCCTGAGTATGCAGGAAGCTCGAATTCTGCTTTCTGTCTTTCAACGGGTGACTGAGCTTTTTCGATGGGAGCAATACCGCCATTAAGACGAACAGCATTTTTAACAGTTTTATCAGAGGGGTTGAAAAGACGAACAACATAGCCTGTTCCGTCTTCGCTTTTCTTAACTGCGCTGACATTAAGATTTTCTTCTTTTAGTTCAAGGAATGAATGAGTAAGAGGATTCTTACCGTGGTCTGTGGGAGCGATCTGACCAACTGTAAGGTAAAGGTTGAAGCGTTCGCTTTCCTGCCATACATTACCCTCTTCCCAGTTACCCTTATGGGGCATAAAGGCATAACGGAAGGTATTCTTGCCGATACACTGTGAACCCTTGTCCCAATCGCTGTAGTTCTGCATATCTTTTGTTACACAGATACGCAGGGGATATGCACGGATAAGGGAAAGGAGAAGTGTGTTTGTTTCATCATCAGCAGCTTCATAAGCCTTAAGACCTGTATTAAGAAGAGCAACACCGTTTTTACCGTCTGAAAGGCTTACAAAAGAGTTCATAGGATGCTCTGTCATAGGCGGTTCGTCATAAAGTGAATAATCGGGTGCTTTAACGGGTCTTCTTACAACGTCAAACTGACCCTGAGCATCTGCATATTCAGCCTTGATATTTGTGGGGAACGCAACCTGAAGATAATGGTCTTCGCAACGGTTGTTGATTGTTGTTTCAATTTCAACAAACTTTGCGCCCTTACGAAGAGTTACAAGGCTTTCGATATCAACGGGGAGCTTATGTTCACTTCTTGATTTTTCGTCAAAAGCGCGTTTTTCGGGAAGCTCCCAACGCATTGCAATTTTATATGTTGTTTCAAATTCACCGTGGTGAACAAGAGTAACGGTTGCTTTTTCTCCGAGAGTTGTGAAGGTTTCGTCAATTTCGGGAGCAACATGCTGCCAGGGGTTACCGATTTCACCACTGTCTTTGAAGTAACCAAGATTATCGAATACTTTACCGCTCTCTTTATCAACAACGCTGAATGTACCGTTGTGGTTAATGCTTACCTTGAGATATTCATTTTCCATAACGTTTGTTGTTTTAACAAGTGTTACGGGAGTTGTTGCGCGAACATTATAAAGAGGACTAACCTTAAAGGTTTTGTAACCCATAGCAGGAATATCCTTAACCTCTGCTGCAACATAATACTGCTGAGTATGAAGAACATTTGCAGTATCGTTGGGGTTCTGAATAATCTGTGCATTTTCTTTATTTGTAGAGATAACCTGATATTTAACAATGTTACCCTCTTCATCTTCAATCTTGAAGCTGTCTGCTTTCCATTCTGCAGGAATTTCAAGACGAAGGTTAACGGTTTCTGTTCTCTTGAAGGGAGCCGGGTTGAATACTACAACTGCCGCATCGTCCTTAGAGAATGTGCGGAGATTAATATCACCCGCAATATCCATAAATGCACGTTCAAATACGCACATTGAAAGCTCTCTTGCCTGTCTGTAACGGGACATAACGTCTTCATAAACAACGTCACGTCCGCAAGCACCGATACTATCGTGACCATGGTTTTGAAGAAGATAGTTATAGGAAAGGTCAATAAAGTTCTGGGGATAAGGAGCACCTGAAAGAGCTGCAAATACTGCCATAGGCTCGGCGTAGTTGATAATTCTTCTTTCAGTGTCAAAATTCTCCTGCTTAATATATGTTCTTGCAGAAAGAATCCAACCGCAAAGCTCACTAACGCTACCCTTTGTATAGGGGTCACGCATTTCGCCCTTAAGAACGGGAGAATCCTCTTTGAAATTGTCGATAATCCCCTGTTCCATCTCTTTAAGAGTGCTATGGAAAACATCTGCATCTGGAAGAGCTTCGTTCAAGTCATTAACAAGCTGAACTTCTCTTTCATCAGGACATGAAGAGTCATGACCGATGGACCAGAAACGATGATTGGTTGTCCAGTCGCCGTCCTGTTCTTTCATAGCCTGCTCTGCTCTTGCTTGAATGTTTTCTTTATGATACTCATAGAAAGGATGAGTGTACTGATAATCGAGTTTCCAATCTCTGTCAATAAACTTAAAAACGCCGTTATTATCGTTCCAAAGCATATCACGGTTATTTTCATCTGTCTGATTGAAATAAACGGGACGCTGAACAACATACCAGATGTTGTAACGGGGTCTTTTTGCAAGACGGGAAGCATAAATACGGGTTCCGTCGGGACTTTCCCAGAAGAATTCGGAATTAGGAGCTTTATATTCGTTAATTCCGCGGTAGAAGGATGCGAAATTAATACCGAAGCCTGAATAAATCTGAGGAAGCTGAGAAATCTGACCCCAACCGAAAGGAGAATAACCTGTTTTGCTGATACCGCCCATTTCACGACCGATTTTATGACCTAAAAGAAGGTTTCTGATAAGCGCTTCGCTACCTACGGTAAATTCATCGGGCAAACAGAACCAAGGGCCTACTGCAATTTTACCCTCCTGAATATATTTAATAAGCTTTTCTTTCTTTTCGGGGTAAACCTCGAGATAATCCTGAACGGGCATTGTCTGAGAGTCCAGGTGGAAATGCTTATAATCGGGGTTTTTATCAAGAATATCAAGAAGCATATCAAGCATATAGCCCAGCATATACTGAGTTCTTCTTGCGGAGAAACGCCATTCTCTGTCCCAATGGGTATTAGATATAAAATGGCATTGGATTCTTTCTTTATTTTCCATAAATTTCACCTTAACCTTTAATAATCTTCATAATTTCAGCGAAGTTATCGCAGAAATGAGTACATACGGCTTTTGTTCCGCTTGATTCAATATTACCGCCTGCAATACCGATTGTGGTATAACCTGCAAGACGAACCGAGCAAGCACCTGCACCGCTGTCCTCAATACCTACAACGCGGTTTCTGTCAGCAAAAGCTTCACCAAGACCAACAATTGAGGTTTCACTGTAAAGCCAGGGATGAGGCTTGGGAGAAAGCTCGCCGAGAGTACCTACACTACCTTTTCTGAGGGGGAAACCTGCGGAAATGATTGCATCATAAAAATCCTTGGGGTCGCCCATACCGAGAGTTTTGAATGCGGAAAGAATTTCGGGCCATGCTTTTTCATAAAGTCCCGATGTAACAAGACCGATTTTGATACCCATACTTTTAAGCTCTAAAAGGAAGTCCTTTACGCCCTCTGTGGGAGTGAATGCGCCGTCTTTACCGCGACCTGCCATAATTTCTTCCATTTCTCTGTGAGTATGCTCAAAATAGAAATTTCTTGCTTTTTCAAGAGATGCTCCGGGGCAATATTTATCAATACAATACTGAAGATGCTCTGAAACAGAGTGTCCCGAAACAAAGGGAATATCTGCTTCTTCAAGCTGGAACTTGGGGTTGCCGAGCATACTTGCAGTTGTCATTTCAATAATCCAGATCCAGAATTCCTCACTGCGAACTGTTGTTCCGTCCAAATCCATAAGAACTGCATTCAAAGGGTATTCTGTTTTTACAGGGTAAACAGGGTAATAAACGGGGTAAGCAATCGCAGATTTAACACAAGCAAGTGAATGAGTTCCGAAAGAAACAAATTCAACCTTGCGGTCACCTGTTGCAACAACGAATTCAACTCCGTTTTTACCTGCTACGAATTTTCCGTCCTCGGTTGAGGGAAGAAGATGAAAACCGCTGTCTACTCCTACCTCGCCCAAATCGGGTATGTATAAAGTTTTGTCCAATAACATAAGAATGTCCTTTCTTGTTACATAATTAAAATAATTTTATCACAAACATTTAATTAAGTAAATCATATTTACTAAAATATTGTAAATCTTTTTTTAATTTACATAGCGTTGTTTATATGATATAATTTAATAAATTTATGTGGGATGTGAAGATATGAAAAATCATTCAGAAAAAGCAGCAGAATTATTTGTAAACGGTTGCAACTGCTCCCAGGCGGTTTTCGGTGCATTTGCTGAGGACTGCGGAATAGATTATGAAACTGCATTAAAGCTTTCCTCCTCTTTCGGCGGCGGTATGGGGAAGCTCAGGGAAACCTGCGGTGCGGTTACGGGTATGTTTATGGTAGCAGGGCTTCTTGCAGGTTATTCTGATATTGAGAACAAGGATGCAAAAGACAACCATTATAAACTAATCCAAGAGCTTGCAAATGAATTTAAAAGCGTTTATATGACGTACAATTGCGGTGAGCTTTTGGGTAATATAGGAAAAGGGACTTATGTTTCCGCTCCCAGAACCGAAGAATATTACAAAAACCGACCCTGCGTTAATTTTGTTATTACCGCGGCAGAAATTCTGGACAAGCGTTTCTTTTCGGAATAATGTAATTGACACTTTTCTGAAAAGTTAATATAATGAAACAAAATCCAATATAAAGGTGATGAAATGGAAAACGGACTTAAAAAGCAATACGGACTTATTACGGCAATCTGTATGGTTGTGGGCACTGTTATCGGTAGCGGTGTTTTCTTTAAAGCACAAGCTATTCTCGACAAAACCGACGGAGATATGCCTATGGGTATTCTTGCCTGGCTTGTGGGCGGTATTATTATGATTTTCTGCGTTCTCGCTTTCTCGGTTCTGGCGCAGAAATATGAAAAAGTAAACGGCATTGTTGACTATGCGGAAGCGACAGTCGGAAACAAATATTCCTATATGGTGGGTTGGTTTGTAACAACACTTTACTACCCTGCTATGGCATCCGTTCTCGCCTGGCTTACCGCTAGATATTTCATAACGTTTCTTTGTTCGGTAAATCCCCATTTACAGCTTTCAATCCCCTTTTCCGAGGGTGGTGCAGTAAAGGGACCTGAAACACTTTGCCTTGCGGCATTTATTCTTATTGCGGTTTATACCATTAATACACTTTCTCCGAAGCTTACGGGAAAATTGCAGGTTTCCTCTACGTTTATAAAGCTTATTCCTCTTGTTCTGATGGCGGTTGTGGGCACAATTTACGGACTTACTCATAACCTCGCAAACGAGCCAACAACAATCCTAAGTACAAATTTTGCTACAGGAACTAATAACTTTACAACCCTTTTCGGAGCGGTTGTTGCAGCGGCATTTGCTTATGAAGGCTGGATTATTGCAACATCAATTAATGCGGAACTGAAAAATGCAAAACGAAATCTTCCCATTGCACTTATAAGCGGCAGCATCATAATTATTGTAGTTTATGTTTTCTACTATATTGGCGTTGCAGGAGGAGCGAGTGTTGACACCCTTCGTCACGACGGCGCAACAAGTGCCTTTATAAGCGTGTTCGGTAACGTTTTCGGTAATATTCTGAATTTATTCGTTTCGGTTTCTTGCCTTGGCACACTCAACGGTCTTCTTATGGGTTGCACAAGGGGCATGTATTCTTTAGCCGTGCGCGGTTACGGTCCAAAACCCGAAGTGCTTAAACAAGTTGACCCTCAGACTCAGATGCCCTCAAACTCCTCGGTTATAGGTCTTTTTATCGTTGCGTTCTGGCTTGTATTTTTCTATGGCGCAAATCTTACCCCTAACGGTTGGTTCGGGTATTTTAATTTTGATTCTTCCGAGCTTCCCATTGTTACAATTTACGCTTTCTACATTCCGATTTTCATTCAGTTTATGAGGAAGCAGAAGGACTTACCTGTTCTTAAAAGATTTGTTTTGCCGGGATTGGGTCTTGTGGGTTCAATATTTATGGTTTTCGCCACACTTTATTCCCACGGCTATGTTTATTATATTGAAAGCAAAGCAAACGGTGAATTCTCCTGTCCCGTTCTTTTCTACCTCATTATTTTTGCTATTATTATGCTTATGGGGTATTTGATGATGTCACCAAAGAAAAGAAATAAAAATTAAATATTATGACCGAGTTACTTTTCCTACAAAAAGCAACTCGGTCATTCTTTATTCTCCGAAAAATTCTTCCTCTAACATAGCGCAAAGCGCGTGATAAACAGGTAAGGTATATTCCTGAATTTCGTGGGTTATATCTGAGGGAAGAGCTATTGTAACATCTGATATTTCAGAGAGCTTACCGCCCTTTTGACCAACTATTGAAATAACTTTTCCACCTTTAACCTTTGCGGTTTCTGCGGCGGCAACAACATTTTTTGAGTTACCCGAGGTTGAAAGGCAGAGAAGAGTATCATTTTCACTCATCAATCCGTAAACCTGCTGTGCAAAAACCAAATCGGGCGAACAATCGTTGCAAAAAGCGGTCATTAATGCACTTTCTCCCACAAGAGAAATTGCAGGAAGAGCACCTTGAAGACCCTTTGCAATTTCCTTATTTTGAAACTTTTCTTTTTCGCTTTCAGGAAGCTCTCTTTGGAGCAAAAAGCCTTTCATAAGCTCCCCTACAATATGAGAACTGTCGGCGGCACTTCCACCGTTACCGCAAACGAGAAGCTTGCCTTGGTTTATGTACGTATTCTTTATAAATTCAAAAGCATTCTGAACACTGTCTTTTGAAGAAGCAAGCTTCGGGTATCTTATAAACAAATCAAGATATATTTTTTCAACATTATTTTTCATATTTTCACAACCTTTAAAACAAAACTCCCAAAGCGGCAAAGTCACCTATACCATCCCCTAATTCAGCAGGCAGTATTTTACAAACCTCCGCGTTAAAAGAAAGGGTCTCTTTTTTTATTACATCTTTTACTATCGGCAGAAAAAATTCTTCGTTTCGCTCATAAATACTGCCGATAACAACTGCTTCGGGGTTCAAAATATCAATAATAACCGAAAGCCCTCTGCCGAGATACTCTGCGCATTTTGTGTAAACCTCTTTTGCAAATTCGTCACCCTGATACATAGCCTCGGCAACTACTTTTGCATCAAGCTTTTCTATATCTTTCTCAGTTTTAAAAAGGGAGCTTGTCTTATTTTCTGCAAGATATTTACAGGCGGTAATTTCTGCGAGCTTTTTAATTCCTCCTCCTGAACAGAAGCCTTCAAAAGAACCGGCTTTACCGTAACCTACGGGACCATCTTCTGCTAAACGAATATGCCCAATCTCGCCCGCACCGTCATTTGTTCCGCAATACAGCTTGCCATCGAGAATAAGACCTGCGCCCATACCCGTGCCGAATGTCAGAAAAACCACATTATTGTAACCCTTACCTGCACCGAACCGCCATTCTGCAACGGCACAGGCATTGGCATCGTTATGAAGAACACATTTCACTCTGAAATGCTCACTGACAATTTTCACAATGGGAACATTGTCCCAATCGGGAAGATTGGGCGGGCAATTTATTGTACCTTTTTTACTGTTGAGAGGTCCGCCGCAACTGATACCGACACCGACTAAATCGGTGTTTTTTATATCGTTTCTTGAAAGTATTTCATCACCTTTTTGAAGAATTTCTTCTAAAATAACTTTCCAACCACGTTTAACATCCGTGGGGAATTTGATTTTATCGATTATAAAGCTTTCAGTACTATCTTGAAGTTCGCCTTTACCCAATATAACGGCGCACTTCGTTCCGCCGATATCAATACCTAAAGAATACACATCATCACCACCAAAGGATTATAAGTTAAATATAGCAAATATTATGTTAAGTGGCAAGGGAAAGTAAAAAAAATGCAAAGCGCAAGATAAAAATGCCAAAATCTCCAATAAAACGCAATTTATTTAATGAAAACAAATAAAATATAATGCAGACAATAAAAACCCCATACAGTTAGTTTGGTTACAATTGAAGCTGACGATTCAACGACGCTCCTTTGTCGCGTCGAGAACTTTCCACCGTTCCGCCGAACTTTATTCAGTTACTTTTCAATAGGCTCGCTTGGTGCAAATTCTACTAATAAATTTTAAAAAGACGGTCCCCCTTTCTTCGAAGAAAGGTAGAAATGAACGCAACTTGTTTTCTTTAACCTTTACTTATTGATATACTAATGTCTTTTCACAAAAAATTTATCGGACAGTTACAAATTGCTTGAAATTTGTAACTGTCCGAATTTTAATTATTAATATTTATCTTTTATCGTCTTGGTATTCGAGTATGCGCTATAGGTTTTGCTGTAATATGCTTTAACCTTGTAGGTATATTTCTTACCTTTCTTTGCGGATTTGTCAACATACGTTACCT
>CAZUZV010000048.1:8206-14722 GCA_964624385.1 uncultured Eubacteriales bacterium | reverse complement strand
CTATGACCCTCTGCTTGTAAGGCAGATGCTCTCCCAGCTGAGCTATGCTCCCATGCCGTTGCTCACTCGCAACGTTAGATAATATACACTATTTAAACGCATTTGTCAACACTTTTTATAAAGATTTTTTTATTTTTTTGAATTTTTTATTTCGTCGACAATTGCCTTCATTTCGTCAAACTTTGCCTCAATATCTTCAACAAGTTTAAACTGCGTTCTTGCTCTGATAAGGTTATGTTCGGGATATTCAATTTTGAAATAAACATCTCCGTTAATATAGTCTCCCAAGAATCTCATACCGCATTCGAACGTTAAAAGTTTTGCAGAAAAAGGCAACAAATCAATTTCTTCCTCTGTAAGACTTTCCCCTGCCGCTTCAAGATAACCATCTACATACGCTTTAAAATAATCAAGACTCAAAGTTACCTTACTCAAATCCTTTTCATCTTCTGCTGCGGTATTTGCACCGAAACGGATACTGTCACCGAAATCGTAAAGAGCCGAACCGGGCATAACTGTATCAAGGTCAACCACGCAAAGACCTTTTTGAGTTTCCTTATCAAAAAGAACGTTATTGAGCTTAGTATCGTTATGAGTAACTCTCAAAGGAATTTTATCAGTACCGAGTAAATCAGTAATTACCGAACAATCCTTTTCTCTTGCGAATGCAAATTCTATTTCAGGAACAGCATTGTCTTTTCTGCCTGATGCGTTCTTCTCCACCGCAATTTTCAAATCATTAAATCGCGACGGTGTATTATGGAAATTTGGGATGGTTTCGTGAAGAGTATCAATGGGGTAATCTGCAAGAAGATTCTGGAAATTACCGAAAGCGAGTGCCGCATTTCTGAAATCATCGGAAGATGTAATTTCATTGATTGTGAAAGTGTTATCAACAAAATTATAAACTCGCCAGCAACCACCGTCTTCTGCCATATAATAGTTTTTGCCGTCTTTTGCAGAGTAAACAGTCAAGGTTTCCCTTGTGGAATCTCCGCCGTTTGCTTTAATTTTTTCTCTCAAGAAAGAAGTGACGCCGCAAACATTCTCCATAAGCTCAACGGGCTTTTTGAAAACATTCACATTAATTCTCTGCAAAAGATAACGTGAAACAGAACCGTCTTCCATTTCATATTCAACTATATATGTATCATTTATATGCCCCTCGGACACAGGTTTATAACCAATATATTTACCAAATTCAGGGAAAGCTTTAATTATTTCAATTAAATTTGTTTCATTTGTAATACTCATAGTATATTTACCTCATTTTTTAAAAATCGCAAAACATTCGGGATTATGAAAACCCGGTGGTAATGTTGTTACGGGAGAATAAGCAATATAATGCTGAATTTCGCAATCATCACCGCATTTATAGAAATTGGCTTTTACAGTTGAAAAATCAATTTCATTCTTTTCTATTTTATAAAGTTCTGAAAGAAAATCTTTTGTTAATATCACTTTAACGCCCCAGAAAGCTCCGTTCATATCTTCGCCCTTAAAGGTTTCAACAATCGGAGAACTCGCCGTTAAAGAGCTTACAAAGACTCTGTCGTACTTTCCTTTACCGAATTCGCAAAGAAAAGCTCCTTTTGAGTTCATTTCAACATTTATATATTCTTCTCTGTCCTCAACAGGTGCAACAAAAAATTCAAGACAGCTGTCCCTGTAAATCGGGTCATCGCGCTCCGTAAAAACTGACCTTGGATTTTCTTCATAGCATTGAAGAGATGCAACCAAATCTTCACCTACAACACCCAATTTATAATATGTATTGGGTCTGTATGGGGGGTCACTTTCCCAATGGTAATTGGTCAAGCGATGAAAACACTCTTTTTCAAATTCAGAAAAGCTATTATAAAAACAGAGTTTATTATACACTTTAAATTCCATAAGAAAACCTTATTTCAAATATTCGGTGATACCATTTGTTTCATCCATTGATGCCATAATCATATAAAGGCGCGGAATGTGGAACGGACCTTTGAAAATATTACCTTTAAGAGTGGTTGAAACAGTATTGTCATAATGAAGGTAGCCGTACCATTCGCCACATTCGTCATCACAGAAATACTTTTCGCAATACTCTTTGATTTCGTTATATAAATCATTGTATTTTTCGTCTTTAAACTGCAAATATGCAAGGCGAAGAGCAATCATAGCTTCGCACTGAGGCCACCAGAGCTTCATATCCCATTCAAGCTGAACGGGAGGTTTGCCCTCAAGGTCTGTAAATGCAATAATACCGCCATTCTTTTTGTCAATACCCAAGGGTAAAGTAATGTCAATAATATGCTTTGCAACATTAACTGCTTCTTCATTACCCGTTACAAGACCCTCAGCCATAATAAACCAAGCAGCCTCAAGAGAGTGACCGGGGTTCACAATTCTGCCGTTGGGACTGTCAATAAACTCCCCTGCTTTTGTTACGCTTTCGAGAAGTGCTCTTTCGGTGAGATAACCACCGTGGAGAATTTCATCAAGACATTCCTTGCAAAGAGGATTATACTTGTCCCAAAGACCATCAATGCTTCTGAGAACCTGAGCAGTAGAAAGCATAATCATAACGGGAGAAAGGGCTTTTGAATCAATATTTGCAGGGTTGATTTTAGGCTGATTTTTGCGAACACCTGTGAAGCATTCATAAGCCACATTAAAATACATTTCTGCACTTTTAAGAACTGCTTTGTCCCCTGTTGCTTTATATAATTCTGCGCAACCGATTGCAGCAAAGGTTTCGGAGAAATAATATCTTCTTTTCTGAAGCTCTCTGCCATCTGCAGTAACCGTAAAATACATTCTTCCGTCTGTATCGGTACATTTTGGCAAGAATGAATATATATTCTTTGCTGCTTTGAGATATTCTTCATTTTTATCTATAAGGTTATATGCCTTGCTGAAAACCCACAAGGCTCTGCCCTGGAACCAAACGCTTTTATCAGTTCCGTAGATATTACCTTCACGGTCAAGGCAGGTATAAATACCACCGTTTTCATAGTCAATGGCATTTTCGAGCCAGAAGGGAAGAATATTTTCCACCAAATCTTTTCTGTAATCCACAATATCAACTCCAAGATTATTTCCTCAAATTTCTTTAAATATAACATATTATAATGTAAAACACAACAATAAATAACTTAAATTTGTTGTAATTTCACGAACTATATCTTATAATATTTAAAGAAATTTGAGGTGACAAAATGAAATCAATGACATTTAACATTCTTTGTGCAGGCAGGGGCGAAAATCATTGGGTATTCCGTCAGAAGCTTGTACGAGATATCATAAAAAAATATGCCCCTGATACCTTTGGTCTTCAGGAGGTGCATTATGCTTGGATGCGCTATCTGATTAACCAATTCAAAGATACATATTATTTTGTTGGTGTTGGAAAGGACGACGGTAATAAAAAGGGTGAATTCTCCCCTGTTTTTTATAACAAGCATAAATACGAACTACTTGAAAAAGAGGATTTCTGGCTTTCGGAAACTCCCGAAAAAGCGAGTTTAGGATGGGACGGTGCAGAAAACAGAACTTGCTCTTATGCTGTATTAAAAGAAAAAGAAAGCGGCAAGGTTTATACAGTTTTCAATACACATCTTGACCATATCGGAGAAACTGCTCAAATTGAGGGTACTAAATTAATTTTAGAGAAAGCAGAGAATTTCAAAGATATTCCAATTATTATAACAGGTGACTTTAACGTTACACCGGATTCAGATGTTTATAAGCTAATGCTTTCAAATGGTTTTGAGGATGCAAGAACAATTGCAAAAGAAAAAGATGATATTGATAGCTTTCATTGGTACGGTAATGGTTCAAAAATGATTGATTTTATATTTGTAAAAAATATAAAATCGGTCGCAGTTGTTAAAACTGCAACCGATAAAATCAGCGGAAAGCTTCCATCGGACCACTACCCCGTTATAGCGGATATCACTTAATATTAAAGTATCTTTTAAACTTCCTGACGAGTTTATTATAAATTCGTTTAGGAAGTTTTCCTTTTATAAAATTCAAGAACTTATCGGTTAAAACCGTTAAGGGTTTAAACTGATATTCTCTTTCGCTTAATGGTAAAGCGTAAAGTTTTTTGAATTTCATTGTAAGATAATTTGTGCTTGAAATTTTTCTTTGTCTGTTAATCTGCACCTTATACTTAACTATATTAAAGAACAAGCCGTGAAGATTTATTGTTCTGTAAATCAATTTATAAAGGCTAATGAAAGCTGGTCTGTTCATCGAAACGGATGATACTACCTCAACTTCTGCATTTTCGCACTCAGCCTGACCGAAATAATAAAGAGCAGGAAAGCAGTTAAAGAAAGCGTCTATACCCTCAGCTGAAAGATAATGGGCTCTGTCGTTAACCTCAATTACCGAACCATCATTCAAACTACTGACTTTATATGTATTCACAACTTGAACAATGGCATTACCTATTGATTTAACAGCTTTTTCTGCCAATTTATCTGCAAGCTGGTCGGTTAATTTACCGTCAACTTTCGGAATAAATTGATAACCAAATGTGAAATCTCGGACATATTTTACGGAAAACGTGGTACTATCTTCACTTATTTCTATTTCTTTTTGTGAATTGGGCAAAATATTAAAAACACTTTTATCTTTAAAGATAATTTCCGCACCCAAATCCTTGGATTTGTTTTCAAAATAGATTTTCATAATATAAAACCCTTTTTAAAAAATCCGCCTAAGTAAACCTAGGCGGATAATTTTATTACAGTTTCATTGCAACGTCCCAAGCCTTCCAGATAACTGTACGAAGGTTGCCGACTTTAAGAGCGTCACCGATAATGTGAACGTGCTTACTCTTTTCAGCAATGGGAGCGGGCTTGTAACCAACAGAAAGAATTACGCTGTCAGCAGGAATTGTTTCTGTTTTGCCGTCTTTTGTCATAACTGTTACGCTTGAATCTGTGATTTCAGTTGTTTTAGTTTCAAGATATACAGGAACTTTGTTTGTCTTGAAGAAGTCACGAAGATAGCTTGTGTTAGCAAGAGCAACACCGGGAGTGGTGATAAGGTCATCCTGCATTTCAACAATTGTGGGGTTCTTGCCCTGAAGATAAAGCTCATAAGCAATTTCACAACCTGTGAGACCGCCACCAACAACTGTAACATTCTGACCAACTTCTTTGTTACCGAGAAGGAAGTCAACTGCTTCAATTGCTTTATCTGCGCCCTTAACGGGAATCTTATTAGCAACGGAACCTGTTGCAACAATAACTTCATCGGCGCCGAGAGTTGCAATATCTTTAACCTCTGTGTTCATATGAATTGTAATTGCATCATATTTCTGAACCTCGCGGTTGTACCATGCGATAAGGTCACGGTCTTTTTCTTTATAAGAAGGAGCAGCAGCGGCAATAAACACACCGCCGAGTTTGTCTGTTTTCTCATAAAGGTCAACCTTATGACCGCGCTTTGCGCAAACAATAGCAGCTTCCATACCACCGATACCGCCACCGATGATAGCAATTTTCTTGCTCTTCTTAGCGGGTTCAATTTTGTATTTCTTGGACTGCATTGTTTTGGGGTTAAGAGCACAACGAGAAAGACCCATAGTATCGAAAAGGTCCTGAGTATTAGCGTGACCCTTTGAGGATGAGAAGTTGAAGCAACCTGCATGACAGCAGATACAGGGTTTAATTTCCTCTACTCTGTCTTCAATAAGCTTTGTAATCCATTCGGGGTCAACAAGGAACTGACGAGCAACACCAACGCCGTCAATTTTGCCGTCTGCAACTGCTTTAGCACCAACATCGGGCTCCATTCTGCCTGCGCAAACAACGGGAATATCAACAAACTGTTTGATGTGAGCAACGTCGTCAAGGTTACAGTTCTGAGGCATATACATAGGCGGATGTGCCCAATACCATGAGTCATATGTACCGTTATCGGCATTAAGCATATCATAACCTGCATCCTGAAGGTATTTTGCAGCCTTTTCGGATTCGGGCATTGCACGACCAACTTCTGTATAATCTTCGCCGGGCATTGCGCCGTAGCAGAAGTCTTTCATTTTTGATTCAACGGAATAACGAAGAGATACGGGGAAATCTTCACCGCAAGCTGCTTTAATAGCTTTAACTACATCAACTGCAAAGCGGTATCTGTTTTCAAAGCTTCCGCCGTATTCATCAGTACGCTTATTGAAATATTCAATAGCAAACTGGTCAAGAAGATAACCTTCGTGAACAGCGTGAACTTCAACACCGTCAACACCTGCATCACGGCAAAGCTTTGCAGTCTTTGCAAATGCTTCGATGATTTCGTGAATCTGCTCAACTGTCATTTCGGGACACTCAATATCGTGAGCCCAACGGGATTTCTGAGGGCTGGGAGATGCCAACTCGTGAGATGTATCAATGACAGGCTTAATAAGCGCACGAGTGAATTTATTTTTATGCAAGGGTGCAATAAGCTCTGTAATAGCCCATGAACGACCCATACCTGCTGTAAGCTGAATAAATAATTTTGCACCTGTTTTATGGA
>CAZUZV010000048.1:0-8196 GCA_964624385.1 uncultured Eubacteriales bacterium | reverse complement strand
GCTGTTTTGGCAAAAGCATCCACAATTTCATGAATCTCTTTTTGAGTAAGTGCGCGGGTCGTCATGTTTTCTGCCCAGCGAGAAGGCAATTCGCTTGGACTGGCACTTTCATAAGGAATATCAATAATTGGTTTGATGAGTGTTTTGATAACAGGTAAGTTATGTAATGGTACAAGTGGTGTTGTAATGGCCCAGGAACGTCCCATCCCCGCTGTAATTTGAATAAATAATTTTGCACCTGTTTTATGGATTTCATCCATAAACTCTTTAAGGTCTTCAAACATCTTCGGATTCTGCCAAAGCCATTTGCCCCAGAAGGTATCACGCAAGGGAGCAATACCGGGAATAATAAGACCAACATTGTTATTAGCTCTTTCTAAGAAAAGCTTAGCCGCTTCCTTATCAAAATGGCAACCGCCGAGCTCAAACCAACCGAAAAGAGATGTACCACCCATAGGGCACATAACGATACGGTTTTTGATTTCAACATTGCCTATTTTCCAAGGAGTAAACAATGCTTCGTACTGAGGATTCATCAAAACACTTCCTTCTCAAAATTTCACAACAATCAGGGTAAGCGCTGAAGCGCATTATATTATACGCTGACGCCAGAACCCTCCACCACACCTCCGCTTTGCTTCGGTGCCGTCCCCCTCCCTTCGTCAGGGAGGCAAATTTGTTCTCTATTATAATAGTTTATTATGAGAGTAATGTCAAGTTAATTATTTATCAAACTCAAATGAAAAACCAAAATTCAACACCGTTTTTAACATTTTTACAACCATAAGAAAATTTGTGGAGTTCTAAAATACGAGAAGCAATTGCAAGTCCCATTCCACCGGAGGTTCCCCTTTCGGTTCGTGATTTATCTGCTTTATATAAAGCACCCCAAACATCACCTTGTAAATCTTCTTCAATTTCGGAGCCGGAATTATAAACAGAAAACTTTAATAACTTGTTTTCTTGAACTCTTTCAAGTTTAATTACTATCTCACCGCCTGAATCGGAATGTTTAACTGCATTTGAAAAGAAATTATTAATAACAAGAGCTATCATTTCGGAATTAATTTTTACAAGTGCATTATCGTACAAATCCAACTTTACTTCTTTTTGATTTTGTATAAACAGTTCTTCATATTTTGCAACTTCTTCTTTTATAAGCAACGTTAAATCCGTTTCTTTCAGTTCCAATTCGTCCGCTTGAACGAGTCGGTTATATTGAAGAAAATCGCAAACAATTTTATTCATTCTTTGAGATTCATTATAAATTGACTGAATATATTTTTCATTCTTTTCGGGTGCGATATTTTCCTTTATACATTCGCATTGATTCTGAATGATTGAAATCGGTGTTTTCAACTCGTGAGCAGTTGCAGATGTTAAAGTGTTTTTTGCGTCCTCTAATCTCTTCTTTTTATCATAATAAACTGATATATAATGGCGTATTACAAAGAAAACAATCAAGCTGGATATTGTAAAGAACGCTGCCATAGTGTAAAACAAGCCATCTGTTAAAATTTTGATTACAGGATTAAATTCAACTCTTATGACTGCAAAATACGGCTTATCTTGTAATTTGAAACTAATATCGTAACAAGCGTCGTAACCGCCAACCGAACCGCCACCAGAAGTAAGTGCATCAACATCATTATTTTTAAAATTATTATAGCCGTATTCTTTGTCTTTTTCGCTTTTCACTTGTTCAATTAATTTTCTGTACAAAAATCTGTCGGCAGAATTATTGAAGCTATCAATCTCTTGCATTCTCAGATAAATTGGAGCATCCGAAACAACATATTTTGCTTCTGCATTCTCCGAAAACTCTAATTTTAACTCTGTTTCTTCTTGTGTTTTCTGATTATTCCAAAGTGATTTTTTGTTTTTACTTGCACGAAGCAGGATTTCAACAGGAACAATTTCATTATTATCATTTTCATAATATTTAAAGCTTTCACAAGAAACAGAACCTTTATCATTTAAATCAAGAATATTTTTATAATCCTCTTCTGACATAAATTCATCCAGATAGCAATATCGCCATTTATGATTTTCTAAAAAAGATATAATTGTTCCGTTTGTGTGAACAAGTGCGCCTTCTTCATCATATAAAGCAATGGCACTGTAATATTGATAGCTATCATAAAAATATTCGGGAATAAAGTTTTCGGTTGTTGCATTCTGACCTCGATAGTATTCATCATTATCAAATTCCGAAAAATTTGTTATTTGACCGACTTCTCTGTAAAAAAGTTGTGCTTCTTGGTGGTATATACCAAAAAACAACATAAACAAAGATGAAATATACATTGCAATAACCGAAAGCGTTGCATATTTTAAAATTTTTCTTTTATCTTTATCAATTTTTTTCTTCATAGCAATACCCCACATTCACAACGGTTTTAATTGCTTTTGATTTTTCACCCAGGGCTTTTCTTATTCGTTTTATTCGCGTATCTACAACTCTGACATCGCCATCATAGTTCCAGCCCCACACTCTTGATAAAATCTTTTCACGGCTTATAACAATATTTTTATTTTCCATAAGGTATCTTAAAAGCTCAAAATCCTTTCCCGAAAGAACAATTTCTTTTTCACCATCAAAAGCTTTATGCTTCAAAACATCCAATGTTATACCCGATACTTTTATCAAATGGTTTTTATCTGCTCCTTTTGAGAGTGAAATCATTGCAAGGCATTTCTGATATAAAACTGAAAGAGGAAATGGCTTAACTATGTAGTCATCACCACCACAGGAAAATCCTTTTAAAAAGTCGGTTTCCTCACCTAAAGCCGAAAGAAATAAAATTGGTGTTTGTGAATATTTTCTTATTTCTTTACAGGCTTCAAGTCCATCTTTTTTAGGCATCATAACATCAAGAATTATTAAATCAAATTCCTCTGCTTCTGCTTTATTTACAGCATCTTCGCCATCTTTCGCAAGAGAAACAGAAAGACCTTTTGCAGTCATATAATCAAAAATTGTTTCTCTTATTTTTATTTCATCATCAGCAACAAGAATTTTATACATTTACCTCACCTCTGTTATGATTTTATTATAGCTGTGTGTAATTTGTGTGTCAATTTTCAAAAAGTTTAAATAGTTACAATTTTATTACAAACGATAATTTTTTATTGTTTTTCGATAAATTGTGTGCTATATTCCCCCCCAAGGAGATGATTTATTTTGAAACAATTCCAAAAATCCTTGAAAACAACAAAAATTATAGTGATACTTTTAGCTGCATTCTTTGCATTCTTTTTATTTACAGGTCCATTAATATTCAATTGGTACTGCGAGCAAACAGAAAACAGAGAAGGCGTTGCTAATGTTTTAACTGCAGTTTTCTATGCTTGTTCACCCTCTGCAGCAATCACTTTGATTTATACATTTAAATTTCTAAAAAACCTTGAACGCGGTGAGATTTTCACCGAAAAAACAGTTAAATACCTGAAAATCCTTTCATACACTTGTTTATCTGTTGTTCCCCTTTCAATACCATTATGCTTTTTCTTCCTTGCAGGTTTACCCATTCCTGCGGCGGCAGGCTTTATGTGGTTAATTCTCAGAATTATCAAAAGCGCATTTGAATACGGAACAAATATTAAAAACGAAAACGATTTGACGGTGTAAATAATGGCAATAATTGTAAATTTAGATGTTATGCTTGCAAAGAGAAAAATGAGCTCAGGCGAGCTTGCAAGCAAAATCGGCTTAACCCAAGCCAACCTTTCCATACTAAAAACAGGCAAAGCAAAAGCGGTGCGATTCTCCACCCTTT
The DNA here is from genome assembly GCA_964624385.1 of uncultured Eubacteriales bacterium. Taxonomy (GTDB): domain Bacteria; phylum Bacillota; class Clostridia; order Oscillospirales; family Acutalibacteraceae; genus DTU089. The sequence goes on along the minus strand of CAZUZV010000048.1, from coordinate 4,417 downwards.
CTGCCATTTGCCGTGAGCTTGACTGTCAACCCGGAGATATACTTGAATATATCGAGGGTGACGAGGATTAACTATGAAAAAAATAATTGCCATCTTTATCGTGGTTGCTATATTTTTGTTTATACAGTTTTGTATTCCAACTTATGATTTTGCTACATTAACAGAAAAATTCAACGCGTGCTATAGTGAAATTGAATCAATTACAGATAAACATAATTTAGAAAACAAGTTTTGGGTAACTGATGAATCCCAATTATTGAATAAATACTATATCATAGTAAACGATAAGGCTAGCATTGATGTTGAATTTTCAACCAACGCTACCGAGACACAAAAAGGTAATGGCACTTTTTTCTATATCTTATATAATTTCAGATATAAGTGATGATAATAATTTTGATGTTGAATTATTTACAGAGATTGCTAATTCAATTTCTGGTAAACCAATAACAACTGATTTTGTAACTGAGTTTTTAACTGCTCCCGAAGAAAAATATTCTGTTAAAAAATACGGATTAAGCGGTGATGATTACGCCGTATCAAAAATGCATGCATTTAACTTTTGGGAAGATTGGGTTATTGGCTACGACTTAACCTATGATAATCATGCTGAACTTCGGTTCTACGGTTATATTAAGTAAAACAAAATCCATACAAAAATCAATCATCTCAGGAGGAAAATATATGATTAAAAAATCATACCCCATTTTGAAAACTGATTTTACAGCTCTTATATTTACTGTAATTTCAATATTTATTACCGTAAGATTGGGCCTTTTTGACGGTTTCAATTTCGGTTTTACTATTGGTGCTTATACTATTATTTTAACAAGCTTTATTTACCTTGCATCTAAAGAATGTAAAGATAAAATATTTTCCGTTTTGCTTCTTATTAGCACTTTAGTACTTTCAGCAAGTTATTCGATAACAAGTGACGGTCTTATTAAATTCTTAACATTCTTATATCTTGTTTTTCTTTGTTCAACTTTGTTTGTTACACTTTCCGCAAACACAACTGCACAAAGCGGAACATACAATTTCATTTTGAATACTGTCCAAAAGACGTTTAATGGTGTTATTGATAACTTCTCTCTACCATTCAGAAGCGCAAAAGAATCTGCAAAGGGCGGAAAATCTAAAAACGCTTTATATCTTTTAATAGGTCTCGGAATTTCATTCCCGATTCTTTGCATTATACTCCCCCTGCTTTCAACATCTGACCTTGCATTCGGAAATCTGATTTCAAATTTATTTGAAGACGCTTTCATTTTAATCGGTGCAATCATTGTAACAGTTATAATCACACCTTTTATTTTTGCATTCCTTTTCTCAATGAAGAAAAAGGATTTGGCAGAAAAGAATGTTAAAGAAATTCCCGACAAGGTTTCAAAAGTAATTCTTAACACAATTCTGAGTGCTACCGCAGTTGTTTATTTAGCTTATCTTGTTTCTCAGCTTGCTTACATAACAAAAGCATTTGCATTTCTTCTTCCCGAAAACTACAGCGCGGCAGAATTTGCAAGAAGCGGATTTTTCCAGATGGGTGTTATTGCATTCATTAACTTTGTTATTCTTTTCTTATGCGCTACTCTTGTTAAGAAAACCGAAAGCAAGAAAATCCCTGCTTCAACTAAAGGTCTTCTTATCTTCCTTTGCATTTTCACGGTTTTCTATATTTCAACTGCATTTGTGAAAATGATGAAATATATTTCACTTTACGGTCTTACAAGGTTAAGAGTTTTAACCAGCGTATTTATGCTTATGTTGGCGGTAATTTTTATAATCATTCTTTTAAGACTTATTTTCACAAAGCTTAAATACATAAAAGCAATTATTCTCGTTTGCACAATTACAATGATTAGCGTTTCTGTTATTGATATCAATACAGTTATTGCAAACTACAACTACGATGCCTATAAAGCAGGTAAAATCAATATTGATGTTGAGCAAATCGGTTCTTTAGGCGTAAGCGGTCTACCTGTTCTCGTTAAGCTTTCGGAAGAAAAGCCACTTGAAGAGAATTATGATGTTATTTCTGAAATTCACTACAACGCTTATGACATTTATGATGCAGGGATTTATTCGACACCTGCCTGCACAGAAGAAAACCTTGTTAAAACAAGTATTTTTGAAAAAAATTATGTTTGGAAAAAAGGTAAAGAAGCAGTAGATGAATTTGTAAAAAAAAATCCTGATTTTAATTTCGATGAGTTTGAAAATGAATATTATGAGTACTTCGATGAGAAAGATTATGATGAATACGAAGAGGATGATGATTGGTAATAAGAGGTAATCTTTATGAATACAACTAAACGATTCAAAATCAGACCGGCTAACAAAAAGCTCATAATTATTATTGTCATTCTAATTATAATAGAAGCAACTGCATTCAGGTGTTATTTGGGAACTCTCAATCCATACATATCAGAACTGAATATTGTTTACACTCCAACAAAACCTGCTTACCGTTTTTATCATTGGTATTGGATTGATATATATGACTATTATGTATTCAGATTAAGCAATAGAGAAGAAAAAATTATTATTCAAGAGGCAGAAAACGGAAAATGGAGTGAGTTGACATCTGAACATATAGATAAACTCGAATATTTTGACTATTACGAAGAAATCTGGGGTAATGATTATAAAAAACATAAATGCTATATCTGCATATATGATGAACAGAACAATCAAATCGTCACAGATTCTGAAAATGATATTCCTTCCAATAGGATTATATTTTTATATGACACTGAAACAAACAAGTATTATTGTGTGTTTCAAACAATATAAAACCCTTGCCTTTTTACTGCTTCCATTTTATAATGAAAGCAGTAAATTTTTTAGGTGATTTTATGAAACCGAATATTATTTTTTATTTTTCTGACCAACAGCGTTGGGACACGCTGAATAGCGAGCTTATGCCGAACGTATGGGAATTGGGTGAAGAAGGAACTATTTTTGAAAACTCTTTCACCTGTCAGCCTGTTTGCGGACCTGCCCGCGCTTGCTTGCAAACGGGTCAATATGCCACTGAAAACGGTTGCTTCTGGAATGGTATTCCCCTGCCCGAAAACACAAAAACAATGGCGGATTATTTCAATGAAAGCGGTTATGATACCGCTTATATCGGCAAATGGCACCTTGCTTCCGACAGAGTAAAGGGCTTTGGCTTGCATTGTGAAAAAACCGCTGTACCGAAAGAAAAGCAAGGCGGTTATAACTATTGGAGAGCGGCGGATGTGCTTGAATTCACCTCTCACGGCTATGACGGTTATGTTTTCGATGAAGATGGCAACAAAATTGATTTCACAGGCTACAGAGCAGACTGCATAAATGATTTTGCCATTGAATATGTAAATAACCATAACGGTGAAAAACCGTTCTTTATGTTTATTTCCCAGCTTGAACCCCATCACCAAAATGACAGAGGTCATTTTGAGGGTCCAACTGACACGGTGGAGAATTATCGGGACTACCCCATTCCCGAGGATTTAACATTTCTTAAGGGCGATTATAAAGCGGAATATCCCGACTACATTGCCGCAATAAACAGACTCGATGAAAATGTCGGCAAGCTCATTGATGCATTAAAAGAAAAGGGCATTTATGAAAACACCGTAATTATTTACACAAGTGACCACGGTTGCCATTTTAAAACCCGTAATTTTGAATATAAACGGAGTTGCCACGAAGCAAGCATACACACTCCCCTTGTTTTCGGCGGTGGTGCAATAAAGAAAACAGATAACAAAGATGCCTTAGTCAGCCTTATTGATTTACCCCCAACAATTCTGAAGCTTGCAGAAATACCTGTTCCCGAAAGCTATTCGGGTAATGTTCTTCCGATTAATGAGAATGAAGCGCCCGAAAGAGATTGTGTTTTTGTTCAAATTAGTGAATCCCATATCGGCAGATGTGTCAGAACAAAGGATTGGAAATATTCCGCAAAGGCAATTGGGTCAGGTTGGCATAAATCAAAGGCAATTCATTATTTTGATGATTTCCTTTATGACCTAAAAAACGACCCTTGCGAGAAAAACAACCTTGTTAATGACGAAAACTATGCAAAGGTTTTACATCAAATGAGAAGCTTGCTTTCAAAAGAGATGGTTAATTCAGGTGAAAAAGAACCGAAGTTTCATAAGGCGATTAAGACAAAAGAATTTTAATACTTAATAAATCAATACGTATAAATGATATATCGCTACGCGATATGATATACGGATTTCGCCGTATGATATACTTGCTACGCAAGCACGATATAATATCCGTTCCCTTCATACGCAAAACGTATATCATCCGTGACTGTAGGGAACGCATATCATTAAAAAACGACAAGTTTCTTTCGAAACTTGTCGTTTTTTTGGCAGGGGCAGAAGGACTCGAACCCTCAAGGACGGTTTTGGAGACCGGA
>CAZUZV010000047.1:0-15527 GCA_964624385.1 uncultured Eubacteriales bacterium | reverse complement strand
GCTCCGTTACTTACACCGCGCTTAATCCACTCTAAAGCATCAAGACCTGTATTCTCTCTTCCGCCTTTTGCAAAAACCTTGAACTGTCCGTCAACTCTTTTAACATCAACGGAAAGAACAACACATTGGTCGCCATATTTTTCTGCCGCCGCGTGAATTAAATCAGGATTTCTTATAGCGCCCGAATTAACGCTAACCTTATCTGCACCGCATTTAAGAACTCTGTCAAAATCATCGAGAGTATTGATACCGCCACCCACTGTCAAAGGAATGAAAACCTTTGATGCGGTTTGAGTAAGGATATCGGTAAAGAGCTTACGTCCGTCGGAAGAAGCGGTTATATCATAGAAAACAAGTTCATCAGCACCATGGGAGCTATAATATTCTGCCAACTGAACGGGTGAAGAAATCTCGTTAAGGTCTTTAAAGTTTGTGCCTTTAACAACAGTTCCGTTTCTCACATCAAGGCAGGGAATAATTCTTTTTGTAATCATTTAACTGCCTCCAATGCATCGCTTATTTTAATTGCACCTGTGTAATAGGCTTTTCCGATAATTGCACCGAAAAGCTTCATTTTGTTAAGAGCGGTTATATCATCAAGAGTTGAAACTCCGCCCGATGCAATTATATTCACGCTGAATTTTTCGGAAAGCTCTTTATAAAGCTCTCTGTTTGTGCCCTGCATTGCGCCGTCTTTTGAAATATCGGTGCAAATAACAGTTGAAACACCGATTTTCTGGAGTTTTTCAAAGAACTCAAAGGTGCTATACTCGGATTTTTCAACCCATCCTTTTATAGCAACCTTGCCGTCTTTAATATCTGCACCAACTGCGATTTTATCGCCATAGGTGGCAACTGCATTTTTAAGAAACTCTTCGTCAGTTACTGCGGCAGTACCTAAAATAACACGGCTTACACCTGCATCAAGATAGGCTTTGACTGTATCCATTGAACGAATACCACCGCCCACCTCAACATTCAAGGAAGTGTTTTCAACGAAGCCTTTTATTATATCAATATTGGGTGTTCCACCGTCACGAGCGCCTTCAAGGTCAACCGTGTGAAGCTCGGTTGCACCCTGACTTTCGAAATCCTTTGCAATTTCAATAGGGTTCTCCGAATAAACTGTTAAATCATTATAATTGCCCTTTAAAAGTCTGACAGCCTTACCCTCATATAAATCTATTGCGGGAAAAATTTTCATTATATTACCTCATATTTCGCAAAATGCTTTAAGTATTTTAAGACCGACATCGCCACTCTTTTCAGGATGGAATTGGCAACCCCAAATATTACCTTTGCCAACTGCTGCGGTTACGGGAATACCGTATTCAGCGGTAGCAATAAGTGAAGAATCACACCCGACACCAAAAAACGAATGAACAAAATAAACACAATCACCCTCGTTGATATACTTGAATATTTCACTTTTTCCGTTACATAACTTCAGTGCATTCCACCCCATATGAGGTACATCTAAATTCTGTGGAATTTCGCCTTTAAGAGGTACGATCTCACCCTCAATCAGACCTAAACCCTCGTACTCGCCATATTCGTAGCTTTTATCAAAAAGCATCTGCATACCCAGGCAAATACCCATAAGTGGCTTTCCCTTTTGTGCTTCTTCAATCACAACATCAAACAAACCACTTTCGCGAAGTTTTCTGACCGCATCACCGAATGCGCCAACACCCGGAAGAATTATTCTGTCGGCAGCTCTTATAATGTTTTCATCGTCGGTAACAACTGCTTCTGCGCCTATTTTTTTTAGTGAACATTGTAAAGAAAACAAATTCCCTACTCCGTAATCTATAACTGCAAGCATTATAAAACTCCTTTGGAAGATGGTATCTCGTTTTTCATTGTTTCGTCAATGGCAACTGCCTTTTTGAGAGTACGGGCAACGGATTTGAATGCACCCTCAATAATGTGGTGACTGTTCACACCGTCAAGCTTTTTTAAGTGAAGAGTAATTGCGCTGTTAAATGCAAATGCCACAAAAAACTCTCTTAAAAGCTCTGTATCAAAATCCCCTACCATGGGAGCAGGAATATCTACATTATACTGAAGATATGCTCTCCCTGAAATATCAACCGCAGAAAGAATGAGTGCTTCGTCCATAGGAAGAATTGTACTGCCGTAGCGGTGAATACCTCTTTTATCTCCTATTGCCTCTTTAAACGCCTGACCGAGTGCGATACCGATATCTTCGGTTGTATGGTGGCCGTCAACCCAGATATCACCATTGCATTTAACGGTTAAATCAAACCTTGAGTGCTTCGCGAAAAGTATAAGCATATGGTCAAAAAAACCGATGCCTGAATCAATATCGCACTGACCTGTTCCGTCAAGGTTAAGCTTTACATATATATCTGTTTCTGCAGTTTTTCTTTTAATTTCTGCTATACGCATTTAAACTGCCTCCATAATTTCTTTGATTTTTTCAATGAGAATCTGCATTTCTTCCTGTGTTCCGATAGTAATACGGTTGAAATCTTTTATTCTCTCTTTTGTAAAATGGCGAACAAGAACACCTTTGTCTTTAAGCTTTAAATATAGCTCTCCGCCATCAATTTTCTCGGATTTTGCAAAAACAAAGTTTGCTTTTGAGGGCAAAACCTCAAAACCGAGTTTTTCAAGTTCCTTTGTTGTGTAATCTCTTGTTTCAATGATTCTTTTACAATTATCTGTGTAATAACTCTGAGAAGCTACTGCCGCCGCACCTAAAGAAAGAGTCAGGCGGTTTATATTATAGGGATTAGTGGAATAGCGGAGCTTATGCAAATCATTAATAATTTCCGCGCTACCGATAGCAAAGCCTAAACGCGCCCCTGCCATTGAACGTGATTTTGAAAAAGTCTGCACAACCAAAAGGTTATCGTATTTCTTAACAAGATCAACCGCACTTTCTGCTCCGAAATCAACATAAGCCTCGTCAATTACAACAACGTTGTCAGGATTTGACTTAATAACCTTTTCAATTTCAGGGAGACTTAAAGCAAGTCCCGTTGGTGCATTGGGATTTGCAATAAATACACCGCCGTCAACACCGCAGAATTTTTCATAATCAATTGAAAAATCCTCTTCCAAGGGTATTTCTGTATAATCAGAGCCGTGAAGATTTGCGAAAACGCTGTAAAATCCGTAGGTTATATCTGCAAAATATGACTTTCTACCGTTGGCACAATAAGCCATAAATGCAAAGTTCAGAATATCATCCGAACCGTTTGCAAGAAAAACATTTTCTGTTTCCACACCATAAAGGTCTGCAAGTTTTTTAGTAAGAATTTTACCGTCTGGATCGGGGTAAAGTCTTAAAAGCTCTGCCTCGCCTTTATTTGCCATTTCAAGTGTTTCCGGACTTGGCGGATACGGTGACTCGTTTGTATTTAGTTTTATATATTTCTTATCCTGGGGTTGTTCACCGGGAACATAAGCCGCAAGAGAATCGTATCTTTCATCAAGGAATTTGCTCATTTATTACTTATTCTCCGTTCTTATACTTACACTCTTAGCGTGAGCGTGAAGGCCTTCTTCAGTAGCAAAGCGAACCACTTTATCTCCAACATCTTTAAGTGCTTCTCTGCTGAAATACGAAAACTGAGTTTTCTTAACAAAATCATCAACTGAAAGAGGACTTGAAAATCTTGCAGTACCGCTTGTTGGCAAGGTGTGGTTAGGACCTGCAAAATAGTCCCCGAGAGCTTCGGGACAGTTTTTGCCGAGGAATACAGAGCCTGCATTTTTAACATAGCCGAGATATTCAAAGGGATTGTCTACACAAATTTCAAGGTGCTCGGGTGCTAAAATATTCGAGGTTTCCATAGCTTCAACAAGCGAATCGGTAATAATAATTTTGCCGTTTGTATCAATTGAGCAACGGGCAATTTCTGCTCTTGGAAGCTGAGGAATCTGCTTTTCAAGTTCTTCGCTTACTTTATTTGCGAATTCTTCGCAATCTGTAATAAGAACTGCAGTTGCCATCTTATCGTGCTCTGCCTGAGAAAGTAAATCTGCCGCAATATGAGCGGGGTTATTTGTACCATCAGCAACAACAAGAATCTCGCTTGGTCCTGCAATCATATCAATATCAACTGTGCCGAAAACCTGCTTTTTAGCTTCTGCAACGAATGCGTTACCGGGACCAACAATTTTATCAACCTTGGGTACGCTTTCAGTACCGTAAGCAAGAGCCGCAACCGCCTGAGCACCGCCGATTTTAAAGATTCTGTCCACCCCTGCAATACTTGCTGCCGCAAGAATTACGGGCTTGATTTTGTCCTCTTTTGCAGGTGTTACCATAACAATTTCAGAGCAACCTGCAATTTTTGCAGGAACGCAGTTCATAAGAACTGATGAGGGGTAAGAGGCTGTACCACCGGGAACATAAAGACCAACCTTTTCAATGGGCAATACCTTCTGACCGATAATAACCCCTGCGTTATCGTTAATAACAAAGGAATTGCGAACCTGTCTTGAATGGAAAGCAGTAATATTCTCTTTTGCCTGCTTTAAAATTTCAATAAGTTCGCTATCAACCTGATTTAAAGCATCTTCGATTTCTTCTTTTGTTACTTCAAGAATATCATCAACTGCACCATCGAATTTCTTGCTATATTCAACAAGTGCTTTGTCCCCGTTTTCGCGAACATTTTTTATAATATCAGTAACAATACCTTCAACATCAATTGTCTGCTCGCTTCTTTCGAGGATTTGTTCTGTTGAGATTTCGCTACGCTTGTATATTTTAATCACTGTTTTTCCCTCACAATAACATCTAAAGACTCTTTAAGTTTATCAATTATTTCAGATTTAAATTTATAGCTTGCCTTGTTTGAAATAAGCCTTGCGCTTATATCAACAATCGTTTCCTTGGGTTCAAGACCGTTTTCAAGAAGAGTTGCGCCTGTTTCAACGATATCAACAATAACATCGGAAAGACCTAAAATAGGCGCAATTTCAATTGAACCGTTAAGCTTAATAATATCAATATCACGGCATTTATCTGCATAATAGCTTTTTGCAATATTAGTAAACTTTGTTGCCACTCTCAAAGTGCTTGTGCCGTTATCGGTAAATTCTTTTTTACCTGCAACGCACATTCTGCATTTACCCATCTCCAAGTCAAGAAGCTCATAAACATCGGGCGCATATTCAAGAAGAATATCTTTACCTGCAACGCCTATATCTGCCGCACCGCGTTCAACATAAATTGCAACGTCAGAGGGCTTCACCCAGAAATAGCGAACTTTCTTTTCTGCATTCTCAAATATAAGTCTGCGGTTTTTCTCGTGAATCTGAGGACATTCAAAGCCTGCACTTTCAAACATAGAATAAACCTTTTCACCGAGTCTGCCTTTGGGAAGAGCCACATTAAGCCAGCCGTCATCGGTATTTTCTGTTGCTACCTCTTTGTTTTCAAGAAGTCTGTCAACCTCGTCAAGATAAACTGCAAAACCGATTGCGCCTGCTTTTTTATTAACCCGTTCCATAAGCTTATCGTATCTTCCGCCTGAAAGAACACTTGCAGGAACACCGTGAACGAAGCCTTTGAAAGCAATTCCGTTATAGTAGTTCATATCGTTAACGAGAGAACAATCAATATTAATATTCTTTTCATAACCTGCGTTTATAAGCTTTTCGCAAACCTTTGAAAGCTCGTTGAAAGCATTCTGCATTTCGGAATTAACTGCAACCGCACCGATTTTTTTGAGAACCTCGGAAGGCTTACCGCAGGCATTCATTATTTCCAAAAGCATATTTACTAAAGCTTCACCAACCGAGAAGCTTTCGCAAAGTGTTTTAATAGCACCTGCATTTTTCTCCGAAATAGCAAAAAGGAGTTCTGATTTATTGCTTTCGCTCAACTCCATTGCATTGAAAAGACCGCTCAAAAGACCTAAATGAGAAATATCAAGCACATAGTTTTCGCTTATAGCATAAAGACTGCGAGCGGCAAGAATAATAACATCGCAAACATCATTGTCGGTAATGTCACCCATGCACTCGATACCTGTTTGCATAATCTCGCTGAAACCGCCTGCTTTTTTACTTTCGCGGTAAACATTTTCATTATAATAAACCTTCTGAACACCGCGGGCGGAATCATCAAGATTTTTGATAATGGAAAAGGTTACGTCAGGTTTTAAAGCAAGAAGTCTGCCATCGGTATCGGTAAAGGTAATACAATTGCCGCTAACGAGGAAATCCTTGTTACTGCCGTATAAATCATATTCCTCAAACTTGCTCATTTTAAAGGGCTTATAGCCGAACTTTGTATAAAGACTGCGAAGCTCGAATATAATTCTTTCGGTGGGATTGAGAACAGAAGCATCAAAACTCATTTCTCTTCTCCTCCTTTGAGCTTTTCTATTATATTTTTATAGCCGCCGTTACCATAGGAAAGGCAGCGATTAACTCTGCCGATTGTTGCAGAGCTGGCACCTGTTTCGGCGGTAATTGTAGAAAAGGTTTTCCCCTCATCAAGCTTTTTTGCAACGCTGAGACGTTGGGAAAGAGATACTATTTCATTAATAGTGCACAAATCCTCAAAAAACAAAGCACATTCTTCTTCATTTTCAAGGCTTAAAATTGCTCTGTAAAGCTCAGTAACATCGCTATTTTTTAAAGGTGTCATATTTTTGACCTACGGATTTTATTTAATAGTTAAAACCTTTAAACAAAACCATTCCTTTCATATATTTCGGGTTTTAAAAACGTGTTCATATGGTAGCACACTAAAGTGCTAAAGTCAATAGCAAAACCCTCTTTATTTTTCCGAAATATGAAATTTGTTAAAATGAATAAAAACACTTGAAAAATAAAAGACTTTTATATATAATACTAATTGCATTTTTAATTAAAATGCTGGAATAGCTCAGTTGGTAGAGCAGCTCATTCGTAATGAGCAGGTCGCGTGTTCGAGTCACGTTTCCAGCTCCAAAAAACCTCGTTCTTGCGAACGAGGTTTTTTATTAATTGCTATAATTCTGCAACACATTTAATCTGGCATCGTAATCAGGTGTGGAATCCACCGATGCTCTGAAAAGTAGTTCTCCGTCATAATCATATCCGGAATAAACAGTTTCTGTGTAATACCAAATTGAACTTATGAATTCCGGTGTTTTTTCATATACTCCTGTTTGGTTTTCAGAAACAATAAGGTAAAAATCCTCATATTCAATATATGCAGTTGGAGTTCCTGCATCATAATCTTTTAGCAATGCATCGTTATCGTATATAGCTTCACCATTTCTATCTCCAATTTTCTCATATAAATCAAAATTATCAATACCCCGTTCTTTTTGAGTTATTTCAAGTTTACGGTTTATGGTTATAATATAATCAACGGAATATCCATCAGCGTTTTGTTTTGAAAAGTCTCCATCGTTTGATTGTGAACTAACAGACAAAACGAATTTGTCGTCTTGTATTTTTACTGAATTTAAATCATCATAATCCAAACCACCAATGGTTGCGGTTTTTATAACCTTTCCCTTTGAATCTAAAATCGTCATATAAATATCCGTCGGAGAGAAAATACCCTGTGTTTTAGTTTCAGGGGTCTCTCTTGTTCCGAATAAATAGTATTTATTATCTGTTTCAAAACAATAACTAAGTGCTTCACCCTCAACACTCTCAAAATCCGTATCAAATTGCACTTTCCCTGATGAATCGCACTTGATTATTCGGGAAGCAAAGCCTTTTTCACTTGCCCATTCATTATCACCGTATGTACGGTCCGAAAAGCCGAGAACGAACAGAAACCCACCATCACTTGTTGCTGTAAGAGTATCTACATAATAAGTTTCATCTGATTGGCAGGTATATGAAGCAAGCTCATTACCATATAGATCAAGCATCTGAACATTATAAACAACGGTACGACTTTCTTCATCTGAAGAAATCATTTCCGCTTTGAGCACTCTGTCTTCAAATGCCGTAACATAGTGAAAGAGATTGTTTTCAACAACATTACGTAGTTCTTTAGGAACTTCCCCTACCTGCTCAACCTTCTTAAAATCTTCATCTTGTTCAATTTTATTTATTAAATCCTCAGATATAAATGCATCGGTGGGCAGCTTATCAGTTGAGCAACCCGAAAGAATAAAAGCGACAACAAGAATTATAAACGAAAGAAAGATAGAAATTGACTTTTTCATATATACCTCTCCTTTGAATGATGAAAGTTAGAAAAACGGAGTTTCATCCCCATATTCAATATATCATAACCTAAATAATTTTTCAATGTTATTAGCTGAAACCACGATTTCAAAGGCTTTGCAGATACATTCTTTCACATTTTCAAGGATTTACACGAATATATCAATCAGGCTTTGCATAACGAGTAATCTGCCGTTTGTTCGCCACTGCAAGCCGAATAAGAAAAGTTAACAAAAGAGCAGGGAAACTAATCCCTGCTCTCGTTTTTTATCTCTTTGACCATAAAGAAAAACAATCTCCTTTTCTATTTCATTGATAATTATAACATAGCTCCACATTACTTGCAATGGTTATATAAATTGCCAAGCATCTAACAATATAAAAATTCACCCTTAACTACAACCACAGGTCGCGTGTTTGAGAATGTAACCACCCCACAAATTCTTAAAACTTTCTTAAGATTTTTCGTTTCTGTTGTTTTTAGTTTGCATTACCATTAAAATGGTGTTATAGAAAAATGAAAGGAGCAGTTCTATGACACAGCCCAAATCAAAAAAGAAACTGATTAAAATATTTGTAATTGTTGCAATAGTTCTTGTGGCAGCAAATCTTCTTTTAAGTGGTATAAATATGGTTCCTTTCAGATTCAGAAATGTACCGATTTCGTTTTTAACCTCTGATTTAACCTGGGATAGCAAACCGAGTGATGTTATATTGAAATATGGTTTGCCGGAAAGTATAGGTGAAGTAAGCGACATAACAGGTGAACGAGATTTTCATTTTAACTTTGTTTATGATGAAAAGGATGTTTCTTTGTCTGCTGATAACGGAGGTGCTCTTAACAGCGAATTTCACCGATATTATTTCACTATAGATTGTAAAACACCTGAAGAAGCAAGCAAATATTTTGATAAATGCCACGAAAAGATAATGGATTTGTATAAAGACGAACCGAATTTTGAATTTGAAGGCACAGAAACTGAAACAGATTATGAATTCACAGATAGAAACGCCGCTTCGTACAGCTCCACTAACGAAAGGGGCGTAATAAAAACTACCATCATAGACGATGACGGTAACGAAATTCCGCTTGAAGAAGCAGATAATGTTATAGAAATAAAAACAAAAGTAAACAACTATAATATGTTTAACACAGTAGGTGTGAACTATTGGCTATCTTATTCCGAAGGTGCATCCACCGTTCATTTACGTGCAGATATTATGTATTAACCACATACAACACCACTCCGCTTAACAGATTTTTCTGCTAAACGGAGTGGTGTTAAATTATTTAATCACTGCATATTTAAAAATTTCCTGTGCTTCTTCTTTGGTAAAGCCTGCAAGCTTAATAGCATAAATTTTACTTAAATCTTCTTTAGATTGAAAATATAAAAGATATGTTTCGGTATTTTCTTCTGACAGAATGTACCATCCTTGTGCTACTGCCACTTCATTTTCGGAAACGATGTAATAGGAGTTACCATTACCCATTGGCAATACCGATATAGCCATACTTGAGTAATAGGCACACGCCTTTGTATAATCCTCAAAGGAACAGAAAAGCTTTGCTTCCGGTGGGTCGCTTGAAAGAAAATCTTTTAACATTTTGTAATTATAAGGTACTGCAATATCTGCGCTGTAGCCATAATTTTCTATGCCCTTTTTAGCAAAGGCATAAACTATCGGATATTTCAAAGACTGATTAAAATACTTTTTATGCTCATCCATTGTAGGAATCGGCACGCCTTGGTTTTCATCATAGATAACAATGTTTTTACCTTTCCCAAAATCAAGAATGTATGTTTTTTCTATCTTTTTATCTTCGTAATTACCAAGATTTTTATTTATATACAAATCAAAGTACTCGTTATTGTAATTACTCTTTGAGTTTTCTCCGCTTTCCCAAACCTGACAAGTATCTGTAACACCGCTATATCTGCCTTTATCAAGTTCAATTTTATATAACATTAACGGCACTTTGAGGAATGCAAAAACACCTAATAAAACAAGCACAACTAAAAATACTGATACGGTTTTAATTATTGCTTTTTTCTTATCCTTTTTAAACATATTACCAACTCCCTTTATCAATTCTGTTGAATTATCATTAATAGCTTTAATTTCGGGTTGATTTGTTAACTGCTCATATTCCTTTCTGCAGGATGGGCAAATATTCAAATGATTTTTTATGATTTCCGTTGATTCCTTACTGCAAAGGTCATCTATATAAAGTGGTAACAAATCTTTTATTAAAAAACAATTTTCTTTACTCACCTTCACTCATCCTTTCTTCAATTTGTTTTTTTGCTCTGAAATATGTAACTCTCGCCCAGTTTTCGTTTTTATCAAATACATCGGCAATGGTCGAGTATGGCATATCTCCCAAGGTTTTCATATAGAAAACTTCTTTATAGGGTGTTTCTAAATTCACGGCTTCGGCTAAAATTCTTTTTACATATTCATTTTTAATAACATTTTCTTCAGGACTACCCTCCGCCACTAAATTGGGGTAATCTAAAATATTTTCTGTTTGCTTTTTTCTTTTTGAATTAAGAAAAATATTTCTTGCAATGCTGCAAAGCCAGGTTTCAATTCTGCAGTCGTTTTTAAATGTATCTATCTTTTTAATTGCGTTATAAAAGGTTTCCTGAGTTATATCTTCCGCCATAGCTTCATTAAGGCACAAAGACAAAGCATAGCTTTTTACATATTTATAATGCAGATTACAGATTTTCTCTAAATCATCCAAAGCCGTCACCCCTTTCATTTTTTATTTTATATGCAACGAATTCGTTAACTTTTTTACACTTTCAATTATTAGAAACATAAAAAAGAGTTTTATTACAAAAAAATTAAATTTTTCTTTTTATTTTAACATAAAAATCCGTTTAACAGAATATCTCTGCTAAACGGATTTTTGTTTTTATTTATGCCCGAACTGCTGTTTCATACGTTTTTCTTTTGAAAGAATTCTCTTCCTCAAACGTATGCTTTCGGGTGTTACTTCGAGGAGCTCGTCATCACCGATGAATTCCATTGACTGTTCAAGTGAAAGAACTGTGTGAGGAACAAGACGGAGTGCATCGTCGCTACCAGAAGCGCGGGTATTTGTCATTTGTTTTTTCTTACAAACATTGCAAACGATATCTTCATTCTTTGCGCATTCGCCAACAATCATACCTTCATAGACGGGAACACCGGGACCAACGAAAAGACGGCCTCTGTCCTGAGTATTGAAAAGACCGTAGCCTGTGGTCTCACCTGCTTCGTGAACAACGATTGAGCCACGTTCACGCATCTGAATATCGCCCTTGTATTCCTCGTAACCTGCGAAAAGGTTATTCATAATACCGTTACCGTTTGTATCGGTCATAAATTCCGAACGGTAGCCGATAAGTCCACGGGCAGGAATTTTGAATTCAATGTGAGTTGAGCCGCCGTCACGAACATCCATATTTTCAAGTTCACCTTTACGGGAACCGATTTTCTCCATAACTGCACCAACATAGTTTTCAGGAACCTCAACAATAAGAAGCTCCATAGGCTCTAAAAGCTCACCGTTGGGACCTTTTTTATAAATAACCTGAGGACGTGAAACCTGGAATTCATAACCCTGACGACGCATTGTTTCAATAAGGATTGAAAGGTGGAGCTCACCGCGACCACTGACCTTAAACGAGTCGGTTGTATCAGTTTCCTCAACTCTCATGCTAACATTTGTTTCAACCTCTTTGAAAAGACGGGCGCGAATGTTTCTTGATGTAACGAACTTACCCTCCTGACCTGCAAAGGGACTGTCATTAACCATAAAGTTCATTGAGATTGTAGGCTCGTCTATTTCAACAAAGGGAAGTGCTTCCGGATAATCCTTATCGCAAGCGGTTTCGCCGATATTAAGCTCTGTGATACCCGAAACTGCAACAAGGTCGCCCATTTTTGCTTCCTGACACTCAACACGTGCAAGACCTTCAAATGTATAAAGCTTAACTATCTTTGCATTTGCCTGCACACCGTCTTTATTACAAAGAACAACCTGCTGACCTACTTTAACTGAACCGCGTTCAACTCTGCCCACACCGATTCTGCCGAGATAATCATCATAATCAAGGCTTGAGAAAAGGAGTTGTAAGGGTCCGTTCATATCGCCCTCGGGAGCGTCGATATTTTCGAGAATTGAATCAAGAAGAGGACGCATATCCCCCTCTCTTACATCTGCATCAAGAGAAGCGTAACCGTCGCGACCTGAGGCAAAAACAACAGGGAATTCAATTTGCTCGTCATTAGCACCAAGCTCTATAAATAAATCCAGAACCTCGTCAATAACCTCCATAGGTCTTGCACCGGGACGGTCAACCTTGTTTATAACAACAATTGCCTTTTTACCGAGAGCAAGTGCCTTTTTAAGAACGAAACGGGTCTGAGGCATACACCCCTCGAAAGCATCAACAAGCAAAAGTACACCGTCAACCATCATCATAATACGCTCAACCTCGCCACCGAAGTCCGCGTGACCGGGAGTATCAACAATGTTGATTTTAACACCCTTATAATGAATACCTGTATTCTTTGAAAGAATGGTAATTCCTCTTTCTTTTTCAAGGTCGTTGGAGTCCATTACCCGCTCGTCAACCTGCTCATTGGAACGGAAAATACCGCTCTGATGAAGAAGCTGGTCAACAAGAGTTGTTTTACCGTGGTCAACGTGAGCAATAATTGCTATATTTCTTATATCTTCTCTTCTATCCACATTTTCACCTTCAAATTGTCTTTAAAGTCCTTCTATTATAAAAGGTTTACACCGTTTTCAGCGCAGATTTTTTTCATTTCCTTGGGCCACAAGGAAGCCTGAACCTCGCCCACATGAAGCTTGCCGAGAACAAGCATACAAAGTCTTGACTGACCGATACCGCCACCGATAGTGAGAGGTAATGTTCCGTTAAGGATTTCCTTATGATAGTCAAATTCTCTGCGCTCATCCTTGCCCGATGCTTTTAGCTGATAATCAAGGGATTTTTCGTCAACCCTTACACCCATTGAGGATATTTCAAAAGCATCCTCGAGAACTTCGTTATATATTATAATATCACCGTTCAACTGCCAATCATCATAATCGGGCGCTCTGCCGTCGTGAGGCTTACCGCTTTTGAGCTTTTCACCGATTTTCATAACAAAAACAGTTCCGTATTCTTTTGCAATAGCTTTTTCACGCTCTTTTGCATTAAAATCGGGATACATATCTTCAAGCTCCTGAGTTGTTACAAAATGAACATCACGAATAATATTAACATCAACTGAGGGAAACGCTTTTTTAACTGTTTCAAGAGTATCACAAAGGCAGTCAATGATTTTTCTTACTGTGTCTTTGAGATATTCCTCTGTTCTGTCCTGGCGATTAATAACTTTTTCCCAATCCCATTGGTCAACATAAATTGAATGAAGGTTATCCATTTCTTCATCGCGACGGATAGCGTTCATATCTGTATAAAGACCTTCACCTGCGGAGAAACCGTATTTTTTGAGAGCGGTTCTTTTCCATTTAGCAAGGGAATGAACAATAACTGCTTCGCCCTCATCCGCCATATCTTTTACATCAAAGGAAACTGCTCTTTCAAAGCCGTTAAGGTCGTCATTAAGTCCGCTTGATTTTGTAACAAAAAGCGGAGCAGAAATTCTTTCGAGGTTAAGTGCCGCGCAAAGATTATTCTGAAAAGTCTCCCTTGTGAGCTTAATAGCTTTTTGAGTATCTCTCATTGAGAGCGTTGACTTGTAGCCATCTTTTAATACGAGCATACATATACCTCCATAATAATTAAAATAACTTTAAAATTATACCACTATCTTTTATTATATTCAAGATTTTTGTTACTGCTTTTCATAGAAATTATATAAAACAGAACTAAAACTATTATTAAAATTGCCATAAAGGGTGTTTCATATTGAAAATGTATCTGCTTTTTGATAAAATTATTTCGGTGATAAAATGAAATTTAAAAATGTTATTATTGCAAGTGACTTTGACGGAACTTTAAAAAATGACAACGGTGAAATCACACCCGATGTAATTGAAAAAATAAAATACTTTATGGAAAACGGCGGTTTTTTCACCGTTTGCACAGGACGAATTTTTCAAGGCTTTCATTTATACAGTCCCGAATATATTAATGCTCCCGTTCTTTTGGGTAATGGTGCAATGGCTTATGATTACGAAAATAAAAAGGTAATTTTCAATGATGCTATCGGAGAAGAAGGCTTGCCTTCAATTAAAGATGTTTTAAAAAAATTTCCTGATATTTCTATTGAATTTTATAACTTTGAAAAAGTATGTGCAATAAATCTTAATGCACATTCAGAACAGCATTTCACAAGTCAAGGAATTAATTTTGAAACGGTGACTACCCCCGAAGAAGCACCACTCCCTTGGACAAAGGTTATGATAGCCGCCCACGGTTGTTCAAAAGAAGTGCAAGAAATTCTTGAAAATCACCCTGAAATAAACTATCTGAAAACCACAGGAGATTACGTTGAAATCCTCAAAAAAGGTGTTGATAAAGGAACGGGGCTTTTAAAACTCGCTAAAGCCCTCGGTTGCAATCAAAAAGACACCTACGCCGCAGGTGACGGCTACAACGATGTTGAAATGCTTGTTGCTGCCCAGGGCGGTTTTGTCCCCGAAAACGGTTCAAAAGAAGCTCTCGCAGTCGCAAAATATGTAACGAGGTCAAATAATGATGGGTGCATAGCGAATGTTGTTGAGATACTTGATACGATATATATTGATTTTTTAATTTAATCGGGAAAGCCTATTGTAAAATTAGGAGTTAGGCATGAGGATTGAGGAATGTCGGGGCGCGAAAATGCGCTTTAGAACAATAAAGTGGTTGGTGGTCATACCTCTCTTCGAAGAGAGGTAGAAATGACCGCAATTTTATTGTTTCACAATTATTTTGTCAAAAGTTAAAACATTTCCTATAAATTTATCGGACAGGTACAAATTATTGCAATTTGCACCTGTCCGAATTTTAATTATTAATATTTATCTTTTATCGTCTTGGTATTCGAGTATGCGCTATAGGTTTTGCTGTAATATGCTTTAACCTTGTAGGTATATTTCTTACCTTTCTTTGCGGATTTGTCAACATACGTTACCTTACTGTTGCCCTTTACAGTAGTAAGTTTTTTGTAGCTACCGTCACCTGTTTTTCGGTAAACCACATAACCACTTGCGCCTGTTACTTTAGACCATTTGAGAGAAACGCCTGTTTTGGTGCTCTTTGCAGTTTTCAAGGTAGGGTCTGCAAGGTAAAGCTTTGAAAGTGAGCTTGAAAGACTTGAATTTCCTGCTTCATTTCTTGCTCTTATTG
>CAZUZV010000046.1:0-15776 GCA_964624385.1 uncultured Eubacteriales bacterium | reverse complement strand
ATACCTGTTGCAACAACAACAGCTTTACCACGACCATATACGAGAGTTGAGCCCATATATGCCATATTTTTACGGTCACCGAGGGGAACTTCGTCACCTTTATCGCTTGAAAGAGTGAGTGCCTTAACAAGCTTATTTACAGGAACGGATTCACCTGTAAGGGCTGCTTCCTCGATTTTCATACTTGCGCACTCAAAGATACGGCAGTCGGCAGGAATAGCATCACCTGCATCAAGGAGAATAACATCACCTACAACAAGGTCTTCACTCTTAATGGTTTCAACCTTGCCGTCGCGAAGAGTTTTTGTTGTTGCAGCGGACATTTTCTGCAAAGCTTCAACTGCTTTTTCCGCCTTGTTTTCCTGAACAACACCGAGAACTGCATTGATAAGAACAACAACAAGAATGATTATTGAATCTGTGGGAGGAACAAAACCGCCTGCTTCAATCATTTCCGTAGCTGCAGAGATTACAGCGGCAACAAGGAGAATGATAATCATGGGGTCCTTCATCTGATCGAAGAATTTTTTGAGAGTAGAATCTTTTTTTGCTTCTGCAAGTTTATTTTTGCCGTTAGCTTCAAGTCTTGCAGCAGCTTCTGCAGAAGATAAACCGTTTTCGTTGGATTTTACTTCCTGAAATACAGCTTCAGCAGATTCGAGATAGTGCTTCATTGTGGTTTCCCTTTCTTTTTTTATTCAAAATCGGAGTAACAAAATAAAAAGACCTCTACCGTGCTTCGCGGTAAAAGTCTCACTCTTTAAGACATTGGCGGGCAAAATTTTGCCGGGAATGTCGCCAATATCGCGTCTGCGACGCGAGTTACTCCCTTTTGTTACGTTAAATTATATAATATTTTCTAATTTTTGTAAATAGTTTTCCGCATTTTTTAGTAAATTAATCATTTATTGAAAAAATCAATTGCACAATCCCACAAATCTCATTTGGAAACCACCAAAACAGGTTGCGCAAAAGTTTCGCATTTTTTCTTAACGTGAATACCGGTTGTTTAATATGTTCAGTGTACTGTAACACCTCTTGTCTATACTGCCAAATTCTCAAAAAATGTCAGTTGTTTTGTTGCATTTTTCACATAATTATGTTACTATTCCCCTTGAGGATTTGTGTTTTTATACAAATCCTCATAAATACGTCAGTATGACAAAAAGGAGAAAATAGTAATGAAACACTCAAGAAAATTAGTCGCTTTTATTCTTTCGGTTATATTGCTTTTAGGTTGTGCAATTCCCGTTAATGCGGTTGATTTTAACTACACTATTGAAAAGGGCTCTATTTTGGGTAGCGGTGATGTAACCGACACTACGCATGCCTCAACTATTGTTAAACTTGACAACGGCGATTTAATGTCCGCTTGGTTTGGCGGAAGCGGAGAAGGCGACGATGATGTTCGCATCTGGTATTCGGTATATTCAAACGGTAATTGGAGCACTGCAGCTCAGATTCCCTCAGAAGACACTGTCGCACATTGGAATCCCGTTCTTCAAAATTTCGGTGAATATGTAAGGCTTTATTACAAAGTCGGCTCAGAAATTGCATATTGGGTAACAAAATATGTCGATTCTTACGATGGCGGTAAAACCTGGACTGCCGCCAAAGAGCTTGTTGAAGGCGATACAACCGGCGGTCGCGGTCCTGTAAAAAACAAATGCCTCGTAACATCAAAAGGTATCATAATCGCCCCCTCTTCAACCGAGCAAGGCGATTGGAAATGCTTTTTTGATATTTCTGAAGACGGTGGCATAACCTGGACAAAAACAGATTACGTTGAATCCGATAAAGAGATGATCCAACCTGCTCTTTGGGAAGACCTTGACGGCAACATTCACGCATTCTTCAGAACAAAAGCCGGTAAAATTTACAGAAGCGATTCCTACGACGGTGGTTATACATGGTGCAAAGCTTATGCAACCGACCTTCCCAATAACAATAGCGGTGTTGATGTTGTTATGACGGACAACGGTTGGCTTTGGCTCGCCTACAATCCCATTTCAGTAAACGGCTTAAGATACAAGCTCAGACTTTCTGTATCAAAAGACAACGGAGAAACATGGGAAAAAGTAACCGAAATTGACTCTTCCGGCATTATATGGAACGAATATTCCTACCCTGCAATCATCGAAGACGGCAACAACATTTATCTCACTTACACTTACAAACGAAGTAAAATTAAATACGTTTTCATTGAATTCGAAGGTTAATTCAAAAATCCTATTTGCACAAAGCAAATAGGATTTTTTATTACAAAACAAATAAAAATCAAAATTTAAGCAACTTATTATTGAAATTTCTCTAACAATGTGTTATTCTTTATTTGTAAATGTTTAACATTAAATCAAAGGAGATATTAATATGAAAAAATTTATTGCAGTTGTTCTCTGTATTGTTTTACTTGCAAGCATAATGGCAGTTTCCGCAAGTGCTCTTGAAGCTTCCAACACCAACACAAGCGTTACCTACATTTCAGTATTCGAAGATTTCTTTAACTTTGACAATATCTTTGATTTCTTTGAAAGAATTTTTAATATGTTAGGCTTCACAAGTAACCTTTACGGCTCTGTTGTATATTAAAAGCATACTTAACCCCATATCGAAAGAAATGACTTTCGATATGGGGTTATTTTCATTTAGGTTCTATTATAATTGGTTGCAACTGTTCACCCTTTAAGGCACTTTCCAAAGTATCTGCTATAAGTGAAAAATCTGCCACCATAGATGTTGGTTTTCCCTTGTAACTATCCTGACCGAAGGGCACAAAATATATGTTTTTATAATTCAAAAGAGAACCGATATTCTTACCTGCATTACTTAACGCATCATTTGTAGACGGTGCTATCAAAAGCGGTCTGCCGTTTCTCAGATGGGCTTTGGCTGCCAGAGTTACACAAGTATCCGTTACACCGCTTGACAATTTTGCAATAGTATTTCCCGTACACGGTGCAATAACAAGAGCATCAAGAAGTTTTTTGGGTCCTATAGGCTCTGCTTGGGGAATAGTGTGAATTATGGCATTTCCCGTTATTTCCCTGAACTGCTCCCGCCAATGAGCTGCATCTCCGAAACGTGTATCAAGATTATAGGAATTCTCTGACATAATCGGTATAATTTCATAATCAAGCTTTTTCAATTTTTTTATTTCTTCAAAAACCGTTTTAAATGTACAAAAAGAGCCACAAATGGCAAATCCGATTGTTATCAAGAGGTATGCCTCCTTATCATAGGAAGAATTGAGCGACCGATTATTTCTCCGGCTGTTTTAGGAGCAACCTTACCGGGAAGAGAACTTGCTTTTACAACCTGAAATGCTCTTTCCTTAGCCGCTTGAAAATCAATTCCGAAAGGAGCAGACGCAACCTCAACCAAAACACATTCCGAATTGAGCCTTGAAAGCTGAGCAGAACCCAAAACTCTTGCAGGAACGGTATTAATTACAGCATCAAAATTGTTGCTTTCTGTTGTTAAGGCATCAAAGCTTTTATATTTCATTGCCGAAGCATAAATTTCTGCAAAAGCACTCTGCTTTCTTGCAAATACCGTAACATCAGCACCTAAAGAAGCGAGAGTATCTGCGATAATTCTCCCCACTCTTCCATAACCTAAAATAGCGCATTTCATACCGTGAATTGTAATAGGCAATTGTTCTATGAGGACTTGAACGACACCTTCTGCCGTAGGAACCGCATTGTAAATTGCAAGTTCATCAAGAAGAAAATAGTCGCAATATGGACAATTTCTTGAATCAAGTTCTTCGCAAAAGCTTTTTGGCAATTGACCCCCAAAAATTATTTTTTGGGATGATACCAAAGCAACGATATCGGAGATCAAAACCTTATCATCAAACAAAGGCGAATTCAGAGTAAGTCTGTCCCTTGTAAAAGGCAGGGGTAAAATAATTATATCAGAAGCATCTATTGCTTCTTCCAGACTATTGTAGCACTCTGTATGATTAAATGCATAATAGCAAACCTTAAAGCCTTGATTTTCAAGATATTCTCCAAGATACAAGGAGCGGTTATCTCCGCCTAATATTAAAAAAGTAGCTTCTTTCATAAAATAATCAATCCTCTCGGTATATCATATTCTTAAAAGAACATAATGTGAAAAAGAACAACCCGAAAATGCTCCGAGTTGTTCTTATTTTTATATACCGATTGTTATAATTTCAAAAGGCTTGTATTCAATTGTATCTGTTTCGCCCTCAACATCCTCAAGCATATTGAGAAGCTTCACTTTTTCAGAAAGCTTTATGCTACCGCGTTTGCCGTCCTGCTCACAAAGTCTTATAACTGTCATTTTACCATCTTCACTCTTCTTAATCGCTTGTAAATAAAGAGGCTCAAATACAGGCAAATTCCATTCACAATCCGCTTTAACAAGAGGTGTATTATACTGCAAAGCGAGTTTATTTATTTCTGCACTAACCGCATCATTTTCGTGAGGAACAATCATATAACAGAAGCTATGTTCACCAATATCGGAAGTTACATCCGGGCGTTCTGTTGCACGAAGAAGTGAAAGGCTCATTGAGTTATCAAGGAAGCCAACACCGTATTTACCATCATTCAAAAGAGCTATACCGCCACCCGACTCAGACATATCGCACCATTTATGGTGACAACACTCAAAACGTGCTTGTTGCCAGGTTGTGTTACGGTGAGTTTCCCTTTCAATAAAGCCGGCAGAAGTGTCGCAAAGAGCTTTTCTTGTAAGAACATTACAATTAAACTCTGCTTTTGCAAGCTTGTGCTTTTCATTCCAGTTAACATTATTTTCAACTTCAATACCGCGCCCTTGTCTGAAAACTCTGATTTTCATTTCCCAAGTGGACTTTTCAGTTGAGAGAGCTACAGAGAATGTGGCACATTCTCCGTCGCTTTCAACAAGAGAAATCGGTGACAGAACATTAACCGCAATTTCTTTTTCTCGATAGTTGGGAAGAATGTCCCAAGCATCATAGTTACCGGGGCAGTCAACATATATTTTAAGCTTGTTGAAATCACCTTCCACCCATTCTCTTGAAAGCTTTTTATCATAAAGAGAAGAAATTGAACCGTCATTATTAAAATCAATAACATAGAAAGGTGTTTCAACTTTATTATCTTCAACTGTAAACCATTTGCCTGAGAAATTTGACTTTCTCAAATTGGCAGAAGAGAGAGCAGATATACCGGGGACAATCCAATTACCCTTTTTTCCGTAACGGGTAGAAGCTCCTTTTTTGTTTTCTATAAAAGTAACCGCTTTACGCTCAAAGTTAAGCGTGTTGAAATATTTACTGCCCTTGCCGATTATCTTATCAAGAGCATTTTCAATTTCTTCATAATCAGCCATAGCATCAAGGTAAACGGGATGAATATGAGAACCGGGAAGAATATCATGGAATTGATTTATAAGGAATTTTTTATAAAGCTCGGTAATTTCTTCTTTCTTGTCCTCACCGCGCATTACAGAAAGCATTTCCGCCGTTCTGAATTTCTCTTCAAGACGTCTGTTAGCTCGTTTAATATAACTTTTTGTAGTAAATGTACCGCGGTGCATTTCAAGGTAAAGTTCTCCGTCCCAGACCTGAAGATTTCTGTTATCTTTAAGGTTCTTTTCAAGGAACTCCGCTCCGCTTGTGTGAGTGCATTTAGGCATTATTGAAAGCTTTTCAAAACGATCCATTAATTCAATCATTTCTTCGGTACAGCCCGAACCGCCGTCACCGTAGCCGAACATATTAAGGGTTTGTCCGCCCTGGTCCTTGTCAATATATGCTTCCCAGTTAGCCTGAATCTGACTTGGCATATTCCATGTTATAAAATGGGTGGGCGGAACGCAGGCGTAAACATCACTGCCGTCAATACCACGCCATATAAAGTTGTTATGCGGAAAGCGGTTTGTATCGTTCCAGGTTGACATTTTGTTTGAAACGAAATAATCAACGCCGCTTTTCTTGAGTATCTGCGGAAGAATCCAGCTATTACCGAAAACATCGGGAAGCCATGCGTTATTCACCCGTTTTCCGAACATTCTCTCATAGGTCTTTTGACCATAAAGGCATTGTCTTATAAGACTTTCAGCATTGGGTACGTTGCAGTCGGGCTCAACATACATAGCTCCAACAGGCTCAAATTGTCCGTTTTTAACCTTTTCTTTTAACTCTTCGAAAACATCGGGGTAATATTTTTCAAGAGTTTCGTATGTGTAAGGTTGGGTATGAGCATATTTAAAGTGAGGGTATCTGTCCATAAGACGAAGCTGAATAAGAACAGTCCTCAAATTCTTTTGCACCGCGTGAATTCTGCGCCAATAATATGCAATATCAAGGTGGGAATGTGCCACAAGTGCAACATCACCCGTTCCTTTATAAGTATCGTTACTGAAAACAACATCTTCAAGATATTGTTTTGCTTCTTTAACACCTGTAAGCTTATCATCATCAAAGTCAATACAGTTCATCGCATTATTAAGCTCTCTGTTTAAAAACGCTCTGTAATCCTCATTGAAAAGTTCACTTTTAGCAATATCTAAAAGGAGTTCAAAATCATAAACAAGGCTTTGCACATCTTCGTTTATTGTGCAGATATAAGCGCCCTCAAAAATCTGACGACAACCGCGAACGGAAAGGCTTTCGGGGTTTCTTTCGTCATCCGGCTTACTGCGGTTATAACCCATCATATCAAAATGCAAGGTTTCGTTAACATCAACATAGGGAGAAAGCAGCATTCTTTCTCTGTTAGGGTCAACACCGCCTATGTATTTTTCGTTTACCTTAACGCAGATTTCCGCCGCAGTTTTAAGAGAAAACCAAAGTTCTTTCCCCTTTAAACTATCGGGAATATTAACATCAGCTTTTATAAATGCAGTACCGTCGGGAGTAAAATACATATCGCCCTTTTTAAGAGGGCGGTAATTCTCAGAATAATATTCGAACTCCATTTCCTTAACCTGACGGGCATCACGGATCTGAAGATTTTCAATTTCCCATTTTTCATTATATATATGACGTTTAAGCCAACCGAAGCGCAAATCCGTCCATTCCTCAGGGCGCATAGAACGCCTTTCAACCTTTATATGTGCCATAACTTTACCTCACACATCCTGGAAATAAGGTTTTTTGCGTATTGCAAACACCTTAACATTCTTTTTTAAATCTCTTTTAATTTCCTGTTCAACCCATTCTGTGCATCGGTGGAGAATAAGGCATTTTGAACACTCTCCTCTGAAGCGTAGAGTAAGTTCGCCATTTTGGAGTGAAACGAACTCAACCCAACCGCCATCCCCTTGTAGCTTTGGTGCAAGAACTTCATTTACATATTTTTCCAATTTTTATCGCCTCTTTCGGCTTTTTCTTGTTATCTAAAATCGTAACATTTTGTATGTTTTTTGTCAATCATAAAAGGTTGATTTTATTATATTTAAGTAGTATAATAGTTAGCATAAACTAACCGAAAGGTCGTAAATAATGAAAACTTGCAAATTTAATGTAACGGGTATGACCTGTGCCGCCTGTCAGGCTAATGTAACAAAAGCAGCTATGAAGCTTGACGGTACAGAAAAAGCGGATGTTAATCTGCTTTCCAACTCTATGACCGTCACATTTGATGAAACAAAATTAACCGAACAGGATTTCATAAATGCGGTAAACAACATAGGTTATGGCGCAACTCTATGCGGAGAAAACAAAAAAAACCAGCTGAAAACAGAATGGCAGGAAAGAAAGAAAAATGAAGAAGAAAATATTTCTTCAATGAAAAACCGCCTCATATTCTCAATTATTTTTCTTGCTATTGTTATGTATATTGCAATGGGACATATGTTGGGACTTTCTCTCCCCCATTTTCTCCACGGAACAGAAAACGCTCTTTTAAATGCAATTGTTCAGATGCTCCTTGTAATCCCCATAATGATAATAAACAAAAAATTCTTCGTTTCGGGATTTAAAGGTCTTATAAAAAGAGCCGCAAATATGGACTCTCTTGTAGCTTTAGGTTCTGCAGCTTCTTTTCTTTACGGTGTGTTTGCAATTTTTATGATGGCTTATGCCGCACCCCGAGGAAATCTTGATGTATTGGCACAGTATTCCCACGAATTATATTTTGAATCAAGTGCAATGATACTAACACTTGTTACTGTGGGTAAATTCTTAGAAACTCGTTCGAAGGGTAAAACAAGTGATGCTCTAGGAAAGCTTGTTGAACTTTCCCCTAAAACTGCAAATGTTGTAAGAAACGGAAATGAAATAACAATTGACGCGGAAGATGTCAAAGAGGGCGACACTCTCATAATCCGCCCCGGTGAAAGAATTGCAGTTGACGGAATTGTTTTAAGCGGCAATGGTTTCGTTGACCAATCAGCAGTTACGGGTGAAAGCTTACCTGTTGAAAAAACAGTTGGCGACCAGGTTATTTCTGCAACTCTTAATAAAAACGGCACATTCACAATGACTGCATCAAGAGTTGGAGAAAACACAACACTTGCTCAAATAATACACCTTGTTGACGAGGCAGGCTCTTCAAAGGCTCCTATCGCTCGTCTTGCAGATAAAGTCAGCGGAATTTTTGTTCCCACTGTTATGATTATTTCTGCCGTTACTTTTGTTATCTGGCTTTTATTGGGTAAGGATGTTGAAACTGCACTTTCTTTTGCTGTTACTGTTCTTGTTATTTCCTGTCCCTGTGCTCTCGGACTTGCAACCCCCGTTGCCATTATGGCAGGAATGGGAAAAGCCGCCGAAAACGGAATTTTAATTAAATCCGCGGAAGCTCTTGAAACCCTCGGCAATGTTGATAAAATCGTTCTTGATAAAACCGGCACCGTTACAAGCGGTGAAATGAGCGTAAGCGATATTTTTGTTTACGATAAAACTCTTTCAGAAAATGATTTCCTTGCAATCTGCACCGCTCTTGAAAAAGGTAGTGAACACCCCTTGGCAAATGCCGTAAGGAAAAAAGGCGAAAACCTGACTTTACCCGAGGTCAAGGATTTTAAAGCTTACGAAGGCAAGGGCATAAGCGGTATAATAAACGGAGAAACCTATATTTCGGGTAATGTCAGATTTTTAAACGAAAACAATATTGATTATTCAAGCATTGAAAGCAAAATAAATGAATTTGCATCTCAAGGAAAAACCCTCTTAATTTTCTGTAAAGAGAATCATATATTGGGGATTGTTGCTGTTTCTGATACAATCAGAGATGACAGCAAAAAAGCAATAGAAACATTCAAAAAACTGGGCAAGAAAACCGTTATGCTCACGGGCGACAATAAATCCGCTGCTGAGTTTATAGGAAAAGAAGCAGGAATCGACGAAATCTATTCCGAGCTTCTCCCTGCGGACAAAGAAAAAACAATCCGTTCTCTACAGGAAAAAGGCGAAAAAATTGCATTTATCGGTGACGGCATAAACGATGCACCTGCCCTTACAAGAGCGGACGTAGGTATTGCTATCGGAGCAGGAACAGATATTGCCATTGATGCAGCAGATATTGTTCTTATTAAAAGCTCACTTTCAGACGGTGCAAAGGCAGTTGAGCTGAGCAAATCCGTTATGAGAAACATTAAAATGAATCTCTTCTGGGCATTTTTCTATAATGTTTTAGGAATTCCTCTTGCAGCAGGCACGCTCTACCCTGCTTTCGCACTAAAGCTCAGTCCTATGATTGGCTCGGCAGCAATGAGTATGAGTTCTCTGTGCGTTGTGACCAATGCTTTAAGGTTGAGATTTTTTAAATCAAAATATATTAAAGAAGAAAATAAAGAAACTGTTTCGGAAGAAATTCCCGAAACAAGAAAGAAAGGAAACGATATTATGGAAAAGGTTATTAAAGTTGAGGGTATGATGTGCCCTCGTTGCGAAGCTCACGTAACAAAGGCTCTTATGGCAATTGACGGAGTTGAAAGTGCAGTTGCAAGCCACACAGAAAACACCGCAACAGTAACACTTTCAAAAGATGTTGCAGATGATGTTTTAATCAAAGCAATTGTTGACGAAGGCTACGAAGCAAGTATCTGAAAATCTGTCGGTCACCAGTCGCCGGTTGCCGGTTGTCAAAAACAATGTGACAAATAAAACAATTCATTATATCATATAAGCTATCCGATAGACGGTTAGCCTCCGAGTTAAGTGATTGATAAGAAAACAACCGCCTTATTTTCAGAGTCAGGCGGTTGTTTTTATGCTTATTCTATTAATTTTATATATTTAGAGCAATCGTAGGGGAGGGTCTTGACCCTCTCGCAATACTTATATTAATTAATTTACGATTTCGGTACGGTCAATACCGTACCCTACTATTGTTCTCATTAAGTCTATTTCAATTTTCGTTCACAACACCGATATTTCTACATAAAAAATCACACCCATCGCACCTTTCGGAAACGATGGATGTGATTTTATGTGGCAACAAGTGGAGCATATATACTGTATCACATATAAAAATAACTATGTAGATTTAAATCACAATTGATTTATAAAAAAACATTATTCCCCTGTTCATTTTCTTGTAAAATGAACAGGGGAATAAAACTTTTAATTTATAACTTTATCGTCAACTTCTTTTTGAGCCATTTCAACAAATGCTTCAACACTCATTGTTCCCATATCGCCGGCTTTTCTGCCACGAACTGCAACTTCACCGTTTTCGATTTCCTTATCACCGAGAACAAGCATATAAGGAATTTTCTGAAGCTGTGCTTCGCGGATTTTGTAACCTGTTTTTTCCGCTCTGTCGTCAACAGTTACGCGGAAGCCTTTTTCTTCAAGCTTGTTTTTAAGCTCAAAACAAGCGTCGTGATGTCTTTCGGAAATGGGAAGAATTCTCAACTGCTCGGGAGCAAGCCACATTGGGAATGCACCTGCATATTTTTCGATAAGAAGAGCGAGAGTTCTCTCATAGCAACCGATTGAAGTTCTGTGAATGATATAGGGATTCTTCTTTGTACCGTCACGGTCAACATATTCCATACCGAATTTTTCAGCAAGCATCTGGTCAATCTGGATTGTAATAAGAGTATCTTCCTTACCGTAAACGTTCTTAATCTGAATATCGAGCTTGGGACCGTAGAAAGCAGCCTCGCCAACACCGACCTTGTAGTTAAGACCGATATCGTCAAGAATCTCTTTCATAACGCCCTGAGCTTCGTCCCATTGTTCCTGAGTACCGATGTATTTTTCTCTGTCATCAGGGTCCCACTGTGAGAAGCGGTAAGAAACATCTTCATAAAGACCGAGAGTTTTAAGCATAAATATGCAAAGGTCCAAACAACGCTTGAACTCGTCAGCAAGCTGTTCGGGAAGGCACATTAAGTGCCCCTCGGAAATTGTGAACTGACGAACACGGATAAGACCGTGCATTTCGCCTGAGGACTCATTTCTAAAAAGAGTTGATGTTTCAGCGAGACGCATAGGAAGGTCACGGTAGGAACGTGCTCTGTTAAGGTATGCCTGATACTGGAAGGGGCAAGTCATGGGACGAAGAGCAAACACCTCGTCATCCTTTTCCTCGTCACCTAAAACGAACATACCGTCTTTATAGTGGTCCCAGTGACCTGAAATTTTATAAAGGTCGCTCTTTGCCATAAGAGGAGTTTTTGTACGAACCCAACCTCTTCTTGCCTCTTCGTCTTCAACGAATCTCTGAAGAGTCTGAACAATGAATGTACCCTTAGGAAGAAGAATGGGAAGCCCCTGACCTATAGAGTCAACAGTTGTGAAAATTTCAAGCTCACGACCTAATTTATTGTGGTCGCGTTTCTTTGCTTCTTCAACTCTCTGAAGATGCTCTTCAAGCTCTGCATTCTTGGGGAAAGCAGTACCATAAACACGCTGAAGCATTTTATTGTTCTGGTCGCCTCTCCAATATGCACCTGTGCAAGCAGTAAGCTTAAATGCTTTTACTCTGCCCGTTGAGGGAATATGAGGACCTGCGCAAACGTCAACAAATTCACCCTGTTTATAAAAACTGATAGGCTCATTTTTGCCTGCGTGTTCTTCAATAAGCTCAACCTTGTAGATTTCGCCCTTTGCTTTCATTTCTTCAATAGCTGCCTGAGGCTCCATTTCAAATTTTTCAAGGGGCAAATCTTCTTTAACGATTTTCTTCATTTCTGCCTCAATCTTTGTAAGGATTTCGGGAGTGAATGAAATTTCGCTATCAATATCATAATAGAATCCGTTGTCAATAGCAGGACCTATAGCAAGCTTTGCTTCGGGGTAAAGGCGTTTTACTGCCTGAGCAAGAATATGGGAAGCGGTATGCCAGAAAGCATGCTTACCCTCATCACTGTCAAAAGTCAAAAGTTCAAGTTCGCAATCCCCGTTAATGGGAGTGCGGATATCTGCACTCTGTCCGTTAATAAGACAAGCGCAAAGATTCCTGTAAAGACCCATACTGATTTCTTTGCAAACATCAGCGGGAGTGATGCCGTTTTCGAATTCCTTAACATCATCACGAAGTTTGATTTTAACCATATTAACCAACCTTTCTAATAACTAAAAATAACAAGCACTTCACCCTAAATGCCCTAAAGCATTTGGGGTGAAGTGCATAAACTCCACGGTTCCACCCAAATTATAAAGTAAAATTCAATTTTACTCTATCACTCGAGGAGTCTTAACGGGACTCAGGCGGCAATGCTTATCTTTCGCTTCGCACCGCACTCGGAAGTGGTCTTCGGGAGGAGTCCTTTTGCACCTTTCACCAACCGGCGCACTCTCTGAAAAGGGAAATCTTCCTTACTCTCTTCGTCATCGTTTTATCGATATATTACATTTAGAATAATAACTCTAAACTCTAAAAAAGTCAATAAACAAATTATTCTTCTGTTGTCTCTACGGGTTTTCTGGGCTCAATTTTGCCGTATCTTGAAGAAGAAACTGCATCAACCTTCTGCTCTCTGGGTTCTGCTGAAACCTGAGGAACGTAAGGTGCTTTTCTGTCTCTGCCACCGCGACGATCATTTCTGTAGTTACCGCGTCTGTCTCCGCCTTCGGGAGTAATGATAACTCTTCTTCTGTCACCCTCGCCAACGGAATGAGATGTAACACCTTCAATTTCCTGAATAGCGGTGTGAATAATTCTTCTCTCATAGGGATTCATAGGTTCAAGAGATGAGCTTCTGCCATATTTAAGAACGCGCTGTGCCTGTCTTTTTGCAAGGGCACGGAGAGTTTCTTCTCTGCGAGCTCTGTAATCGCCAACATTAAGAGCAACTCTCTTATTGTTATCGTTCGCACGGTTAACGAAAAGTCTTGTAAGATACTGTAAAGCATCAAGAGTTT
Source organism: uncultured Eubacteriales bacterium (assembly GCA_964624385.1). Lineage (GTDB taxonomy): Bacteria > Bacillota > Clostridia > Oscillospirales > Acutalibacteraceae > DTU089. The sequence continues at coordinate 2,494 of CAZUZV010000046.1, read as the reverse complement.
CACCGCGTCTGCCGATAATATTGCCGTAATCTTCGCTACAGGTAATTTCGAAGTAAACATCTTCCTCTGTTTCTCTTGCAGTAACGCCTACTTCTGTAAAGCCCATACCAACAAGAATTGATTTAAGATATTCTGTTGCTTCGTTTTCTTTGGGTTCAATTGCGGAAAAGTCTACTGCGGGAGCAGTTTCCTTTTTAACTGTTTCTTTCTTAGGAGCTTCTTTCTTTGCTTCCTTTTTGGGTTGGGGCTTTTTCTCTGGAGCTTTTTTTACAGGAGCATCCTTTTTCTGAGGAGCAGACTTTTTCTCTGCCTTGGGAGCCTCTTTCTTTTCCGGGACACCGTCATCATAATATGCTCTTACTTTGGCATCTGCGCCACCAAAGAGACCCAAAACTTTCTTCTTGGGGAAAGTGAGAATTTCAACCTTAACATCTGCGTCAATGGGAGCGTGGAGATTTTCCACAGCCATTTTTCTGGCATCGTCAACGGTGAGAGCAACACCGATTGCTTCTTTAATCATATTTTCACCTTATTTCTTTTCGATATCAACACGCATCTTCGTGTTGTTTTCTTTTGAACGTCTTACAACTGTTTCGTCAACCATCTGTTGAGCGAGAACCTTTTTAGGACTGTAAACATTTGTGAGTATAACTTGCTGTAAAAATGACAAAATGTTTGAAATAATCCAGTAGAAGCCTACACCTGCAGGGAACATAAATGTAAACCATAGTGACATAAGAGGAGACATAAATGTCATACAACCCATTGAGGGATTCTTAGCCATTTCAGGATTCTGCTTTCTCTGACGGGCATACATATAAAGGGAAGATGCCATAGCAGTAGCAAAAGCAAGAATGGGAATAATCCATATAATTCCCGGTTCTTTAATGGTGGGTGTAAGAGAAAGATCAAGACCGAAAATTGTAAATTTCTCTTTAAATGCTGCAAGGTCTGCAAGCTGTTCTGCGCTGAGAATGTCAGCAAGCTTGTCAGAGAAATTTTCAAAGCCATTAAGTATCTGGATCTCGGCCATTCTTGATGTGTTTGTATTTTTTCCTGTTTCAACAACAATTCCCATTACGGTTTTGATTTTTTCAATTACCTCATCACTAAAACGTAAAACGCTTGTAAGAGGTGTGTAAATAACACCGTAAAGACCGATCATAACGATCATCTGAATTACAAGAGGAAGGCAACCCATATTGGCTGCGCCGAAGCCCTCTCTCTGATAGAGAGCCTGTGTTTCCTCTTGAATCTTCTGCTGATTACCTGCGTATTTTTGTCTGATTTTATTAACCTTTGTATTAAGGCGCACTTGCTTTGCACTGTTTTTCTGCTGACTGATGGATGCAGGCAACAAGGCGCCTCTGATTATAGCGGTAAGCAAAACGATTGCTAAGATATAGCTGTCTGTAAGATTATAGAACAAGCTGAGTGCAAAACCGAAAGGTACGGCGAGTACATCTCTGATGAATTCCATTAGAATTAAATTCCTTTCTGACATATACAAAAAGGGGAAATCATTTTTTCTCCTTTTTGGGCGGTACGGGGTCTACCCCGCCGGGAAAGAGAATGTTGCACCTCATAAGCCGTCTTACTGCAAGAATTGAACCTTTAAACGCTCCGTGAATTTCAATTGCTTCCAGAGCATATTGGGAGCAGGTTGGGTAAAAACGGCACTTTGGCCCGAAAAGATGTGAAATGTGACGCTGATAAAAACGGATTATTTTTATGAGAAAATTTTTCATTCTTCCTCACGCTCCGCTTTAAGCATACCCTCATTTTCAAAAATTCTTTTCATAACCTCTTCAATACGGGTGCTTTTCAAATATTTCGTCTTTGAGCGGGCAACCATAACTATATCGTAGCAAGGATTAAGGTCAGGGCAAACCTTTCTGAAAGCTTCTTTTATAACCCTTCTTGAACGGTTTCGCTCCACTGCGTTACCGATTTTTTTACTCGTAGTTATACCAATACGGCAAATTCCCGCGCGGTTTTTTGAATAATAAATAACCAGCGCAGGATCAGTTACAGCCTTACCTCTATTATATAGCCGACGAAAGTCGGAATTACTGTTGAGTGTGACGAAATCTGACACATTATTCTCCCGAATTATTTGGCAGGATTAGTATGTGAGCTGTTTTCTGCCTTTTTTACGACGACGAGCAAGTACCTTGCGGCCGTTTCTGTCTGCCATTCTTTTGCGGAAACCGTGTTCCATCTTTCTGTGTCTTTTCTTGGGCTGATAAGTTCTTTTCATTTTTTATTTCTCCTATCTGTATATTCAGGCATTTTTTACGAAGTATGAGAAGTGATATAAAGAAAGCCTGTTGTTTAATTATTCTCGCTACAAAACATACATTTCGACAGTAGCACATAGCATTATATAAAAAATCACGAAAAAAGTCAATAGTTAAATTGATAAATGCAAAGTGCAAAGTCTGCGTTGTAAATAGATGTGACCCATTTTTGTTAAAAAATAAAGTCAAAGTAT
>CAZUZV010000045.1:0-16618 GCA_964624385.1 uncultured Eubacteriales bacterium | reverse complement strand
ATTTTGAAGTTACTTCTCTTTTTTATTGGGTCACATCATTTTAGCACATACAATATACAATGTTTTATAACTTGTTTTTTATTAGAAAATAGTGTAAAATGAAAAGTCGCAAGTTGGAAGTGGCAGTCACGGATAATTCGAAATTATCGGGTCTGCGACAGCAATTGTAAAAATCCAGAAAAAACTTTACTCTTCTTAATTTTAAAATCTAAAATTAAATTAATTGGATTAAGTGTTTGTTACAAAAAACAAATATAGTGTTTGGAAGCGAAGCTTCCCCAACATTCCGCATTCCGAATTCCGCATTCCGAATTCTAACAACGAGGTATTTAAAATATGATTAATCCCAACAAAAAGCCCGAACTTCTTGCTCCTGCGGGAGATATGAATTGCCTTATTGCCGCCGACCGTTTCGGTGCGGATGCGGTGTATATCGGTGGACCTCTTCTTCAGTTAAGAGCAGAAAAATCTGCTTTCACCGAAGAAAACATCGATTCTGCAGTAAAGCTTTTACATTCCAAAGGTAAAAAGCTTTATGTCACGGTAAACAGCTTCACAAAAAACAATGAGATCGAGCCCTTAAAAGACTACGCCCGAACCCTTTACGGCTTGGGTGTTGATGCGGTTATCGTATCGGATTTGGGCGCAGTCAGAACAATTAAACAGGCAGAACCGAATCTTGAAGTGCATATCAGCACTCAGGCAAACTGTTGCAACTACGCCTCTGCTCTCGCCTACTATGAAATGGGTGCCTCAAGAATTGTTATTGCCCGCGAAATGACCATTGATGAAATTGCAGAAATGCATTCAAAAATTCCTGAAGAATTAGAGCTTGAAGCCTTTGTTCACGGTGCCATGTGTATGGCATATTCAGGAAGATGCCTTATTTCTTCATATATGAACGGCAGAAGCGGTAACAGAGGCGAATGCACTCAACCTTGCAGATGGGAATATTACCTCGTGGAAAGAAACCGCCCCAATGAATATATGAAATTGGAAGAATACCCCGACCATTCCGCTCTTCTTTCTTCCCACGATATGAAAGCAATAGGATTTTTAGATAAACTTGCAGATGCAGGTATTGATTCCTTTAAAATCGAGGGCAGAATGAAAACAGAATACTATGTTTCCCATGTTGTAAACGCTTACAGAAGAGCAATAGACAAATCCGCCCCCTTGGAGCTTCTTGACGACGAGCTTAACGCCATAAGCCACCGTCCCTACAACAGTGGATTCTATTTCGGAAATCTTGTTCAAGGGCATAAAAACGACGGACTTTATCATTGGGACTGCACATTTGCAGGCGTTGCCCTTGAAGATTGCAAGGACGGAAAATTAAAAATCCAACAAAGAAATTTCTTTAAATTGGGCGACACAATCGAAGTCCTCTCTCCCGAAACCTTCGGTATGAAATTCACCGCCACAAAAATCATCAACGAAAATTGCGAAGAATGTGAAAGTGCTTGTCACCCTCAGGAACTCCTCACCCTCGACTGCACCGCAGATGTTAAAAAAGGCGATATTCTGAGAGTGAGAACTGAGAAAAAAGAAATTATCACTGATATATAATCGCCGTGCGCAGCACCCGATAATTTTGCATTTTGCATTCTGCATTTTGCATTTATAAAAACTTATCAAGGAACCTAACTATGTCCTATGAAATCCTCGCTCCCGTCGGAGCTCAAGAACAATTGAAAGCCGCCGTAAGAAGCGGTGCAAATGCAGTTTATCTGGGTGTTGATAATTTCAACGCCCGGCGTAATGCTTTGAATTTTACAACGGAAAATTTAAAAGAAGCAGTTAAATATTGCCGCCTTCGGGATGTAAAGGTTTTTGTTACTCTCAATACCTTGATTTTCGATAAAGAAATTGAAAATTTATATAAAACTGTTACCGCTATTGCTGAAAGTGGCGCAGATGCAGTGATTGTTCAGGATTTTGCAACAGTAAAAGCAGTTAAAGAAATTTGCCCTGATATGCCTTTACACGCTTCAACTCAAATGGCTGTCCACAATGCTGCAGGTGCAAAGCTTCTTGAAGATATGGGATTTTCAAGAATTGTTCTGGCAAGAGAACTTTCTTTGGAAGAAATGAAAGCCATAAGAAATGAAGTTAAAGCAGAGCTTGAGGGTTTCGTTCATGGTGCTTATTGTATGAGTGCATCAGGCAACTGTTATCTTTCTGCAATGCTTGGTGAAAGAAGCGGTAACAGAGGTCTTTGCGCCCAAGGGTGCCGACTTAACTGGACAAATGCTCACGGCAGAGAATATGCACTTTCTCTCAAAGATATGTCCTATCTTGACAGCATAAAAGACCTTATGGAAATCGGCATCGACTCTTTTAAAATCGAAGGCAGAATGAAACGTCCGGAATACGTTGCCGCCGCAGTAACCGGTCTGAAAAAAGCAATTAGCAACGATTTTTATGACAAAGGAACTCTTCGCTCTGTTTTCTCCCGCAGCGGTTTTACGGACGGCTACCTAAAAGATAAACGAACTGTTGATATGTTCGGCTACCGCGTTAAAGAGGATGTAACCTCTGCAAATTCTGTTTTAAAAGAGCTTGAAAACTCATATAAAGACGAAATCCGTCCTAATAAAGCAAGTGCAAAATTGATTCTAAAGAAAGACGAACCTGCAACGCTTTTCCTTTCTTCAAAAGGTAAAACAGTTCAGGTTCAGGGTGAAACTCCTCAAGAACCAAGAACCGCTCCCCTTTCGCAAGAAATCGCTTTCAGAAATCTTTCAAAATTAGGCGAAACCTCATTTTATTTAGATTCTTTGGGATTCGAAAATACAGATTATCTGACCCTCCCTGCCTCCGCTATAAACGCTTTAAGGCGGGACGCGGCAAATCTACTGGAAGAAGAGCTTGCAAAAAAGGAATATAAAACCAACGATGTAACACCCTATATTCCACATATGAAATCCGACTTTTCAAAGCCCAAAACAAGAATCCGTCTTGAAAGCTTTTCCCGGTACAACGATGCTTTTGAAAAAACGGATTTAGTCATACTTCCTCTTGACGAAATTATTGAGAACATTGAAGAAATTGAATGTTTACCCGTAAAAATCGGAGCAGAACTCCCCCAACTTATTTACCCTGAAGATGAAAGTGAAATTCTAAAAAAACTTTCAACCATTAAAAAAAGCGGTATTGTAAGAGGTGTAACAGGTAATATAGGCGGAATTGCTCTTCTTAAAAAAGCAGGTTTCAGGATTTATGGCTCCCACGGTCTTAATATAACAAACTCTGTTTCTGCGCAAACCTACAAAGAAATGGGACTCGAAGATATTACACTGTCTTTTGAACTTTCGGAAAAAGGAATAAAAAACCTTTGCACAGAAATCCCCAAAGGTGCATATATCTACGGTTATTTACCAATTATGTTACTGCGAGCATGTCCGCAAAAAAGTGAAAGCGGCTGTAGTAAATGCAACGGAAAATCCGTCCTCACGGACAGAAAGGGAATTGATTTTCCTCTTTTGTGCCATAATAAAAAATATTCTGTTCTTCATAACAGTGTCCCCCTTTATATAGGCGACAAAAATCTTTCAAATCTTGATTTTGTAACCTTCTATTTTACTGTTGAAACGAAAGAGGATTGCGAAAGAATTTATAAAGCCTACTTAAAAGGTAAAACAATAAATGGCAAAAAAACCAACGGACTCTACAACAGAGAATTATTATAAAAAAGTTTGTGATAAATTTTCACAAACTTTTTTCTTTTAAGAAAATAAAAATCCAACTTTTTCGTCACAATATGTTAAATATCGCAAATCCAATTGTGCAAATTCAACAAAAGATTTTGACCTTTCAAAACGGTTTTGTGTAACTCAAAGACAAATATCAAGCAAACACCATTGTGCATATTGCACAAATCTCGTCGTTATGTTTGTGCAACATCACTTGACTTTTTTCAATTTTTGAGTATAATGACAGTGTAATCAAAAGAAAGGAGTCCTAATCATGATTAACTTACCTGATATTGAGAAGAAACTTCTCAGGGAGATTGAAGAAGAAAAGGGCTTCTCATGGAGAAAGCTTACAAAGATCATTGAGCTCAACGGTCTTTTAAAGAATATGCAGTAAGCCCTGCTCTTCTTCCCCGATATACCCGTCAGACATCCGGTTCACCCATTTTTATCGCTGAATCGGACTCTGACGTAGATATATAAAGATTAGTTTCATAAAGCCAAAACAACAAGCCGCCTTAATATAGGCGGTTTGTTGTTTTTTATTTAATTTTCTTTATTGACTATATAAAATATTTAGTTTATATTTACCTTATTGAAACATTTTTCAAAAGGAGAAATCCAGATGACAAAAAATGAAGCGAAAATCAAAGCAAAAGAGCTTGTGTCCAAAATGACGGTTGAAGAAAAAATGACACAACTTCTTTATACATCCCCTGCCATTGAAAGACTCGGAATAAAAGCATATAACTGGTGGAACGAAGGCGCACACGGTGTTGCAAGAGCAGGTACTGCAACAGTTTTCCCCCATACAATTGCTATGGCGGCAGCCTTTGACGGCGAGCTTATCAATGAAATCGCAGACGTAATTTCCACAGAGGGACGAATAAAATACAACAAGCACGTTGAATACGGTGACCACGATATTTTCAAGGGTATCACCTTCTGGGCACCCAATATCAATATTTTCCGTGACCCTCGTTGGGGACGCGGTCAGGAAACCTTTGGCGAAGACCCCTACCTTACCGCAACTCTCGGTACTGAATTTATCAAGGGTATTCAGGGTGACGGCGAATTTTTGAAAGCCGCCGCTTGCTCAAAGCATTTTGCAGTTCACTCAGGTCCCGAAAAAGACCGTCACGGATTTGATGCAATTGCAACTCCCCACGATCTTTATGAAACATATCTTCCCGCTTTTGAAAAAACAGTAAAAGCAGGTGTTGCAGGCGTTATGGGTGCATATAACCGCACCAACGGCGAACCCTGTTGTGCTCACTCATATCTTATAGGCGAGGTTCTCCGTAAGAATTGGGGATTTGACGGCTACGTTGTTTCCGACTGCGGTGCATTACAGGACATTTACGAATTCCATAAATTCGTTGAAACAAGAGCAGAAGCAGCGGCAGTTGCTCTCAAAAATTCTTGTGACCTTAACTGCGGTCAGACCTACTCTGCTCTCGTTGACGCTTATGAAGAAGACCTTATTACAGAGGAAGAAATCACAGAAGCCACAGAACGACTTTATATGATTCGTTTCCTTTTAGGCGAATTCGAGGAAGTAAGACCCTATTCAGATATTCCTTATTCCAAACTCGACTGCAAAGAGCACAGAGCACTTAACCTGAGAGCCGCAGAAAACTGTGTAACACTTCTTAAAAACGACAACTATTTGCCTCTTGATAAAAACACAGATAAGAGAATTGCAATTGTTGGTCCTAACGCTCTTTCCGTTACCGCTCTTGAGGGTAACTACAACGGCTACGCTTCCGAATATATCACCGTTGCAGACGGGATGAGAAGAGTGTTCACAGATGCAGATATTTCCGTTGAAAAGGGCGCAAACTACTGCGACGAAAAAGAAAACGACTGGAGCGGATTCGGCAATATGCTCAGCGATGGTGTTGCTGCTGCATCAGAAGCAGATATCACAGTTCTCGCTCTCGGTCTTGATTGCTCAATTGAAGGCGAAGATACAGGCTACAACAATGATTACACCGCCTGTGGCGATAAGAAAAACATCTATCTCCCCAAAACTCAGCAGAAGCTTGCAGAAATGGTTTGTGATGTTTGTGATAATGTTATCGTTGTTATAATGTGCGGTAGCTCCGTTGACCTTGGCGAGAAGGTAAGAAACCACGCTAAAGCAATTATTCACGGTTGGTATCCCGGTTCACAAGGCGGTCTTGCAATTGCAAAAACAATTTCCGGTGACAACAATCCCTGCGGTAAACTCCCCGTTACAATTTATGACGGTGAGCACCCCCTTCCCGATTTCGCAGATTACAATATGCAAGGCAAAACCTACCGCTTCATTGAGGGTGATGCACTCTACCCCTTTGGTTATGGTCTTTCATATACCAAATTCGAGTATTCAGATGCAAAGGTAATTGAAAAAACTGACGATAAAATCAAAGTCAGCGTAAATATTAAAAACATCGGTGACAGAGCAGGTATTGAAAAAACACAGGTTTATGCTCAGTTTACCGATTCAAGAACCTACACTCCCCACTTCCAGCTTTGCGGAATCAAATCCACAAGCCTTGAAGCAGGAGAAACCCGAAATGTAACAATTGATATTGATACATATTGGCTCAAAGCAGTTCTCGAAAACGGCGAAAGAGTAACCCCCGACGGCAAAATCACGCTCTATGTAGGCGGACATCAGCCTGATAAGGTAAGTAACGAGTTGCTTGGTTATGAATGTGAGAAGATAACCCTATAACAACTTAAAAAGTCAAGTATCCTTCAGAGATACTTGACTTTTTATGAAATTATGTTAAAATATAAATGAAATAAGGCAAACCGATAGACGGTTAGTCTTCAAAATTTAGTTATAGAAATAACCGCTTAGTTTTGCAGACAGGGCGGTTATTTCTTTTTTGTTATATTAACAACCAGTGCAATAATTGAAACGATAAGAGAGCAAAATAAAAACAACTCACTATATGTAATCATAAGCACCGCCCTCCTCTCAGGAGGGGAAAGTGCCCTCCGTATAAAGAGGACTAACCGCGTACCGTATATGTCTGCCTTATTCCGCAGTTATTCTATCACTATTCGACAATTTTGGCAAGTAAAAGTATTAATACCCAAACACACCCTCAACAGATTCATCATTTTCAATCCACTCGAAAACCTCAATTATTCGGTATGTATCTTTATCATCTCTGATAATAACTTTCTCTATACCTGCATTTATTACCATTCGCTTGCACATCGAACAGCAACATGCATTTTGAACATATTCACCTGTTTTAACATCTGTTCCCACAAGGAAAAGTGTACTACCTATCATATTCTTTCTTGATGCACTTATAATTGCATTCGCTTCTGCGTGAACGCTTCTGCAAAGCTCATATCTTTCACCTCGGGCAATATTAAGTTTTTCTCTTATGCAAACACCTAAATCGGTACAATTCTGTCTGCCTCTCGGTGCGCCAACATAGCCTGTTGAAATAATTTCATCTTCCTTGACAATTACCGCACCGTAATGCCTTCTCAAACAAGTACACCTTTGTGAAACCGTCTGCGCTATATCTAAGTAATAATTTATTTTATCTCTTCTCATTATAATCTCCTATTATTTCTTTTTGTTCTCTTTTATTAAATGATGAATAACCATTCCAAAAACAAAAACTAATAAAACAATCACAAGCGAAAAACAAATACTTGCAAAAACATCTTTGGCTCTTATTGTTAAAAACAATCCTGCAACGCACAACGAAAGAACTATTATTGCACAAACTCCGGTAAATATAGCTTGCGCTTTTTTCTTTGGCGAACCATCATCCCAAAATCCGCCAATTGCACCCTCGAAAACAGTTTCAATTAAGAAATCAAAGATAAAGTCCACAACCTCACCTCAACAAAAAATATATTTCAAGGTGGTCCCCCATCCTTTGAAGGAAGGTCAAAACACACCTTCACTTTATTCTTCTACGGCGCATTTCTGCGCCCCGAAATTTTGCATTTTGCATTTAAAGAACGTATTCTTCCACAACTTCACCTTTAAGAGTTTTATGAACAATCGCACTATCATCAACTATCATATACCCTCTTGGTGTATTCTCTTTGGGAATGGAAACTGAGCCCGGGTTAGCATAAATGTAACCACCCTCTAATTCTTCAATTTTACTAACATGAGTATGTCCGTTAAAGAGAATGTCACCCTTTTTGATTTTGGGAAGATTTTGTGGGTTCATTTTGTGTCCGTGAGTAAGGAAAAACATTCTTCCCTTATGGTAAAAGAAAGCGTATTCCGCAAGAACGGGGAAAGAAAGCACCATTTCGTCCACTTCCGCTTCGCAGTTACCTCTGACACAAAGAATTTCTTCCGCCATATCGTTTAAAAGCGCAATAACACCTTTCGGGTTATATTCTTCCGGTAAATCGTTACGGGGGCCGTGGTAAAGCACATCACCCAAAAGCACCAATTTTTCGCATTTTTCCTCTTTATATTTCTCCGCTAATTCACGGCAATATTTCAAAGAACCGTGAATATCGGATGCAATCATAATTTTCATAATATTTCCTCCAAAGCTTAATAAAGCGATTATATCATAAATTACAACAAATTGAAATATATAAATTAATTCAGTTGTAAAAAAGAGAATTAAATGATATAATCACTTTATCAACTAAAAAAGGAGTAATAAAATGTCTGACAAACCAATGAAAAAATATATGAAAAAGTCGGAAATTGCCACTTTCGGTATAGGCCTTTTCGGTGTAGCTCTTCTCACCGGTTGGATGCCCGACTACACTGCAACCTTCTTCGCAGATTTTGCCTTTAAAGGAAAGGGCTTCGACCCTGATACAATGGCAAATGCACTTTCCGTAGTTTTCCTTGTAGCAGGTATTGTAGGTGCTGTTTGTGAGCTTGTTATCGGCTACCTTGTGGACAACACCCGTACAAAATTAGGTAAAGTAAAGCCTTGGATTGGCTTTGGCGTCATTCCCCTTGCATTAATTTCAATGCTTGTTTTCGTAGCACCAAACACCAATAACCAAACCGTAGCAATCGCCTGGATGTTCATTATCTATTCCCTTTATACCGCTTTCTGTTGCGCAGTTGAAAGCCCTGCAAACTGCTTCGGCTCTCTCTGCTCCCCCAACCCAAGCGAGCGTTCAAGTGCTATTTCAATAGCATCCTTCCTTCGTTCCGTTGGTCAGTCCGGCGGTATGGTTGTTATTCTTGTTGTTGGTCTTGTAATGAAAGCAATAATGGGTCAGCAGCAGTTCAAAAATGCAGAAGCACAAGGTCTTGACCTTATAATTTCAACTGCTGTTTGTGCTTTGGGACTTATTCTCTTTGTTATGATTTTCTTCACCAATAACCAGGAGCGCGTTCCTTTCACACAGGAAAAGGTTTCTCTTAAAGATGCAGTAAAGGTTGTTTTCACTCATAAGAATCTTCTTATGGTTTCCCTTACAAAGCTCTGCGGTTTCGGTCGCGGTGTTTACGGCACAGTTTCTCTTTACATAGCAATTTATCTTTTAGGCTCAAAGGATTTAAAATTAGGTCTTCTTCTCCCTATGGGTATCGGTACTGCAGTTGGTACACTTCTAGTTAACATCGTTCTCAAGAAATTCTCCACCAAGAAGACTTTCATTCTTTTCTGCTTCTATGGTGCATCCTCTCTTGCAATCCTTTTCCTTGTTTCAAAGGGTATCGGATTTAACGACGGACTTATTATTCCTTTCCTTATTCTCAACTTCTTCTGCGGTCTTCAGCATGGTAACACAAACGTTACTCCCAACATTATGATTGCAGACTGCGTTGACGAAATTGAGTATAAAACAGGCAAACGCCAGGAAGGTCTTGCCTATGCAGGCTACGGACTTTTCTCAAAAATTGCATCCGCTTTTACAAAGGCTCTCGGTCCTTGGCTCCTCTATACATGGTCAGGCTACCTTGCATCAACAAATGCAAACGTTGCTTATGCAGAGCAAACTGATGCAACCCTTAACAAAATCCTTATGATTTACACAATCATTCCCGCAATTTTCGTTGTTCTTCAGGCAGTTCCCATTTTCTTCTACGATATGGTAGGCGACAAGAAAGAGAATATTACAAAAGAACTTATCAAACGCCGTGAAGAAAAAGCACTTGCAGACAATGTGTCTGCAGAAAATTAAGGAGGTGGCATATTATGAAAAAGGGTTTTAATTTAAAAGTATATGCCGCTATCGCTTTCTTCGTAATTGCAGGACTTCTTGCAACAATAACGGTTACTACATATAAAAGCAGATACAATGGCTTCAGTCCCGAAAAAACTGCAGTTGCTTTCGTTCAGAGCATTGTTGAAACAGGCGACGGCTACAATGCCTATAAAAACACACTTGTCAGCAAAAACTATAAATACGGTGACTTTATAAGAGAATATTATATCTACCCCGCAATTTATGCAGAATGTGATTATAAACCGGGTGATGACAGAGATACTCTTAAAGGCTATAATGATGATTCCTACAAAGGTGAGAAAACACTCAATGACGACGGTACGCTTTCCGGTCAGGTTATTTCAACAATGTATGATTACTATGTAACTCTTATAGAACAATACAAGGGTTGGGACAATTACGATGCTATTTTCACCGATTATATAAAAGAGCTTTGCAAGGTTCGTGAAGAGGTTTTCGGTGATAAATATATGACCGATGAAATTTTCTTCACCGCTCTTGAATCCAATGTGAGAACCTACGGTGAAAGTCTTACAGGTACAGAGGACGAATTTGATGCCAATACAGGTATCCAGACAAGCGTTAAAACCACAGGTGCTTATGAAAAAGCCTTCGGTGAGGATTATAAGTTTACTTATGAGGTTGTAAAAGTTGTTGACTTATCAGAATTTGAATCGCCAAAACAAGATATGGATACTGAAGAATTAAAAACATATAAAATTAATGATGACGAAATAAGCGACTTAAAAGTCATTCTTATAGAAGTAAGGGCTAACGGTAAAACCGTTGCAAATCAAACTGTTACTGTAGTAAAAATCAACTCCACCTGGTATATAGATAATACAACGGTTGACACATCTGCACTTTACGAAATAGCATAAAATAGAAACAATTAATCCCCTTAGATTTTGTAAAAAAATCTAAGGGGATTAAAACTTTTATTTCTTCTTTTTACCGAAAAAACCTTTCTTTTCTTCAGGCTCAACTGCTTTTGCACCCATTGTGGTGTTAAAGTTCATAAGAGCTTCTTTCTGCTTTTCATTAAGGCTTTTAGGAACCTCAATGTTAACTCTTATAAGCTGGTCACCGCGCCTTGTGGAGTTAAGCATCTGAATACCTCTGCCCTTTAATTTGAAAATGTCACCGGGCTGAGTTCCGGCAGGAAGAATATATTCAACCTGACCGTCAATAGTGGGAACCCTGAGCTTGTCACCAAGAGCCGCCTGAACGAAGCTGACTGTAACATCATACCAAATATTGTAGCCGTCGCGCTCAAAGAAGGGATGAGGCTTAACAATAACGCCAACTCTCAAATCACCTGCGGGGCCGCCGTTTGCGCCTGCGTTACCCATATTGCGAACTGTAAAAATCTGTCCGTCATCAATCCCTGCAGGGATTGTAATTTCCTGCTTAACGGTTCTTCTGATTCTGCCTGCGCCCTTACATCTTGAGCAGGGGTTGGGGTTGAATGTACCCTTACCGCCACAGCGCTGACAGGGTTTTGATGTACTGATAGTGCCGAAGGGTGTTCTCTGCTGAACATTAATCTGTCCTCTGCCGTTACAGTCGGGGCAGGTCTGGGGTGAAGAGCCCTTTGCCGCGCCTGAACCCGAGCATTCGTCGCAGACTTCAATCTTCTGAAATTCAACAGTTTTCTTGCAACCCTTTGCAGCTTCTTCAAAGGTAATGTATATGTTAGTCTGAATATCGCTGCCGCGACGTGGTGCATTGGGATTGGAGCGACCACCGCCGCCACCGAATCCGCCGAAGAATGAACCGAAAAGGTCACCCAAATCGAATTCCATACCACCGTCAAATCCGCCGAAGCCACCAAATCCGCCACCTTGACCTGCACCGTAGCTGGGGTCAACACCTGCAAAGCCGAAGCGGTCATACTTTTCTTTCTTTTCGGAATCGGAAAGAATTTCATAAGCCTCGTTTGCTTCCTTGAACTTTGCCTCTGCTTCTTTGTTATCGGGGTTAAGGTCGGGGTGGTATTTTTTCGCAAGCTGGCGATATGCTTTTTTTATTTCATCGGGTGTGGCACTTTTGGAAACGCCAAGCACCTCGTAGTAATCTCTTTTATCTGCCATAAGTAATTCCTTTCTTATAGGAACTTATTACTCACCAAAGACGGCTCTTTTTGAGAACCGTCTTTGAGAATATATTTAATAATTAGTCAACGTCTGTGAAGGGTGCTTCTGTGTAGTTGTCGCCACCCTGTGCACCTGCTGCGTTGGGATCAAAGCCCGCACCCATATTATTGGGGTCAAAGCCCTGAGCTCCGCCTGCTGCCTTGTAAAGCTTTTCTGAAATCTCATAGAATTTGGCCTGAAGAGCTTCCTGCTTGGACTTGATAAGCTCAATGTCTTCGCCCTTGAGAGCTTCTTTGAGTTCCTCAACCTTAGCGTTGATATCATTCTTATCAGCTTCGTCGAATTTATCGCCGTTTTCGGAAACGAGCTTTTCGCATTCAAATACCATCTGGTCTGCGCCGTTACGGATATCAACTGCTTCTTTGCGCTTCTTGTCTTCTTCTGCAAACTGCTCTGCTTCTCTTACTGCGCGGTCAATATCATCTTTGCTCATATTCGAAGAAGCTGTGATGGAAATTGACTGTTCTTTACCTGTGCCAAGGTCTTTTGCAGAAACGTGAACGATACCGTTAGCGTCAATATCGAAAGTAACTTCAATCTGAGGAGTACCGCGACGAGCAGGAAGAATACCGTCAAGATGGAACATACCAAGAGTTTTATTATCTTTAGCAAATTCTCTTTCACCCTGAAGAACGTGGATTTCAACAGATGTCTGGTTGTCAGCAGCAGTTGAGAATACCTGGCTCTTCTTTGTGGGGATAGTTGTGTTTCTTTCGATAATCTTTGTGCAAACATTACCGAGAGTTTCAATACCGAGTGAAAGGGGTGTAACGTCAAGAAGAAGAAGACCTTCTACATCGCCACCGAGAACACCTGCCTGAAGAGCGGCACCCATAGCAACACATTCGTCGGGGTTGATGCCCTTGTAGGGTTCTTTGCCCGTGTAGTTTTTAACTGCATCCTGAACAGCAGGGATTCTTGAAGAACCACCAACCATAAGAACCTTGTCAATTTCGGAAACCTTAAGACCTGAGTCAGAAATTGCCTGACGAACAGGAGCCATTGTTGCTTCAACAAGGTCAACTGTAAGCTCGTTGAATTTTGCTCTTGTGAGAGTTGTGTCAAGGTGAAGAGGACCGCCTGCTTCTGTCATTGTGATGAAAGGAAGGTTAATTGCGGAAGATGTAACACCTGAAAGCTCGATTTTAGCTTTTTCTGCAGCTTCTTTAAGTCTCTGCATAGCCATTTTATCTTTGGAAAGGTCTGTGCCTGTTTCTTTCTTGAATTCGGTTACAAGCCAGTCGATGATTCGCTGGTCGAAGTCGTCACCACCGAGGCGGTTGTTACCTGCAGTTGCAAGAACCTCCTGAACACCCTCGCCCATTTCGATAATGGAAACGTCGAAAGTACCGCCACCAAGGTCATAAACCATAACCTTCTGATCGTTTTCCTTGTCAATACCGTAAGCAAGAGCGGCTGCTGTGGGCTCGTTAATAATTCTCTTAACTTCAAGACCTGCAATTTTACCTGCGTCCTTTGTTGCCTGACGCTGTGAGTCTGTGAAGTAAGCAGGAACAGTGATAACTGCTTCTGTAACCTTGTCACCGAGGTAGCTTTCTGCATCTGCTTTAAGCTTTGAAAGAATCATTGCAGAAATCTGCTGGGGTGTGTAGGATTTGTCATCAATCTGAACCTTGTAGTCTGTACCCATCTGTCTTTTGATAGATGCAATTGTTCTGTCAGGGTTCTGAACTGCCTGACGCTTTGCAACCTGACCAACAAGTCTTTCGCCTGATTTTGAGAAACCTACAACAGAGGGAGTTGTTCTGTTACCTTCAACGTTAGCAATAACTACGGGCTCGCCGCCTTCGATAACTGCTACGCAAGAGTTAGTTGTACCTAAGTCAATACCAATTGTTTTTGCCATTTTAATTACCTCCAAATATGTTTATTAAGATTTGTTTGTGTATTTATTAATTGGTGACCTGAACAGTTGCAAAGCGCAAAATTCTGTCACCCATTTTATAACCTTTTTCAAAAACTGCTGCGATTGAATTTTCCGGAAGCTCGTTGTTTTCTACGGTCATAACCGCACTGTGTATATTAGGGTCAAATTCGTCACCGACTGCGCCAAAGCTCTCAACTTCCATATTTTTGAGAATTTCTTTAAGCTGAGTAACTGTCATTTCAACGCCCTTTCTGTAAACCTCAACATCCTCCGTCTGATTTTCGAGCGCTCTGTCAAAGTTATCAATTACAGGAAGAAGAGCTTTAATGGTGTTACCCTTTGCATCACCATAAGTTGCTTCTTTTTCTCTTTGAGAACGTTTTCTGTAATTGTCATATTCTGCAAGAGTGCGAAGGTGTGAATCCTTAAGATTTGCAAGGTCAGTTGAAAGCTTTTCAATTTCCGCCTTGAGAGCGTCAACCTCGGCATTTTTCTTTGCTTTCTTTTCTTTTTTTGTTTCTTTTTTCACCTCTGCAGTTTCTTCGGCTTCAACTGCTTTGTTTTCTTCATTCGCCATTTTAATCCTCCTCCAAGGTTTCGGAAAGAAGATTTCCGATAACCGATGCTAAATATTTAATACTCGGTATAAGTCTTGCATAATCAATTCTCGTAGGACCGATTATACCAATTGAACCGCTGTCTTTTTCACCGACAGAATATTTCGAAAAAATCGTTGAAGAATTTTTTAATTCTCTGTAAAGATTTTCTGTACCGATTGCAACATTCAATTGCTTTTTATGGGAACCCAACATATTTTCAAGAGGAGTCCCTCTGTGAAGAAAATCCATAAGTCTGAAAGCATCCTCGGAAAGCTCTTCGTGGTTAAGTATGTTGGACTGTCCTTTTAAATGAAGCTCCGTTGTTTTGACCGCTTCGCAAAGGTCCGATATTGCACACAAAAACGGTGACATTATGAAAACTCTGTCTCCCAAGGAAGCAACGAGAGTCTGTATAAACATAACATTTATATCAGAAACGGATTTTCCTATAAAGTAGTTCTGACATATATTATAGAAAACCTCAGCGATATCAACATTTATTTCCGCGTCACTTCTCACAACTGAGCTTTTAAGAATACCCGATGCAGCAAGAAGAACAATCATTGCCGTGTGACTGCTCAAAGGAACAAGCTCGATTCGTTTTATCTTCGCATCCGCATCGGCAGGTGAAGAGGAAACCGCAACGCAGTCCGTAAGCTCTGCAAGAATGCTTCCTGCTTTTTCAAGGAGCTTATCAGGCTCACCCGAAAAGGACTGAAGCCAGATTTTAATCCGTTCCTGCTCTTCCAAACCTAATTCATAGGTAGTCATTAAGTTATCAACATAATATCTGTAACCTAATTGGGAGGGCACACGACCTGCGGAGGTGTGAGGTTGTTCAAGAAGACCCATTTCAACCAGGTCCGCCATATCGTTACGAATGGTAGCGGAAGAAACAGCATTACCCATTTCGGCGCAGATTGCTTTGGAACCGACAGGCTCACCCGTGGCAATGAAGCGTTCAATTATAATTGCAAGTATTTGTTGCTTACGTCCCGTAAGTTCTGCCACGACCCCACCTCTTTTTTCGGTTTTAGCACCCGTTAGCACTCTCGTTGACCGAGTGCTAACTCTGTTAATAATATACTCCCAACAGTAGCATTTGTCAACCACTTTTGCAAATATTTTTGTAAATAGTTTGTGAATAGATGTTAAATTTATGCAAAAAAAGAAAAGCCACTTCGCAAAGTGGCTCCCCCATCTAAAAAATCAAGCTATTAAGAATCAAACAAATTAAAACTTATCAAAGCCCTTGATTATTATTTCTTTTTTATAATAACCCTAGGTTTAGATAATACAACTGTTGCATTATCTGGTATATCTTCAACAACAACACAATTAGTTCCGATTTTCACATTATTCCCTATACGAATATTACCTGTGATTTTTGCTCCTGCGCCAATATAACAATTATCACCTATTGTAGGTGCTCCATCGGCACCTTCGCCAATGGT
Organism: uncultured Eubacteriales bacterium; assembly: GCA_964624385.1. Lineage (GTDB taxonomy): Bacteria > Bacillota > Clostridia > Oscillospirales > Acutalibacteraceae > DTU089. The sequence continues at coordinate 643 of CAZUZV010000045.1, read as the reverse complement.
TACCTGATGAAAGATAGTGGCATTTTTCCCTATATGAGCATTATGCGATACAATTATGCCATATAATCCGTGTGGAAAATTTGGCGGCGTATCAAATGTTGCACCATATCCAATATGCGTACCAAGAGATGCATTATTGAAAGCATCACATCTTTTTATGTAAAAAAGATAGAGGATTTTCAATATTTTCGGATATTTATCATGACCAATCACTCGCTGTCGTAGTTTCCAGTATTTTTTGGGATTGTAATGTTGCACAATACATCGAATATATTTCTCTAAGTTATTCATTTTGAATCCTCCAATTTATTGTTTACAGAGCCTAAAAGGTATACGTTAATATATTATTTCTTATTTATTAACCTAATTGTAACACAACAAACCTAACTTTTCAATCAGTTCACCCGTAAGGAAACAATCAATGCGAAGCATTGTATATCATCAAAACGAAGATTTGCATATCATCAACTTTGAAAAAGTTGTATATCATCATTGCTAAAGCTTATGCACCTACGGCGATGATATACCATCGCTTTCGCAATGGATAAAAAATCCTGTTCCGAAGAACAGGATTTTTTTGGCAGCGGGATAGGGATTCGAACCCCAACAAACAGAGTCAGAGTCTGTCGTGCTACCGTTACAC
>CAZUZV010000044.1:0-16806 GCA_964624385.1 uncultured Eubacteriales bacterium | reverse complement strand
GTCATCAAATATACCTGCAAGACCGCCCATACCTTTGCAGGAAATCTGGTCATACATAATAACCGTATCTGCGTTATATTCTTCAACAATTCTCCAAAGCTCGTCAACAACATTACGATATCCGCCTTTTGTGTGCTTACGCATAATTGAGCGCTGATATGTTTTCGCTAAATCCTTAAGAGATTGCTCTTTGTCTTCTGTGTCAATTTCAAGATAGGAAATCATAGTTTCCATATCCATAACAACATTAATACCCCAGCAGTTTTCGAGCCAGTTTGCAAAGCTTGTGTAATAGTTTGCGGGGCAGGACCAAACGACTGCTCTGTGGCGCATTTCCTTTGATACGGGAGTTTTCTTCTTGTATGCCTTCATCATAATTTTATTAACTTTTTCGTCAATATTAAGGAATTTCTCGTTTGAACCGCCTGAAAGATTGAAATAGAAAATTCTGTAAAGCCAGAAGCAAGCACCTGTCATCTGAGGATAGGGTGTTTTATTTATATCCCATTTCTGACGCTCATACTCAAGCTGTTTGTTATACTGCTTCATTCTCTTGAAATATGCATCCCAATCGAATTTCTCGCCCGTTTGCTCTTCAATGAACTTGATAAGAGCTTTAATTTCATCAACTGCATATTCCTGAACATCTTCCCCATCATAGCGAAGCGGAACACCAAAACAATGTGTGGGAAGATTAAGCCTTCTGTCAAGGAAAGATGAGTTCATAATTGAACCGTCGCAGGGCATATTCGTTCCAATCATACAACAACCCATTTTGGGATAATCATCCTCAATTGCAACACCTGCTTCTGCACTGGGAAGAGGACAAACGTCTGCAGGAACCCCGAAGCTTTCTGTTACTTCAAGATAGGGTGGAGTTATCTGCTGGTCAACCATTGACGAAAGGAATATGGGCAATGTCTGCAAGGGCATTGGAATTAAATTGGGGAAGCCTGTGAAAACCTCGTTTGGAACAATTTCATCCATAAGAACAATTTTCTTTGAAAGCTTATTACCGGGATTAATCTTTTCATCCGCTCTCAATGAAATATTAATAAGCTTTGTTGTGTGCTTAACTATCATATTGTAATGAAGATGCGCCATACGAAGCTGAGGGCCACGAAGACCTGCAACATGCCTGTCAACAAAGGACGGAGCGGAAAGATAGGAAGCCATCCAGCGATATTTCCAAATACCTTTTACTGTGGAAATGGGTGCTTTAAGCACCATTTTTATCATATCTTTCCAGGTGATGAGCCAACGATAATAATCATACATTGTATCTTTAAAACCACGCCATTCTCTGTGCTTGAGTATAGCGGTATGCTCTTTATAAAGTTTACCGTAGTTCTTCAATTTTTGCTCATCTCCTTTGCTTTCTGAATTTTCTTTATTTCAAGACTTTCAACAAAAGCCTGAACCCTTGTGCGAAGCTGACCCGAAGCAGATGCGGTATACTGACGGTCAACTGCCGCAGTTGGAACACCGTAATCATTTGTCATTATGTAGGAAGCGAGGGCTCTCTCATAACCCCAATATTCGCAGAATTTAAGCTGCTCATACATAACACCATCTGCATGATATTCTTCAACGAGTTTTTTAACATAATCTCTGCGTTCCTGAACTTTTTCGTGGCTCATAAAACGAGGACACTGACTTGTTTTAAGATAATGTGTGCAAATCTGTGTAAGAATATCTTTATCTTTATCAATAATAATTTCCTGTCTTCCGGGCAATGCACCGAAGCAGAATCTGTCTGCAACAACAAGAGCACCGCTATCTTCTATAAGAGAAGTAAAATCGGGGTCATCCATTTCAGAACCTACAACTACAATTTTTGCTCTGTAGTTTTTCTTCTGGTCGGGCTCTCTTGTTTTAAGCTCTTCTGCTGTTTCACGAAGAGCGGGAAGAATAAGAGCTTTTGGGCAGCAGTATGAAACAAGGTTAAGAATGTGATACTCGTATCCTGTAATTCGGGGGTTTTCTTCCTTTCTGTAGTTGCCGATTTCTGTCAGAATTCGGCATACTTCATTATGTTCTTCAACTGCTTTAAGAAGTGCTTCATCAGAGGTATCAACACCATAAACCTCTGTTAATTTATCAAGGATTTTGAGTCTTGTCTGGTTTACATAGTGTTTTACTGTGTGTTCCTCAATTTTAAAAGGTGCATCCAAAAAGGTGAGAAAAAATTTATCATTGGGAACTAGATCAAGAAGCTCGAAATGCTCTGCGGCTCTGTTCATTTCAGAGCAGGTTTCAGAAGCAAGCAAAGCATTAAGGAAGTTATAACCACCCTCTATAGCTCTTTCAAGAATTGCTTTTGAATAACCGCAAAGGAAATTGCTCATATAGTATGTGGCAATATCCATTGAACCTGTTCTTGGTGCTCTGAGTCTTACAGAAAAACAATTTCCGCAGTTAAGAAGAACTTCAGGAATATGGTAACAGGTATAACCTAACGCAATTCCGCCTTCATCTTTTGCTTTTTTTACGAGCTCGTTATTTGCTTCTTGCAAAAGATTTTCGAATTCATAAAGATGTTTTAAATCTTTCATACCCTTTTCCTCTCACCTTATTATATAATTTCCAATTTTTGGAGGGCATTTCTTGCACCCTCAACAACATTGGAGTTGTCGGGAAGCTTGATTATATTTTTACCCTCAATATCATATATTGCTAAATTACTGTCATTTTCAATATACGAAAGAACGGGAATTCCGTTTGTGTTAATATGGTTAATAACGCTTTTATCGGGAAGTCTGTTAATAATTGCACCGATTTTTTTATACATAACAAGCTCATCTGCAACGCTTTTAATTGTAGAAATAACCTGTGTACCCTTTTTTGAAGCATCGCTTATGAGAAGAAGGTGGGAAACCTTTTCCATAACCCTTCTGTTAATCTGCTCGATACCTGCTTCACCATCAATTACAACATAATCAAATTCTTGTGAGAGTATGCTGATAACCTCTTTTAAATAGGTATTGATTTTACAGTAGCAACCTGCACTTTCGGGTCTGCCAACTGCAATGAAAGCAAAACCATCTGTTTCAACAAGTGCATCAAAAATTTTGTATCTTGCCTCGCCTAACAGTTCAATGGCAGCCTTAACCTCACCATCCTCAACTGTTTCAACAATTTCTTTTCTGATGTCGTCAATTGTTGTTTTTACCTCTATACCGAGAGCAGTGGAAAGACCTACGGCAGGGTCAGCATCAATTGCCAATATCTTTTTATCAGGGTAAGCCTCAACAAGAAGCTTTACAATTGCAGCGGAAATTGATGTTTTTCCTACGCCACCTTTTCCCGAAAGTGCAATTATTGCCTTTTGATTTTTCATTATAATCACCCTAAAATCCTTTTTCTAAATTATATCACTACTCTCTTTTCTTTTCAATGAAAAGTAAAAACAAATTGACATACGGAATATAAAAAACTATAATTCTATTAGTATATTTTCGGAGGGCGTATTATGGAAAAACAACAACCTATTATTGAGCTCGAACTCTATCTCATCCGCCACGGCGAAAGTCAAGGTAACGTCGGCTACGGAAGAGAAGATTTAACACCGCAAGAACGTCATGACCCGATTTTAACAGATAAAGGTGTTATGCAGGCGCAGCTTGCAGGTAAACATCTTTCTAAAATTGATTTCGACAGAGTATATTCAAGCGGACTTTTAAGAGCAGTCAGAACCGCAACGGAAATCCTTAAAGAACAGTCTGCAGAAAAACCTTTGTATATTTTCCCCCATTTAGCAGAGGCAGGATTAAATCCGGAATATACCACAACCCTTGAAGCTATACATAAAATAAACGGTTCTGCGGTCATTTCACCGGAACTTGACCCCAATACTCCCCTTCTTATTCCTTCCGACAGAAACGATGACCCGGGGCTTTTTAAAAGAGCTGATTTTATAGTTAAGCATCTTCGTGAAAATTTCTGTAACGGTGAAAAAATCGCACTTGTAAGCCACGCCGCATTTTTAACCTTTGTAGCTTTTTCAATAATGGGTTACAGTAGCCAAATGCCTTTTTACGATATAAATTTTGCAAACACAGGAATAACCCGAATAATTTTTTATAAAAAAGGTACATACCCTTTTGGAGATATTGTTTTTGACTACATAAATAATACTGAGCATTTAGCCAATATATAAAAATTACCGTCTTGGATTTTTCCAAGACGGTAATTTTATTTTCCCTTTTTATCATGAACAATCATCCCAATAACGGTAAACACAAGCAGAACTCCGTGAGTTATGAGTGCACTGTAGGATTTTGAAAGAATATCATACAAGCACCACAAACCGATATTTATGATTGTCCAGAAACGGTATTTTGCGCCACTTGTCTGACCGATGCACATAACAAAGGTAAGAGAAGCAACAATTGCAAGAATAACAAGAGGTTTAAACCCGCCTACTACCAAATTACAAACAACAAATGCAAGCGCGTATATTGCAACAAGCCACTTTGGTAAAGGCTTATTTTTTGAATCAAAGAAATAGTTAATTATTGCTTGAATACCGCCAATATAGCAAGATGCAGCGCCGTTAAAACCGCTACCGCCAACAAGGTAACTCGTTGCAACAAGTATATTTCCGCAGAAAATGAAGAAAAGAATTTTCTTCATTTTTTCGCCTTTAATAAGTGAAGCAATAATCATTGAAGCCAAACCTAAAAGGCTTAAAATATAAGAAAAAATTTCCATAAAACACCTGTATTATTTTAATATATAGTTAAGACCCATTAAAATATATAGAGGACCCAAGCAATAAATCATAAACATTTCCTGATGTGGAACTTTGATTTTGAAGCAATCCGTAATAAGCAGACATTCAAAAAGATATGCTCCCGCACCGCAAAAATACGCTACTGCTTTGAGGTTGTGATAATGCGCTTCTAAAAAGAACGAAAGCACAAAGAGTACCGCTGCCGCAGCAACCAAAATGTTACGAACAACGAGCATTATATAGTCAAGCTTAGGATGGTCTTCGTGGGTTAATTCTGCTTTATCGGGAAGTGTAGCATCAACCGTGTGCTTGAGTTGTTCAAAAATCTGTGACATAATACACCTCTATAAAAATTATTTATTTAAGGGGTGAAACGAAAAGGAATTCATCCGCGATCATAAACTGGGGGTAGTCCTCGAACATATCAATTGTAGGCTGAGTTTCGCTTTCAAGGAGAGTAAATGTAAATTTACTGAAACCTGTTCCGTAGTCCGCCGCAACATGAGGAGCATCCTTAACAAACCAGGTATTATCTTTAAAGGGGGTTGTTGCCGCATCAATAACTTTATCGGGAGAAATATATTTACTGTCATATTTCTCAATATAAGACTTCGGAAGAGTTTCGCCTAAAGGTGCAACTGTTGCAAAATTAGAAGTAAGCTCTGTTTCGAGAACATTGTCACCATTAAGGTTTGCTCTTTCATAAACGGGAACAAGACATGAGTTATAGTTTGATACAAATGAAATCTTTGTTCCGCTTGACATTGCCTTCATAAGAGTTTCTTCTGTGCTGAATACAAAAGGTTTCATTGCTTCGAGCTTTTCAAGAAAAACGGGGTATTCTTCCTCATGGCCACCGAAAATATTTTCTATACCGCTTTCATAATCTTCATCGGGACAAAGTGCCCAGAAGCCACAGAAAGTGCCTAAACTATCACGAAGCATCAAGTCGTTACCTCTGTCAAAGCTTGAAGATACCATATCGTTTGCAACATCAGCAATAAAATCAACCGCACCCAACATATCAAATACATTTATAATCACTTTAAGGAAAATGTTATTGTCGGTTGAATCGCAAAGAAACTTTACAAGCACATCACCGTCAAAAACAATTCTTCCGTTAAGTGCATCACCGCAAACATATGTACCGTTTTGCGCACCTGAAAGGTATACTGCTGAATCAACATTATCTGCTCCATAATAATAGAAATATGCAGTTGTAACCATACCGCCCATTGAAGCGCAGATAATATTTACCTTATCTTTACCGCTATCGTTTTTTGCAGTCTCAACAAACCCATTAAGCTCTTCTGCTATCTGCTCAGGAGTTTTTCTCCAATCGTATGTAAAGAAATATGTGTTTTCTGCACCGTATTTTTCGACTGCAGTTTTAACAATTCCTTCTTCACCGCCATCGGGAAGCTCTTCTACAAAATCAGGATAGTTTGCCATTGAACCGGGATACTGTTTCATTGAAACATTTTCATAGGTATTGCCGTCTTTATCGCAAGCAATGGGTTCAAAGATCTCTTTTGCCGCCAAAAATACTCCGTCTAAAACGGTCTGCCCATCTTTCAAACCTAGCATACCGAAAAAGCCATCCATCAAAGCGGAAAAAATTGTTCCTGCGCTTACATTAAGAGCTTTTTCTCCGTTTTTATAGGTAAGACCCGCAAAATCTATACCTCTTACAATAATAACAGGGTTACCGTCATAAGAAGCAACTGCTGTTGAATCACTCTCTGCAGCAAATGCAGGAACTGTGATTGTAAATATCATTGCAAAAGCTAATAAAGCAGAAATTATTTTCTTCATATTTCCATTCCTTTCAAAAATTTCCTATACTAATCCTACAACAAAAAACCATATCTTGTCAAGAAAAGTAGCTCTTTTCTTTATTTTTCAACCTATTTACTTATTCAAAAATAAGTAGTATAATTATTCCATTGCGTGTGAAAGGATTTGATAAAATGAAATACATAGGTTTTGTATTACTTGCTGTTTTAGCAATTTTTGTGCTTCTGCTTGTAATTGCGGCTATTAAAGCTGTAAAAATCAAAGCAAAGCCCAATACAAGCGCACCTGCAATCAACCCCACGGAAGAAGAAGCAAAAATTTACGCTGAAAAGCTTTCCGAAATGGTTAAAGTTCCCACAATTTCTTTAAGAGGAAACACTGATTTAACACAGTTTTATAAGCTTCACGAAGTTATGAAAAATAACTTCCCTCTTGTTTTCTCAAAGCTTGAACGTACTGAGATTGAAGGAAACCTTCTTTTCCGTTGGCCCGGTAAAGACCAAAAAAGAAACGGTCTTCTTCTTATGGGTCATCAGGATGTTGTTACTGCTGACGAACCCAACTGGGAGCGTGACCCCTTCTCAGGCGATATTGCAGACGGTAACATTCACGGCAGAGGCTCAATGGACTGCAAATCAACTGTTTTTTCAGAATTTCAGGCTATTGAAGAATTGCTGGCAGAGGGTTACGAACCTCCTTGCGATATTTATCTTGCAACTGCAGTTGATGAAGAAATTTCAGGTGATGGCGCACCCAAGCTCGTTAACTACTTAAAAGAAAAAGGTATCCACCTTGATGTTGCAATGGATGAGGGTGGCGCAATTCTCAAAGACCAGCTTCCCACTATGAATGGCTGGTGCGCAGCAATCGGTCTTCTTGAAAAAGGTTATATCGACCTTAAGGTTATCGCTAAAGGCAAGGGTGGTCACTCCTCTACTCCTAAGAGCAATACTCCTCTTGCAAGACTTTCAAAATTCGTTGCAGATATTGAAAAAGATAAACCCTTTAAAGCAGAAATTTCAGGCGCAGTTTACGCAATGCTTGATGAAGCTGCACCTTTCCTTGGCTTCCCTCTCAGAATGGTTCTAGGCAATATGTGGCTCTTTAAAGGCTTACTTACAAAGGTTCTTCCTATGGTTTCACCAATGTGCAATGCTTTTGTTAAAACCACATTCTGTTGCACAATGGCAGAGGGTTCACACACTCCCAATGTTATTCCTTCGGAAGCTTATATTGTTTGCAACTTAAGAACATCTCCCCACCAGAATGTTGAAGAATCTCTTGCAGTTCTAAAAAAATATGCAGATAAATATGATCTTGAATTTGAAATCATTCACGCAAGAAACGCTTCAAACACTGTTGACTACAAGGGGGAAGAATTCGGTTATCTCAAGAAATGCCTTAACGAATGTTACCCCGATGCAGGTGTTATCCCCTACTTAATGACAGGTGGTACGGACTGCCGTCACTATGAAGACGTTGCAGATAACTGCTTGCGCTTCTGCCCCATTAAGATGAGTAACGATCAGCTCGCTGCTATGCACGCTGCTAACGAAAGCATTGGTGTTAAAGAAGTTGCAGATTGCGTAAAGTTCTATAAATATTACATAAAAAATCATAAATAAGACAAAAGCGGATACCTGTGTGAAATCTGACAGGTATCCGTTCTTTTTATTTATTAACCTCTTTTAGTACGCAGGTGCCGTTTCGGTGGTACTGCACAACAGTCATTGAAATATTATCGAGGGAAAAGAAAAACTTTCGGGTTTCTATTCCTAAAGCGGTAGGAATGAGGTATTCAAGCATCCCATGGTGACTGAACACGGCTACACGATTTCCAAACGTGTAATGTTCTTTGATATAATCTATAAATTTTTTAGCACGAAGATTATTATCTTCAACTGCTTCGCAACCGAATTCATATTCCTCTGTTCCGAAAAGCTTTTCACACATTTTTGTGTTTTTATAATATTTCTGCAGATATTCCTCACTACAACCAAAATAACCGGGAGTACAACCACATTCAACAATTTCGGGGCAAATATGAAGAACGGGATTATTTTCTTTTGCCTTGCAAACACCCGTTGCTGTTTTAAATGCTCTGATGAGTGAGCTTGTTATGTACCCGTCTATCTGAACATCTTTTAGCTTCTTTCCAAGCTCATTACATTGTTTTTCTCCCTCGGGTGTCAATTCTCCGTCACTTGGGTCACGGTCGCCAATGTCCGTATAGTTTGTTTGCGCGTGTCGAATAAAAATTATTTCCAATATGTCTTTATTTTCCATTTTTCTCACCTGTTTTCATTTATATTAATGGGATTATTTTTTCTGCAAACAGATTTCCTAATTTAATTGTGCAATCCGAGTCATAATGAGCAATGTCAACCTCGGGTTGTGGCTCATTTTGGGTTGTAAGCCCTTCTCCTATTGTGTCTATAAAATAACTTTTTACTGTTTTCTCTGCGTGTTCTTTTTTATATTGGTTAATTTCTTTATAATATTGCCATATTTCAGAAATTCCCCCGTCAACAAATACGGTATTTTTCATATACTCCCCGAAAAGATCTGTAAAATCTTTCAAAAGCGTTTCATAGTGAAATCCATATTGAGAAACTGTTTCTGTTGTGAATGCATCGCTTTCCCCTTGCATCCAACAAAAGCCGATAATTTCTGGAATATAGCCTTGGTCTTTTAAAATCTCTATGCTTTCATTTAAAATTTTTACAAATTCATTGAAGCACCAACCCGCAGTATGGTAATGTTCACCGTCCATATCTCCGTCATCATAAGCAAAGCTATCATAATCGCCCTCACAAGACCGGGGTAACCAATCGTGAAAAAGATTTGTTCCGCCGAATGCGCATTTCACAATAAAAAACTCTTCGTCAGGGAATTTTTCTTTCAACGTTTCGGCTATTCCAACCTCAGGACCTATGGTTTCCTTTGTTTTTTCGGTACATCCTGCAGAGGTTTTAACAAAGCCCTCACTCTTCATATCATGAGAATAATAATTTATTAAAACATCCTCATAGCCGTTTATATATTTTTCAACTTTTTCCTCGCTGAAATGGTTGGCTAAATATTTCACATGCCCAACACCAACAGCGTTTGATTGCCCTGCCAAAACAATTATTTTAGCTTTTTTCATTTTTTTCTCTCCCTTTTTCAAGGATTTTTTCTCTTTCATCATGCGTTTTTTTGTAAAGCCTGGTAAAAAAACTTTTCAAATAAAAACGTGAACAACAGAATTTTACAATAATATATTCCGGTATAAAAAAAGTAAGATTAAGGAAAAAGAGACCCCAATGCATAAACAAAAGAAACTTTTTAATCAACTTAAGATATTGTTTGCGGTTAGCTGCCGTAACCTCAAGTGGTTTCAACTGTCCGGTTTCAGTTTCAACCCGGGCAAATGAATAACAGATAGGCGTTAAGTCCAATAAATCAGCTATAACACCACCACAAACTACATATACACCATCAGATAAAACAACAGTTATAGGTTGAGCCCCGTTGCTTTCTACCTTATAGTTTACAAGCAACGAAAGCACCATTTCAGGCAGTTTTCCTACTAATTTTTTGGTAAGTTTCAAAAGAATTCTGTCTTTCAGACTTTCCTCGCTGAACTCTTCATTAACTGAATCTGATAATTTCTCAAATGGTAATATTTCAGTTGCAAAAACACCTTTTTCACCAACACAGAAAGTTGAAACGCTTTCTCCGGGATTTATGACATATTTTTGGTTTTCCATAAAAACAGAAACTTTATTATCGGTACTGATATTTTTAAAAATAATATTCATTTCTATTAGACCTCTTGTATCTTTTCTGTTATTTCCTGTTGTTCCTTATAGAATTTCTGAACATTTATAAACGCACCGATTACACAATATAGTGCATACACCCCATATATGAGATATGGGGTTTCTTTGTAATCATTTGCCACCATTTGTATATTAAGAAATACACCAACAACGCATTGAATAATCCATAAATATGTATATTCAATATAGGCGAGCATTGTGAGAACCGGTGTAACAAAGCCAAATAAAAATGTGCAACTGTCGAGAATTGCATATTCATAATCCAGGTGCATAAACACCGCCGCCATTACACCCCAAACAATAAGGAATGCACCGCTCCACGCTATTCTCATTTTGGTTGTCATTTTTCCTCTTAATTAAATTACTTAAATTCCAATCATTTTTCTTATTTCCGCAGCAGAAACTTTATTCAAACTGAAATTTTGCAAGCTTGAAATAGCCGCAGCAGCACCTGCCGCCTCACCTATTCCCAAGCAGATGGGCATAGCTCTGAAATTCGAATGAGCAATATGTGTTCCTGAGATATTTCTTCCGCAAAGTAAAAGATTTTCCTTTTTTTCGGGAATTAAACAGCGATATGGTATTGTATAACCCTTTTTTTGTGTAAAATTTTTCTGTACCCCTGTTTTGTCGAGACCTGAGCCCGTAATATTATGCACATCAAAGTTAAAGCAAGCGTCTTTTACAACATAATCGTCAAAAACCTTCGCTTCAAGAATGTCTTCTTCCGTTAAAGTATATTTCCCCTTGAAATGCCGTGTTTCCCGAATCCCTATCAAAGAAGCTGAACTGACAACAAAGCATTTTTCGTACCCGGGTACAAACTCTCTGAGATACTTCACAATATCTTCCATCTGTTTGCGACAGATTAATGTTGCTTTTGTAAGATCAGAAGCATTTGTTCCGTCTATGTCAACTGCATTTGTCATATTGCAGGTAACAATTCCGGGAAGGGTGGTTTTGTAAGTAAGAATGTGGCCTGCAGGGTAAGGAATATGTTGTTTGGCAAGAGCTTGCAATTCCCCTTTTGGTGTTTCATAGGTTGATTCGAAAGCGCCTAAAAAAGCCGCACGGCTGTAATCAACACCACCAACCTTAAACATAAGCGTTGCCGGTTGCATTTTATTATCGCTTTCACGTCCCAAAATAAATTCAGCTCCTGCACGGGAAGCAATATCACCGTCACCGGTAGCATCAATGGTCACTTTTGCATAAATAGAGATTTTACCGGATTTATTTACAACTGTAGCGCCGAGAACCCTGTCACCGTCACATATGGCATCTTCCGCAAAGGTATAAAGCAGAAGTCTGCAATTAACCTCATCAAGCATTTCAAGATACAGTGTCTTCAATTTTTCAGGGTCTATTAAATCCACAATTTTATCTTGAAATTCACCTTCGTTTTTCTCCGCACTGCGCCTTAATATTTCATGATAGAGTGGACTATTGCAATTCCCTGTCCAATGGCTCATAAGTCCGGATGTTGAAATGCCTCCAACATCACCGCTCTGCTCAACAAGAACAACTTTTGCACCGTTCTTTGCGGCGGTATATGCCGCAGCAAATCCCGATGGACCACTCCCCAGAACTAAAATATCTGCATACATTTCAGTTTTTGTTATCATAAATGCTCCTTTTTCTTCAGATTCTTATTTATACAATTAGTTATATCACTTATTAAGAACAAATGCAATAAATTACAATACTGAACCTGTGAGGCTGAAAAGCAACTTTTTCTTATAATATTTCTTAATATTCATTAGTTTTATTGACATAAAAAACGAAAATGCTATAATATACCTATAAAACATTAAGGAGGGAAACGAATGAAAACAATTCTGAAAAAAACGTTATCAATAATCCTTGTTTTGACAATACTTTTTGCTTCAACTACATTCGCTTCATCCGCAGCAGGTGATGACGCCTGCGATTGTGAACACAGCCCGTCAATTGTTGTTCCGGGACTTTTTCAGTCAAAAGTGAGATACCTTGACGAAAACGGCGAAGAAATGCTCAACTCTCAAGGCGAACCCTACTCCGCACCGTTCTTTATGGAATCCACTGAAGAGATGGTCAAGTTGGCTCTTGAAGAGGCTCTTCTCCCTCTTGGCAATCTTCTCATCACACAGAAGGATGCTGAAAATCGTTGTGCAAATGCAATTGCAGATGTCCTCGGTGAAGCTCTCTTGGGCAACCTTGAATTGAATGAATACGGTCATCCGATCAAAAACATTCAGGCAGATAAATACAACACAAGCTTCGCTAACCTTACCGAAGAACAGCGCACTTATGCTCTCGGTGTAGTGCCCCTCGACAATTATGTTGAAATTGCCGGACTTGATCACCTTTATTTCCTTTCATATCTGCACACAGGCAATATCATTGATACGGCCAAAGAGCTTTATGAGCTTATTCAGATAGCAAAAAAAGAAACAGGTCATGATAAAGTTAATCTTGTTCCCCTAAGCCAGGGCGGGTCAATCGAAAATGCCCTTATGCAGCTTTATATCGACATGGGTCTTGATTTTTCAGATGATATCAACAGAGTTTGTTATGTAGTTCCTGCCGCTGACGGTGCTTATGTTCTCGGCGATATCTATCAAAACGGCTTCATTGACGATCCCGATGCACTTTACGGTTATATGCTTCCTTCTCTCCTCGGTGAAGATCAGGAGTATCTTGCATACCTTATCAATATTATTCTCAGAATTTTCCCCAATGCTGACCTTAACAACATCCTTGACACAGCAGTTGACAAGCTGATTGAAGATTATCTTGAATATTCAACTTGCCTTTGGGGACTTATTCCGTCAAAGGATTATCCCACACTCAGAGAGAGATTCCTCACTGACCCGGAAGATGCATATATTCTTGAGCAAACAGACTGGTATTATAACGCTCAGGTCAACTCAAGACAGAACATTCTTGACGCAAAAGCAAAAGGTGTTGAATTTTTCGACATAGTAGACTACAACTGCGCAAACTATAAAATTTTTGATTCCTGGAACAAGGTTAACGGCGACGGCGTTATTCATCTTGATTCCGAATCCTTCGGAGCAACCGGTGTTGCTGTGGGCGTTTCTCTTGCTGAAGATTATGTGCAGGCAAACACCTACTGTTCAGACCCTACTCATAATCACATTGATGAAGAAAGACTTATTGATGCATCAACAGGTATTCTTTGTGACACAACCTTCTATTTCAAAAATCAAGGACACGAAAGCACCGCAAGCAACGATGTAATTATGCGACTTGCAATCAGAATCCTTACTGATGAAACCTTCGAAAATGTTTATTCTGACCCTGCTTTCCCCCAATTCAATTATGCACGTATTTCCATGAGCACCATCCATAAATATAATTCATGGAAAGATTACGACACATCTTCACTCACACCGGAGCTTGCAGCAGAATTTGTTGCAGCACGAGACCAACTCGGTGCAGCAATTGAAAGCACCTATATGCCCACAGAAGAATTTGATGCAGCTGTTGAAAGATTTGACGCAGTTATCAACAAAATCGTCAACACTGAAGACGAGTCTGATACTAATTCCTTCTTAAAACTAATCACAACACTTCTTAAATTTGCAAGTGAAATTTTGCTGAGACTTTTCGACGGAAAAGGTTTTTCTGATATCTTAAAGTAAGAAATAAAAACATAAAACAGACAAATAAACGACCACTCGAAGAATGGTCGTTTATTTTTGTGTTTATGCAATAAAAAACAAACTGCTCCCTTTTTGCATCAAATATGCATTTTTTCGAATTGTTGCAAAACTCCGTTTTCCTGTCCATTATTGAACCCTTTTATATGATTTCAATTGGAAAATCTTAAAATTAGATTCTATATTAAGATAACAAATCTGCTTACCATAAAAGTCTCAGGTTACATATTATTGCAGGAAAGCATATTATGTACTACAGAACTTTTAAGGAGGTGAATATAATGAACAGATGGAATTTATTTAATAACAACAATAACTATGACGGAACCGATAATACTAATATGCATCAGAAAGATTGTGACAATGAGAAATGCGCTTGTGACTGTGATTGCCAAAAAGATTCTTGTGCCGATAAATGCTGCTGTGATTTTGATTGTTCGAAATGCCCACCCGGTCCTCCGGGTCCTCCCGGTCCACAGGGTCCTGTTGGTCCCCAAGGTCCAATTGGTGAAACCGGTGCTACCGGTCCACAGGGTCCCGCAGGTGTAGCTGGTCCCGTTGGTCCTCAAGGTCCTGTCGGCGAAACCGGTGCTACCGGTCCTCAGGGTCCCGCGGGCGAAACCGGTGCTACCGGTCCTCAGGGTCCCGCAGGTGAAGCTGGTCCTATGGGTCCGCAAGGTCCCGCAGGTGTAGCTGGTCCTGTTGGTCCGCAAGGTCCTGCAGGGGAAACTGGTCCTATGGGTCCGCAAGGTCCTGTCGGCGAAACCGGTGCTACCGGTCCACAGGGTCCCGCAGGTGAAGCTGGTCCTATGGGTCCACAAGGTCCTGCAGGGGAAACTGGTCCTATGGGTCCGCAAGGTCCCGCAGGTGTAGCTGGTCCCGTTGGTCCACAAGGTCCCGCAGGTGTAGCTGGTCCCGTTGGTCCGCAAGGTCCCGCGGGCGAAACCGGTGCTACCGGTCCACAAGGTCCTGCAGGTGTAGCTGGTCCCGTTGGTCCTCAAGGTCCCGCAGGTGTAGCTGGTCCTGTTGGTCCGCAAGGTCCTGTCGGCGAAACCGGTGCTACCGGTCCACAAGGTCCTGCAGGCGAAACCGGTGCTACCGGTCCTCAAGGTCCTGCAGGCGAAACCGGTGCTACCGGTCCACAAGGTCCTGCAGGCGAAACCGGTGCTACCGGTCCTCAAGGTCCTGCAGGCGAAACCGGTGCTACCGGTCCTCAGGGTCCTGCAGGCGGTGTGCTTAACTATGCTGATTTCTATGCGCTGATGCCACCCGATAATGCGGCAACTGTAGCCCCGGGAACAGATGTTAGCTTCCCCCAAGACGGACCTAACAGCGGCTCCGATATTTCCCGAACCGGTCCTGATTCATTTAATCTGGCACAGATCGGAACCTATCAGATACTGTTTGAGGTGAGTGTAGATGAAGCGGGTCAATTAATATTGACTCTTAACGGAGCGGATTTGGCATATACTGTTGTTGGCAGAGCCACCGGAGCTTCACAAATTGTAGGCATGGCTATTGTATCAACTACTGTCATTAACTCAATTTTAACGGTTCGAAATCCTGCCGGCAATTCAACCGCTCTTACCATCACACCCCTTGCAGGAGGAACACGACCTGTTTCTGCACATCTTGTAATCACGCAGATTAGCTAATTTCTTCTATGTAAACTAAACAATAGTTTTATAAAAAACCTATAAACAAGTAAAAAATCCGAGATTCCCATCTTTGAGAATCTCGGATTTTTAAACTGTTTTTGCCACCTTTTTGTCTTTACGGAACTGAGTGACACCCATATTTACAACTCAGTTTTTACCAATTTAACATAATCAGATGGTGTCATATTATAATAGCGTTTAAATAAGGTAACAAAATATGCTTGTGAAGAAAAACCTACTTTAATACATATCTCTTTTGAGGACATTCCGCTAAGAAGCAAGTTTTTAGCTTTTTCAAGTTTTTGTCTTACAATATAAGAACTGAGGTTTTCTCCTATTTCTTTTTTGAATATCTGTGATAAATAATCTGCTGAAATTCCACAATGTTTTGCAACATCAGATACACTGATTTTTTTTGAAAGATTTTCGTTTATGTATTTTATACAGTTTCGTATATGCGGAGAAAATTCAGGTTGTTTTTTGTTCTTTTTAACATTCTGTGTCAGTTTTACTATTTCCAGACCTAAGCATAAAAATATTTCGTTTTTATCTGTCAGCTTGTCAATTGTTTTTATTACTCTGTCTGAAAATTCATAGGCTTTGTTTTCATTCAAACCACCCTGAATAGCATATCTGGTTGCAAGAGTGATTGTACTGACAGCCATATATTTATACTGCATGAGCTCATCATCTGACATTTTGCCCATAACAATAAGTGAATCAAGATTTTTCAATTGTGCAATCAGCGATTCAATGTCACCTTGTTGAACACAAGAGAACAATCGTATTTCTTCACTATAAGACGTGTGTTTTTCATTGAACGTGTTTTTATTTTCAATTGTCTTAACTGTAACAAGTTCACCTATGTTCATTAAATCACATCTTTTCTTTTATCTTTTTCATTTCTTTTTTTAATCGGGCATTATTCAAATCTTCCCACAACGGCATAATAAGACCTCCTTTGAGCCTCATTGCCGCTTCGTGCATAGAAGCATAATAGGCAACCCTGAAATCAGTAAATTCAGATGCTTTGTATTTTCTTTTGTATGTTTCATACAGTCCGTATGCATCGCCCCACATATTGCGAAGCTGAAACAAATCGTATTCTCTATCTGCCCAGATGCTAC
>CAZUZV010000043.1:0-18634 GCA_964624385.1 uncultured Eubacteriales bacterium | reverse complement strand
TTTTCAATGATATCCGTTCCTTGCGGAACGGGTGATATATCTTTGATATGATATCTGCTCCGCAGATGATATACGCTTCGCGTATGAGGGGGAGGGATATTATATCACATTTGCGTAGCAAATACATCATAGGGCAACGCCGTATATCATATCGCTGTAGCGATATATCATTGAAACCTGCTGTATTTTGATGATATGCAATTCCTTTGGAATTGATGATATACAACGGTAAAACCGTTGATTTATTATAATTAATATGCTATTCTTATCAGAGGCGGTGATTTTTTGAAAAACTTCTGGAGTTATATTTCCAATGGTAAATATTCTGTCGGAACAACAGGTGGAACAGTTTACCTTTATGACGAAAACGGTAATGAAATCAGAAAATTCAAAGATATTAAATATGGTTACACTCCAATGTTTTCTCCTGATGGTAAGATTTTCGTTGTTAAATCAACCGTTGGTCAAATTGCTGCTTATTCTTTGGAGACATTTGATTTAATAAAAAAATTTAAGTTTTCAAAGGTTGACGGGTCACAGGATGATGGTTTTTGCTTTTCTCCTGACGGAAAAGAACTTTATAATATTGAAAGACATATTGATTCTTGCGAATCAAGGCTTTCAGTGTATAATACAGAAACATTCGAGTTAAAAAGACAAGTGATTGCCGATGATACCAATCTTGTAATTACAACCGTAGAATATGATGAGGCAACCAAAGCGTATTATGTTCTTGGGTTTTTCAGGGATAATAAGACGGGTGTGTTAAGTGAGTGCTTTATTAGCAAATTAACAGATGATACATTGTCTGAAATTATTAATATTTCTGAATCGGAATATGATTTTTATTATGAATATAATGATTTAAAAAATATGGGTTTTACTCCTAAGGCGTATGAATGGCATTTTAGTCAGAAAAAATATAGTTTAGTTGAATTAAAAAATATGAATTTTTCATTAGCGGAATTACATAAAAAGCATAAAAACAGCACTCCCTGAGAGTGTTGTTTTATAATTTTGCCTGTTTTTGTATTACATTTTTAATATCAAAAATACATAAAAATTACAAAACTCAATTATCAACTGTTGAAAACATTAAATTTCTGTGATATAATTTTAACATTGTGAATAAATTTTTTGTTTTGGGGTGTGTATTCAATGTCAAAGTGGATTGATAACAAAACGGTAATCCTTACAGGTGCTTCAAGCGGTATTGGTAAAATGCTTGCTGAAAGACTTATGAAGGAGCATAACTGTAAAGTAATCGGTGTTGCAAGAAGCGAAAAGAAAATGCTTAATTTTGTTGAAGAGCTTGGTGATTATGCAAAACTGTTTTCATATAAGCTTTTTGATGTTTCAAGCTATGATAATTGGCAGAGCTTCCACGATTGGCTCGTTGAAAACGATATTAAGCCCGATGTTCTTATTAATAATGCAGGTGTTCTTCCTCGCTTTGATAGACTTATGAACTATTCAAAAGAAGAGATTGATGAATCAATCGATATCGATTTCTATTCAGCAGCATATTCTTCAAAAATTATGCTTCCGCTTCTTCTCAAAAGTGAAACTCCTGCAATTATAAATGTTGCATCGTCTGCAGCTCTTATGGCTCTCGGAGGAACTTCAATGTATTCTGCGAGTAAAGCGGCAGTAAAAGGTTTGACAGAGGCTATGAGAGAAGAACTCAGAGGCGAAGCTTACATAGGTCTTGTTTGTCCCGGATTTACAAAAACTGATATTTTCAGAAATCAGGGAGCAACAGACGGAATGGACCTTATCAATATGGTTTCAACCCCTTGTGATAAGGCAGTTAACAAAATTCTTAAAGGAATCCTCAATAAAAAGTCATATATCGTTGTTGGCTTTGACGGCAATGCAATGGGCAGATTTAACAGACTTATGCCTGTTCAGGGTTCAAGACTTTTCAGTTCAGTAATTAAAGCCTTTAAAATCGACCTTTTCGCTTCAACCTATGGTTACGAAAAGAAAGGCGATAAAAAGTAAATAACAAATTAACTAAAACAGCACTTCTTGAATGAAGTGCTGTTTTAGTTAAAAATCCATATTATTTATAAAAATTTGGGTGAAGTAAACATTGGTTGATAAATCGATGTATTCAGCCTTTTCAGTATAAACAGATAAATCATTCTGTTCGCAAGCGTATTTGACTGCACCGAGTAAACTGCTGTTATTTATTGGTTTGCACTTGTCCTTTAGTTCTTTGGGTAATAAACCAACATTTACTGCATTTTCAACATTGATTTTTGCAGAAAATCCACCCGAAATAAAGATGTTTTCAATATCGCTGAAAGATATCGACTTTTCTTTTAAAATGGCTGAAATGCCTGAATAAACGGCAGATTTAGCAAGTTGAAATTCTCTTACATCTTTCTGTGTTAATTTAACGTTATTTGTAATAAAAAACTCTTCACACTCAATATAACCCGTTTCGTCAATTGTGTTGTTTCTTACGAGTTCTGCAATTATATCAACAAGTCCTGTTCCGCAAATTCCTTGGGGAACTTTATTGTTTATTGTCTTAAAATTTTCATTACTATAATAAGAATAAATCGCTCCATCTGTGGCACTCATACCGCAGGTAATGTTTGCACCCTCAAAGCAAGGTCCTGCCGCCGCAGAAGTGCATATAAGAGAGGCTGCATTATAAAGCACAATTTCTGCATTTGTTCCAAGGTCAACGAGCAGATTGAATTTATTATCATTCGGTAGTTCTGCATAGTTTACACCTGCTACCAAATCAGCGCCAACAAAGGAAGAAATGCAGGGGAGAGAAACAACCCTATCGACACTTTTAAGACCTGCTTTAGAACCCTTTACAGTTTTACTTTCGAGGAAAGCGGGTGTGTAAGGCGCAACTCCCATTGATGATGGGTCAATACCGAAAAATATATGTAACATTGTTGTATTCCCCGAAACATACATTGTACTTATGGAGTTAACTCCAAACGCCTCAATCATCTGATTAATTTCATTGATTAAAGTTCTCTGTAATTCTGAAACACCGTTTTTATTGCAATATTCAATACGATTTAAAATATCACCGCCAAAAGCTCTTTGTGGGTTTGTGGCGGTTTTTACTTTTATAATTTTCTTTTCATCAAGAGAAACAAGCGCAAGTGCCAGAGTAGTTGTTCCAATATCAAGAACCAAGCAACTGTTTTCTGTTATTACTCCGCTTTCCTCTGCGCCGGTTTCTGAAAGGATTTTGCTGTTTTTAGGTAAAACAACATCAATATCTGATTTTATTTTATATTGGCAGGAAAGCTCTTTCTTGCCGTTTACTAAAACCAGACATTTTTTGCAAGTACCCCTACCACCGCAAAGGTGAGGAAGACTTTCACCTGATTTAATTAAAACATCGGACAAAATCGTACTGTCAGGTACTTCGATTATTTGGTTGTTAAGCCTTACTATAAACATTTTTAATCCTTGCTTTTTTTATAAGTTGTAATATTTTTTGAGGTTGTTTATATCATCTTCATTGAATGCACCGTCAAAGAAGAATAAATCGTCAATATTATACAATTGGTCATATTCATTGTTGTATGTACCAAGAGCATCGTTACCAATTGTAAAGGGCATATTATCAAGCTCAACAAGGTACTGTGGCTCTAATTCTGTTTCATGGCAGAGCTTGAAGTTGTAATAGGTCTGCACTTTTCTGTTTTCTTTGTCAACAACAAAAATTGCGTGAATCCAACCCGTTGAAATTTCGGGAGGGAAGGGTGTTACAAAGTCAAAATCATCATCACCGCAACCAATGTTGAGGGCGGTGTTTGAACACCTGAGAGCCAAGAGCACACCGCAGGTGCATCTTCTTCCGCTCCAGTTTTTGTTAGCAAAAATTGCGGGTTCGTCAACTAAATCTCTGTCAATTTTAATCCAGAGTGAAGCAGTAAAGCTACCGCTACCGAATTTGAAACCATCCATAACAAAATGACCGTTTGTGCCAAGCTCAACCCTTGCTCCGCGAACACCCTCGGAATAGAATTTAACTGTTCCCGATGTTGATGTAACTTCATTTTTGCCCGTAGCATCAAGTGTGTTGTTATCAAAGAATAAAGCAAGTTTAATCTTTTCTTCGGGGATGAAAGCAGTTAAGCCGTCGGGAGAGTTGTAGTCGGGAGTTGGTTTTATTTCAGGGTTATAGGGCTTTCCTATAATTCTTTCATATTTGCCGTCAAAATCAGGAAAAATACCAATAGGAACCTGAGAGCAAAAAGCTTTTAAATCATAGTCGGGTATATCAATTCCGAGCGCATAAAGTACAATTGCATACAAGTCAACTGTTCGCATATATTGAACGGTTGATTTTTCAATTCCTTTTCCTCTTGCTCCGAAGAATATGTATTTCTCAGTGTCAGAATAACCGCCGTGACTTCTTTCAAATCCGCCATGGTCAGCAATAACTATGAAGAGCGTATCGTCAATTATGCCTGCATCCTCGTATGCTTTGAAAATACGTCCTGTCTGCTTATCTTCGTATCTTACAGTTTCAAGCTGTTTTTCTGTTCCGTAGCCGTTTTTGTGGCCTGAACCGTCTGTTTCATCAAAGTGGACAAATAAAAATGTGGGTTTTTCTTTAACTATTTTGAGCACTTCGTCTGTAAGCTCCGCATCATTGCCTGTTGTGTATTTTTCTACCGGAATATCTTTTTCGATTAAACCCAGATTAATCGGATTCCAGTTGCAGTATGAGTAAAGCTTTGCATCGGGAATAGCTTTATAAATTCTTTTGAATAAAGAGGGGAGAATTTCGCTTTTATGGTCGTTGTGACTCAATTTGCTGTTTGTGAGTCCGTGGACAATGGGTTCTGCACCTAAAAGCATTGCGCCCCAATTTTCTGCACTTATTGTGGGGTCCATTGAAAGACCGTGGTTGGTTGTTGCACCATTCTCAAAAATTTTATCTAAATTTGGTGTTTCAGTAAGAGTATTAAAGTTGCCCATACCGTCGATTCCAATTACTGCAACGTGTTTGTAAATTGTTCTTTCTGCCATAATATCACCTTATTTATTGAGGTAAGTTTTTATATCTTCTAATTTATTTTTGCCGTCTTTAATGCCTAAATCATACATTTTCTGCATAACGGCTCTGTCAGTTTCTGTCCTCGAAATATCAATAAATTCACTGGGACGAAGAACAATGACTTTACTTTCTTTTTCAAGGTTTTCAACATATTCACATTGTTCATTATATACCTTATTTCTGTTAGAAAGGGTTTTAACAAATTCGGGATATTTTTTATAGAATACGCCTGCACCGTGAATTCCCCCGTTCTTTCTGTAGCCTGCAGGTCGGGTGAGCACAACAATAACTTTATCATAACCCTCATCAATATATTTTTTTAGGGGAATACTGTCTGCAATACCGCCGTCAAGATAAGGAACACCGTTAACAACAACAGGCTTTGAGCAGAAGGGAAGAGAGCCCGATGCTCTTAAATATTCCATACATTCTTCATTTTCTAAATCAAAAATACTTCTGTATTCAGCTTTTCCGTTTTCCATATTCGTAACAACCGCGTAAAATTCGGTGTGGTTGTTGCGGTAGGTTTCGCAATCCATCGGGTCAAGCTTAAAGGGAATGTCTTCAAACCAGAATTCCTTATTCATAAGGTTTCCTGTTTTCAAAAGAGATTTCCAACCGGTGTAAGCGGGATTTCCCGTGTATTTTAAGTTGTACCTTAAAACCCTTCCGATTTGCTTTGATTTGTAGTTAATGCCGAATAACGCGCCTGCAGAAACACCAACGGCAATATCGGTATAAATGTCGTTTTCCATCAGCACATCAAGAACACCCGCGGTATAAAGTCCTCGCATACCGCCGCCTTCAAGAATTAAAGCAGTTTTCATTTTGTTAACCTCGATTTCAATAATTGTCCTGCGGATATATAACTCCGATTTTTTTACGGATTTCATCCATCTGTTTTGTTATATAAAGCGTTTGTTCAAAAGTGTTTATTGGACTTTCTTTTAACCCTTTTTCAACAC
Organism: uncultured Eubacteriales bacterium; assembly: GCA_964624385.1. Classification (GTDB taxonomy): domain Bacteria; phylum Bacillota; class Clostridia; order Oscillospirales; family Acutalibacteraceae; genus DTU089. Next base: position 12,619 of record CAZUZV010000043.1, on the reverse strand, counting down.
ATTCGCAAACATGAATAATCTGTTCTTCAAAACCGTTACCGAGATACTTTGCTTCAATAACTTCGTTCGTTCCGTCAAGAAGCTTGATTTCAATTTCCTGGGGAGCATAGAATCTGTTGACGTGAAAATAACCTTTTGTGCCGTAAATGTAACCCTCGTTAGGTTTTCTTAAAAGAACCGCAGAAGAAAGGTCGGCAATTGCACCGCTTTTGTATTTTAAAAGGGTGCAGGTGTGAGTATCAATACCGTTTAATATGTCTGCTTTTGCATCAATGCTTTCAACATCTTTTCCCAGAAACCAGCTTGCAAAGTTTAGTGCATACACACCAACATCAAGAAGCGAACCGCCACCGTTTTCGTTCTTTAATACATGGTGGTCCATTTCATCTTCATCCATTGTATAGCAGAATTTGCCTTCAACACCTTTGATTTCACCAAGAACGCCGTTTTCAACGAGTTCAAGGAGTTTAATTGTGCCGGGAACAAGCCTTGCCCACATTGCTTCCATAAGAAAAACGTTGTTTTCCTTTGCACTTTTTATCATTTCTTCAACTTCAGCGGTATTAACGGCAAGGGGTTTTTCGCAAATGACGTGTTTTCCGTTAGTCATCATAAGTATTGAGCATTCAGCGTGACTTGAATGGGGAACTGCGATATATGCAACGTCAATAACATCCGATTTCGCCATAGCTTCATAACTGCCAAATCTATAAGGAACATCAAATTCATTTCCGAAAAGTTCTGCATTCTCTTTTGCTCTTGATGCAACGGCAGTAAGCTCTGCCTGAGGAACATTTTTTATTGCTTCTGCAAATCGGTGAGCAATATTACCCGTTCCTACAATACCGAATCTGATTTTATTCATTATAACACGTCCCTGATATTAGTTGAATTAAGTATAACATATAAATTTTTCTTGTACAATAATAAAACATCATTTATAATAGAAATATAAACTTAAATTAGGAGATTATTTATGGATTTATATAAAGCAATGCTTGAAAGAAACTCTGTCAGAAGGTATACTGACAAGCCGTTGAAGGAGGAACATATAGAAGAACTAAAAAAAGCCATTGATAAAGTGAACAAAGAAGGCGGATTGCATTTTCAGCTTGTTACAAATGAGCCTGAAGCATTTCAGGGTAAAGCCGCATCTTACGGGCATTTCAGCGGTTGCACCGATTACATTGTTGCAGTTGGATCTAGGGGGAAAGATGAGGAAATAGGCTACTACGGAGAAGAGCTTGTTTTAACTTGTCAGGCTCTCGGTATCAATAGTTGTTGGGTTGCTTTAACCTTTGATAAAAGAAAAGTTAAATATAAAATTAACAAAGGTGAAAAATTTTATCTTGTTATTTCTATCGGCTATGGAGTTCATCAGGGCAGACCTCATAAAAATCGCCCGTTGGAAGAGCTTTATTCCTGCGAGGGCGAAGCACCCGAATGGTTTATGAACGGTATGAAAGGTGCTTTGACTGCACCAACTGCGGTAAATCAGCAAAAATTCCATTTTACCCTTAAAGAAAGTGATGTTGTTAAAGCAAAAGCGCTTATAGGTCCCTATTCAAAAATGGATCTGGGTATTGCGAAATATCATTTTGAGTTGGGTGCAAAAGGTTACAATTTTAAGTGGGAATGAGTATGATTAAAATTATGTTCATCTGCCACGGTAACATTTGCAGAAGTCCAATGGCAGAATTTATATTTAAAGATTTGATAAATAAAAAGGGGATTGCTGATAAGTTTTTTGTTTCCTCCTGTGCCACAAGTACTGAAGAAATTTGGAACGGTGTTGGTAACCCCGTTTATCCGCCTGCCAAAAGAGAACTGGGAAAGCACGGTATCTCTTGCGAGGGAAAACGTGCTGTCCAGCTTAAAAAGAGCGATTATGAAAACTACGATTATTTAATTGCTATGGACAGTAATAATGTTCGCAACATTATGAGAATAATCGGTTCTGATAAAGATAATAAAGTTACAAAACTAATGAGTTATACTTCCCGTGGCGGAGATGTTGCTGACCCTTGGTACAGCGGTGATTTTGACACCTGTTATAAAGATATTTATGAGGGGTGTTTCGGTTTTTTAGAAAGCTTAATTTAATGTGGTGATATTATTAAATATAAAAATATTGTTGACGGCATATTTCTTGAACGTCCAAACAGATTTATTGCAAAGGTTTTAATAAATGATAAAGAGGAAACCGTTCACGTTAAAAATACGGGCAGATGTAAAGAGCTTCTTGTGAAAAATGCAAAAGTATATTTATATGTTTCTGATAATCCAAATCGCAAAACCAAATATGATTTAATTGCGGTCGAAAAGGTCACTGATAGAGGTATTCTGCTTGTTAATATGGATTCGCAAGTGCCCAATGATGTTGTTAACGAATGGCTTCACCAAAATGAACTTTTTTCCTGTAAAGCGGCTATAAAAAGAGAGGTTAAATTCGGCAATTCAAGATTTGATTTTTATGTTGAGGATGATGACCGAAAAGCATTTGTTGAGGTTAAGGGTGTAACTCTTGAAAATGATGGGGTTGTAAGCTTTCCCGATGCGCCAACAGAACGGGGTGTTAAGCATATAAATGAACTCGTTTCCTGTTTGAAAAAAGGGTATGAGGCTTATATAATATTTGTTGTTCAGATGAAAGGTGTTTGTAAATTTGAACCTAATGCCGAACATCATAAAGAATTTGCAGATGCTTTACTCTTTGCAAGAGAAAAAGGTGTGAAAATTTTAGTTTACGACTGCATTGTAACACCCGATTCAATTGAGCTTGATGAGAAAATCGAATATTAAAACAGACCTGATACTCAATTTGGAGCATCAGGTCTGCTTTTATTCAATTATTGAAATCATAAAGCCGTTTTCTATAAAAGATTGCTCAAGATAGGGTAGTGCATTCGCTTCTTTCAGCCCCTTTATACCTATTCCGCTTTTTTTACAAATTGCTTCTTTTATTGTATAAATTCTGTAAAATCTTTCAAGTATTTCTAAATTCTCACAATATTTAAAATCAACTTCATTCGGAATGTAACCCCAAATATATTCTTGCTCTTTTGGGGAAAAGAACCTTTTTGCAATTGAAAGTGAAATAGGTCTGATTTTTTCAATATCAATACCTATGGGCGAATCGGAAAAAGCACAAGCGAGAGTATCTTCACAATGGGAAATATTAAAATGAATGTCACAGTCTTTTATATACGGTTTTCCGTTTTCGTCTGTAAGAATTTTAAGAGCTTCGGGAACGACACTCAAAATATTTCCAATGTATGTTTTAACAAGCATTTCACCTGCTACAGAGCATTTTCGCCTTTCGATGTCTTTGTATTGGCTGACTTTGTTTTGCTTTTCTTCTGTCATTAAAGAGAAGCATTTTTGATTTTCTTCATTAGTTAAAGCATTAATGTTATAAATTAAATATTCCATAATCAGTTCCAACAATCTGTTTTGTGGGGTAAATCAATATTTTTTGCCTTGAATACGGGTGTAATCCCGTTTTTGCTTTGTGTTTCATAATCTTTTAAGGCTCTGAAAGCGTATTTACCGAGAATTAAAATAACGGGCATATTGATAATTGTCATACCGCCCATTGTGATATCAGCAATGCTCCAAAGCAAATCTGCACTCAAGCCCGCACCGATAAATATAACAACAGCCGCGATTATATGATAAGCATTTTGTACTTTTTTACTCGGAACTCGACCGAGGAAAAATACTGCGCATTGGTCGACATAATAAAGGTTCCCAAGAAGAGTTGTAAATGCAAAAAGAATCATTGCAATTGTAATAAATATCGGACCAAACTGGCCGAGAGTTTCTGTTAATGCTGCCTGAACATAAGGGGCGCCTGAAAGCTCCTTTGTGGGCTCAACGCCTGAACTCATACACATGAAAGCAGATGCAGAACAAACAAGAATTGTATCAATGAAAACTGAAAGAACCTGAACAAGACCTTGCTTAACGGGATGGGCAACTTCTGCAGAAGCAGAAGCATTGGGAGCAGAGCCTACACCGGCTTCGTTACTGAATAAACCGCGTTTAATACCGAACATAACACAAGAACCGCTGAAACCGCCGAAAATAGCTTGTAAATCAAATGCTTCGGTGAAAATAGTTTTAAAAATATCAGGGAGTGCTGTTATGTTTAAAATAACAATTATAAGTGCAACAAGAATATAGGCAATGCCCATTATGGGAACAAGGAATGAAGTAGCTTTAATAACTCTTTTACCGCCACCCAAAAGACAATAACCGACCAAAACTGCAATAATAAGACCAATAATCCAAGGGGAAGTTTCCGCATCATAGAAACTGTATGATGAGAATGTTGATTGCAAATTGTAGGATGCCAACATATTGAATCCGAATCCGTATGTAAGCACAAGAAGAACAGAAAAAATCATTGCCAAAGGTCTGTTTTTAAGAGCAGTTTCTATATAGTAAGCAGGGCCACCGTAGCAACCGTCAGAACCTTTTCTTTTGTAAATCTGAGCAAGTGTGCTTTCAACAAATGCGGATGCACTGCCGATAATAGCAATAATCCACATCCAGAAAACAGAACCGAATCCGCCCAAACAAAGAGCTGTTGAAACACCGATAATATTACCCGTTCCAACTCGTGATGCAGTTGAAACCATAAGCGCCTGAAAAGATGATACGCCTTTACCGTCGGTCGGCTTTTCAGTAACTGCTTTAATTTGTTCTTTCAATAACCTAAATTGAACAAACTTTGTTCTTACGGTGAAATAGATTCCACCTAAAACAAGAATTATAATCAAAATGTAGCTGTAAAGCGCATCACTTATTGATGCAATAAATTGTTCGAGCATAACACACCTCATTTTAATTAACTCTTTTGAATTATATATTAACAGTGTCTAAAAGTCAAATTATTAAATTTACAATTTGTTCACAAAAAATAATTCACATTTTGTTCTTCAAATTTGTTTTATTATATAGAAGTTTTTAGAAAGGAGTTATAATCTGTTGATTATTTAGTTGAAAATGCAAAAGACTGAAAACAAAGAAGCTAACCAGCATTTAAAATTGTTGATTGATAAATATGGTACACTTTTGTTCAGAATCAGTTATTGTGTGCTTTGTAATAAAGACGATGCCGAAGATGCTGTGCAAGAAACTTTTTTAAGATATTTAATTAAATCACCGGAATTTTTAAATGAAGAACACGAAAAAGCCTGGTTAATTAAAGTTGTTGCAAATATCAGCAAAAACATTATAAAGCTTCGATTTAGACGTAATGTTATACCTTTAGAGGAATTGGGCGAAATTGGAGTTAATGATAAAGATTCTGAAATATTTGAGCTTATATTAAATTTACCGTCAAGATATAACCTTGTTTTAATACTTTATTATATAGAAGGATATAAAACAAAGGAAATTTCGGATATCTTAAATATTTCCGAGGATACGGCAAGAAAAAGACTTCAAAAGGGCAGAGAATTGCTGAAAAAAGAATTTGAAAGGTGTGAATTGTTATAATGGATAGAGTTACTAATGAATATACGAGAGTCTTAAAATCTGTTTGTCTTGACGAAAATGTAAAAGAGAATATGTATTTAAGATTAACAGAGAATGTTAACACAAGCAAATATGAAACTAAGAAGCAAATTGCTGTTGCTTCTGTTGCCGCACTAACAGTTGCTGCGTGTGTTTCTTATTTTGTTCGTTTTGGAAATAAATTAAGGTGATAAGAATTATGGATGATAGCAAGATAGTTAAAGAACCGCTGCTTTATCTGGTTATAAAGCCTATAGCAGTTCTTGTGTTTCGCTTGGTTTTTAAACCAAAAATCAATGGCGAAAATAATATTCCGAAAAACGGTGCAGCGGTATTAGCCGGTAACCATATTAAGTTTTGGGATTGCTTTATGGTAATGGCGGGTACAAAACGCTGTGTTCATTTTTTGGCAAAATCCGAATTGTTCGGTAATTTTTTTACAAAATGGTTTTTCACAACGGCGGGTATTATTCCTGTTCACAGAAACAGAAAGGATAAGGCTGCTCTTGATGATGCCGAAAAATATCTTGAAAGCGGTTGTGTTATAGGTATTTTCCCCGAAGGTACAACTAATAAAACAAATGAACCGCTTTTGCCCTTTAAAATAGGCGCAGTTAAAATGGCGAGTGATACATATTCACCAATAGTACCTTTTGTAATTAACGGTGAATACAAGCCATTTAAAAGTAATATTGAAATTACTTTTCAAGAGCCTGTTTACATAAAAAGTGGTAACTTAACAGAAGAAAACGAGAAATTTAGAGAGCTTATCTACTCAAAATTAATTTTAAGGTGAAAAAATGAAAGAGATTAACACAAATAACAAGAATCCGTTGTTCGATTATATTAATGCAGATAGTGAGTTAGGTTTTGATATTCCGGATGTATCGATGTTCGGGATGCTTAAAATTTCCAAGAAAAGTCATCCTGATGCTTTGGCTTACGAATATTTCGGTACTAAATCTACCTACTGTAAATTAGTCAGTGATATTGAGAGAATTTCTGCTTGTTATTATAATTCGGGAGTACGCAAAGGTGATATCGTTACAATAATTATGCCTAATACACCTGAAGCGGTTATCAGCATATATGCTCTTAACAGAATAGGTGCGGTTGCTAATATTATTCATCCGCTTTCTGCTCAGGAGGAAATAAAAAATTATTTAAATTCTGCCGGAAGTGAAACAGTTTTGTGTGTTGATATTTGTTGTGGGAAAATGGCAAATATTATAAATGAAACTAAGGTGAAAAAGGTGATTGTAGTTTCTGTAGGTGACTCAATGCCAAAGCTTATAAAAACCTTGTATTCTATTAAAACCGCAAAGAATCCTAAACCCTATAAATCCGATAAAAGATATATTTTATGGAAGGAGTTTTCTGCTTGTGGTAAAACAGTTGCAGAATATATTCCCAAGGGTGAAGAAAACGAGCAGGTAGCAATAATTCTTCACAGTGGCGGAACAACTGGTACCCCCAAAGATATTCAGTTGACTAACAGGAATTTTAATGCTTTCGGTGTTCAATCTGTTCTCACTCTTACGGATGTAAGCGTTGGAGATAAAATATTAGCTATTCTACCCATATTTCATGGTTTTGGTTTAGGTGTTTGTGTTCATGTTTCGTTTTGTTTTGGTGCATGTTCCGTTCTTATTCCTCAGTTTAATTCTAAGAAATTTGCTAGTATATTGAAAAAATATAAACCTACTATGCTTTTCGGTGTGCCAACTCTTTATGAAGCTTTAATAAAGGCGGATGGTGCAGATAAATTGGATTTGTCTTTCCTAAAATATGTTATAAGCGGTGGAGATTCCTTACCTAAACCTCTTGAAAACAGTGTTAATAAATTCTTGGATTCCCATAACACCAAAGTCAGAATTTGTGAGGGTTACGGTATGACGGAAGGTTTAGCGGCGCTATGTCTTTCTGTTGGTGAGGGTTATAAATCCGGTACAATCGGTAAACCTCTTATCGGTAACAGAATGTGCGTTGTAACTCCGGAAACAACTGATGAATTACCCGCCAATACCGATGGTGAGTTATGTGTTACCGGTCCAACATTAATGTTAGGTTACAGAAATAATCCAGAAGAAACGGCAAATACTTTGAAAGTACATAAAGACGGAAAAGTATGGCTTCATACGGGTGATATGGCTTCAATTGATGAAGACGGATTTGTTCACTATAAATTACGAATTAAAAGAATGATTGTTTCATCGGGATTTAATGTTTATCCCACTCAGATTGAAAAAGTTGTAGAATCTCTTCCTTTTGTTGAAAAATGTATTGTTGTGTCAATGCCACATGAGTATAAAAAGGAAGTGCCCAAGGCTTATATTGTTTTGAAAGCAGGAACGGAAAAAACGGAAGAAACAAAAGCAGAAATTAAAGCTTTTTGCAAAGAAAATCTTGCTCATCACAGTGTTCCTTATAAATTGGAATTTGTAGATGTTTTGCCAAAAACTGCATATAATAAAGTTGACTTTATGAAACTTCAAAAAGAAGCCTATAAGGAGTCAGTGTGAGTTTAATGAAACGCAGCAAAGGTTCATTTGGTTTCAAACTCGTAACTATAATTTTAAAACCTGTATTTTATCTTTGGTACAACCCTCGGCTTATAGGTAAAGGAAATATTCCTGAAAGCGGTTCGGTGGTTATTGCTTGTAATCACAAGCACATTATGGATCAATGTATGGTAATTATCGGAACTCGCAGGCCAATAAATTATATGGCTAAAGCTGAATATTTTCAGGGGAAAATGGCGTTCTTTTTCAAAATGACGGGTTGTATTTGTGTTAACAGAAACGGTAATGACGAACAGGCAAAAAAAGCCGCTTTGAATGTTTTACGTAATGGTGGTGCACTGGGTATTTTTCCCGAGGGAACAAGAAACCGAACCCCTAAACTTTTGATGGATTTTAAATACGGAGCAGCGTCACTTGCTTGTAAAACTGAAGCGGTTGTCGTTCCTGTAGCGGTAACAGGGGAGTTTAAATTCAGAAGCAATACTCTGACTTCACGAATAGGAGTACCTTTTTCTGTTAAAGGGATGAGCGTTGATGAGATGAATACAGAATTGCAAAAGCGTGTAGCTCAGCTTATCAGAGAGAACCTAGAAGAAGGCTACGGAACACCCGATGAATATGCAAAAGCAGAAAAATATTTCGGCGAGAAAATTATTGTAAATAGATAGAAACAAGGCATTATCAATTTTTTAGATTTGATAATGCCTTGTTTTGTATTTAGTTTCTTAAAATGTTTCAGAATGACTGAAAAATGCATATAGTTTTTCAATTTCTTCTTCGGTCATTTTGTTATCTTCTACTATTTCTTCCAAAGAGACTTCTTTGTTATAAGTGATTTTCTTATCCTTGTAAGCATAATCTCTCAATTGTTTCATATCATCTAAGCTTGTTGTGAAAATACTTTGCTTATTACTATCGTCAAACGCTCTATGATTGAATATGAAATATTCATCAGAATTCTTTAGTTTGATTGTAATAGCGTATGTGTAGTAGTCGCCACCTTTAGTTACATTTTGTAAATATGTTGAGTATTCAACTTCGCTTATGTCACTTACATAATATTGCTCTTTAATATTATTAAAAACAGAATATTTTATTATTTGTCCATTTCTTGTTAACTCTGTTCTACCAAATATACCAAAACAACCTAAACTGCAACATATTGCAAATAAAATTAACCAGGCAATTACCCAAAAATTGCGCTCTTTCTTTTGACTTTCCGTCATTTTTCTTTTTGGTTTATTGCCTTTATAAAAAACAGGGTAGAATCGATAACTGTGCTTTGTGTAATCAACTTTTTTGTTACCGAAAATTGCTTTTCGTTTGTCTAATCTGTCTTCACAAAATAATAGAACAGTAATAATTATTACAAAAAATGCCGGTATAAACCATAACGTTGTCATTCTATCCATCCTAGCCACAGTATCAGGATTAGAGAAAAAATAATCAGCTCTTAAAGCATCAATTAAATACGGTAAACCAATAAGTAATGACATCGCAATTAACGTAAAAGCAAAATAAATACCTTTATCCAATTTTGAAAGTTGTGGTTTATTGCCCTTTTGTTCAATTTTCTTCTTTTTGCTCATTTTGTGTCCTCATTTAATTATAAAAGTAGTAACGGAATTACTCTTTAAATTAACATTAATGCCATTGTTAATAACATCAACGTTACCAACATTGGCCCGTTTTTCACAATCTTCAAGGCTACCTATTGTCCGTATGATTTTCGCAGTCTTACCGATTTTACTGAATCCATCAAATGAAAATGTGGTGTTTTTGTTTCGCTTGTAGCATTAACAGCAACAATAACAATTTTACCTGTGTTTTGGTTATATGAAGCAAGTGTGTTACTGTCACAATGAATATAATACATTATTTTTCGCTATCTTATCAAGTGGAAACTAAAAAAATATTGACTTATTTACCCAAAATGATAAAATCAAATTAAACTTTTGTCGGCGGTGTTTGGTTCTATGTATGATTTTGAATTGCGGTGTGATTATAAGGCAGAAATATGCAATTTAGTCTTAAATAAATATATTAGTGACGGTATTCTTTTTGTTGATGTGAAAATGTTAATGAAAAGTAAGAATATTCCTCAGCAGTTTTCAGTTAAATGGAGTATTCCTGCAACAGACAGCTGTGCGGTTTGGAATTCTTTTTTGAGAAACCATACAATCCGACCCGATTGGTCCAATGTTGAAGCTGTTTCTAGACTTGCATCGGGGGAGCCTATTCAGCAAATAATCACCTTTGACGGTAAAAACAAAATATGCATTTCTCTTTCCGATGTTGATACCACGACAAAAATAGTTATGGGTTATTGCGAGGAAACGGCAGAAATAACTTGTGAAGCAGTGTTCTTCACATTACCTACCAATGCTATAGCCGAGTATTTCGCTCAAATCAGAATTGATATGAGAAACATTCCTTTCTGCGACAGTATTTATGACACAGTTTCTTGGTGGGAAAATGATTGTGGTTACACATCTGCTTTTGTTCCCGAACACGCGAAGCTTCCAATGGATTCACTTTGGTATAGTTTTCACCAGAATCTTGAGAGAGAAAAGATTTTAGAGGAATGCAGTAAATCTAAAGAGCTTGGCATGGAAACCGTTATAATTGATGACGGTTGGCAAACTGACGATAATAACCGTGGCTATGCTTATTGCGGTGATTGGTCCGTTTGTGAAAAGAAAATGGGGGATATGGCTTCTCTCGTTGAAGAAATACACAAAATCGGTCAAAAAGTTATTCTTTGGTATTCGGTGCCTTTTGTTGGTTTATATTCCGAAAAATATGAAGAATTAAAAGATTATTTTCTTGATAAGTCAGGAAATGATAAGGATTTTTGGGCACTTGACCCAAGATATAAAAAGGTTCGTGATTATCTTTGCTATATTTATGAAAATGCGGTTAAAGAATGGAAACTTGATGGCTTGAAGCTTGATTTTATTGATAGCTTTGTTTTAAAAGGCAAGTCTTTGGAGCGTGACGAAAATCGGGATTTTCAATCCCTTGAAGATGCAATTCACGCTCTTATGAGAGAAGTTAAAGCAAGACTCACGGCAATAAATAAAGATATTTTAATTGAGTTCCGCCAATCATATATAGGTCCGTCTATAAGAAAATACGGCAATATGCTCAGAGTAGGGGACTGTCCGGGTGATATTTTAGCAAATCGTAGTCAAATCATAAATTTGCGCCTTACCTCAGGTAAAACTGCCGTTCATTCGGATATGATTATGTGGAATGAAAAGGATAGCGTAGAAAATGCCGCTTTACAATTCGCTAATGTGATTTTTGCAGTACCGCAGATTTCAATGCTTATTAAAGACTTACCTCAAGAACATATTAAAATGCTTAAATTTTATATCTCGTTTTGGAGAGAATACAGATATGTTCTCCTTAACGGTAAATTGACTGCTATTAATCCCGAAAATGATTACAGTCAGGCAATGTCAACACATAATAATAAATCAGTTGTTTCCGTTTATACAAACAATGTTGTTGATGTTAAAACAAATGAATGTGTCGTTGTAAACGCTTCGGGCTTTAATAATGTCATTCTTAAAAATGCAGAAAACAAGTCGTATGTGGTTAAAAACTGCCTTGGAAAAGTTGTTGAGGTTGGCAAAGTTCAAACAAAAACAGAAGAAATTTTAGTACCAAAAGCAGGAATTGTTTATATAAATTGATTGTGAGAGGTGAGTTCATTTGGATGCACGGTGGAATCCTTGGCACGGTTGCCGAAAATACAGCGAGGGGTGCAAAAATTGCTATGTTTACCGAATGGATTCGCGATATGAAAAAGATGCAAGTGAAATCAAGAAAAATCTCTCTTCTTTTGATTTGCCAATAACTAAAAATCGCCAAGGAGTATATAAATATCCGTCAGGAACAACATTTTATACTTGCTTTACTTCTGATTTCTTTTTGGAAGATGCTGATAATTGGCGTGAAGATGTGTGGGAAATTATAAAGGAACGAAACGATTGCAGGTTTTTTATAATCACAAAGAGGATTGACCGCTTTAGAAGATGTGTTCCTGAGGATTGGGGTGAAGGATATGACAATGTCTGTATTGCAGTCACAACCGAAAATCAGAAACAAGCGGACTATCGTTTGCCCATATATCTGAATTTGCCGATTAAAACCAAAGTTATCATTTGTGAGCCCTTGCTTGAAAACATTGATTTATCAAAGTATTTAACCCCTGAAATCTCCAATGTTTCTGTAGGTGGAGAGTCGGGAACAGAAGCACGAATTTGTGACTATCAATGGGTTCTTGATATTCGTGAGCAATGCAAAATTGCAAATATTTCTTTCAGCTTTCATCAAACGGGCGCCAAGCTTCTGAAAAACGGGAAAATTTATAATATACCTAAAGCCAAACAAGGTGAACAAGCAAAAAAAGCTAAAATAGATACATAAAAGTTGAAAAGAAACAGTCTTTGTCAGATGGCAAAGACTGTTTCTTTTCTGCGAAAGACTGAGCAAAAGTAGTGTAAGTAGGGGTAAGAAAGACTAAAAGTAGTGTAATTACTCTTGCTCCATCACATACAAATCAA
>CAZUZV010000042.1:0-19174 GCA_964624385.1 uncultured Eubacteriales bacterium | reverse complement strand
CAAATTATAAATTTATAATAAAGAAAGAGGTAATTAAAATGGCAAACAGAATTTTTTATCAGCAGGATTGCGATCTTCAGAAATTAGCAGGGAAAACCGTTGCAATTATCGGTTATGGTTCACAGGGACACGCTCACGCCCTTAATCTTAAAGACAGCGGTGTTGATGTTATCGTAGGTCTTTATGAAGGCTCAAAAAGCTGGGCAAAGGCAGAAGCACAGGGCTTAAAGGTTATGACTGCCGCCGATGCTTCTAAAAATGCAGATATTATTATGATTCTTATAAATGACGAAAAACAGGCGACTCTTTATAAAGAAAGCATCGAACCTAATCTCACAGAAGGTAAGACCCTTGCTTTCGCACACGGCTTCAATATTCATTTTGGTTGCATTAAGCCACCAAAGAATGTAAATGTTATTATGATTGCTCCTAAGGGACCCGGTCACACAGTTCGTTCCGAGTATCAGGCAGGTAAAGGCGTTCCTTGTCTTATCGCTGTTGAACAGGATGCAACAGGTGATGCATGGGATTTAGGACTTGCTTATGCTCTCGGTATCGGTGGGGCAAGAGCAGGTGTTCTCGAAACCAATTTCCGCACAGAAACAGAAACTGACCTTTTCGGCGAACAGGCAGTTCTTTGCGGTGGAGTTTGCGCTCTTATGCAGGCAGGTTATGAAACTCTTGTAGAAGCAGGCTATGACCCCAGAAACGCTTACTTTGAATGCATCCACGAAATGAAGCTTATTGTTGACCTTATATATCAGAGCGGTTTCGCAGGTATGAGATACTCTATCTCCAATACCGCGGAATACGGTGACTACATTACAGGTCCTAAGATTATTACTGAAGATACCAAAAAGGCAATGAAGCAGATTCTCAAAAATATTCAGGACGGTACTTTTGCAAAGGACTTCCTTCTTGATATGTCTTCTGCAGGTTCACAGGTTCATTTCAATGCTATGAGGAAGCTCGCTTCCGAGCATCCCAGTGAGGTTGTAGGTGCAGATATCCGTAAGCTCTATAGCTGGAGTGATGAAGATAAGCTTATCAATAACTAAAGGTGATTTTATGTCAAAAGAAAATATAGTAACAGGTGTTCACAATGCACCTCACCGCAGCCTTTTTCACGCATTAGGTCTTACAGAAGAGGAACAGTCAAGACCGCTTATCGGTATTGTAAGTTCATATAACGAAATTGTTCCCGGTCATATGAACATTGATAAAATAGTTGATGCAGTAAAAATAGGTGTTGCAATGGCAGGCGGTACGCCCATTGTATTCCCGGCAATAGCAGTTTGTGACGGCATTGCTATGGGTCACACAGGTATGAAATATTCCCTTGTAACCCGTGACCTTATTGCCGATTCAACCGAAGCTATGGCTCTTGCCCACGGCTTTGACGGTCTTGTTATGGTTCCTAACTGCGACAAAAATGTTCCCGGACTTTTAATGGCGGCAGCAAGAGTAAATGTTCCGACTGTTTTTGTCAGTGGCGGTCCTATGCTTGCAGGCAGAGTTGAAGGTAAAAAAACAAGCCTTTCAAGTATGTTTGAAGCCGTTGGTGCTTATAATGCAGGCAAACTCAGTGATGAGAAGCTTCTCGAATATGAATGTAAAACCTGTCCCACCTGCGGTTCTTGTTCCGGTATGTATACCGCAAACTCTATGAACTGCTTAACCGAGGCTCTCGGTATTGGTCTTAAAGGTAACGGTACAATTCCTGCGGTTTATTCTGCCCGCATTGAACTCGCCAAACACGCAGGTATGTGTGTTATGGAAATGGTAAAGAAAAATATCTGCCCCCGTGATATTATGACAAAAGAAGCGCTTATGAATGCTCTTACTGTTGATATGGCTCTGGGTTGTTCCACAAATTCTATGCTTCATTTACCTGCAATTGCTCACGAATGCGGTGTTGAAATGAATCTTGATATAGCAAATGATATCAGCGCAAAAACACCTAACCTTTGCCACCTTGCTCCTGCAGGCAGAACATATATGGAAGATTTGGACGAGGCAGGCGGAGTCTATGCAGTAATGAACGAGCTTAATAAAAAAGGCTTGATAAATACGGATTGCATGACCGTAACAGGAAAAACTGTGGGAGAAAATATTGAGGGTTGTGAAAATCTCAATCACGAGGTCATTCGTCCCATTGATAATCCTTACAGTGAAACAGGCGGTATCGCAGTTCTCAGGGGTAATCTTGCTCCCGAAGGCAGTGTTGTAAAACGTTCGGCAGTACTTCCTGAAATGCTTCGGCACGAGGGTCCTGCAAAGGTGTTTGACTGCGAAGAAGATGCACAGAATGCAATTAACGCAGGGAAGATAGTTGCAGGTGATGTTGTGGTTATTCGCTACGAAGGTCCAAAAGGCGGTCCCGGTATGAGAGAAATGCTTAACCCAACATCTGCAATTATGGGTATGGGCCTCGGAAACAGCGTAGCCCTTATTACAGACGGTAGATTCAGCGGTGCAACAAGAGGTGCGTGTGTCGGTCACGTTACACCTGAAGCTGCATCGGGCGGTATGATTGGTGTTGTTAAAGACGGCGATATTATCAGCATCAATATTCCCGAAAATACAATTGAACTGAAGGTTCCCGAAGCAGAACTTCAAGAAAGAATGAAAAACTTTGTACCGAAAACCAAAGAGTTGTCAGGTTATCTTAAACGCTATGCAGCTCTTGTTTCAGGCGGTGCAAGCGGAGCGATTTTAAACTGATATGAAAAAATTAAGAACAAAATTATCAACTCTTTGCATTTTCAGGGATTTGCTGAAAGACGATGTAATAGATGCATTGAGCGTTTATCTGAAAAAACCGAATGCATCGGCTTATGCAGAGTTCGTATCATCACTTTACAAAGCAAATGGCGGCAATCTCGGTGAATATATAAAGGAAATTTGCTCAAATAGTGATAATGTATATGTGCGTAGTATAGGTGAGGGGAAAAATGTGCCTAACTTTATGTATAACACTATTGTTGCTGAGTTAGATACATTGCAGGAAGTGGCAGAGCTTACTAAGGATGACCTTTGTGCATATATTGATTGTGATGCATATCTTCCCGACTTTACAACCACAAGGTTAAGGCTTAAAGACATTTATCTGCACAGGGCAGAAAATATCAGTAAGTATGGCTATGGTATTTATGCAAAAAACAAAATGTTTTATGCGGATGAGTCGGGCAATATAGCTCCTGTTTATAATCCTGATACTACAGAGCTTTCACAACTTGTGGACTATGAGCGTGAAAGAGGGATTATTATTGACAATACCAAGGCTTTGCTTTCGGGAAAGCCAGCTGCAAATATTCTTTTAACAGGAGATGCCGGTACGGGTAAATCTTCCACCGTTAAAGCGGTAGCAAACGCCTTGTGGGAAGACGGACTTCGTATTGTTGAGGTGAGAAAGGACCAGCTTCGTGTTATACCAAAAGTTCTTGATGAATTGTCAAAGAATCCGTTGAAATTCATTTTGTTTATAGATGATCTTTCTTTCCTTAAGGATGACGATAATTTCAATGCTCTTAAAGCAGTTCTGGAAGGCTCGGTGACGGCAAAATCAAGTAATGTTGTTATTTATGCCACAAGCAATCGTCGTCATATTATTAAAGAAAAGTTCTCTGACAGGGAGGGTGATGATGTTCATCGTAACGATACTTTGCAGGAGCTCGTTTCTCTTTCGGAGCGTTTCGGAATTCACGTGACATTCTCTAAACCAAGCAAAGAAACTTATCTTCATATTGTTCATCACTTGGCAAATGAAGCGGGTATCGATATGAAAGATAAGGAAATTGATTTACTTGCCGAACGCTTTGCTTTAGAACGAGGCGGAAGATCTGCCCGTCTTGCTCGTCAGTTTGTTGATGGATTATTATCGAGGTAAAGAAAATGTATTTTGAAGAACTTAAAATAGGAATGACGGTGGATACTGCACCTGCTATTATTGAGAAAGAAAAAATGTTAGCATTTGCTCGGGATTATGATAACATTCCGCTTCATACTGATGAGGAATATGCTAAAAACACTCCCTTCGGTAAACTGATTGCACCGGGCGTGATGTCCTTTATGTCGGTTTGGACAAAATATCTTGAGGTTGACTTTTTCGGCAAGGAGCTGCTTGCAGGGAAATCAACAAAGATCGAATGGTTAAAGCCTGTGTTTGCCGAGGATGTACTCTCGGGTAAGGCAACAATTACAAATCTGGTAAGACGGAATTCTAAAAATGGTCTTGTGGAAGTAACTATTGAGGCATATAATCAAAAGGGTGAACTTGTATTAACCGATGTAACCGAAGCCGTTGTAAAATGCAAAACGACCTAATTATTAAATAAAACAGGTATGCCGAATTTGTGGATAAAAATGGCATACCTGTTTTATTTTTAGAAAAGTAGATTTTATTAAGAAAATTCTTTTTCTTTTACGTAGTTGATAAAAGTCCTTAAACTTTTTGACATCCATTTATTTTTATGGTATATAAGCTGTTTCCAGATATCTATGTTCATATCTCTCACATCAAGATAGCACAATTCTCCAGAATCTATCAACGGTTTTGTTACAAAATCCGGAAGATATGAAATCATATTGCTTTGGGTAAGCATTGAAGTGATTATGTCAGTTCGTCCGATTTCAAGATATGGTGTAATTTCTAAAGATTTTTTTGCAAGCTCTCTGTCAAAAACTCGTCTGTAGCCTTGTCCGCGCTCTGTTAAAATAAAGGGTTCGTTTATTATATCCTTAATTGATAGTTTTTTACGATTTGAAAATTCAGAGTTCCGAGAAGCAACGAAATGCATCGGAAGCTGTTGTTCTTTTGCTATTACATAGTCTTTGTTATATAAATGACTGTCAAGAGTTATAATAACATCCGCTTCATTATGGTCAAGCATATCAAGCATAACTGCCGAGTCACCGGTAGTGAATTTTATGGAAATGTCCGGGTATTTTTGGTGGAAATCTATATAATGAGAATTTATCATTTCTTCGCATACGGAGTCAGGAGATACAACGTGGATGTGCCCGCTACATTCATTCTCTTTTTCAACACTTTCTTTGAACCCATCTGTTAAAGCGCGAATCTGATGTGCACAGGATACAAGCTCGTGTCCTTTTTCGGTAAGCGTTATTGTATGATTTATTCTTTCAAACAAAAGGCAACCGAATTCTTCTTCAAGCTGTTTTATCTGGAAAGAGATTGATGGTTGTGAATAACCTAACTGTTCAGCGGCTTTTGTGAAGCTTCCCAGCTCTGCTACGTGAATAAAGGTAACTAAATTTTTTAAATCCATTTTTTGCTCCTTTTAGCATAAAAGATTTTTATAGCAAATATAAAAATCATTTGTTTGACTTATGTTAATGTGAATTATATAATGAAGCCTAAGAAAAAGCAAGAGTTAAATAGCAAATCTTGTTTTTGAAGGTAATTTATATTAAGGAGAATTATTATGAAAAAAGCATTATCAATCGTTTTAGCAATTGTGCTTTGCGTAAGCAGTTGCCTTATGCTTTCATCTTGCTCTGATGATAACAGCGCTAAAACAACTTACAAAATCGGTATTGTTCAGCTTGTTGAGCATGAGGCACTCGATGCTGCAACAGAAGGCTTCAAGCAGGCAATTATTGATGAGCTCGGCGAAGATGCAGTTGAGTTTGATTTCCAGAACGGTCAGGGCGACGCTGCAACTTGTTCAACAATTGCTAACCAGTTCGTTTCAAACAATGTAGACCTTATTATGGCTAACGCTACTCCAGCACTTCAGTCAGCAGCGGCAGCAACAGCAGATATTCCGATTCTCGGTACATCAGTTACTGAATACGGTGTTGCTCTTGATCTTGATGATTTCGACGGTACAGTAGGCGGTAACATTTCAGGTACATCCGACCTTGCTCCTCTTGATAAGCAGGCAGAAATGATTACTGAATGGTTCCCCGATGCAAAAACAGTTGGTCTTCTCTATTGCTCAAAGGAAGCAAACAGTCAGTATCAGGTTGACGTTGTTAAGGCAGAGCTTGAAGAGAAAGGTCTTACCGCTACTCTTTATCCGTTCTCAGATTCAAACGATCTCGCACAGGTTTGTACAACTGCTGCAGATAACTGTGATGTTATCTATGTTCCAACTGATAATACAGTTGCTGAAAACACAGGTATTATCGACAACATCTGCGAACCCAAAAAGGTTCCTGTAATTGCAGGTGAAGAAGGTATCTGCTCCGGTTGCGGTATTGCTACTCTTTCAATCAGCTATTATGACCTCGGTTACACAACAGGTAAGATGGCAGTTAAGATTCTCAGAGACGGCGAAGATATTTCAACAATGCCCATCGGCTATGCTGAAACACAGACACCTAAATATAATGCCCAGAATTGCGATGCTCTCGGAATTACACCTCTTGAAGGTTATGTTGCTATCGAGGCAGAATAATTAAGTCTTGTTTTTGTTAGAGGAGAATGAAAGTTCTCCTCTGACTTGTTTATTTATCGATATTTATACAGGTGAATTAAATGGATATTTT
This sequence comes from uncultured Eubacteriales bacterium, assembly GCA_964624385.1. Classification (GTDB taxonomy): domain Bacteria; phylum Bacillota; class Clostridia; order Oscillospirales; family Acutalibacteraceae; genus DTU089. The sequence continues at coordinate 12,658 of CAZUZV010000042.1, read as the reverse complement.
AGGACAACTTTTTAATGCTCTTCCCGGTGCGGTTTCTCAGGGGCTTATATGGGGCATTATGGCAATCGGTGTATATATTACATACCGTATTCTTGATGTAGCTGACCTTACAGTTGACGGTTCCTTTGCAACCGGCGGTGCAGTTGCAGTTATGCTTATTCTTAACGGATGCAATTTATGGTTGGCAATGTTTATAGCATTTGTGGCAGGTCTTCTTGCAGGTGCTATTACAGGACTTTTGCATACTCTTATGGGAATTCCGCCCATTCTTGCAGGTATTCTCACTCAGCTCTCACTTTATTCAATAAACCTTAAAATTATGGGAAAAGCAAACCAATCTGTTAATGTTAATAATACAGATTTATTGGTCTCTCTTCGTTGGGTAAAAGAACTTGCTTTCCACAACCCTCTTATAACAGTAGGTGTTGTACTTGTAATTCTCATTGCAGTCCTTTATTGGTTCTTTGGTACGGAAATGGGTTGCGCTCTTCGTGCAACGGGAGCAAACCTTAATATGAGCCGTGCTCAAGGTATCAATACAAGCTTTAACAAGGTTCTCGGTATAATGCTTTCAAACGGACTCGTTGCTTTTGCGGGTGCGTTCCTTGCACAATATCAGGGCTTTGCCGATGTAAAAATGGGACAGGGCGCAATAGTTATAGGTCTTGCGGCAGTTATTATAGGTGAAGCAATTTTCGGTAAACTTTTCAAAAACTTTGCATTAAGACTTCTGGGTGTTGGGTTAGGTTCGGTTATATATTACATAGTTGTTCAGGCAGTTATCACTATGGGCCTTGATGCTAACCTTTTGAAGCTTCTTTCCGCTGCAGTTGTTGCAATATTCCTTGCTATTCCTTATTGGAAGAGACAATATCAAGAAAAGCATATGGTAAAATCAAAAGGGGGTAAGGTAAATGCTTAATATTAAAAATGTTGAAAAAACCTTTAACCCCGGAACAATAAATGAAAAAAAGGCTTTGAATGGTATAAATCTTCACCTTGATGAAGGGGATTTTGTAACCGTTATCGGTGGTAACGGTGCCGGTAAATCAACAATGCTCAATATGGTAGCGGGTGTTTACCCCGTTGATTGCGGTAGCATCGTTATAGACGGTGTTGATGTTACAAGACTTCCCGAATACAAGCGCGCAAAATATCTGGGCAGAGTTTTTCAGGACCCAATGACAGGTACAGCGGCTGATATGCAGATTGAAGAAAATCTTGCACTTGCCGCTCGCAGAGGCAAGAAAAGATTTTTGCGTTCGGGAATAACCGCAAATGAAAGAAAAGAGTATAAAGAACTTCTTAAAATTCTCGATTTAGGTCTTGAAAAAAGACTTACTGCAAAGGTTGGTCTTCTTTCCGGTGGTCAGCGTCAGGCTCTTACACTTCTTATGGCTACTCTCAAACAACCTAAGGTTCTCCTTCTTGACGAGCATACTGCAGCTCTCGACCCAAAAACCGCAAAAAAGGTTTTGGATATTACGGAATCAATTGTTGAAAAGAACAATCTTACTACAATTATGATTACTCATAATATGGCAGATGCAATAAGAGTCGGTAACCGCCTTATTATGATGCACGAGGGTCAGGTTGTTGTTGATGTTAAAGGTGAAGAAAAGAAAAATCTTACTATTGAACAGCTTCTTCAGCTTTTCGAAGCATCAAGCGGAAGCCAATTTACCAGCGATAAGGTAATGCTTTCAAAATAAAAAATTTGAGCAGCAGGAATTTTTCTGCTGCTTATTTTGTGGCCTTTTTAGTTAGTCGAGTTTATATGATGCAATATAAATCTTATGGTTTATTTTAAAATTTTCGGGATAAGAGGAAAGCAAATTAAGGTGTGCTTTGTTCCGTTTATTTAGCGTTTTTTCATCCATAAATGCCATTGTTCCTCGGCGGCTAATATTCTGCTGTGCCAGCTTTCAAGGGAGAAAGGGAACTTGCATTCAAAAGTTTCAACCTTTCCGTTATCGATGTTTTTAAATTTCAATATCAATCACTCCCAATGCATTTTATAAAATTTTGCCTTGAAAGTTTCGGTGCCGTCAAAGGTGCTGTATTCACCATAGTGGTCGAATGTTAAACCGCATTTTTCCATAACTCTGCCCGAAGCCGGATTATCTATAGCATGGTTTGAAACAAAGTCCTTTATTCCGTGTTTTTTATGGGCAAACTCAATCATACATTTTGTAGCTTCTGTGGTTAAACCTTTGTTCCAATAGTCAGAACGGATATTGTAACCGAATCCCCAAGCATCAGGCTCTTTCTTATCAGGACCAATGCTACAACTACCGATTAACACATTGCTCTCTTTGAGCACAATTCCCCAGTGAAAATTATTGTCATCAGGGAGTATAACATTTATCCAATGCAAAACCTCATCTGTATTTTTATAGAGATTATACGGCATAAATTTATTAACCTTTACATCGCTCAACCATACGAAAGCCTCATTTACATCTTTCGGTGTAATAGGACGAAGAATTAATCTTTCTGTTTCAAGCAGGGGTGTGGTTTTTATGTATTTTATCTGTTTGATTTTTTTGTATTATGTTCATCGTCGTTTCCTCTTTTCCGTTTCAATGGCTATAAAGGGAACGGTCATTTCTTCCTCGGTAAGTCCTGCGTGAACACCAATGGGTTCGAAATCACCTCGTTTATAGTCAATAGTGGTTTCACCTAGCGCTACTGCGAAAAAGTCACCTATAAAGTCTGCGGTTTTCGGATGAGCTTTACCATATCCGAGAATGTTTTCAGAGAACACCTCATCCTTTGTCATTAACCTGAAACTATCACCAAAAATTTTGTTAAATTCTGTTTTGAATTCTTCTGTTTTTCCGTCTTTAACAAAGAAGCTTAATGCTCTTGGTTCAATAGATGGTTGTATTTTTAGGAGTTTTGTCAATTGTGGATAGTCCTCTAAATATTCTGTTTTTCCATCACAGAGTCCGTGGTCAGCGGTGACAATTACAAGGGAATCCTTCAATTTACCGTAAAGCTTTTCTACCTCGCTGTTGATATGCAAAATCTCTTTATGTGCTTCAGGGCTTGTTACACCATGTCCGTGCATTGCATTGTCAGGCTGATGCCAATATGCATATATGTATTTCGTCTTTCTCTTTTTGGAAAGCTTGTATATTGTCTTGCAAATATCTTCAACACTTTTTATACGGAATTTTGAAAAGAATGCTACACAGTAAGCGCTTTTTCTGCCCCTAACTTCTTCAATTCTTTGCATAACATTTTTGTAAGGAATGTATTTGTGAGCCACGTTGTATTTTGCGGCAGGCTCACCATTCCTTTGCAAAGTGTTTTTGAAAACTGCAACATTTTCGCTAATTTCCTCAAAGTACAAGTCCCAGCCGAGCCAACCACATTCTAAAGGTGAATAACCGCTCAATATTGAAGTGGTAGCGGCAACAGTTGTTGAGGGGAAAACGGAAGAAATATCGGTTACATAATGCTTTCTTAAAAAATCGTTTTCTTTGAGGTGGTAGTTAAGTGTCGAAGTTCCCAATCCGTCAAAAAGAATTACTATAATGTTTTTATAATCTTTCTCAAGTAATTTATCAAATTCGGGTAAGGTTTTATGCTGACAGTCCTTTACGCCGAAATGGTTTAAAACCGATGAAGCAATTGAAAGTATGCTTCTGTCGTAGTTTGGATATTTAATCATAGTGTCTGCTCCTTTCTGAATATATCAAGCATATGAATCGAAAGACCGACACAATCTTCTCGTTCACACAAGGTTGATAAAAATTTCATATATTCTTCGAATTCACGGTTATTCAGGTTATCTAATCTATCATCAAATAGGTATGATAGCATATCTACACCAACAAAGTGTAGTCGTGTAACATTGTGGCTTTTCATAAGCTCGTCAATGTCTGATTTGCGATATAGTTCGAAAATCTCTTCAGGTGATGAAACTGTATGGTAATCTTCTTTTATAAGACCTTTATCAACGAACTTCAACACTCTGTTTGTGTAAAAGAATTTGTAAACAGATGTATCATTATTGCAGTATGAAGCATAAATAACACCACCTGTTTTAGCAACTCGTATGGCTTCACTTAATGCTTTATGTTTATCTGCTTCATTAAATAAATGATACATCGGACCTAAAAGCAATACAATATCAAAAGTGTTATCATCAAGAAAAGAAAGGTCACAGGCATTGCCTTCGTTAATCTGAATTTTATGTTCGGGTTTAACCTTTTTCTTCATAATATCAATGTTGTGAGGAACAAGCTCAACAGATGTAACATCATAGCCTTTTTCTGCAAGTGCAATAGAATATCTGCCTGTACCTGCACCTATTTCAAGAATCTTTGAATCGGGTTTCAAGTATTTTTCAATGAATCTCATAGTGGTGAGGTATTCGGGCATTCGGCTTCTTTTCATAAGCCTGCCATCCTCATCATATTTGTTATAAAAATCTATAACAGGGTTACCTGTTTTGATAACTTTTTTCTTTCTGAATAAATCTAAAAACTTCATACCAATTCTCCTTTGGAGCAGCCGATGATTAAATCGAATTGCAATTATCAACGAGATAGTTTTTTGTCAGATATTTCAAAAAGTGCAGGCAATACTTTGTGTATTAACGAGCATTTTTGGGATTTCTGGCGGAAAAATAGCCACTGAGAATTGCAACTTCGATTAATAGGCGGTTGCATAATATAAAAATAACCGGTGTAAACTTTTGCATTAAGCCTACACCGGTATAATCATATCGTTAAAATAATAGTTTACTTTTTGCGATGTGAGTATAGAGGCATAGACCTGCAAGTATCATAATCATACTTTGCAAGCCAGGAATTCTGCATATCGTGTTTTGAAAAATGATATGTGTTCATAACCTTTACCTCATCTGTTTTTTTGTCACTATAACACCACGAAAACGATTTGTCAAGGAAAAATTGAAAATTTTATTGTCTTTTTCACTAAAATCCTTGTCGAAAAATAGTGCAAAAGAGAGAAGTTTGAAAAATCGGAAAATAAATGTGAAGTATTTGTCTTTTGGTGTCATATATAGATGAAAGGCATATTTATTAAGTGTGTTTTTTAATATTATCGAAAGGTAGATATATATGATTGATTTATCGGAAGAAAACAATTTGAAAAACGCTGAATTACTATTTGAAGGAATGTGGTATTCTAACTTACCAGATATTTTTGATGTTTCTGAACTAATAGAAGATTTATCAACAATAATTGAGAATATCAACAATAAAAAATACGATATTTATAAATTTGATAAGCATGAGTTCATTGTAGATTGGAAAGGTGTGAAGTCACCTAAATATATCAGAAATCCTGGTGTGGAAGCAATTACATTTTATGACTTTAAAAACAATAAAAGTCTCCGTGAAATGCAGATACCTAATATGATTTATTACATTTCTTTTATTTATAATACAATGTTGGAATTTGAAAATATTTTCTGTAAATTGTATATAGAAGAAAACAATAAGAGTGTTGTTGAAAATTCAAATTCTTATTTAGTTTTCGAGGAAGCATTTGCTATAAATACATATGATAGTGAAGAGTGGGTATCCGAAGGAACCTTTACAACTAAAAACAACAAAATCAATGTTACTGCAATTATCGAGAAAAACAAAAGAAAAGTTTTGCATATTGAAAAAGATTATATGCACTTTTTAAAAATGGACATAGAATCGTTTTTCCCTAATATGTATACACATAATTTCGAAAAAATAGCAGAAAAGCCTCCTTTTGAAGAACTTATACTGGAAAAAAGATATTTTAGCTTTTTAGATAGATTTAATCAAAGGATAAATAATAATCAAACAAAAGGTATCCCAGCAGGTGTTTTTTCGTCTCATATAGCTGCAGAATTGTGTATGCTTTGTATTGATCACGAGATTAAGGAGTATTTGGCAAAGGAACATAAGGATATAGCGTATATAAGATATGTAGATGATTTATCCTTTTTTAGCGATTCTAAAGATAGTTTGACAGAGACTTCTATGGCTGTCCAAAATATTTTAAATAAATATCGATTAAGAATTAATGGCAATAAAACAGAAAACATCAATTGTATATTTGTTGAGCAACCTTCTTATATTGATGAAATAGTGAAAGAATTTTGTTTTTTAAACAACGATATTGAGGAGTATGATGTAGATTTAAATGATTTCTTTTCTATCAAAAAATATGTGGGAGCTTCCATAAATAGGAATAGGATTTCTCAATGCAAAACATTTTTCAGTTTATTTTTTAATAAACTGAAAGAAGGAAAAATAAATGTTGAAAATATAAAAAGTGAATTATTTTATTATTTGGTAAAATTGATTTTTTCTGATGAACAATTATCTGCTAACATATATCAAGCAATAGATATAATGCTTTCTGTATATAAAGAAGAAAATTTTATAAAAGCATTATCGAGAAAGCAAGATAAGATTGATAGCGAATATGCCGATACCTTGATACAAATTTGGCATTATTATGTTTTCTTTAAACACTGTAATAACACGGATAAAACTAAAATAATTGATAATTTAAAAGAACGATTTTATAACCCACTTATAATAGCTTGTATGGTTAATTATGGCGAAAAAACAAACGAAAAACTCTTTAAATATATAATAACGTCATATCAAGCAGATATAGAATCAAGTAATTGGAGAGATTCAATAATGTATTCTAAGTGGTGGCTACCACTATTCAAAATAAAGAGATACGATTCTTATAATTATCATTCGTTTATGAATTCGAATAATTTTAATGATGTTCTTAAAGATTTTTCAAAACACACTTTAAATGAAATTGTTTAAAAATATATTTTAGGTTATGTGAGTAAACTTTATAAGTCATAAGAGTGTTATGAAAATTTTAAACTAATAATCATTAAACAAATTTAAAGTAATGTTTATAATAATCAACTTTTGCCAAGTTTAGTGATAATAATAGAATTTATACAATCCAAGAACTTCTTCACGGGTTGCATTTCTTTTATATCAATGGTAAAATCCTATATAGTAATTAATTTGAGGTAAATACAATGTTTCAACTTGAGCAAGTGTGCAATGATAATCTATCGTATTATGGTATATATGAGGAAGCGTTTGATACTGACTTGAAACAATATCAATCGAGAATTTATCCTACGAAAAATGCTCAATATCTTCGTTGGTATCATATCAAAGTTGAGGATAAATACATTGGTGCTATATGGCTGGAGAAATCTTCAAGTGATGACTTTGCAGTTCTTGGAATATTCATCGCTGATAAAGAGTTCAGGAATAAAGGCATTGGAACTAAAGTAATCAAAAATGAATTATCACATATGCACACAAATAAAATACTCCTTCGTGTCCGTGCAGAAAACGAAAGAGCAATTAAATGTTATAAGAAATCAGGTTTTATTGAAAGTCGAAGATATGAAAAAGACGGATTGAATGTTGTTGAAATGATGTACGAGAACACAAAAAATATACGAGCATAGCGAGAGAGCAGAGGATTTTGTCCTCTGCTCTCTATTCTTATTATACATCATACCTATAATTTGTAATTTGATATCCAACATCGGTTGAGGTGAAGTTACCGTGACTTTTTGCGTGGTCTCCATGCTGTAAATCATCAAATGGAATAGCTCCCTTTTTGATAATATCGTTAGTTACCCAAGTAAAAATTGAACGATAAAGTTTATTATTTTCTTTCCCTTCTGCAAAGCGAATACTGCAACAATTATTCAATCTCAAACCGTGAACTTCGTCAATACCACAACCGGCAACTGCTATCAACTCATCGTTTAAAAACACACCATATTCAAGATTGTTCTCGTCAAGATAATGTTGTTCATTGAGAAGATGTTCAATATAACTATCTCTTTTGCCTTTTGCCCATTTGGTTATAGAGTCTTTATCAGTCGGACAGAGTTTTCTTATAAAAACACCTTTAGGCAACTCATTATTGATTTCATCGCCAAGAAATAATGCTTGTGGTGTTACAGACAATTCAATATCAGCGGTAATCTTTTCAATATGACTTCTGACTATATGCTCATCAAGATTTGAATAAAATGTTTTTCGTCCGGTAAATCTTCTGAGCCAATCAGATAACAGTTTAAAATCATCTGTCTGGATTTCAAGATAGTGTTTGCCATTTCCTGCATCACCAACACCGATAAATCCTTTTTCAAAAACACCGTTAGGTGCTACGATTTTCAAGCCACAGTATTTAATAGTTGTGCAAAAGTATCCGTATCGTTTGAAATCTTTTTCAAGCAGGTAATCAATTACTAAATGCTCATCAACTATTTTAAAATCAGGATTGCTATGTACAAAACGCTCAACAACTGATTTATCTGCAAGTTCACCTAAATACATTACCTGATTTTTATTTTTGTTTCTGTATTCGCTTGGCGACATATCATAATTCTTCTTGAACGATTTAATGAATCCTTCGTGAGAATCATATCCGATTTCTAAAGCAATATCTAAAATAGATTTATCTGTGCAGCGAAGAAGATAGGTTGCCTTTTTCAAACGAATATAATTCACGTATGCCATAACAGTAAAACCTGTATGTGACAAGAATATTTTATTAAAATAATTAATAGAAAATCCTGCATTCGTTGCTATATCACTTGCTGTTATTCCAGAGTTCAAAGCGTTACCTTTTGCATATTCAACAGCTTTTGCAATCAATAAATAGTTTTCCATGCTAACACTCCTATGTAGTTATTATAGTTGTAAACATCGACCTTTACAAGTTGATTATAGCTTCAGCAAATTTAATTTTCTTGAACAAAAGCGTTTTATTGTTCTGGTATTTAAAAATTCAACCACAAGCAAAGAATAAACTACAACTAAACCAACGGTGCACCTTTTCGGGTACACCGTTGGTTTCATAAAGTTTGTTCAATTTATTTTTCCTGCAAGTTCATCAATCTTTTGAAGATATTTATTTACTGTTGCACCAAAGGTTATGTTCCAGTCTGTTTTCAAAAGTTCAATTATTCTGTGGTAGGCTGAAATGGATTTTTGATATTCACCTTTGATTTCGTAAATATGTGCAACTGCTTCAAGTGAATCTGTAAATCGTGGTTTATTTTGAAGTTCAAAGGACTTTTCATAACAGGAAATTGCATCATCATATTTACAATCATCAGCTTTAAAATCTGCAACTATTGCCCAAGTATACCAACTATCAGGAAACTGTTTAGTCATACCGTTAAGTAAGTTTTCTGCTTCATTTACTTTACCTTCTCTGCGAAGAATCATCGCATCAAAAACGAAGAGCAGTTCAGGTTTTTCAAGTGTTCTGATTTTTTCAATTACTTTTTTGGCTTCATCAGTTCTGCCATCTGCAACAAGGGCAGGTAACAGATAGCGGTATGCTCTCATATCCTCGGGATGTGTTTCCAAGTGCTCATAGTAGAAAGCAATAAGCTCATGACGGTTACGGTAGTTCCAATCCGTATGTGGTGAGCCGTATGCATCACGCAAAATATTATTCATACTCTTACTTGTGTCACCAAGCTGCAATGCTCTCTTTGCGTATTCAACAGCTTGAACATTTGAAGATTTTGCACGGTGTGCATAAAGCCAAGCAAGTAATTTGAGTGCATTGATATTATCGCTTTCTTTGGCAATTTGTTTTTCAAGAAAACACTGTGCATTCTCAAATTCCATATCTGCGAGTAATGATTTTTCGTTGAGCATATTTTCAATTCTCTCGTATTGTGATTCTTCTGTGAACTCAAAAAGCTCATCAATGCTCACACCGAAGAAAACTGATATTTGCGGAAGCAATGAAATATCAGGCATAGTTGTTTCATTCTCCCAACGTGAAACTGCTTGGTATGTTACACCTAATGCATTTGCTAATGCTTCCTGTGTTACGCCTTTGTTAGTTCTCAATTGTTTTATTTTTTTACCGAGTTCCATATATTATCACCTTGTATTTTATTTCGGTACCGATGGCTATATTATATGAGATTCAAATGCATTAAGCAATAAACAAACTGATGATAATAACTAAACAAGCTTGAGAGTAGAAACAATAAATCCTGCTTTACAAATTCTTATTTGTAAATTTTTATAGTCGATAAGAAATAAATTTTAAAAGACAGAGAGCAAGGGTGGGGCTTGCTCTTGTTTTTTGTGGTTTATTTATGTTATCATATATTAAAATGAAGAAATTGAAAGCGAATAAATAAAATGATTTTTACTTGGTATGATTACAATTCCGAAACAATGTAATACATAGAAAACTGGCTTGATGAAAGTGCGGTAAGAACCACAGGTTTGGATGACGGCTTTCATGACTTTTACGAATATTGGTCTAATGAAGACGGTTTTGTTGTGGGTGAGAACTTTTGGTGTAAAGTAGTTTTTGAAAACGATGAGCCTTTCGCTGTTATTACTTTTGATTTGTGCGAGGGAAAACTGTTGATTATGGAAACTCTTGTTACACCTGAAAAACGAGGTCAGGGCCAGAGGTTCAAAACTCATTAAGGAACTTCTTGAAAATGCAAAAACCATAATCGGTGTTGATATACATAAAGCAGAAGTAACAATCTACCCAAGCAACATAGCTTCACAAAGAGCGTTTGAAAATGCAGGGTTCAGGTATCATAGCACCCACGAAGACGGCGATGCTATGACTTATATTTATGAATGTGAATGATTCGATTTTTAGGAGTTAAGCTTATGGAAATCTGGGACGGATATTTTAAAGACGGAACATTGGCAAATATTGATTTGGTTCGTGGTGAGCTTGTTCCTGATGGGCTTTATCATCTTGTTTGCGAGGTGCTTGTTTGCCATACTGACGGAGATTTCCTTCTTATGCAAAGGGATTTACAGAAAGATATTTATCCCGGTTACTATGAAGCAACTGCAGGCGGTTCTGCTCTAAAAGGTGAAAACGAATTAGAGTGTGTTAAACGCGAATTATTTGAAGAAACAGGAATAGTTTGCGACAAATTTCAAGAGTTTGCCTATTATGTTTTTGATGATGGCAAGTCCTTGTTTCACTGTTTCCTATGCACTACGGATTGCGATAAAAATAGTGTAAAATTACAAAAAGGCGAAACAGTATCATTTAAATGGGTCAGCGAAAAAGAATTTATCGAGTTTGTTAATTCAGATAAAATGATAGACAGACAAAAAAGAAGATACATAGAATGGCTTAAAGAAAAAGGGTATGTGAAAGAGTAGGATTTTATGAATCAAAATCAATATTGGAATAAACAATATACCCTATTTAGTGAGGTAATGAAATATGGCTTCAAGTAAAGAGTATTTGGATTATGTATTGGACCAATTATGTGAATTAGAGGAAATAACCTACAGAGCGATGATGGGGGAATACATTATCTATTACCGCGGAAAAATTGCGGGCGGTATATATGACAACAGATTTCTTGTGAAGCCTGTTAAAGCCGCTGTTGATTTTATGCCTTATGCAAAATACGAGTTGCCCTATGAAGGTGCGAAAGAAATGCTGTTGGTTGATGATGTGGACAACCGGGCGTTTTTGAAAGAATTATTCAATGCTATGTATGACGAGCTTCCTGCACCGAAGAAAAAATAAGTCTGAATTTGTGAGGAATGTAATAGATGAAAATTAAAGCTTTATTAGAAAAATCATTACCCGAAATGCCCTCTGCAATAGCAGATGCATTATTAAAAAATGAGATTACACCCGTATCTTTCGAGCAAAAAAATAATATATTAGCAAATGCAGATTTACAGAATGAAATTGGCTTTAAAAAAACGGATAACGGAACTTACCTGGTATCCATGGTTTGTCCCATGCCCGAAATTACCAAGGAGATGATTGAGTGGTGGTTCTGGTGGCATCCTCAGGCAAAAGAACGTTATCAGGTGTGGTTTCCCGGTGCTCATTTCGGAATAGGCTATTCCAAAAAACAGAAGGATTATTTTAATCAGAAATCCTGCCCACCGTTTCAGAATAATACCCAATATCCGTTGGAAAAAATCGGTAGTGCAAAGCTGCCTTTAAGAATCGATTTTGTAACACCGGAAGAATTCGGGTTTTCAAGGCAAATAATGGAAGAAAATGATATTCCTTTAATTGTTTGCGGTCATGTGGGTGCTTTTAATAATTTAGTGAAGCATACAGAAATGGCTCATATTTTCAAACAAACCGAAAACGGACTTTTTATGATAAGCAGATTTTGGCTCGGAAAAACAATGAAAAATCCTTTACTCAGAAAATTGATTATAACCGAGGATATGGCGAGGGGTATGGCTGAGCATTGCTGTATTGAATACCGCAATTTGTGTGAAATACTTCCGTTATTATATGAAGAATATAAATAAATTACAGAACTGAAAAAAGAGGGATAAATATGAAATCAAATATTAAAAGATTGATGTGCATAGTATTCGCTTTATGTATTTGTGCATCCTTATTGAGTAGCGTTTGCATAAATTCTTCTGCGGCAGAGAAAATTGAAGGAGATATAGTTCTCTATGCTTCTCCTGATGCCGCAAAAGACGGAAAGGGAACTTTGCAGTCGCCTATAAGCCTTACAGGTGCAAAAGAAATGCTCAAAGGAATGAAAAGCGAAAATGCATCTGCAACTGTATATCTTCTCGGCGGAACATATTATTTTGAAGATGTGTTGTGCTTTAATTCCGAAGATATGGCA
>CAZUZV010000041.1:0-20547 GCA_964624385.1 uncultured Eubacteriales bacterium | reverse complement strand
TCATCGTAAGCGTACATCATCACTTGTCATTTCCTCTCTGATAATATCTCTCATATAAATACCGTTAAAATCTTCTTTTTCAAGTTCACGGAAGAAAGCATTACGTGCTTCATCATCTCTCATTTTTCTGCGAGCATAGTAAATGGTATTATCTGCCAATTCAGCAGATTTAAACTCTATCTGATTAAATGCTTTTTCGGTTTTCAAAACATACTGCTCACCGAGCTTACCAAGTCGCATAGCATAATTCAACTGACTTAAAGAAATTTCGTTACTTATAAAAGCTCTTGCAAAGGAGAAATACGAATCATCTGCACGGTAACCGATAACTAAATCGTATTCGCTGATATCAACTAAAAAATGCTCCTTCAACCACTGAACACCTCTACGCATAACAGGAGTCGATACACGGAAACGACGATTTTCCATAAGCAGAGCGAGCCAATGAAGAATAGTATATTCTTCCGAAGATAAATTTAAAATCTTCAAACCTGTTGTATCAAGCTCATACTTATTTGCAAATCCGTCAATACCTTCATTACATGACCATTCCTTTGCAAGCTCTATGTGTTCGGTACAGTAAAAGCCTTGACCATAATCATTATATACTTTACCTTTGCCAAAAACAGGCTTTTCAATTTTTTCATTTGAACCGTGATATAAAACAATTTTACTCATAACAAATCTCCTTGCGAATATCTCTAAAGAGTTATCTTGTTTTTATTATATCTCTAAAGAGTTAGTTTGTCAACAATTGCTGACAATATAATTAATATCTGCATATAAATGCAGAATTTATATGCAGATATCAATCTCGTTAGGCTCAGGTTTTTCAAACATTGAAGCAAATTCCCAAGCACGATTGTATTCAAGATAATAAGCTTTAGTTTTATTTTCAAGGATTTCATTATTTCTCTTATTCAATCGATATTTCCAAGTATCATCGCTGATTTCAATGTAATGAAGTTCACATTCAATACCATGGGATTTGTAAAAATCCTTTGCAAAATCCCGCTCTGTTTTAGTCCAGAATCCCCAATCAAGAACAACATCAATGCCATTTGCAATAATTTCTAAAGATTTTGCGAAAAGGTGATTTTTTATTCTTTTTTCATATTCCTTATGCAGTTTTTCACCGCAACATTGGTCGAAAAGGGAAAGCATTATTTCATCAACCGAAAGCAAAATTGCATTGTTTTCAGAGCAGAGTTTTTGAGCGTAGGTGGTTTTACCGCAGCAAATCTTACCGCAAATTAGATATACTTTTGACATTCTTAGCCCTTCTTTTAAAGTTATGATACATTCCTTTTCAACCTGATGTTATCGGCTATGGTTGCAATGAATTGGGAGTTTGTTGGTTTTTTATTTTGCTTGGTGTATCTGAAATATGAGTTGATAACATCGGCATCACCCTTGTCCCAAGCATGTTTTATTGCGTACCGAATGGCTCTTTCTACATTTGCCGGTGTGCTTTTGTAGGTTTTTGCAAGGGTTGGGTAAAGAGCGGTTGTTACCGAATGTAACATCTCAGGATTTTCGATAGTTAATCTGATTGCTTCTCTTACATAGCAAAAACCTTTAAGGTTGGGAGAAATGCCGATTCGATGAAGTATTTTTGTTATTTTAACATTTATTTCCTGAGGCGGTTCGAATTGCTGAGAAACACCCAGACCTCTCCAGCTTGTAAGTTGAACAACTCTTTCAGCAACCAATTGCGCTTCAAGGGGTTTCAGGAAATAATAATCCGCGCCGTTTTGGAAAAAAGTCTTTTGAAGATTAATATTATCAATATTCGATAATATTATTATCAACGGTCTTTTAACAGGGTTTTTCATATTTATTCTTGACAAAACACCAAGAGCGTCAATGTGATGCATAAATGCATCAATAATAACAACATCCGGTTCGTTTTCTTCAATTAGTTTTAAAAGCTCTGCACCGTTTTTGGAGCAAAGCAAAACCTCCATTTTGTTAAAACGTAGAGCCACCACAAGCTGAATTGTCGCATCATCATTTTCGTCAGTCAGCAGAACTTTAATATTGCTAACCATCTAAATCCCTCCTAAAATGCAATCAAATTATATTTGTCTGCATCAAATTTTATTAAGCAAAAAATTTTTTCTGCTGTGTATATATGACAAAAAACGACAAAAATTACAGATTTATTTTTCAAAAAAATAAATTTCTGTGTTTTGCACAATACCGTTGTTGTTCATTTGGTAAAAATAACGACAAAATGCATGGTATTATTTTGGCTTTTAGCGTGATGTTGGATGTATTTTTATAGTTTTATTGTATTAATACAATTTTTTCTTGTATGTCATATTAATTCCTCGTACATAACCTTCATAATTTTAGTACTGTTAAGGCAACAGTCGGTGTTGTTAGAATGATAATAAGCAATAAGTAAATAATTCTCACCTTCAATGGTTGCAGGGTAGCAGTAGCCATTGTTAAGGTCATCTTCAAGATAAAAGAGATTTTCTTGTGTAAATGCTGTTTCGCCTTTTTTTCTTACTGCCATTGTATAGGGTGTTCTGCCCCAGAATTCTGCATCATCATCTCTTAAAATGTGCTCGGGAATAGGATTGAAAATTGCAACTGTAAGGTCTTTGAAATCCTTAACGGACATAGGTGAAGCAGGGGAAGAAAAGAATACATTGGGCTCGGGTGTTGACCAGGTTTCACCGTTATCTTCTGAGTAACATTCATATTGGTAGCCTAAAAAAGTTCGTATATAGCACCATATTTTACCGTCGGGAAGCTCATAAAGTCCGGGCTCCTGAAAGCCTATTTTGTCGTTTGGGAAAGGTGTTTTCAGTTCTGCATCAGTTTTTTTCCAGGTGTAGCCGTCGTCATCGGAACAGAAAAAGCAAAGCTCTCCCACCGATAAATCGTCACTATCGGTATAAATTGTGTGCCGTGCCAATGGCAGAATAATTCTGCCGTTTTTAAGCTTTAAAACTCTATCGTTATTGAGAATAAAATAATCAGGCTTTTCGAGAGAGCTTAAACAATTCTGAGGTTCAGTCCAGGTTTTGCCCTCGTCGGAGGATCGCCTCATAACAATTGTGTCGGAGCCGTCTTTATTTTTAACAATATAAAAAGCACCGATATCACCGTTGGTCAATCGTAGAAAAGAAAAGCTCATAATATTAAGGTCGTTTTCGGATTTTTCAAAAAGAACCTTTCTTTCCGACCAGGTTTCACCCTCGTCAGTTGAAGAAATACAGGAGATTCGGGCGATATCTTCATCTTCTCTTCCACCTAAAAACTCAGTAAAAGCGAATAAAAAGCTTCCGTCATTCAAACGAATAAACGAGCCCTCACCGATTCTTCTTATTGAACCTTCAGGTGTCATTAAATGAACTTTTCTTCCGACTTTTTTCATAACAGAACCTCCTTTATCATTCGGTATAGTCTAATTATATCATACAATTTGCACATATTACAACCGCGAAATTGTAACTTCCCGATAGGGAGTTTTTGTTGCTTTTGAAAAATGGCTATGATAAAATTATTGTGACAAAAAATTGGGAGGTTTTCCTATGCTTTATAAGAAAAATAGTGCTCCTGCTTTAGCAGAAGATTTGTTTAAAAATCCAACTGCGGAATACCGCGGAACACCATTCTGGGCTTGGAACAATATGCTTACTAAGGAAGAGCTTTGCCGTCAGATTGATGTGTTCAAGGAAATGGGGCTTGGCGGATTCCATATGCATGTAAGAACGGGTCTTAAAAACAAGTATTTAAGTGACGAATATATGGAGCTTGTTAAGGCTTGCGTTGAAAAAGCTAAGGATGAGGAAATGCTCGCCTGGCTTTATGACGAGGACCGTTGGCCCTCAGGTGCAGCAGGGGGACTTGTAACCTGCGATGAAAGATACCGCGCAAGAAACCTTGTTTTTACAACAGAGAAACAGGGTGAGGTTTTCAGCAGCGGTAACTGCTCGCGTTCAAATGGGGACAGAAGCGGAAATGAAAAACTTCTTGCTTGTTATGATGTTGTACTTGATGAAGACGGCTATCTCCAAAGCTATAAAAGAATAGGCGAGGACGATGAAGCAAAGGGCACAAAATGGTATGCTCTTTTAAATGTTTACGGTCCTAACAGTTGGCACAACGACCAGACTTATGTTGATACTCTTAATGCCGATGCAATTAAAAGATTTATTGAGGTTACTCACGAAAGATATAAAGAAAGCGTAGGAGATGAATTCGATAAAACCGTTCCTGCAATTTTTACGGACGAACCTCAGTTTACGAGAAAAGATACCTTTGAAAACTCCTTTGACACAGCGGATGTTACAATGCCTTGGACAGATAAGGTTCCCGAACTTTATAAAGAGGCTTACGGCGCAGACATTCTTGACACTCTTCCCGAAATTTTCTGGGATTTAAAGGACAGCGCACCGTCACTTCACCGTTACCGTTACCATGATTTTATTGCCGAGCTTTTTGCACAATCCTTTGCAGATACTGTTGGTTCCTGGTGTGGTGAAAACGGAATCGCTCTCACAGGTCATATGATGGAAGAACCCACTCTCCACAGTCAGACCGCTGCATTGGGTGAAGCAATGCGCTCTTACAGAAGCTTCCAGCTTCCCGGTATAGATTTGCTGTGTAACTCTCATGAGTTTACAACTGCAAAACAAGCGCAGTCCGCTGCACATCAGTTTGGTTATGAAGGAGTTCTTTCTGAGCTTTACGGTGTAACCGGTTGGGATTGCGACTTCAGAACATATAAGCATCAGGGCGATTGGCAGGCGGCATTGGGTATAACAGTCAGAGTTCCCCACCTTTCCTGGTATGCAATGGCGGGTGAAGCAAAGCGTGACTACCCTGCATCAATTTCATATCAGTCCCCCTGGTACAAGGAATATGGCGCAATTGAGGACCATTTTGCAAGGGTTAATACCGCTCTCACAAGAGGTAAACCTATTGTTAAAGTCGGTGTTATTCATCCTGTTGAAAGCTTCTGGCTTCATTGGGGACCCAATGACAAATCAGCAATTTTCCGTGACGGTGCTGATGAAAATTTCCTTAATCTTACCAAATGGCTTCTTGAAGGTAGCATAGACTTTAACTTTATCAGCGAAGCTCTTTTACCCACTCTTTGTGAAAAAGGTTCTGTACCTTTTAAAGTTGGTAAAATGGAATATGACACAATCCTTGTTCCTGCTTGTGAAACCTTGCGTTCAAGCACATTGGAGCGCCTTGAAGAATTCCGTAAAAATGGTGGTAGACTTATTTTCCTTGGAGCTGCTCCCAAGCTTTGCGATGCCCTCTCTTCCGAAAGAGGTAAGGCTCTTTACGATATGAGCGAACACATTGATTATACCCGTTCTGCACTCCTTACCGCTATGGAAAAGGACAGAGTTGTTACCCTGAGGGATGATGAAGGCAGATTTACAGATGACCTTATTTACCAGCTTCGTCAGGATGAGGATTGCAAATGGCTTTTCGTTTGCCACGATAAAGAGCCGTATAACAAAGATATTGACCGAGGCGATGATATAAGAATTACCATAAACGGTGAATGTGGTGTTGTAATTTACGACACGGAAAACGGAAATATAATTTCTGCCGATTATGAAATCAAAAACGGCAAAACAGTAATAACTGACCATATTTACGGTTATGAATCAAGGCTTTATAAATTGGTTGATGCAGAGTCAGTAACCGCTAAAGTCGTTGAAGAAACAAAAGAAAAGAAAGAAATTCGAGTTATTTCACAAGTGAACTACGAGCTTTCCGAGGAAAACATTCTTGTTCTTGATATGGCAGAATTTAAAATTGAGGGTGAAAATGAATTTTCACCTAAAGAAGAAATCTTAAGACTTGATAATATCTGCCGTGAAAGACTGGGGCTTCGTGAAAGAGGAGAGGCTATTGTTCAGCCTTGGGTTTACGGAGAAGCACCCGATGTAAGTAAGGTTACTCTCAGATATACATTCAATAGTGAAATTGATTATGAGGGTGCTTTCCTTGCTCTTGAGGATGCGGAGAAAGCAGAAATTATCTTTAACGGTGAAAAGATAGCTAATGAAATTATTGATAATTATGTTGACTTTTCAATTTATAAAGTGAAGCTCGGTGAAATCAAAAAGGGTGAAAATGAACTTATTATCACTTATCCCTTCGGACCTTCTGCAAACCTTGAAAACATCTTTGTTTTAGGCTATTTTGGTGTTAAGGTTGTGGGTACAGAATGCACAATTATTCCTCTTCCCGAAAAAATCGGATTTGGTGAACTTCTTTCACAAGGCTTCCCGTTCTACAGCGGTGCTATTACATATAAAATCCCTGTTAATGTTGAAAACGGAAGTGTAGAGGTTGAAGCATCTGATTATCGTGGTGGACTTATAACCGTTGGGGTTGATGGTGAAAAGAAAGGCAGAATTATTTATCCGCCTTATACTCTTGAAATCAAAGACCTCACAAATGGTGAACATGAAATCGGTGTTAAGCTTTATACCCACAGATACAATTCCTTTGGTCCAATTCACCTTGTAAACGAAAAAGAATCCTGGCACGGTCCGAATGCTTGGAGAAGCAGTGGCAGAAACTGGAGCTATGAATATGTATTGAGGAAAACAGGTATCTTAAAAGCTCCAATAGTAAGAGTATAAAAATAAAAGTTCACTCCATTGAAATTTATTTGTAAATTTCAATGGAGTGATAAATTTTTTAAACAAAGAGTTTTTTAGCAAGCCATGCTCTGACTTTTTTACTTTTGTTGGCATACAGCCAGAAGAAAACAAGAGCAAGACAGCAAGCATCTGCAATAAGAGCTATTTCAGAAGCGATTATGTAATTGCTGAGAAAGAAGCAAACACCCGAAATCGCTAAGCATATAACAAGGTCGATAAAAATGTGCAATACTTTTGATGTCCAATGGCGTTTTCTTTGACGATACCAATATATAAAGTATAAAACACAAGCGCCGAGCATTGCAATTATCGGAACAGCAATATTAAAGTACCATTTTGCATCGCTTGGATCATTAACGTAGAAAACAAGGGTGTAAAGTGCTACCGCTAAAGTATCAAAGGCCCACATAAGATAGGGTCGGAGTTTTTTTGTGAGAAACGGAAAAACAAACAAAATCCAACACAAAAATGAACTTGATGCTACATAAACGAACCATAGGGTTTCGGGACCAAAAAACAGGTTTATAAACATACAAACGATATTCGGGATTAAAAGAATAAACGTAACGATAATTGCAATAAAGCGTTGCTTAACTCCCGCGGGTATATCGGGAGTATGTGAAAAGGGGAGCGAGGTTTCTTCGCTTTTTTCATTTGGGTTATATACCGGGGTGTCACAGAGAGCGCATTTATGAGCGCTTTTATCAAGTTCCACACCGCAATTGACACAGTATGACATATTTTAACATCCTTTATATATAAAAATCTCTTAATCTCTATTACTTTCAATTTTCACATGGAAGCCCATTTTAACAAGCTTCGTAAAAATTTCGCGTTCAATATCGGTTTCTTTGTAAATGCCTGCAATAGTTAATACAAGTTTATCTCCTACAGTGGCAAGACCGCAACGGACTGCATTACGTACACCCGGACCGGGCATAAGAAATGCTTTTTCAACAAAGGGCAGCATATCTTCAGGGAGCTTTACTGCACCTAAATTTGAAAGCAAAACAGAAGTGGTTTGTTCTCCTGTAATAAGGAAAGAAATGCCAACGCCTAAATCCTTTACTGCTAATGGTAGGAATTTTAAAACAGGATTTCTTTCAAGCCCCATATTAGCCGTTACCATTGCATTAAGCTTTTTTTCATCATTTGCAAGGCGAAGCTGATAAGCAACCTGCTTTAAAAGCTCTTCGAAAGAATAATCGCCTAATTGTGGATCAACCTTTGCACGAAGGCAAATAGTAAAGTTTCTTAGGGTTTCGGTTTCATAAACGCTTCTCAAATCAATAGGGATCTGAACGGAAACCTCTTTCTGCTTTTTCTCTTCTCTGCGCTGCTTTTCAATATGCGCTTGCATAAGAAGAGCAGCAAAAAATTCTGTTATGGTTACGCCATGAGCTTTTGTATATTTGTGAATTTCGCTGAAAGACATTGTTCCCGAAATGATATTTACCATATGCTTCGGAAGCTTTGTCCCTTTAGCGTGATAAACATATTTGTCGCTTCGTTTGATTTTACCCTTTGAATTTGCGATTTTAGAAAATGAGTCTTCAAGCTCTTCTTTTTGGGGGGCTTGAGTTGTATCAATAACAAGACCGCCGGGGGTAATTTTGTGACCAAAAAGTTTTAAATATTCTGCCACAAGGGTACAGGAGAATATCGCTGCACCGTGACCGTCTGTGATAGCGTGATAAGTGTCAACTGAAATGCGTTTTCCGTGATAATATACTCTGAAAAGAAAACCCTTGTTTTCTTTGAATTTAACACGGTGACAGGGATTTTGAATGTCGGGTTTAACATCGGGAGCAATATTGGGATTTTTCTCGAAGTAATACCAGAAAAGTCCTTTGCGGATTCTTACATCAAAACCGGGAAAACGAGGCATTATATTTTCCAATGCTTTTGTGAGGATTTCAGGGTCTATTTCTTCCTTTAATTCTATACAAAAACGAAAAATATTTGACCATGTGCCCGTATTCTGACCCGGGAATATAGAGGCAGCATTATCAAGCCTAAACCATTCAGGTAAATTTGGGTTCTTTTTTTCGCGAATTTTATTTTCAGCCACAAAAAAACTCCTTTTATCGATTATAAGAAATACCGTCTTACTCATTTTGTGGGTAAAACGGTATTAAAAATCAAATTTTTATAGCATCCTTGATTTTGATTTTCCCTACAAAAGGAATTTTCAGGTATCCGTTACATTTATCTTCTTCAAATGTAAGGTGAATGTCAATTTCTTTACCGGGAAGAATCGCAACCGTTGCTTTTGCATCAAGCGTGTTGTCGTCCTCTTCTGCTTCTAAAATAGTTATATCCATATCAAAATCTGCATTGTCTATTTCTATTTCAAATTCGTATTTGCCGTTTTCATACTCTATTTCAAAAACAGCATCACCTTTGAAAAACATATGGTCTACGCTTACTTTGTATTTTCCTACACCAATCATAAAATAAAACCTCCGAAAAAACAGATTATTCCATTCCGCCTGCTAAGCGGAGAATTTTACGGGCATCATCTGTTGTAACTTTGCCGTCTTCAGAATTGTCAACATTGGCGGCAACGATTTGTTCCTGTGTGAGCGCAAGAGTTCCGACAGAGGAATGAAGAGCAACTTTTACGTCGAAAAGAGAAACAACGCCGTCTCCGTCCACATCGCCTTTAAGAGAAAAGTCATCATTTATAAGGATAACAAAACGACCGCCTTCGGAAACCTGTGCACCTATGAAAGGTGAGTGTGCGGACCCGCTGACCAAAACAAGTTTGTCGTTAATTAACTGATAAACCTTTGTTGCGCTGGGTATTGCATCAGGGCAAACAGCGTCGAATTTGAAAATCACATTATCTTCAGGAGAGTAGATTTCGTTGTCCATTGTAATATCTATATCAAAAACAAGTGCTTCTGCATATCTTGTGGGGAAAAGATTTTCGACCTCAGCGATTTCAACAGGTTCAACAACAATATCAATCATTTCGCTTTCAGGAAGAACACCGTAAGCATCGATTAATTTTATTCGGGTGTCATTATCTGTTATTGAACGGTTGTTTTGAATTATGATACTTTCGGGAAGTGCCT
The DNA here is from genome assembly GCA_964624385.1 of uncultured Eubacteriales bacterium. GTDB lineage: Bacteria > Bacillota > Clostridia > Oscillospirales > Acutalibacteraceae > DTU089. The sequence goes on along the minus strand of CAZUZV010000041.1, from coordinate 10,814 downwards.
GATCAACAAGATATTCATAAGCATAAGAATCTTTTGTGCAAGAGATTCCGTCAATAAAATAATACACCTTGTTATCGTCAGAATCGATTGTTCCTAAAACTGCATCTGTATCAATACGGTTGAGGTTTGCAGGTAAATCGATTTTTGTTAAAGAGTCACAATAAGCTAAAGCGTAGTTTCCTAAAAAGGTTAAATTATCACTTAAACGTATGTTTTGAAGGTTCCAACAGTATGAGAAAGCATAGCTGTTTATAGTTGTGACGGTGTTATACATATCAACCTCTGTCAATTTGTAGCAGTGGTCAAAAGCATAGGAACCGATAACTTTAATTCCGTAAGGTATAGTGAATTTACCGCTCTTACCTGCGGGGAAAAGTGTAAGAGTTGTAATTTTTCCGTATGTTTCCGAATCAACGTTTGTATCTTTTCGATAGAGAACACCGTCAATTACAGAAAAGGTTGTGTTGGCAGGATCAATATCAAACTCTGTTAAAGAGGAACACATATTAAATGCTTTTCCCGAAATACCCGTAAGGGTTGAGGGGAGCTTTACATAGGTAAGATTTTCGTTTTCGGAAAAAGCGTTGCCGGCGATACTTGTTACGGGGAGTCCGTTTAAAGCTTCAGGAATTATTACTTTTGTTTCTGAACCGGTGTATTTTGTTATGATAGCTTTTGTAGGCGCAGTGGTAGGGATTTGTCTGTATGTAAAATCACTTTCCGGCGGTGTTACGGGTTCTTCACTTTCATAAACTTCCGTTGTTCCGCCAACAGCAGTGGGTAGTTTGTCTGTAAAAAAGAAACAGGACAGTAAAATTGCAAAGCACAAAACAAAACTTAACAGTTTTTTCTTGTTCAAAAAAACACATCCTTTCAAGCGGTAATATACTAATATAATTATATTATACGGATGTTGTAATTTCAATAGGAACCTTTATACAAATTTTTGTGCAAATTTTGTCAATTCGACATATAAAAAGCAAAGCTCCGAAGCGAACTTCGGAGCCGTATGCTTTTTAACAATTAAGTTACTTAGATAGCGCGGGTAACCTTACCGGAGCGCAAGCAGCGTGTGCAAGCATATACTCTCTTGGGAGAGCCGTTTACGATTGCTTTAACTCTTTTAACATTGGGTTTCCATGTTCTGTTTGAACGTCTGTGTGAGTGAGAAACCTTGATGCCGAAAGCAACTTCTTTGTTACAGAATTCACATTTTGCCATTGAGCTGCACCTCCTTCAAACAATTTCTAAATAAGTCTAAACATAAGACAACGAACGTATGATATCACCTTTCGTCGTCAAATGCAAGTATTTTTTTTGAAAATGTCCGTTTTTATGAACTTTCACAGTTTATTGAGGGTATTATTCCAATATTTTTTTCAAAATTGCTTGATTTTTTCAATATGATGATATATAATGCTACTTGAAACCGAACATTTGTGCGAAAAGCAACATTAATAATTGTTGCCAAATCTACACCTATTATTAAAGGAGATATATTTATAATGGCAGAAAGAAACGAAAAAAATAAAGCTCTTGAAACAGCACTCTCTCAAATAGAAAAAAACTTTGGTAAAGGTGCAATTATGCGTTTGGGTGAAAATGCAGGACTTAATGTTGAAGCTATTCCCACAGGCTCAATTGCTCTTGATGCGGCGACCGGTATCGGCGGTCTTCCCAGAGGCAGAATTGTTGAGATTTACGGACCTGAAAGTTCAGGTAAAACAACTCTTGCTCTTCACGTTGTTGCAGAAGCTCAGAAAATGGGCGGAGAGGCAGCCTTTATTGATGCAGAACATGCTCTTGACCCTGTTTACGCAGCTGCTCTCGGTGTAGATATTGACTCTCTTCTTGTTTCTCAGCCCGATAATGGTGAACAGGCTCTTGAAATCACCGAATATCTTGCTCGTTCAGGGGCTCTTGATGTTATTGTTGTTGACTCTGTTGCAGCTCTTGTTCCTAAGGCTGAAATTGAAGGCGAAATGGGAGACTCTCACGTTGGTCTTCATGCTCGTCTTATGTCCCAGGCTTTAAGAAAATTAACCGGCGCAATTTCAAAATCCAATACAGTTGTTATCTTTATTAACCAGCTTCGTGAAAAGGTTGGCGTTATTTACGGTAATCCCGAGGTTACAACCGGTGGCCGTGCCCTTAAATTCTATTCAACAATTCGTATTGATGTAAGAAGAGTTGAGCAGTTAAAAGGTCCCGGTAATGAATTCATCGGTTCAAGAACAAGAGCTAAGATTGTTAAAAATAAAGTTGCTCCGCCCTTTAAAGAGGCTGAGTTCGATATTATGTACGGTGAAGGTATTTCCAAATACGGCGAGCTTCTTGACCTCGCAGTTAAAATGGAAGTTATCAGAAAAAGCGGTGCTTGGTTCTATTATGGTGAGGAAAGACTCGGTCAGGGCAGAGATAATGTTAAGGAATATATCAGAAACGCGCCCGAATTCTGTGCAGAGATTGAGGGTAAGGTTCGCGGAGGTATAAAAAACCTTATTTCCGCAAGAAATCCCATTTCAAGAAGAGAACAAGCAACGCCTGCTCCTTCTGAGCCTGTTTCTAAAGAAACAGCAAGAGCAAAAATTGATATTGCAGTAGACGATGACGAGTAATAAATAATGAAAATTACATCAAAACAGGGTAACGGCAATAAGGTGCATATCTATATTGACGGTACTTATACCCTGACACTTTACGATGACTATTGGTACCTTTGCGGTATCAAGGATGGTCAGGAAATTTCAGAAGATGAGCTTGCTTCCTTGAAAGAGGAGGCAGGCTTTCGCTCTGCTTATGAGAAAGGAATAACATATCTTTCTATGAGGGCGTACTCTGAAAAGGAGCTTTATGATAAACTTAAGCTGAAGTTCGGAGCCCAAAGCTCTCGCAGAGCGGTAGATAAAATGCTCGAAAGAGGCTATATTGATGATGAGGCGTTTTGCAAGGAATATGTAAGGTATCTTTTTGAAGTTAAAAAATATGATGTAAAGAGAATTACATACGAATTAAAAATAAAAGGAATAGATGGCGAAACTGTTAACAATGCATTGAAAATACTTGACAATGAGCCAATTTCGCGTATTATAGAAATGTTAAGGACAAAATATGAAAATAAGCTCGAAACGGAAAAAGAACGCAAAAGAATTGTTAACCGTTTCATAAGAATGGGGTATTCCTATTCTGATATAAAATCCGCCTTCTATGAGTGCGGTTTTGAAATGCCCGGGTGGTAAAAATTAAGAGGTGAAAGTTATGTCACGAAAAGTCGGTATGATTAGTTTGGGCTGTCCAAAAAATCAGGTGGATGCAGAATTAATGCTTAAAAAGCTTGTTGATGCAGGATATATTCTTGTTCAGGAGGCAGATAAAGCTGATATTGTTATTGTTAACACCTGCGGTTTTATTGAAGACGCTAAAAGAGAATCAATCGAAGCAATTCTTGAAATGGCAGATTTAAAGGAGGACGGACTTCTCAAAAAAATTCTTGTTACAGGTTGCCTTGCGCAAAGATATAATGATGAGGTTTTTACAGAAATTCCCGAGGTTGACGGTGTAATCGGTATCGGTGCTAATGCAGATATTGTTGCGGTTTGTGATGCTCTCTTTGAGAACGATGAGCAGTATAAAAGCTTCCCTGACAAAGAGGAATTGCCTCTTGACGGAGGAAGAATTCTCACTACTCCCGAATATACTGCATATCTTAAAATCGCTGATGGTTGCTCCAACTGTTGTTCCTACTGTGCAATTCCCTCTATAAGAGGCGCGTTCAGAAGCAGAAAAATGGAGGATGTTCTTGAAGAAGCAAATATGCTTTGCGAAAAAGGTGTTAAAGAACTTATTCTTGTTGCTCAGGATACAACTCGTTACGGCGAAGACCTCTATGGTGAACTTAAACTCCCCGAGCTTTTAGGCGAACTTAATAAAATTGAAAAGCTTCAATGGATTCGTCTTCTCTATTGTTACCCTGACAGAATTACAGACCAACTTTTAGATGCAATCGCAGAAAATCAAAAGGTTTGTCATTACATTGATATCCCTTTCCAACACGCCGACGGTGAAATTCTTAAAGTAATGAACAGAAGAGGCGATAAAGCAACTCTTCTTGCTTTGGTTGAAAAAATCAGAGAAAGAATTTCCGATGTTGTTTTGAGAACCACATTTATAGTAGGTTTCCCCGGTGAAACAGAAGAAAATTTCACAACTCTTTCAGAGTTCGTTAACGAAGCGAAAATTGACAGAGTTGGCTGCTTCGCTTATTCTCGCGAAGAGGGAACTCCTGCATACGATTTCGATAATCAGGTTGACCCCGAGGTTGCAGCAGAGCGTGTTGAAGCGATAATGACCCAGCAGTACACAATTTCAGAAGAAAAACTCGAAGCTTGTATCGGAAACACATATGATGTTCTTGTTGAAGGTTACGACCCTTATACAGACAGCTATTACGGCAGAACATATATGGATTCTCCCGATATCGACAACAATATCGTTTTCACTTCGGGTTACAGAATTGATGACGGTGATATTGTTCCAGTTGAAATATTTGACAAGGATGAGTATTCGCTCATTGGTGAAGCAGTATGAAGAATATGAATATTCCCAACCAATTGACGATTATAAGAATAATTTTGACGCCGATATTTTTAGCTTTATTTTTAAGTGATATTTCTCATCATTATCTTATTGGCTTAATCGTCTTTGCTATTGGTTCATTTACTGATTTTCTTGACGGGAAAATTGCAAGAAAAAAAGGCATAGTTACGGTTTTCGGTCAACTTGCTGACCCTGTTGCGGATAAAATTTTAACAACTGCCGCTTTACTTGCATTTATGCAGTTTGGTCTTTGCAATATCTGGATTATTATGATAGTGTTGCTCCGTGAGTTTACAATTACATCCTTCCGTCTTGTTGCAACGGCACAAGGAATTGTTATTCCTGCCAATATTTACGGCAAGCTCAAAACCATTTCACAAATGGTTTTCTCCATTGTTATTATGATTCTTGCAGAACTTAATGATGTGGGTATTCTCGGTGAGAATTTCCCGATTTCTACCATATCAAACGGACTTTTATGGATTACAGCAGCTCTTTGTGTCGTTTCGGGCGTAATTTATGTAAAACAGTCCATTAAACTTATAGATTTTTCGAAATAAGGTGAATTTATGCAACTTTATAACTCACTTACTCATAAAAAAGAAAATTTTAAAGAAAATGTCCCCGGTAAGGTTAATATGTATACTTGCGGACCTACCGTGTATCATTTTGCTCATATCGGAAACCTTCGTAGTTATATAATGGAAGATGTGCTTGAAAAGCATCTTCGTTACAGCGGATATGATGTTAAGCGTGTAATGAATATTACTGACGTAGGTCATCTTTCGAGTGATGCCGATACAGGCGAAGATAAAATGCTCAAAGGCGCAAAAAGAGAAAATAAATCCGTTATGGACATTGCAAAGTTCTATACAGATGCTTTCTTTGAAGACTGCAAAAAGCTTAATATCAAAACTCCTGATGTTGTTGAACCTGCAACAAATTGTATTGATGAATTTATTACAATGGTTCAGGGTCTGCTTGATAAAGGCTATGCCTACGTTGCAGGAGGAAATGTGTATTTTGATACATCAAAGCTCGACGAGTACTATGTTTTCAATAAACACGACAGCGATGAACTGATGGTTGGTGTTCGTGAGGGTGTTGAGGAAGACGGAAACAAGCGCAATAAAAATGACTTTGTTCTCTGGTTTACAAAATCAAAGTTTGAAGATCAGGCGCTTAAATGGGATTCACCATGGGGTGTTGGATATCCCGGTTGGCATATTGAATGCTCTGCAATCAGCCTCAAGCACCTTGGTGAATATATGGATATTCATTGCGGTGGTATTGACAATGCGTTCCCCCACCATACAAATGAAATTGCCCAGAGTGAAGCATATCTCGGTCATAAATGGTGCAATTATTGGTTCCATGTTCTTCACCTTAATACAAATACAGGTAAAATGAGTAAATCCAAAGGTGAGTTCCTTACAGTTTCTCTTCTTGAGGAAAAGGGCTATAATCCGCTGGCATACAGATTCTTCTGTTTGCAGTCCCATTACAGAAAACAGCTTGTTTTCTCTTACGAGAATCTTGATGGTGCAGCAACTGCGTATGATAAGCTTCTCAAGAAAATCGCAACTCTTAATCCTTGCGACAGCGATGAGCTTGATATGGTTGCAGTTGAAAAGCTTCAGGGTGCATTTAAAGCAGCTCTTGATAACGATATAAACACATCTCTTGCAGTTACTGCGGTTTATGATGTTTTAAAAGAAAAAACAAACGACAAAACAAAAATTTATCTTCTTAACGATTTTGATAAAGTGCTTTCTCTTGATTTGGTTGAGGGTGCAAAGAAGCTTAACGAAACAACTGAGAAGAGTGAAGAGCTTGATGACTTTGCAAAATATGTAGAAGAACAAATTGCTTTGCGAGTTGAGGCTAAAAAAGCTAAAGACTTCGCAGAAGCAGACAGAATCCGTGACGAGTTGGCATCAAAGGGTGTTACACTTCTTGATACCCGCGAAGGCACCAAATGGACTAAAGAATAAAAGGAAAAAGTAATAATTATGACAAGTAAAGAACGCGCAAAGCTCCGTGCAGAAGCAAACGGACTTGACCCTATTTTCCAGATAGGTAAAGAGGGTGTTACCGATGCAGTTATTGCACAAATTGAAGACACTTTTAATACACGTGAACTTTTTAAAATCAAGGTTCACCTTGAATCCTCTCCTGAAGCGCCTAAAGAGATTGCTCAGAAAATCTCTGAAGCCACAGGTTGCGATGTGGTTCAGGTAATCGGCGGAACAATTGTTGTTTTCCGAATTAACCTTATTCTTCGTCAGAAAGCGGCGGAAAAGAAAAAACGTCAACAGGAAAGAGCGAGAAAAGAAGCTCTTGAAAGACGTACCGAGCGTACAAAAAAGAAATATAGCAGGTAAAAATTATGAGTGAAATTGTTACCGTAAATAAAAAGAAAAAAGTCGGTTCTTTTATAATAGGGCTTTTGGTTCTTGCCCTCGCAATTACGGGCATCGTAAGCATTGTTAAAGTTGCGGTGGATACGTTCTATTCGGGGAACGAAGAGGTTGTTGATTATTCCGGTTATGCAGAGTTCTTGACATGGGTGGTTGGCGTTGATCCGGATTCCTTTTCCGATATAACAAAAGCTGATAAATCTACACTTCTTAATATTGCTATCTGTACTCTTCTTACGGATGAAATCAAAACAGGGGACTACAATGTAACCGAAAAAGGTATGATTGTTCCTGCGGAAGATGTAGCAGGGTATTACCTTAAAATGTTTGGACCGGATGTGGAAATAGTTCATTCCAGTGTTGTAGGTTACGGTTATGAATTTACCTATGATGTAAGCGCAGACACTTATACAGTTCCTCTTACGGGTGTAACCCCGCCTTTTACTCCGAGAATTGAATCTGTTGAGAAAACAGGCGGACTCGCAATTCTCAGAGTCGGTTATGTAGGAACAAACAACATAGAAGTTTCTCCCGACGGCACAATTGCCGCAACCCAACCCGATAAATATGCAGATGTCACTTTAAAAGAAACAGAAACGGGATATAATCTGATATCAGTTATGGCAGTAACTGTCGGAGAACATAATTAAAATATTGGGCGAATAACTTGGCTTACTCGTCGTGCAGTATCTTAATAAGTTAGGAGAACTTTGTATGAAAAGAATAATATCATTTTTGATGTGTGTTGTTATGGTGTGCAGTATTTTTACAGTATCAGTAAGTGCTGCTGAAAACTATTACGACACATTCCATTCACAAGTTTTCAAGCTTTGGTGGTCAGTTGCTTACAATGGTGAAGATAATATTTATGATTTTTCACCCAAGCATATAAAATGGTACACAACGGATAAAATCAACATCTATGATTACGATTCATACGAAATAGAAAAAGAGTATTCTTACGGTTCATATACGCTTCGTTATTATCAGATTCCTGCAGATGTTTACGAAACGGAAGCCTTAAAACACTTTAATATAAGTGATATTAATGTTTTGAGAAATGATGCAGACCACGACCCCGTATATAATGCAGAAACCCACACCTACGATATGCCCGAGGCTGGTGGCTTTGGTGACAGTATCACTTATGTAACAAAAGGTTATAAAAACCTTAGCGATGGCAAATATGAAGTTTATGGCTATACTGTTGAGCAGGCTTATGAAAAGCCCGATGATGCAGTTGAAGGCGTGGACTATATTATTATGCATGATTATGGTAACGCTGCAGAAATTTTAAAATGCCTTAAGGTTACTGTTGAATTTGACGGAACGGACGTTAAATTTATTTCTTGGGAAACTGTTTCTCTTAGCGAAATCCCGGATATTAAAGAATTAGTTCATAATCATATCTCTTCTGATTGGATTATCGATAAAAAGGCAACAGTAAACCGTGTCGGTTCAAAACACAAAGAATGTACCGAATGTGGCGAGGTTCTTGAAACTGCAACAATTAAGCAGTTGAAATGTTCAAAACCCACACTCAAAACAATTTCCAATACATCAAGCGGTGTGAAAATCACTTGGGGTAAGGTGAGCGGTGCAGATACATACAGAGTTTACCGTAAAACTAAGAACGGAGATTGGAAATATTTAGGTTCAACAAGCAAAACAAGTTACACGGACAAAAGCGCAAAATCAGGAACTAAATATTACTATGCAGTAAGAGCAAGAAACGAAGCAGGAAATTCATCACTTTCAAGCTCATTGTCTATCAAATACCTTGCAGACCCTACCTTGAAAACTGCAAAGAGCACCAAAACAGGCGTTTCTCTCAAATGGTCTAAAGTAACAGGCGCAAGTGGTTATGTGGTTTACCGAAAAACAGGTGACGGTAGCTACAAAAAACTTACTACTGTAAAGGGCAACAGTAAGGTAACGTATGTTGACAAATCCGCAAAGAAAGGTAAGAAATATACCTACAAGGTAAAAGCCTATTACAGCAAAACCTATAGTGCATATTCAAATACAAAGACGATAAAAGATAAATATTAAGGAAAAATGCTCTTGCGTAAAGCAAGGGCATTTTTTAGTGGCAAGTTTCGGGACCTGCGGTCGGCGATTATAATTCGAAATTCAAAATTCGTAATTCGAAATGTCGGGTCTGCGACGCAATTATAAAAATTACAGAAAAAACAACTAAGTTGTTCTTGGCTTTTTGATTTTAAAACTAAGTTTAATCAATTGTAATAAGTTTCAGTTACGAACACCTGATACAATATTTGGAAGCGGAGCTTCCCAAAAATTTGCCACTTGCCACTTGCCACTTCCAACCTGATTGTCAATCTTCACCAAAAAATTTTCTGTTATATCTTGGGAATTTTACCTTTAAACTATGGAAATCTCTGAAAATATGTGTTACAATGAGCGACGGTGTAATAACTCTAATTGCGCCAAAACGCGCAAAAAATTTATTGGAGGTAAATTATGAGCAAGAAATTCGTTTATTTGTTCTCAGAGGGCGACGCTTCAATGCGCGAGCTTCTCGGTGGTAAAGGTGCAAACCTTGCAGAGATGACCAACATCGGTCTTCCTGTTCCTCAGGGTTTCACAATCACAACTGAAGCTTGTACTCAGTACTATGAGGACGGCAGAAAGATCAACGATGAAATCCAGGCACAGATTATGGAATACATCGACAAAATGGAAGGCGTTGTTGGCAAGAAATTTGGCGACAAAGAAAATCCCCTTCTCGTTTCTGTTCGTTCAGGTGCTCGTGCATCCATGCCCGGTATGATGGATACAATCCTTAACCTTGGTCTTAACGAAGAAGTTGTTGAAGTTATGGCTGCAAAGTCAGGCAACGCTCGTTGGGCTTGGGACTGCTACAGAAGATTCATCCAGATGTATTCCGACGTTGTTATGGAAGTTGGTAAGAAATACTTCGAGCAGCTCATCGATGAAATGAAAGAAGCAAAAGGCGTAACTCAGGACATCGATCTTACAGCTGAAGACCTCAAAGACCTTGCTGGTCAGTTCAAAGCTGAATACAAATCAAAAATCGGTAAAGATTTCCCCTCAGATCCCAAAGAACAGCTTATGGGCGCTGTTGAGGCAGTTTTCCGTTCATGGGACAACCCCCGTGCAAACGTTTACCGTCGTGACAACGATATTCCTTATTCATGGGGTACTGCTGTTAACGTTCAGGCAATGGCATTCGGTAACATGGGTGACGATTGCGGTACCGGTGTTGCTTTCACTCGTGACCCCGCTACAGGTGACAAAGGCCTTATGGGTGAGTTCCTTGTAAACGCTCAGGGTGAAGACGTTGTTGCAGGTGTTCGTACTCCCATGCCCATCGCTGAAATGGCTGATAAATTCCCCGAAGCATATGCAGAATTCGTAAAAGTTTGCGGTATTCTTGAAGATCACTACAGAGATATGCAGGATATGGAGTTTACTGTTGAAGCAGGCAAACTCTATATGCTCCAGACAAGAAACGGTAAGAGAACTGCAAAGGCTGCTCTTAAAATCGCTTGTGACCTCGTTGATGAAGGCATGATCGATGAAAAGAAAGCTGTTGCAATGATCGACCCCAGAAACCTTGACACTCTTCTCCATCCCCAGTTTGATGCAAAAGCTCTTAAAGCTGCAACTCCTGCAGGTAAAGGTCTTGGCGCATCTCCCGGTGCTGCTTGCGGTAAAGTAGTATTCACTGCTGAAGACGCAGAAGCTTGGAACGCTCGTGGCGAAAAGGTTGTTCTTGTTCGTCTTGAAACATCTCCCGAAGATATCACAGGT
>CAZUZV010000040.1:0-20632 GCA_964624385.1 uncultured Eubacteriales bacterium | reverse complement strand
TCACAGGTGCTGCACAGATGGACGGTGCTATCCTTGTTATCGCTTCAACAGACGGTCCTATGGCTCAGACAAAAGAACACCTTCTTCTTGCTCGTCAGGTTGGCGTTCCCTACATCGTTGTATTCCTTAACAAATGCGACCTCGTAGACGACCCCGAACTTCTCGAACTCGTTGAAATGGAAGTTCGTGAAACTCTTGATTCTTATGAATTCCCCGGCGATGATACACCCATCATCAAAGGTTCTGCATTCCAGGCTCTTGATTCTGCTTCTACAGATCTTAGCGATCCTGTTTATGCTCCCATCATCGAACTCATGGATGCAGTAGACAGCTACATCCCCACTCCCGACCGTATGGCAGACCTTCCCTTCCTTATGCCTGTTGAAGACGTTTTCACAATCACAGGTCGTGGTACTGTTGCAACAGGTAGAGTTGAACGTGGTCAGCTTCGTGTTGGTGACGAACTCGAAATCGTTGGTCTTAAAGAAGAAAGCAGCAAGACTGTTTGTACAGGTGTTGAAATGTTCCACAAGCTCCTCGACTATGCAGAGGCTGGTGACAACATCGGTGCTCTTCTTCGTGGTGTTGACAGAAAAGGTATTGAACGTGGTCAGGTTCTTTGCAAACCCGGTTCAATCAAACCCCACACAAAATTCAAAGGTCAGGTTTACGTTCTTTCTAAAGATGAAGGCGGCCGTCATACACCTTTCTTCAACAACTACAGACCTCAGTTCTTCTTCAGAACAACTGACGTTACCGGTACTATCAGCCTTCCCGAAGGCACAGAAATGTGCATGCCCGGCGATAACGTTGAAATGAGCGTTGAACTCATCACTCCTATCGCTATTGAAAAGGGTCTTCGTTTTGCTATCCGTGAAGGTGGTAGAACAGTTGGTTCAGGTGCAGTTACAGAAATTATTGAATAATTTCACAATTATAGAGAGTGGCGAAAGTCACTCTCTTTTTTGTTGCGAAAATTGATGCATTTTTAAGTTGCAAGTGACAACATATAAAAATTCGGAATTCGGAATGCGGAATTCGGAATGAATGGGAAGCTTCGCTTCCAAACATTATATTTGGTTTTCGTGACCAAAACTTATTCCAATCAATTAACCTGGTACAGGTTAAAAACATTTAGAAAAATAAAGTTGTTTTTTCTATAACTTTTACAATTGCCGTGCTCAGCACCCTTAACTTGCCACTTGCCACTTCCAACTTGCCACTAATACTGTTCTATATCTTGACTTTTATCATATAAAATAGTAAAATATCTTTATTATTTTACATATTTAGGAGGCAATTATGGCAGATTTCTTTTTGAATGAATTCATAGTTAATGTTGATGTTGCTATTTATCAGTTTGTTGACAGTATTATGAATCCTGTTTTAGATGTTATTATGACATTTATCACACACCTTGGCGATACACCCGGTATTATCTGGTGGGTTTTAGGCATTATTTTGCTCATACCCAAAAAGACGAGAAAGCTCGGTGTTCTTCTTATTGGCGGTCTTGCAATTGCATCACTTATCAATAACGTTGCTCTCAAAAACGTTATTCAGAGACCTCGTCCTTATAACATTGACCCGTCAGTTTGGACCAATGCAGGATATGAATATGTGTGGCCCGGTCTTATTGATAAGAGCAGTTCATGGTCATTCCCCTCAGGTCACACCTCAACTTCAATCGGTGCAGCATTCGCGTTGTTCCTTGGTTGCTTTAAGAACAAGAAACACCTTGCAATCGGTATTCCAACATTAATTCTTTCATTCCTTATAGGTTTCTCAAGAATTTATGTTCACGTTCATTACCCCACAGACGTTATTGCAGGTGCAGTAGTCGGTATTATTGGCGGTTTACTTGCTTACCTTCTTATTGTAAAGCTTCTTGTTCCCAAGGTTGTTCCTGTAATTGAAAAGAAACTCAATAAAAAGATTATTGAAGACTAAGAATTAAAATAGAGATACGAAAAAGACTACGGCAAAAACCGTAGCCTTTTTTGTATCTCATAAAAGTTACAGATTATCCTTTTGGTGTAATCAAATCAATACATCCAACGGGGCAAGCTTCGTGGCATTTTCCGCAGCCGATACATTTTTCGGGGTCAACACTTGCAAGGAAGTTTTCGACCTTAACTGCATCGTGCTCGCAAGCCTTAACGCATTTCATACAACCGATACAAGCAGCTTTACAATGCTTTCTTGCTGTAGCGCCTTTTTCTTTATTATTGCAAAGAACTGCCGCCTGAGTAACGTTAAGAGGAAGCATAGTGATGAGTCCTTTGGGACAAGCTTTGACACAAGCTTTACAGCTATGACAAGCAATAGTAGAAATTCTTGCAACACCGTCGCAAATGTGAATTGCATCAAATTCACAAGCATCAACGCAATCACCCAGACCAAGACAACCATAAGCGCATTCTTTTGCGCCACCGAAAAGCTGAGTAGCCATTCGGCAACTGCTAACGCCCTTATAAGTCATTTTATCGTGTGAATTAGATGAGTTACCCATACACATAACAACCGCTGTTGTGGGTAAAACTGCTGCGGGAGCAGTGCCGAGAATTTCTGCAATTTGTGCGGCTGCTGCTGAGCCACCGGGAGCACAGAGGTTTGTCTGGTCAGTTTTGCCCGATGAAAGAGCGGCTGCATAACCAGCACAACCTGAAAATCCGCAAGCACCGCAGTTAGCACCGGGAAGAACCTCGGTAATAGCTTCTGCTTTTTCGTCAATCGGGACTGCCATAACCTTTGAAGCAATTGCAAGACCTAAGCCCAAAACAAGTCCGATACCTGCAACAAGGAGGATTGGTAATAAAATTCCTGTCATTTTTCTACCTCCTTAACCGAATATGCCTTCAACAACACCGGAGAAGCCAAGGAAGGAAACCGATGTTAAGGAGGCGGCAATAAGTGTTGAGGGAAGACCTTTTAGACCTTCGGGAATATCTGCAGTTTCAAGCCTTGAGCGAACACCTGCGAAAATAAGCATTGCAACCATAAAGCCAACGCCGGCGCCCAAGGTGTTAACCATTGAAAGAGCAAAAGAGTGTTCCATACCGCCGAATTTATCAAGGTTAAGAAGAACAACACCTAAAACTGCACAGTTGGTAGTAATAAGAGGCAGATAAATACCCAAAGCGTTGTAAAGAGGTTTAATATACTTCTTTAAAACTATTTCAACCAACTGAACAAGAGCGGCAATAACAAGAATAAAGACGATTGTCTGAAGATATTCCATATCGTGCTTAACGAGAAGAGTGTTGATAGGAAAGGTAACTGCTGTTGAAGCGAGCATAACAAATATAACCGCAACGCTCATACCAAGAGCAGTGTCAACCTTTTTGGAAACGCCTAAGAAGGGGCATATACCAAGGAATTTGCAAAGAACGAAGTTCTCTGTAAGAATAGCGGTGAGGATTATTGAGAAAATCTGTGTAGCACTCATATTGTTTTATCCTCCCTTTCAGAAACTACTTTTGAGCAAGTGTTAGCAAGAGGACAGCTTTCGCAACCGTGAAGCTCTGCTCTGGGAAGTTTTTTCTTATCGCTGATTTTATTTGCAAGGGCAATAAGAACACCGAATACAAAGAAACCGCCTGCAGGAAGAATGAACAAGGTCATTGGTGTCTGAAGAACAGTTACACCATTGAAACCGCCTAAGACATTGTCACCGAAAACGCCGAGAAGGTTCTGCGCATCTGCAAAAAGTGTGCCGTTACCAAGGAATTCTCTGATAAGAGCCATACAGAAAAGAGCGGCAGTAAAGCCGATACCCATACCTAAACCATCAACTGCGGAGGCGATAACGGGGTTTTTATTAGCGAATGCCTCTGCTCTTCCTAAGATAATACAGTTAACAACAATAAGAGGAAGATATACGCCAAGGGCGGCATCGAGAGCGGGTACAAAGGCTTTCACAATCATCTGAACAATAGTAACGAATGATGCAATAATAACAACATAAGCGGGAATTCTGACTTTATCCGGAATTACCTTTCTCAAAGCAGAAATTGCAATGTTTGAACAAATAAGAACAAGTGTTGCAGCAATACCCATTCCGATAGCATTAACCATTGAGGTTGATGTTGCAAGTGTGGGACAAGTGCCGAGAACAAGTCTTAAAACAGGGTTCTCCCGAAGAAGACCTTTTGTAAACTCCTTGCGGAGTGAACATTTTTCGCTTTTAGCCATTTTCGGCACCTCCTTTTACTTGTGATAAAACATCAAATGCGCTGTTTACTGCATCAGTAACTGCCTGAGAAGTAATTGTTGCACTTGTGATCGCTTGAATTTCTGTATCGGAAGAGGAGTTTTTATTAACTGAAATTCCGCTTCCTTTACCGACAAACTGGTCCAGCCAATCCTTTGCGGTGGCTTTCATACCAAGGCCGGGAGTATCGCTGATTGATGTGATTTCAACCCCAGTAACCTTTTCTTCTGCGGAAATACCTACCATGCAGGTAAGCACACCGCCGTAGCTTTTAGTACTTACATTAAAAACATAACCTGTTACATTACCTTTTTCGTCAAGTGCTTCGTAATAAATGTTACCATCAATTTCTTTTGCATCGGAGAAGCTTACTGCATCAATGACTGCGGCTTTAGCCTCGTTTTCTGCCTGAACCGCCAAGTCTGCGATTTTATCTTTTGTTAAGAGATTTGTACCTGCAAGGAGAGCTGTGCAAACTGTAGCAATAATAAACAATACAACTGCAGGAACAACAATTTCCTTTATGGTTTTATTTTTCATTCTGCTTTTGCCTCCTTTTGCTTCTTCTCTTTAATATAGCCAAAGGGTTTAAGCTTTGTTAAATTGTCAATATGAGGAACAAGGAGATTCATAAGAATAATTGCGAAGGAAACGCCTTCATTGTAGCTACCAAACTGTCTGATAATTGCTGCTACAAGACCGCAACCGATACCATAGATAATCTTACCTTTTGAAGTAAGGGGACAGGTTGCATAGTCAGTTGCCATAAAGATTGCACCAATAAGGAGACCGCCTCCTAAAAGGTTATATACGATATAATCAAGGTCGCCTTTACCTGCAATTGCCATAAACACGCCTACAGTTGCAATAAATGAAATGGGGATTGATGGGGAGATAACTCTTCTTGCAAGAAGGTAGATACCGCCGATAATAAGAGCTAGAGCACAGGTTTCACCAAGACAGCCTGCTCTCTGACCAAGGAACATTTCGAGATATGAGGGCATATCCTCCATTGAGAACTTTTCGCCAACATTCTGAAGAACATAAAGGGGAGTTGCGGTAGTTACCGCATCAACGGTTTCACCCCATTTATAATTCTCTGTCCATGTGGACATAGGACCGGGGAAGGAAACCATAAGTATGATTCTACCCATTAAAGCCGGGTTAACGAAGTTCTGACCGATACCGCCGAAGAATTGCTTAACAACTACTATTGCAACGAATGCACCGATGGGAATCATCCAGAGGGGAATTGTTGAGGGTAAGTTGAAAGCAAGTAAAAGACCTGTTACAACGGCACTTAAGTCGCTCAAGGTGTTTTTTCTTTTTAAGATTTTTCTTGTTATGTACTCAAAGAGTACGCAAGAAACTACGCTGACGATATTTACTATAAGTGCTCTTGGACCGAAAAGCCAGACAGAAGCTGCCAATGCAGGAACGAGAGCTATAATAACATCGCGCATCATTGACTGTGAGGTTTCCCCTGATTTAACGTGGGGCGATGCCGCAACGGTTGGTTTTATTTTCTGTATAAGGGCGTTTTCGCTCATTTTTTAGCACCGTCCTCTCTGATCATATCTTTTGCAAGCACAAGGTACTGAACAAGGGGTCTGCCTGCAGGGCAAGCATAAGCACAAGTACCGCACTGCATACAAGCAACAACATTACTTGCTTTAAGTCCGTCAATATCTTTAGCCTTAACGGAACGCATAACATTGGTGGGCATAAGTCCCATGGGGCAAACCTGACTGCAACGTCCGCAACGGATACAGTCGTTGTCGGGTTTGTCTTCAATTGTTCCTTTAGAAAATGCAAGAACTGCGTTGTAGCTCTTGATAACGGGAACATCGGTGCTGACAAGTGCAGTACCCATCATAGGACCGCCTGCAATAACTTTATCAAGGTCGGGCTTGAAGCCACCGCAGAAATCAATAAGCTCGTTAAGGTTTGTACCAATAGGTACTCTTACGTTCTGAGGCTTGAGAATTGCGGAACCGTCAACAGTAAGAGAACGGCTGACGAGAGGCTTACCTGTTTCAAGATATCTGCCGATAAAGGCGGTACTTGTAACGTTCATTACGATACAACCAACGTCTGCAGGAAGCTTTCCGAAAGGAATTTTTCTGCCTGTTGCAGAATAAACGATCATTTTTTCAGCACCCTGAGGATAACGGGATTTGAGCTGCATAACCTTGATTGAGCCGTCACCGATTTCATCGGCAACCTTCTGAAGAGCCTCAATTGCTTTGGGCTTATTGTCCTCAACAGCGATAACTGCATGAGGGATTCCAAGATATTCCTTGATAATCATCAAGCTGCGGATTATATAAAGCGTGTTGTCTACACATTCGCGGTAGTCAACTGTGATATAGGGTTCACATTCCGCAGCATTAACAACAATTGTGTCAATGGGCTTTTTAGGGTCAAGGTGGAATTTAACGTGGCTGGGGAAGCCTGCACCGCCAAGACCTACAAGACCTGAATCACGAACTGCTTTTATGAAATCATCCACATTATTAATAACGGGGGGAGCGATTTCATCAAAAAGAGCCATTTCACCGTCGGATTCAATAGTTACCGCAGGAGCGAGTCTGCCATTGGCGAGAACTGTGTCTGCAATTTTGGTAACTGTACCCGAAACAGAAGCGTGAATGGGTGCGGAAATGAATTTGTCCGTGTCACCGATAACCTGACCAACCTTAACGGTATCGCCTACCTGAACAGTAGGGGAGCAAGGTGCACCGATATGCTGCTGCATTGGAAGAACTACCTTTTCGGGAGCGGGCATTCTCACGATTTTGCAGTTTTCGGTGTTTTTGTTGTGAGGTACCTTCACACCGCCACGACCTTTTGCGGCAGGGTGAAGAACACCTGCAATGTGTTTAATCATTTTTATCTACTCCTTGTGAGTGATTTAAAGTCTTATTTAATACGGGCAGGGTGTATTTGAAAACAGTTCCTGTTACAAGACCTGCTACCAAGCCTGAAAGAAGAAGCAAGGGTGTAAGAGTTAACATTGCTTCTCCCAATATTACAACGGCTACGGCAAGCTGACCTATGTTATGGAACAAGGCACAAAGAATGCCGATACCGATATAACCGAAAGTATTTTTAAAATATTTAAATATGATTACCATAACAAGAAAACTTAAAAGTCCTCCCGACAGGCTCATAAAAAATGCGGTTGCACCTCGGGTCAACAAAGCGAAAAAGGCTTTGAAAAGAACAACCATCAAGCCGTAAGGGGCGCCCAATGAACTGACACAAAACATAGTGACTATGTTTGAAAAACCGGGTTTTATAGCGGGAACGGGTGCAATGGGAGGAATTAAAGATTCAAGAAAAGAAAGTCCCATTGCCAATGCACAAAATATTCCCATAAGGGCGACTGTGCGGATTTTGTTTTTGTTCAGAAAAGTCAACCCCTTTGTTAAATGCAAAATGCAGAATGCAAAATGCAAAATTTTGGGACCCGCGGTTGGCAATAGTAAAAGTGTTGCCAGAATTTATCATCCCACTACGGCATCAATGCCTGAATCGTCTGTGCCTTTTATGGTCACAATTGTTTTAGCAGGGACACATGCGGCAGTGTCACCAACATTACTTAAAAATCCCATTTTTTCGCAAGTGCCGTCAGGACATTTGGAGTCAATGAAACGAATCTTATGGTCTTTGACCTCTAATGTTACAACGGGTTCGGTTTCAAGAGTAATTATACAGTCCTCTTGCAAAAGTAAATCTATCTCTTTTTCCACTTTTCCGTCCACTGTTATGGTGGCAACAGGTGTTTCATCAGAAGAGTGGCGGAAAATAAGGAATGTAGCAAAAATTAGTGAAAGTGTTAAAAAAATAACAAAAACATCTGAGCGTTTTATTAAATTTCGCCCGAAAATGTTTTTCAAGTCACATTCCTCCAAGATAATTTTCAACTCTTACATTATACAACAAAATACTTGTTTTTTCAATTGGAATTTGGTACATATTATGGTATAATAATGTATAAAATTGCAGAGGTGTTTTTATGGATTTTAACATTTATATGCCCGCTCGTTTAATAAGCGGTGAAAATTGTGTAATAAAAAATAGTGCAGAGTTCAGAAAATTGGGTTCAAAATGCCTTATTGTTACCAGCAAAACAAGTGCCAAAAAAAGCGGTGCTTTAGATGATGTTATTTCTGCTCTGAACAATAAAAATATTGAATACTTGGTATTTGACGAAATAACAGAAAATCCTCTCGTTTCTACTGTTATTAAAGCAGGGGAGAAAGCGAGAGAATTCGGTGCAGATTTTATTATCGGTATCGGTGGCGGTTCACCTCTTGACGCTTCAAAGGCGGTGGCGATTTGTGCCGAAAATCCCGATTATGATATTAATGGCTTGTACGCAAGAAAAATTCCTTCAAAGGCTTTGCCCGTTGTTCTTGTGGGAACAACAAGCGGAACAGGCAGCGAGGTAACAGGTGTCAGCGTTCTTACAAATGATGAGGACGGAATGAAAAAGAGTATCTCAGGTGCAGACTGCTACGCAAGAGTTTCTTTCCTTGACCCTAAATACACATATTCTATGAATTATGATGTAACAGTTTCAACTGCTCTTGATGCCTTTGCCCACGCGGTTGAGGGTTGGTTTTCGCCCTTGTGTAGTGAGTTACCAACACAGTATGCAAAAATGGCACTTCCGCTTATATATAACGGGCTTAAATACCTTGATGCAACAAAAGAATTACCCGATGAAAAATTGAGAGCGGATTTGTATTTCGGTTCGATTTATGCAGGACTTGAGCTTAATGTCTGCGGTGCGGCATTTCCTCATACGGTGGGCTACGTTTTAACAGAAAATTTCGGTATTCCTCACGGCAAGGCATGTACTGTATTTATGCCCTATCTTCTTGAAAAGGCGAAGAAAAATAAAAATGAGAGATATCTCGAATTATTGGAAATTCTTGAAGATAATGAGGAAAATGTTATTAATATAGTTAATTCTTTGACCGATGTTAAAAATCTATCTATGACCGAGAGCCAAATCAAAGAATGGTGCTCCCGTTGGGTTAATGGAAACAAGAATTTTGATAAAACTCCCGGTGGGTTTACAAAGGATGAGGCGGAAGCGTTGTTGAAAGAAATGCAAAATGCAAAGTGCAAAATGCAAAATTAAGGGTCTGCGACGCAATTATAAAAGTTAGAGGCTTCAAGACATTTTACTGTCCTGAAGCCTTTTTTGTATACAGGTATTTTATTTCTTTGTCTTCTTCTCAAGCACTACCGCAACTACTAATGCGGTGATACCTGCAACAAGCTTTCCTATGATAACGGGAACGATATGTTGGTCATTATAGGAGAGAGTGAAGGCGAGGTGGTCGCCGAAGACGAAAGCGGCGGAAACTGCAAAGGCAAGGTTCATAACTCTGCCTTTTCTGTTCATTCTGTCGGCACTTTCCATTGTGGCAATTGAGTTCGCAAGGGTTGCAATAAGACCCACAACGGAGGTGTCGTCAAGCTCTAACTTTTTACCCAATGCGGAAAGGGGCTTTTTAAGAAGCTTTGAAATAATTGCAATAAGGGGGAATGTACCTGCGAGGGTTATGCAGATTGTGAAAACCGTTGCGGCACTTTCCATAAGCGGTGCGGTGTTTTTGAGAATTACTTTTCCCGTAAGGGTCTGGAAAATCCCCAATGCAAGACCGCAGGTTATGAGAATTGAAATAAATTTTCCGAAAACAGAAAATATTTTAATTGTTATATCGGGGAATTTTAAAAGACCGATTATAATAATTACAGAAATAAGAATAGCAGGGGCAAGGTTTATTAAAACTGTAAGAGGATTAATGCCCATTACAAGCCCCGAAACAAAGCAACCAACGGGAATTGTACTGATACCGCAAAGAAGTCCTAAAAGAACATCGTTATGGTGTTCTTTTTTTGATGACTGCAGTGCAACGGGTATTGTAAATGAAATGGTAGCGCCCAGCATTGATGCAACGCAGAGTCCGTGGAAAGAGCCTAAAAGAGAATCAGTTGCAACGGAATCTGCAAGAGCCGCACCGCCCATATCATTGGCAATAAGAATTCCTGCTAAAGCAGAGGGGTCAAAGCCGAAAAGATTGGCAACGGGAGTTATTACGGGGAGAAGTAAGTCCGAAAGTGCCGGTGCAATTGTCATCATACCCAGCATTGAAAGGGAAAGAGGACCGAGAGTCATTATGCCCTTTTCGAACTCGTCACCCAGCTTCAGGCGGTTGCCGAAGATTTTATCGACTGCACCGATTACGGCAAACACCGCCATTATTGTTGCAAGAATTTCTGCCAAAAAAACACCTTATTTCTTCTTAACCTTATTAAGCATTGCGTTTACTTCGAGGATTTGTTCTTTAGTAAACTTGTTGCCCATCATCATAAATGCACGTTTGATAGTGAAGCCTTTTACCATACCGTACATTGACTCAATCATACTCTTATTGATTTTGCCGAAGCTAAAGCCCATAACCTCTGCTTTGCCGTCCTTTGAGCCCTGTGACATTACATTTTTTACAAGCATCAAAATTTTAACGCAAGCGATTTTGCCTTTAAGGGTTTTCATAATATCGCCGATAGTATCGTTAATTGAATAGTAGCCAACGGGGGTAGTGATTTCAAACCAGTTAATAACCTGGTTTTCTTCTTTCATAATGTAGTCTTCATTGGGGGAGTCAACCTTGTTGATTGTTGCGGTGTCTGTAAGGTCACCTGCTTTTACTTCAAGAGTTGATGTGCCCTCATTCTTAACTTCAAAATAGAAGAAGGGGAAATCACCTTTTTTCTGCTTGCCAACGCTTTCACCGTTTCTGAAAAGCTCCACCTCATCACAGTTTGAATAAACAGTAACCTTTGTTACATCCTCAACTCTGTCGATATAGCGTTTACCGCAAATGTGAACCATGGGTTCGGGATTGAGCCAGGCTTTGTAAGCATAGAAAGCATCTTTTTTATACTGACGGTCAAAGGTCATAAGTCCCTTGTGGTTCATACCGTTTTCGCCACCCTCTGCACGGGCATCGGCGGCAAAGTCGAACATATTCCAAACGTGAGTTGCCCAGATATAAGGACGAACTGCAATTTGTTTAATAAGCTCTTCGTGGTAATATGCCTGATATTCTTCTGTGTAGTCGCCCTGGGTGGGATTTGAGGTGTGCCAATTGAGAGCCTCGCAACCGTATTCACTTAAGCCGATTGCTTTTTGGGGGTATTTCTTATGGAAATCATCGAACCATTTGCCGTTCATATCTGTTGAACCGCCGTACCAACCGAAGTAGTGGTTATAGGAAAGAACATCACTTATATGAACATATTCAT
Source organism: uncultured Eubacteriales bacterium (assembly GCA_964624385.1). Taxonomy (GTDB): domain Bacteria; phylum Bacillota; class Clostridia; order Oscillospirales; family Acutalibacteraceae; genus DTU089. Next base: position 9,090 of record CAZUZV010000040.1, on the reverse strand, counting down.
TGTCCATTGAGCACATTGTAACTGTTGCAATGGTTGTGAGTCTTGTTTTGTCCATTTCGTGAACAAGGTCGTTTAAGTCCTTGTGGTTCTTTATAAGGTGGGGATCGTCTGCGCCTGCAATTGTGATTTCGTTGGAAAGTCCCCAGAAGCAGATGGAAGCGTGGTTATAGTTCTGAGAAACAAGCTCTTTCATCTGGCTTATTGTGTTGTCATAGCCACCTTCCATATGGCGGGAAATATAGGGGATTTCCGCCCAGATTACAAGCCCCTTTTCATCGCAAAGGTTATAGAATTCCTGAGCGTGCTGATAGTGAGCAAGACGGATTGTTGTAGCTCCTACCTCGCAAATTAATTCAATATCTCTTTTGTGGTCTTCGAGGGTGAGGGCGTTACCTTTCTCGGGGTAGTCCTGATGGCGTGAAACACCGCGAAGAGGGTATTCTTCACCGTTGAGAATGAAGCCTTTTTCAGGGTCAACGCTGAAGGTACGGCAACCGAAACGGGTGGAAACTGCGTCAAGCTCTTCACCGTCTTTTGAAAGAACTGCTTCCAATGTATAAAGATGGGGGTCCTTTCTGCCGTTCCAAAGGTGAACGTTTTCAATTGTAAGATTGGCTTTTGTATCCGCTGTTGTGGTTTCTGCAACAACTGTTTCACCGTCAAGGATTTTATATGTAAGAGCTGCACCGTCTGCATTTTTTACGAATGCCTGAACCTCAATATCTGCATTGCTTCCTTTAATATCGGGAGTCACCATAACACCGGGTGCGCCGTAATATTCCAAATCAAAGTGAGCAGAGGGAACGCTTACGATTTTAACAGCTCTGTAAATACCGCCGTAGAAGGTGAAGTCGGCAGTCTGGGGGTAAACCTCTTCGTTGGGTGTGTTATCTGCGCAAACAGTTAAAAGGTTGGTTTCTTTAATGCTGTCTGCGGGAATTTTAACTCTGAAACGGGAATAACCGCCGTGGTGAACTGCAAGAGAAGCTCCGTTCCAGAAAACCTCTGCTGATGAACTTACTGCATCAAATTCAAGATAGTTTTCTTCATCTGTTAGGTCTGCTTTTGCGATTTCTTTAAAGTAATAGCATTTCTGACGCTTGTAGTCATTACCGCCGTCCTGACCGTCCTTACCGTTCCAGGTGTGAGGAAGATTAAGGCTTTCTGCACCTTCCGGAAGTGTTGCGGGATTCTGGCTTTCATTCATTGTGAAAAGCCAGCTTTCGTTAATACATTTTACTGTTCTCATTTTTTTCTTTCCTTTCAAAAATTAATTATTTTAAAATCTGCTTCTTATTTTACTGAAAATTTTAACCTTTTGTTTTGATGGGGCAAAGAGGAAAAGTAAGGGGAATATTTCAAGTCGTCCCAAAAGCATATCTGCTATTAAAACAAGCTTTGAGAGGCAACTGAATTCCGAGAAATTTCCTGTTGCGCCTACCATACCAAGACCGGGACCGATGTTATTGAGAGTTGCAATAACAGAGGTTATAGTTGTTGTGAAATCAAAATTATCAAGGGAAACCACAAGCACCGAGGAAGCGAAAATCATTGCATAAATAAAGAAATATGCAAAGGTGTTGCGGATTGTTTCGTCGTTTACCCTGTTACCGTCAAAGGTAATAATTTTAACACTTCTCGGATGGGATATTCGGCGGAATTCACGCCTTGCACTCTTTAAAAGAAGAATTACTCGGGAAACCTTAAGACCGCCACCGGTACTGCCGGCGCACGCGCCAACGCACATAACGGCAAGTAAAATCATTTTACTGAGCTCGGGCCATTGGTTGAAATCCGCGGTGGTATAGCCCGTTGTTGTCATAACGGAGCTTACCTGGAAAGCGGAGTGATGAAGAGCCTCGCCGAAGCTCGAGAACATATCTTTTACATTTATTGCAATAACAACAATTGCAGAGAACATAATTGCAAAATATGTCCAGACCTCTTCGCTTTTGAATGCGTCCTTGAATTTCTTGCAAAGAATAAGGAAATAGAAGTTGAAGTTTACCCCGAAAAGAGCCATAAACACTGTTATAACACCTTGACAGAAGGGAGTGTAACTTGCAACGCTTGAATTGAGTATTCCGAAACCGCCTGTACCGGCCGTTCCGAAGGTTATTGTTAAACTGTCGAAAAGGGGCATACCGCCTATAAGAAGAATTATTATTTCAATAACCGTCATTACAAGGTAAATTCCGTAAAGAATTCGGGCGGTTGTGCTGGATTTGGGGACGAGCTTACTTACATTGGGACCGGGGCTTTCTGCTTTCATAAGGTGCAAATCACCGCCACCGCCTGCAAGTGGGAGCACCGCCATAATGAAAACCAGAACACCCATACCGCCAATCCAATGGGTAAAGCTTCGCCAGAAAATCAGAGATTTTGAAAGGGCTTCAACATCTGTAAGAATACTTGAGCCCGTTGTGGTAAAGCCCGAAACCGCTTCGAAAACCGCATCAAGATAACTTGGGATTTCTCCGCTGAAATAAAAGGGTAATGCTCCGAAAAGACTCATTAAAATCCAACAGAGAGCAACGATTATAAGTCCGTGTCTGGCATATATTGTTTTGTTTTTTGGCTTCATTGCCACAAGAGTTAAACCTACTGCCACAAGAAGCGCAATTGTTACAAGGAAGCTTTTTATAACGGCTTCACCGTATATAAGAGCAACGATTGCAGGCAAAATCAAAAGTCCCGCTTCGCATAAAAGCAATATACCGAGTGTATACGCTATCATTCTTCTGTTCATTTTCTTTTTCCTTATTTCAAAATATCATCAAGTCGGGTAAGGCGCTCGGAGGTTGTAACAACAACTACGGAATCGCCTTCTTTAAGAACATCCGTACCGCGAGGAATGATTACCTCGCCGTTTCGGGTAATTGAACCTAAAAGAATATTTTTTCTCAGATTCAAATCCTGAATCTGACGGTTTACAAGATGATTTTCAGAAGTGACATTAAATTCAATTGCTTCAACCTTGTTGTTGATAATTCTTGTGAGCTTGTGAACATCACTTACACCGCCACGGGCAGTTTTTGCACGAACATATTTGAGAATTATGCTTGCGGTTGTGAATTTGGGGTAAACAACGCTATCAATATCAAGTGTCTGAATAACCTCACGGAAAAGAGTATGGTTAACCTTTGTAATGGTTTTTATATTGGGCGCTACACTTTTTGCAAAAAGGGAAAGGACAATGTTTTCCTCGTCTATTCCCGTAAGGCAACAGAAAGCATCCGCTTCAAGAAGTCCTTCTTCAAGGAGAAGGGAACGGTTTGTGCCATCACCGTGAACAATGTTGATATTGGGAAGCGTACTGCTTAAATTAAGGGCGGTATCAAGGTCTTTTTCAATAATTGTTGTGCAAACATTAAGGTGGTTAAGGGTTTTTGCAAGATAAATAGCAATTTTACCGCCACCGATAATCATAATGTTTTTAACATCGCTGGTGCGGTAGCCGATTTGCTTGAAAAAGTCGGGTGCGGTTTTGGCAGGGGTGAGAACCGCAACGGTATCATTTTCCTGAATAACGAAATCACCTGTTGGAATGAAAACCTCTTTACCACGCTCAATAGCGCAAACAAGAGCTTTAGTTTTAAGCTTAGCAAAAGAATCTTTAATGGCTTTATTGGTTAAAAAGCAGTTATCGTGAGCAACGAAGCTTAAAAGGTCAACCTTGCCGTGACCGAAAAAGTCAACGTTTCGGGCGGTGGGGAATTTAAGAATTCGCTGAATTTCCGCCGCAGCTTCTCTTTCGGGGTTAACGACAAGGGCAAGTCCGAGATCCTTCTGCAAAAGTCTGACATCCTTACTGTATTCAGGATCCCGCACGCGGGCGATTGTACTCTTTGCACCAAGTTTTTTTGCAAGAAGGCAACAGATTATGTTAAGCTCATCGCTACCTGTAAGGGCAATAAGCAAATCACATTCCTCTATTCCGGCATTCTGGAGAGTTTTGCTCGTTGCACCGTTTCCGATTATGCCGATAACATCTATGTCCTGGAGAGTGTCGTTTATAACATCTTCATCAGTGTCAACAATTGTAACATCGTGCTCTTCCTGGGAAAGCTGTTCTGCAACAGTATAGCCAACCTTACCCATACCAACAACAATAATGTTCAAAAATAGCACCTTCCAACCCATTTTAATTCAATATATATTATAGTTTGTTTGCAATAATAAAGCAATAAAAATATACTATTATATATTACCGAATTTTCAAGAAGAAAACTGTGCAAGATTTTATCAAGTGGCAAGTTGAAAATGGCAAGTGGCAAGTTTCGGGGCAAGCCGATTGTAAAAAAGAGGAGTTAGGAATGAGGAGTGAGGAATGAGGAGTGAGGAATGTCGGGTCTGCGACGCATTATAATGTAGGGGACGGATTCATCCGTCCCGCTAAACCGACTGTTCTTTCCTGAACAAAGTAAAAGTACTGCGAAGCCTAATTACGCATTAAGCATTACGAATTAAATTTGGTGGGTTGCTCCGTTCCCTATTTACAATGTAAAACAAAAGGAGTGATAAAAATAAAGTTGATAAAATAAAGTATTCAAAACACTTGATTTTATTTGCTTAATAATGTATAATGCACTTTGCATTCATAATTACGCATTACGAATTGATTTCGAGATGTGGCTCAATTTGGTAGAGCGCTACGTTCGGGACGTAGAGGCTGTGGGTTCAAATCCCGTCATCTCGACCATAAAAAACAAGGTGGCAGAAACGCCACCTTGTTTTTTATTATTAAAATGAAGAATTAAACTTACTGCCTTTACTATTCCCGAACGTATTCGGGACGAAGGGCAAGGAGCACGACCGCCGCCGGTGACGGATGCAGGGAGTGCGAGTTGGCGACGTGGTCAAAATCGTTAGCGACGAGCAGGAGCGACTAACGATTTTGGGAACCACGAGAGGGCACCTGTGGGTTCAAATTCCGTCATCTCGACCCAAAAATAACCGTAACTTTAATAGAAGTTGCGGTTGTTTTCTATTTGTGATACAATAGCAAAGAAGGTGGTGTTGGTATGTTTTTATTTTCAAAACGCAATCGTATCATAAAAAAGGCTGTTGAAAAGACAGTTCAAGAAGTTGAGGGAAGAACACCAAAAATATACGAGCATTTCTTTTATGGTTCGTTTGACCAAGCACCACAGTACCTTGTTGTTTGGTATTTGTTTGAAACCGATTTGGAGTTGGAAGAAGCAAAAGAATCGGGATTTTGTAATGAACTCGAAAAATTAACCATAGAAAATCTTGTTTCATTAGGGTATCCAAAAGAAGCATTTGAACTTACCAAAATGGATGTTCCCACTAACAAAATTACCTTTCAAGGTGGTACAGAGGAAGACCATGAGAGAATTTTGTTTTCTCTTACAAATAGAAAAGCTATGGTTTCTTTTACTACTAAAGAAGATATCGATAAAAAAGCAAATGGCGACTATCATCTTTATTTTCAATAATTTTACATTATCTCGGTAAATGAGAGTTTGTGAGGTGAATGCCTTGAAACGTGAAGATGCATATTATTATATGAATTTGTTGCTTTTAGGTTTTTCGGATGGCTACGATGAATGGTTGGAGAGTTATTTGAAAACGGATGAACCTATGAGTGACCTTGTAATAGACCTTTATTTTAGCGGTTCGGATGTAAAAAAACTATATCTTTGTTGCATAACTATTGTTGTTAACAAGAATTCGATAAATCTGTTGTTTCTGATAAGTTTAGGTTGTTCTTTAAAGAGGCTTATTGCTCCGGTAGAATGAACAAGGCTGAAGTTGTTTCTGCTATGTATAAATTGGTTGATAATATTGGTGATCCGGGTGATTGGAATTTTGACGCTGATATGGGGCGATATGTATTATCTGGATGATTATTATTCTATGGCTAAAGATGGAATAATTTCTTGGGAAAGCTTTGATTTTGCATTCAACTCATATCTTGATAATGGAACGCCTATTGATTCAAATCTCATTTGGGAAAAGAATATGTCAAACAAGCCATTATTATTTTCCGTAGTGAGAAGTATAGTGAAACAATCATTGTTTGAAAGAATTAAAAATATGTTTAACCGGAAATAAATGGTGGTGATATTTTGAAATGGTATGTTAAAGTTCTAATTGTATTAATTGCGATTGTTTTTTCACCAATTATTTTGGTATTCCTTTTAATTGGTTTCGGTGTGTATCTATTTAATTTACCGAAGAATATGAAAGATTATAAAAATTCAGAATACTATAAAGATTTTCAGATACCATTCAAAAAATACAGATTTCAATTACCAGAATACAGATTTTATAATAGTTGCAAAAAACGCAACTTGCCTATTGAGTATATAAGACAAGAATCAAATGATTTAGAATATTTTGTGTACCAAGATACACTTTTCGTGTTTCCTGATTTCGATCAGATTTCTATGAAAGAAGATGACTCGGGTTGGATAGTAGATTATGACGGAGATTGGGAAGAATTTGAACCCTCGTACAACAAGCTTATTTCAAAGCTGGAAAACAACAGAAATATGCCTGTCAAACTTCTTGTGGAAAGGAATATGTTCCTGTGTCACAATTTGACTGATATAAATATACCTGAGTGTATATTCCTTACATGGAGTTATGAAAAGGCTTTTGAAAACGAAGATTCACCTTTGAAATTAACCGTTCCTGTAAATTCAAAAGAACTTTATGATATGATGTGCAAAACACCTGACCTTTGTGGTTCTTTTGAAATTACCGAAAACAATAGTATTCGATGGGCTTTACATGATGAAATTCAAATAACTATCGGTGTTGACCCAAGAGATTGTTGCATTGATATTTCCAAGAAATTATTTGGAAAAATTGATAATTCAATTACACATTGGCATCCATCGATTTATGAAATATATGAAGAGGTTTGCGCAATAGGAAAACGCGGAAATATACTTGTGCTGAAAGTTATTCCAGCAAGTTCATCTGTTTTATATATGGGTGATAAAGATAATTGTCCGTATTCAGTTGAATATCAAAAAGACAAACATAATGTTTATTATTTAGAGGCAAAATAATAACGTATAAACACCAACGAGCAGATTTCGGTCTGCTCATTTTCTTTGATTATTGTGTATAAATTTTTATATTCTCTGCTCTGTTAATAGTATCTCGCAACTTTAATTAAGTTAAAGTTGAATTTATAAGCGGATTGTAATAAAATAAGCTTAATACATACTTTAAAAGAGTTTTTTCAAATACAATAAGTTTTATCACCGCAGATAATATCAGGGGGATTGCTATGCAAATTTTACAGACAATTGTTTCTTATCTTGTGATAGCGGCGGGGTTTATTTCTTCACTTTTTCCGACGGGGGATTTGACAATGGTATCATATACAAATGATTACAATATTCCTGACAGTATTCCCGAATACAGTATAATTTCTACCGAGGAGAAAACCGATTGGACTGCCAAATGGATTTGGGACAAGGAAAATCTTACAGAGAATAATGTCTGGATGTGCTTCAATAAAAAGGTGAGTCTTAATAAAATTCCCGAAGAGCTTATTGCTCACATTTCAGCCGACTCGAAATATTGGCTTTACATAAACGGAGAAACCGTTGTTTTTGAGGGAAGCGTGAAACGAGGTCCCGATGAAAACAGTGGCTATTATGACAGTATAGATATTGCTCCTTATCTTAAAGAGGGAGAAAATTCAATTTGTGCTTTGGTGTGGTTCTGGGACAATGAAACAAGCTATTCCTATAATAGCAGCGGTCAGGGCGGATTCATTTTTGAAGCCATAGGCAAAAACGTTACTATAATTTCCGACAAAAGCTGGAAGGTGAAAAGAAACAACGCTTACGTTGACAGCTCTCTTTATCCACCTAATTACAGACTTCCCGAATACAGTATTTATTTCGATGCAAGGGAAGATATGACTGATTGGTTAAATGAAGATTATGATGTTGCTTCCTGGGAAAATGCAACGGAATATGCCGTTGGTGGTGAGGGTGCTTACGGCAAGCTTTTTCCGAGAGGAATACCTTTCTTGAAGGATTACGGTATTAAAGATTATGAGAATTCAGATATTTACGAAAACTATACCGTAAATGAGCTTTTCGGTGAAAAAATTACCGTAGATATTCCCTATAACGCACAGGTTACTCCATATCTTAAAATCATAGCACCTGCCGGAAAAAAGATTCGTATAACAACGGAAAACACTTTAATCGGTGCAGTTTCAACTACCTATATAACCAAAGAGGGAGAGCAGGAGTTTGAGGCTTTAGGCTGGTTTAACGGAGAGCATATTACTTATAAAATACCCAAAGGTGTTACAGTTGTTTCTTTGAAGTATAGAGAAACAGGGTATGACAGCTCGTTCTGCGGTGACTTCAAGTGCGATGATGAATTCCTGAATTCTCTGTGGCAAAAATCTCTGCGGACTCTCTATGTTACCATGCGTGACAATTTTATGGATTGTCCCGACAGAGAAAGAGCACAATGGTGGGGCGATGTCACAAGCGAAATGATTATGACAATGTACTCTTTAGACAGTAATTCCTACCTGCTGTATCAGAAGGGTGTGGAGGCGATGCTTTCTCACGTTGACGATACAAAGGTGCTTCAGACTGTTGTGCCTATAAGTGGTGACTATTTTGAGCTTCCCGTTCAGCAGCTTGCAGGAATCGTAGGCTTTCTTACTTACTATGAATATACCGGTGACAAGGCTTTTGTCGAAAAGGTTTATGACGCTTCCCTCGACTATCTGAAGCTTTGGGAAATGGGTGAAAACAATCTTGTGGTTCATCGTGAGGGCTCTTGGGATTGGGCTGATTGGGGCTCAAAGGCAGATATGACAGCCATCGAGAACGCTTGGGTTTACTATGCTCTTTCTGCTACAGAGGAAATGGCGGAGCTTTTAGGAAAAGACGAGGACCTCTCATTTATTAAAGAAAGAAAAGATACTATAGCAAAGGGATATAAGACTCTTTGGACAGAAAAAGGCTTTAAAAGCGAAGATGTGAAAAATCCCGATGACAGAGCAAATGCTCTTGCAGTTTTATCGGGACTTGCCCAAAAAGAACAGTATGATACTATTAAAAATGTTCTCACAAC
>CAZUZV010000039.1:13530-20758 GCA_964624385.1 uncultured Eubacteriales bacterium | reverse complement strand
GCTTCGCTTGTGCTATTAGCGACAACCTTACCGGTTATTGACTGACCTTGTCGGTTTAACGCTTCATACGTAAATTCCAAGAGTCTGCCCCCTTTGAATTATCTATAATTGTTATCAATACATTTGAATTTGTCTTAAAATCTCTGCCCTTTCAACACAGTTTTCCATAACGGATTCTCTGCTGATTTTCTGTTCTCTGAGCAGTTTGAGAAGAGCTTGGTCCATAGTCTGCATACCCTCTTTTTGAGCAGTCTGCATTGTGCTGTAAATCTGGTGGTCTTTACCCTCACGAATCATATTACGAATAGCAGGTGTATCAACCATGTATTCCACCGCAGAAACACGACCACCGCCAAGACGTGGCATAAGTTGTTGTGAAATAACCGCACGAAGAGTGTTAGAAAGCTGGCTTCTGATTTGGTTTTGCTGCTCACTGGGGAAAGAGTCGATAATACGAGCAATGGTAAGCGGAGCAGTCTGTGTATGTAAAGTTGAGAGAACCAGGTGTCCTGTTTCAGCAGCCGTGAGAGCAATACTGATACTTTCCGGATCACGCATTTCACCGATCATAATAACATCGGGGTCGTGACGGAGAACCGTTCTCAAAGCATTGTTGAAGCTGAGAGTATCTCCGCCCAATTCACGCTGTCTTATAATAGAACGCTTGTGAGAGTGAAGGAACTCAATTGGGTCTTCAACAGTAACTATGTTATATTCATAGTTTATATTCATATGGTTAATCATTGCCGCAAGAGTTGTGGACTTACCGCTGCCTGTAGGACCTGTAACAAGTATAAGTCCGCGAGGAAGTGAACAAAGTCTTCTTACGTCAGCGGGTAACCCAAGTTTATCAAGAGTGGGGATTTCAAAAGGAATTGCTCTGAAAACCGCAGCTAATGTGCCACGTTGAACAATAACATTACCTCTGAATCGAGCACATTGAGGAACTGAATATGAAATATCAAGCTCAAGGTTATCGTGGAGGTCTTTTTTATTTTTGTCAGAAAGCACCTGCATAAGCATATTTTCCACATCAGCAGGAGTCATAGGGGGGAAATCCTGCTTAACAATATCGCCGTCAATACGGATGCAAGGTGGCATACCGACAACTATATGAAGGTCCGAGCCTTTTTTCTCAACCGTGAGCCTGAGCAACTGCTCAAGGTTCACGGGATAAATACTTGGTTGATTAATATATTCCACAACAGTCACTCCAAAGTGATAAATTTTAGCCTATCTTAGCCCACATATTTGTGATAAGGTCAATGTTTTCAGGAGATTCAAGAACGTAAACAACATATTTTACATCGTCTTCACTTGCATCAAGATCACTTGAAATAAAGAAGGAATCAACAGTAATTGAAGAATTGTTGAGAAGTTTAACAACAAGCTCTTTCTTAGCGTCATAAACCGCATAATCGTCTGCACTTGTAATTGTTGCAACAGGATAATACATTTCGCTCAAGTTATTATCAAGACTTTTAATAAGTTCTTGAACTTCCTGTACTTGATTTTGGTTGCAATATACCATAATTGACTTTGTAAGTTCAGGATAAGAACCAAAGTAGAACTCTACACCTTCAAGGTTAACGAAAGCGATTTTGCTTTGAAGCTCAGAAGCAACGATATTCTGAAGTTCGTATGTAAAGAATGTTCTTGTTGCATCATTATCGGCAGTATCATTTTCTTTAATACGTTCAACAGCTTCTTCAACTTCCTCTGCATCACCTTTAACCCAAACTCTCTTTTCGTAAAGGTCAAGACCGAGAATTTCAACATCATAGCCAAAGGTATCTACAATTTCACCTGCGTCTGACTTGGTTATATACTGAAGGTCGATTTTTACAAGAGAGGTTTCGCCATCTGTAATAACAACATCTTCGCTAGTGTCATTTGTTGTGCCGTTTGTTGTACTATCAGTAGTGCTATCTGTAGCCTCGCCGTTTTCAACATCCTCGGTTTCAAGATTTGCATCCTTATAATCAACCAGTTTTTTAACATTCATAATATCGCTATATGCATCACCGGAAGCATAAACATAAAGTGTCATAGGATGGGAAGACATTACAATACCGGTGTGAAGTCCGAGAGAACCAAGCAAGCTACTAAATTCAGTTGCTGTAATATATTGGAGCTCAATAGCTGTAAGACTTGTACTGATTTTTGCGCTACCTATAGTAGTATTATTTTTATTATCAAGGGTTTTAATAAGTTGGTTAACTTTTGCAAGCTCCATAGGAGTACCGCTTATCCAGAATTCTCTGAGATTAATGTCAACCTTAACAAGCTTAACAGAAACACCGAGCGTTGAAAGTTGAGATGTGAGCGTATCAGTTGATATGTACTTAAGAGAAAATTTTGTAAGAGCCTGACTATCAGCAAAGCTGGAGTTAAGAGTCGCCGCTGTGCCAACATATATTATATCGTCATTTTTGATGTATGTCATATCAACCATTCGAAGAATATAGTCAATAGCTGTGAGAGGTGTAACATTATCAAGGGCAATCTCGGGAAGAGTTGTAGTTGTGCCCTTAAAAATCATTGTGTAACCTGTATGAGCAAGAACTGTTTCAAGTGCACCAATAAGGTCTGCGTCTTTAAAGTTAATTGAAATTGTGCTGGATGTACCGTAGTAAGTAGTAGAGTCATCTTCAACAGCAACAGCACCGGGAATATCAAGTCTCTGACCTACATAAAGCTCGGTAGAAGCAGAAATTCCGTTAGTTGTTACAATATCGGAAACTGTAACACCGTGTACAGCGGCAATAGAAGAAAGAGTATCGCCCTGTTTAACAATGTAAGTTCCCATTGCTTCGTCAATAGCACTGCCTGCTGCAGATAGCGGTAAAATAGCACTAATAAGCATAACAAGCACAAGGGCAAAAATGCCTATTGACCTCATTTTGCGATTGTTTGTTTTCATTGGATAATCCCCCTAATTTATATGTATATTGCATAAATTATTTATTAAGCTAAATCGAGTTTCTTTGTTAACTCTCCGGCTCTGAAGATAACGTAATCAGAAGAAATTTCAATAAGCTCCCAATCGGAGTCGCCTATCGTTTCCCCAACGCAAAGAACTAAAACATCACCTTCTGAACCTACCTGAATAAGAGCAGTTTTAAGACCGCTTGAGCCAACAACCGAACCTGTGTAGGAAGCTGAGGCAAGAATATCAGGAGAAAGCGGATCGCTGGCAATAAGAGCAGTAATTTCTTTATCTTTGATAATATTATTACCGGGAATAACCTGAACCTCGTTTGACTGAACCGATGTATCATTAGTATCAGTACCATCTTTGTCTATTAAAATTCCGTCACCGAAAACAACAAAAAGGAAAATAGCAACAAGAATAAGAAAAAGAACCACAGGAATTATGATTTTCATAATCGGGTTTTTCTCAAAAAACTGTGCAACCTTTAAGGTTATACCGGTTTTGTCCCCGGATTGTTTTTCTTTTTTTTCTTTTTTTGTGAATTTGGGTAATTCAAGTGCCATAGAAAAGCCTCCAAATCAAGTATATAATTACCTAAATGTTATTAAGTCAACGGACATTTTTGTGCAAAAACAACAAAAACTTAAAAAAGCGCGCAATTGACCTAATAAGACTATATTACATCTAATATGATACTATAAAACAAAAAAATAATCAATACTTTTCACATTTTATGTTGTAAAAATATCTAAAAAGCAGAGTAGAATTTTCTTGTGTTATTTTAGAGAAAATGACTAAAAGAAGCTCTTGATTTTCAAGAGCTTCTTTAGATTTATTATTTATTTTCTTTTGCGACTTTTGCTATTGCTTCTGCTGCCGTAGTAATATGAAGATCCGCGGCTGCCGTAATAATAAGAAGAGCCGTAGTATCCGCCATAACGGTTTGAGAAGTATCCGCCCGCTTTAGCACTGAAATTAATATTACCGCTGCCTGCACGATTGTAGATGCAACCGAGAATTTCAGCTTTGGCAGTTGTAAGGTCGCTGAGAGCATATTCAATCTGAGGAATTGCAACTCTGTCTTCAGCAGTAACGAAAATAACCGAATCTGTGTAGTTAGCAACGATAGCAGCATCAGCAACAACACCTGCCGGAGGACAGTCAACAATTACATAATCAAAGTTAGCTTTAGCCTGTTCGATAATTTTTGCCATTGTTTCGGAAGCAAGAGTTTCGGAAGGATCCTGAACAGCTGAAGATGCAACGAGGAGATAGAGATTAAGTTTCTCTATGTACTTAACGGATTCTTCGAAAGACTTTTTGCCTGTTACAATATCATAAACGCCTCTTTCACCCTCAACAGCGATACCGAGAGTTTTGCATACAGCGGGTTTTCTCAAGTCCGCATCAATAAGAAGAACAGTTTTACCGCTTTTTGCAAGAGAAAGTGCAGTATTAACAGAACATGTTGTCTTACCTTCGCTTTCAGTAGAGCTGGTTATCGCGAAAACGGAATAGCCTTTTTTGAGCTTAACGTTTTCAATTTTTGTTCTTATAAGCTTAAAGGTTTCAATAAACGGAAGACCAACATTCTTGTCTGTAATGAGAAGTCTTGCACGCTCGTTCTTCTTTTTACTCTTGATATCGGAAACAGTTGCAATAATGTTCATATTGAAATTGTTTTTGATATCTCCGGTAGAAAGGAGCTTGTTCTGAATTTTTGCAGTAATAAGAATAATCAAAACTGCAAGAGCCGCACCTAAAAATAATCCTGCAGCAGTATAAATAAGTGTTGAAGAGTCGGCAGCAAGCTTTGCTTTTGTGGCATTGTCAGCAATACTGATCTCAGCAGTCTGGAAAACATCCTCTGCTATTTCAGGATAAACGCTTTGAATAGCAGTTGCAACCGCATATGTTAAATCCTTATTACCGGAATTAACTGTTACCTTGATAAGTGTTGTATCAGTAACAACCTCAACACTGATAAGACGGCGGAGAGCGTCTTTTTCATACTTTTCGCCGGTAGTTGATTCAACAATCCCCTGAACCTTGGTTATAAAGTCGTCACCTGTCTGAATAAGAGTTTTAAAGTTATTTGCAAGAATTGTAGAAGCCTGAGCATCACTTGCAGAGGTTATCAAACCGTTCGAGCCAACAACATCTTTATTTTTGTTTGATACATTAAAGATGATCTGCGATGTATATGCCTCGGTATATGTAATTTTAGCAATACCAAAACCGGCAACCGCAAAAGTGATAACAAAAATCACAATAAGCCACCATTTGCTGAGGACTTGTCTGACAAGTTTTAAAATAGGTTCAAGACCTGTAGCTTCGTCGTAAGATGATCTTTTCTCTTCGTAAGCCATTTTATATTCTCCCTTTATAATATTTGGTGGTACGCGAAAAAACGCAATACTCTAACTTAAATATTCTATCATAAAAAAAAACAATCTACAATAGTTTTTTTAATTTTTATAATCCTATATTATCAAAAAACTGTTTTTGTTTTTCTTTTTCTGTGTCATCGGTTGTTATAACTGTTTTAGTTTCGTTCAAAACCTTTGACGGATTAATTAAAGCTGTAATTATTCTTATGCCCCAAAGCACCGGTAACAGAAACGGCAATTTTTTCAAAATTGTGTAACGGATTTTCATGGTTTTTAAAGGCGGAAAAAGTCTTTTAATAAAATATGAATCGGATGAATTACCATAATCCCCTCTTATTATACCGCTCAGATAACTGTTAGTTTCGTTCCCGAAAACTCCGCTGAGCAAAATGTAATTTGAGGTTTCTTCTGTCAAGCTGTCGCTCTCGCCGTTTTTAAACCAAAAATCGCACAGCTTGTCAATCTTGGCTGCGAACTTGTCGAGACCAATTTTTTCAAGAGCCTTTTCCAAAACATTAAGATCACACTTGGGTTTCAGATTTTCTCTTAAATAGTAGTGGTCAACAATGCTTTTTATTCCCGTTCCGGCAGTTTCAAAATGATGAGCCGTATGAGAAAGAATATACACGTAAAAATCCTCGTCGGTCATGCTCATATCATAACCGTCTTTACAGGTCATTCTATTAAGCGCTCCCTTATAGTACTCATAACCTTTATCATAGTCATACTTGAGCTCTTTATGGAGTTCAACTATAAGGAAAGGTTTTTTTATATAGCCTGTGTCCTTATCATCACCGTTTGTGCTGAGCTCATAACCCCGTGAAACAAGGATTTTTTCAGCCTCACCGAACTTTTCAGGTTCAACAAACAAATCCATATCAAGCATAAAACGGCAGTCGGGATTATTATAGTAAGCGCCCACCTTTGAACCCTTTAAAAAGCAGTGCCTGATAGCTTGCTTTGAGAGTTCCTCGGACAGTTCCCGGCGTTCTTTTTCCTGCGCCGTGTAACGAGCGGCGGTTTTAAAAAGCTCTTTGCTGAAAGCGCCTTTCACTTGCGAATCGGCTATCTCGGATTTCATAACCTGAGGAGCGACCATTGCGGTTACACGGTGGTTTTGCGAAAGCTTGTAGAGAGCTTTAAAATCCGTATTTTCAGGAAATTCAAAATCAGTTTCGTTTATTTGAGCCTTTATTGCAGAAATCAAAATAATACCGGTTTCAAGTATATTTTGTGTAATATTTCTACTTTCTGCGGTACGGTCAAGACCGTTTCCTACATTATTCGGCGCATTTTCGCGCCCCGGTATTTTGTATTTTAAAACACGTTGCTTGACCAAATGCAACTTGTATCTCAATCGTCTGATGGGATATCTGGTTTTTATATTTTTCAAATATCTTTCTTTGTGCTTTAAATATTCAGCGTCTGTATCAACATCAATCTCCTTGCCGTTAATTATAAGCGTTTTTGATACACCTATTATGCTACTGTCAGTAATGCCGTACTCTAATAGGAATTGGTTATCACCACACATTATATATTCGCCGTTGTCCTTTATTCCGACAACACGATGCAGAACAAATGATCCGTCATTCCGCCTGTAAAGAGGTATATCACCGATTTTCAGAGGCAATGTCGGTTTAACAATTTTAACAAAATCTCTGTTTTGGTAAAGAAGAGGATTCATACTTGTTCCCGTAATGGGAATTTGAAAATCCTTACCGCGATTAAACGCCTCCTCAATAAAGGTCAGCAAGGATTCCATATTAATTTTGGGCATAAAATCATCTCCTTTATCATATCGTAGGTCACAGTCTTGACCGTACCGTTTTTCTTATCTCGTAGGGTACGGTCTTGACCGTACCGTTTTTCTTTATCTCGTAGGGTACGGTCTTGACCGTAC
>CAZUZV010000039.1:0-13430 GCA_964624385.1 uncultured Eubacteriales bacterium | reverse complement strand
GGTCTTGACCGTACCGTTTTTCTTTATCTCGTAGGGTACGGTCTTGACCGTACCGTTTTTCTTTATCTCGTATAAAAAACAAATACTTCTGTTTTCGGGAGGGTCAAGACCCTCCCCTACATTTAAACACCCTTATATATTCAACGGAACAATGTTATATTTCAACTTCCACCTAATAGGATTGACCGTACCGTTTTTTCTTTATCTCGTAGGGTACGGTCTTGACCGTACCGTTTTTCATTATCTCGTAGGGGACGGTCTTGACCGTACCGTTTTTCTTTATCTCGTAGGGTACGGTCTTGACCGTACCGCCCTAAAAAACAAATACTTCTATTTTCGGGAGGGTCAAGACCCTCCCCTACATTTAAACACCCTTATATATTCAATGGAACAATGTTATATTTCAACTTCCACCTAATAGGATTAGCGTCAATATAATCCCATGTTTCGTTGTAATCATTTTCATTTTTAATAATATGGTCATAAAATGACCTTTGCCAGATTTTCGTTATGTTTGGGAATACCTTATGAATTTCTCTGGTTACCCCCGATTTAAACAAACCTATAATTGTCTCTAATCTGCTATGAGTCAGTTTCCCCAACACTTCATCAATAATTGTATCCTCTTCGTTTTTCAGTGTATCGCAACCGATAGTTACCATCATATGTATGTGGTTGGGCATAACTATATAATTATCAATTTTAACATCAGTGTAATGATTCGATATTTTTTGAATTTCATTATCTGCAATTTGTCCTGACAAACTTAAATTCTCGCCATCACCGAACAATAATAATCCATTGTGTGTGCAAATTGTCACAAAATAACATCCGGAAGATGAATAATCATATCCTTTTAAACGAAGTCGTTTTCTCTGAGTCAAAGACATTTATAGACACCTTTTTTCTCGGGACGGTCAAGACCGTCCCCTACTGTTGTATGGGTAAACTTATTCCCTTATTTCAATTTACAAAAATTATAAACTCAAATAAGAAAACAAATTGAAAATACAAGCCGGGTTGCCCCGGCTTGCTGAATGTTTAGTAATTTGAGGTTTCCTCACACCCTCACCCACCGAGGTGGGTAAGGGATAATACGACTCGGAATTACCTGTTAGGGATTAATACCAGTTGTCGTCAGCGCCGGGCATTTCGCTACCGCCGTTAGAAACTGTGAGTACATCCTCGAGCTCGAACTCCATGATTTCGAGCTCAGGTGCTGTGTATTTTTTCATTATGAAAAATACTCCTTTCAATATCTTAGTATTATTGAATCACTGGAAAAAGTCAGAATAATCAAATACTGCATCGCCACTGCCACCGCTCAGACCACCGCTGCCGGAAGAAGATGTCGTTCCGGGTAAAGTAGTTGTTGGAGCGGCTGTCGTGCTTGGCTGGGTCGTGTGAACAACCTTTGAAACCGTCAGAACATCCTCAATAGCAAACTCAATAATTTGAAAATCAGCTTTTTCGTAAGCTTTCGAAATCATTTTATTATGCATTAGCTGCATCGTAGTTTGCTTTAGCTGTGTTATAAATAGCGTTAAAGGATGTGTCCTCTGTTGATTCGTAGGTAAGCTCTGAACCATCAGCAAGAGTTACAATATATTTGTAAGAAATAGCTTCTGTATCGCTGATAGCAGCATTCTTAACAACTGCACGGAACAAATAAGAACCATCTGCCTGAGCATAAAGCTGGTATGCATTACCTGTGAGAGTTACATCGCCACGAGTAATTTCAACAACGATTGACTCAATTGTTGTACATTCGTCGTCGTTAGCATCAAATTCAACATCGAGGTTAGAAATTTTACCTACGAAACCAGCGTTGAATGTAGTAGCAGTTGTATCTGTCCAGTCAGCCATCTGACCCATTGTCTTTGCATGAGTAACTTCGGGATCTGCAGTAGCAGTAGCAACTGTGAATGTGCATGTGCCATATTCGTATATATTTTCAACTGAATAACCATAATCAGCAGCACTTACACCGTAAAGACCGCCATTAGCTGTATCATTACTGTATGCATTGTAGCCTTCATAACCGCCGGGGTTGAAACCAATTGTATATGTGCCAGGTGCTGCATCTGCAGCAACTTTCATCTTAACAGAGAAGAGTGTAAGAGGTGCATCTGTTGCTGCTGCTTCTACTGAACCATCATCGATAACAACATAGTTGATGAGTGAATCCCATCCATAATTTTCTGCACATGTATCATCAATCCAAGAACCGTTACCAAGACAAGCACTATAGGACTGAACAACTGAAATTGTTGATGAACCACCCATGATATCTACAAAACCATGATCTGACAATGCTGTAGATGTTGAATAGGGTTCAAGAACTGCTGTATCATAACCGATTTCGTACTGACCGCCAACGAGCATGTTACCTACTTCAGCAATTACTTGTTCTGAAAAAGTAAGAACGATCTCATCACCGGGAGCATAAGTTGTTTTGTCTGTTGAAAGCATAAGTTTAACTGCTGTATCATCAGGGAAAGCAGCAAAAGTTCCAACAGCAAAAACATTGAAAATCATGATGATGGCAAGAGCCACACCAAGAATTCTTTTAGAATTTTTCATTGGATTTATTTCCTCCCATATTTAGGATTATACATAATAGTTTGTAACACTCACCATTTTTGTTGCGAGAGCTACTTGATCAAGTTTTGTACCTGAAACGTGGGCTGTAATAGCCTTTGCATCGTTACCGTTAAGAGTATGCATCATAACAGCAGCAGTAACAATCTGGCAGTTACCAGCCATTCTCTTTACAGAGTTTGCAGGCGCATTTGTTGCATCTGTAACAGCTGCGGTAACAGCTTTAGCATCGTTACCATTGATAAGACCGTTACCATCAACATCACCAAAAGCTACAAAAACATAAATCTTACCTGTTGATGTGCCGTCTGAATTAAGAACCTCAATTGTAGTACCAGTACCGTAGTTACCAGAAGCAGTTGTTTTACCATCAGATGTTGTAACTACTAATGAGCCTTCATTTGAAGCGGTAACATTATTTGTAATGGTAGTTTTTGCTTTGTAGTTAGTTGATGTAATACCATAAACTACGCCAGCATAAGCACCACCGAATGTATGTGTGGTGTCGATAATAACACCAGCTGATGAACCTGTATCTGTAAGAACAAGTTCAGCTTCAGCAACTGTAGCTGCACCGATTGTTACAGGTGTGATTGATGCGTCAGTAACTGCAGCGCCTGTAGCGTCAACAACTGACTGACCGGCAATCATATCGGTACTTACGATATTGCTGTTGCCCATACGAAGAGCAATAAGAGAACCTGCGGGAGTGGTTGCTGTTTTAGGATCATTTTTGATAGCAACCTGTGCAGAACCTGAACCTGCGTAGCTATAGGTAAGTGTTGCAACAACACCATTAATAGCTGTAGCTGTGATCATCTCTGTTCCTGCTACTGTCTGAGGAACGATGATAATTTTGCCTGTATCAGCGTCAAAAGAGAGTTCTGCACCATAAGTTGTAGGAACGCCTGCGCCCAATGCAACATCAGTAAGTGTGATAACATCGTTTGCATCGTCTTCTACAATTTCAAACTGAATTGAACCTGTGGGGTAGTTTGTTGTAAGGTTAACATCAACAGTATATGTGTTGTCACCATTTGCAACAGGCTCGCTAAGAGCCCAAACCTGTGTGTATTCGCTAAGACCGGACTCATCCAAAGTCTCGTAGTTTGTTGCAGCAAAAGCAACAGTAACGAATGTAGACATAATGAGCACAAGGGCAAGCACAACACTAAGAATTTTTTTAGACATTTGTTTGCCTCCTTGGATAAATTTTTCAATTTCTCTCCAAATAACAGTCTTTCGACTGCACCGTTTGACTGCTGAAAAACATATACATATATATAATAGTATATAAATTTTCCATTCCCCTCCTGCCGATCACTCGGCAGGAGAGTTTGTTCAATCAAAGGATTTTAAACATTAATTATTGTTGCTTAAATTATGCAATAGCTTTGTTTACAACTTGTGCATAGTCATTTCCATCAATAACTATGTCATCACTTACAAGGTCACCTGCAAGGAGATAAGCACCTTCAAGCTCTGCATGTTCAACGGAAACAAGCTGTGCTATAGCTGCGTCGATAACATCAACAACGCCGTCGCCGTTTACGTCACCGTCTACAACAAGTTTAACTGTTGCAACAGGGATTTTAACGTCGTCAATTGTAGCGTAGAATGTTACAGTTGCGTTTGTACCTACAAGACCTTCAAGGTCTTTCATTGCAGAGTAGTTAACGTCATCAGAAACGATTGAAACTGTAACTTCGTAAGCTGAATCAGCTGCGGTTGCCTGGAAGAGGGCTTTAACTGCTGATGCATCAAGCTTATCGCTGATTCTTGTTACGTTAGCAAGGATTTCATCCTCTTCTTCATCAGTTTCAGCTTCTTTAATTGTTACGTTATCAATATCTGAACCGTCAACACGAGTAACGATTGTGTCTTTGAATTTGAGTCTTGCAAGAGCTTCTTTAAGAGCAGTTGCAGCGTCATCAATTTCATCCTGATCATCAACGTCATAGGGTTCAGAGTTGATGTAGTATGCTGAGTCGGGGAAGAGGTTGATTGTGTCGCCGTCAGCGTTAACAATATTCTCCTTAACACCGAGTTCTGCAAGAACCATACCAATTTCATTAGCGGGGTTGCTGTAAAGATCGGGATGAGCAAGAGCAACTTCTGCCTGAGCAATAAGCTCTTCAAGCTCGCTGTAGTCAGCTTCGTCATCAACGAGAACAAGCTCGTTACGGCAGCACATAAGCTCATATTTTGCATCAAATACATTCTTCTGAGTGCAAGGAACATCTGCCATGTCAAGAGAAAGAAGGAATGCATACTTATAAGCCGCTACAAACTTATTCCAGCTACGTTCTGTGTATTTAGCAGCAACTGTTTCGTTTTCTGTAAATACGATTTCGCCTTCATCAGTTTCATCAACAGATATGGGAGTATCGAACATATTATCGATTGATGTAAGCTCATCATCAAGATATGTTGTGATAACTGCATCATATTTGGGAAGAAGACGATTAGACATATTAACAAGGTAGCTAGATGCCATTTCAACATCAAGAAGCTCCTGAGTTGCATACTCAAGTTTCTTATTCTCAAGCCATTCAGCCTTTGCCTTGATTTCTTCATCAGTAAGCTTTTCAAGAAGAGCTGTTACAATGTTTTCATCATCTTTTTCAATTTGAAGGGCTGTGTTAAGAGGTATAAGAGCTCTGAGGTCATCCTCTTCAATCCATGTGTAGGGGAAGCTTTCGTCGATTTCATCAACTGTTGAATTAGATGCATCGTTCTGAAGGTTAATGTAATATCTTGCATCCTCACGAGCATCGTTAAGACGGTTAAGTCTCCACATCTTGTAGTCTGTGTAGTTGCGCTGATCTGTTGTTTCAGCTTCAACCTTTGCAAGAGTTGACTTAAGTGCTGTGATCGCGGGATCAACGTTATCACCACTGCCTTCTTCAACAAGCTGTTCAGTTGTTTTCTTGCAATAGTTAACGTCCTTTGAAGTAACATAGAGAGCCTCATAAAGCTCCTGTACATTATAAACTGTATTTGCATTAAATTCCTGCAAACCACCACGGATACCGGGTGTGAAAGCAGCAACATAATCGTTGATTGCTTGTGTACCATCGATTGCTGTTACTAACTTAACTGCAACTTTTTCGTCGTCCACTGTAACTGTACCGGATTTAGCTGCAACGTATTTTTCAACACCGTCAACTGTTTCCTTAACAGCAGTCTGAGTTTTTCCGTCTTCAACATACTCTGTACGAGTTACTGTAACAGCAGATTCATCATAAGCGTTGTTGTCAGCATCTATCCAAGCTGTTGTAGTGAAGTTGGTATCACGATACTGCATTTCACCATCTTCATCTTCATAATCGTTTGTTCTGAGAAGACTACCTGCATAATAAGTACCGCTAAGGTTATAGGTACTTGCAAGTCTCATTTCACTCAATTCGTTTGCAGCGAGAGTTGCAAGCTTTTGCTGATAAATATCATCGTAGTAGTTAAGAACAAAATCAGAAGCGGTGTTCTTAGTACCCTTTGCAGTAAGAGTAACAGACCATGTAGATTTAGTACCGGCTGTTTTATTAGCTGCTTTCCATGTTTCTTCATCAAAGTCACCGCTAACAGTAATTGTATTAGACTGTGCCTCACCGTCTTCATTAACAGCTGTATAAGTCGCTGTCTTGAACTGCTGGATGTTGTTGTAGTAACGACCGCCTGAAGAGTTAGAGATTGAAGTAGAAACAGTACCCATTGTAATACCGTCAACTGTTGCTGTAGCAGGTGTGATAGCAACATCCTGAGATGATGTTAAGAACTTATAATCACGACCCACACGACCGGTTACAATTTCGGGAATATACTCTGTAGCAGTTGAAAGAGGAACATAGTGAGGAGCATAGAAGGCTGCGTAAGAAATAGAACCGTTATTATCCCAATATGTTTCTGTTTTTTCATCTGTACCATTATAGTTGAACCATACGTATTTCTTAGCGATGAAACTCTTACCGTCTGCCATTGCGTTACCGCTTTCATCGTAAACCTGGTAATAAACTTCAAATCTTACAAGTGCACCAGCTTCGGGAACATTTGATGCAGTGTAAGAGAATGTTGTTGAGCCACCGTAGTCAACTGCACTCTGAGTACCTAAAGCAACTGTAACATATGCGGATGAATTGCCTTCTGTTTCATCCATTCCGTCATAAGCCTTAACATTTGTTACGAGAATCTTATACTGGCTATCTGTTTTATATTCACCTGATTTAGGATCACGGTAATGTCTCCAAACACCGTTGGAAGCATTACGAATAGTAACAGTAGCTGTGGTTGCACCATCTGTAAGTGCTACACTGTTTGAAAGGCTGATCTGAGGAGGATTGAATGCCTGCTCTGTACCCCAACCCTTAATAAGCTTACCAACAACGGGAAGAGCGTTATTAAGAATTGCATCCTTATTGGTATAAAGACCGTTAAGAATTGAATAAACAGTGCCTTTGAGATTTTCCTGACCTATAACTTCATCAAGACTCTCTGTTGATGCATCTGTATTAACGCCGTTAAGAACAGTTGTATCACGGAACACAAGGTCAAGAATATTGTTTACAAGTCTGAGAACTGCATTTACAAGATTTGTATCTGCAAGGGGATTGTAATGAACTGAGCTCATATTTCTTCCGAGAAGGCCAAGAACACGAGCAAGGTCAAAGTCTGCAAAGAAGCCCTTAACGCCTGTTGTGAAGAATGATTTAATGTCGAAAGCAAACTCATCTGTTTCGTAGCCATTAATCATACCAAGAGGAAGAATTGAATTCAAAATGTAGCTGAGTTTGTCAAGAGGATTGGTATATGTTTCAACAGTGTCTGCATCCAAGCCCTTGAGAATGGATGAAGATTCGAAACCGCCTACATAACGAACGCACCACATAATAACGTCGTCAAGCATACCCATCCAACGGTCTTCACTGTAAGCAGTATCTGAGCTGAGATCGGGATACTCGGGATCGTCATTGTCACGCATTGTAACAGTGTTGGCAGATACGCTTGAATAAGTGATTGTATCGCCGAAGTTTGAAATGTTGTAAAGATATGTGTAAGCAATGTCCATACCCATATTAAGAATAAGGTTGAACCAAGCATCAGCACCCTTTTCAACAAATTTTCTATCGTTTGCAGAGGTTACGGAAGCTTCTGCAAAAATGTATGCATCATAGTTTACGTTGGGAGCGATATCTGTGATAAATTCACGGATAACGAGTGCACCAAATTCATAAATCTGAACACCATCATGGAATGCATAAGTGCCGTCTTCGTTCTTGGGGAAGATAAGCTGAGGCATAACATCCTCGAAGAAGCTGGGACCGATCTTTTCGATAAGATCAACAGTGTCCAAGTTGATAACTTCTTCTTTTGTGAGGTGTGCATAGGGAGAAGTTGAACCGAATACCAACTCACCAAAGTTAACAAGAAGGTATTTTGCGATGTTGTTAATGTTGGTCATAAGGTTAGCGTTTGAACCTGAAACATAACCTGTTTCGTTACCAACAAAAGCTGTGAAATCAGCTTTAACTTCATCAGTAAGAGCTACGTCATAAACGAGGTAAAGAAGATCGTTGATACCTTCAACGATTGAAGTTGTACCATCATTATCGTAGTCTTTTACGATGTTGCTATAGAGAAGCTGTTTCTGAGTGCCTGAGGGTGTTGTTGCACTGTCTACAAATTCCCAATCCCAGTTAATGAGAGAAGCGAATTCGTTACCGGAAGCCATATTAGCTTTGTAGTACTTACGTACTTTTTCATAAAGCTCTTCGCCGGTTTCAGCGTCAGTATCCTGAACACCGTCACCATTTGCATCAACAGGCGCAGATTTCATTGTTGTGTAATAATAGGAGCCGTTGTAACCCATCATACGGTCGTATGCCAAATAGGTAACATAGCTTTCTTCACCATCATTAGCACTTACTTCAAAATCTGTTGCAACAGCATCAGGAAGAGCGCCTGCTTCGATTTCATTGAGGTCAATTTCAACTGCTTCCATAAGAGCTTTCTTAAGGTTGTTGTTGAGAGCATTGATACCAATGTCATCGATTGCGAACTGAGCAATGATGTCGAGGATAGCAAAAAGAGATTGATTTAAGGGGCTGATGTAGCTGATAGCTGCATCTCTGCCATATGTTGCTGTCCATTCAGCAACGCCGGGAAGAATAACTGAGCCTTCGTCCCAATCCTTTGTTTCTGCTTCGCCGTCTTCATCTTCATCAACCCATGTATAATCCTGAGGATTAATAAGAAGGTTAAGAAGAGCGTTGTTAAGGATCTCATCAAGTGAGTCCATATCTGTAGGAAGGGCAGAGCCTGCGTTTTCAAGATCCTCAAGAGAAGGATAGCTCTCGTTTTCATAATCTGTGTTATATGAACCGTAAACGAGCATATCGTAAATCATTTCAACAACCATATTGGGGATGTTAGCTAAATCATCACCGAGGTCACCGAGGGAAAGGAAGCTGTCGATAAGACCAAGGTCAACACCGCTGTCTGTACCAATACCGTAAGCAACCTTGGAAAGAATGCCGGCATTGGTAGAGTTACCGATGAATTTAAGGAGCTGACCTACAACATAAAGGTCACCCTGGCTTCTCTGGATTGGACTTGCATTACTGGAGAAGAGAGACCAACCAACAGAATTATCCTGGTTGAGAGGAGTGAAATCCAAATCAGCGAGGTCTCCGAGAAGGCCTGAACCGATGGTCCATATAAAGCTACAACGCAAGTCGATAATATCTGTTGCGATGTTGTTGATAGAGTTAAGTCTAAGCGAACCGATGATGGAAAGGTCAATTGTTTCCATACCGGCAAGAAGATCGTTATCTACCAAGTCAAGAGCGAGGTCTGCTACCTGTTCGGGTGTCAGAGCGGAGTCGTCTATGCTGTCCCATTCTACTTCTGACTGAACGAGCGACGCGTTACCGATAACAGTCATACAGCTAAACGCCATAATGAGAGCAAGAACCAAGCTCAACAATTTAGTTGATTGTTTCATAAAGTTTTACCTCCATATTTTTAGTACGCCAATACAAAAATACGCGTGCGTTAACTAAAAACGAATAACCGCAAACACGCACCGATTGCGGAAAAACATTTCTGTCGCACAGTCCCCCTTTCATAGATTTCCAAAAGCATAAAGCCCGGAAGGCTTCATACGAAGGATGTTGATTAACCGTGGGCCGTATGTACAAAGTGCACAGCGCTGAATTACTCAGAGCGCATAGCGGTGAGCGTATAGCCGTTTCCGACCGCCGGCACTCCACCGCTGCCGCACCCTGCAGCATCGCTTTGTGCACTTTAGCGCCCACACACTTTATAAGACAGGAGAGGTACTGACCTTTTCCGATCAAACAAAACAAACACTCGACTCAGCCGGGAATAGGTTCAATCGTTTTTTCGTCGCTTGCGACGAAAAAACCGCCGACGTTTTTCTTTACCGAACATTTGTTTTGTTTGACCGAAATTGTGCCTCATAAGCCACAGCAGAAAATCCGCCGTTCTTGGCTTGAGGGCATAATACCCCCACTGCCCCAACCTTATGGTCACGATAATAATACAATAACCATAACGGCTTGTCAATAGTTTGGCGAAAAAAAATTATGTATTTTTATTATATAATTAGTTACGCGTACGTGCGCGAGGAGGATTTTTTGACGAATTTTGGTAATTTTGTTGTATTTTTCAGTTAACGGACGCCGGCTTTTATATGGCAGATACCGATGAGTAAAAGTGACACGGAGCCATTCACCCCTGTTTATCCGAGGGCAACCAAGGACGATAAACTTCACCTCATTTTAAAATTACTTTTCCGTAACATTCATTGTGCAATTTGCACAATTTGTGTTGTAAAGTTATCCAACTTTACAAGTTGCGTCCCAAACGACACAGACAAAACCACATCAAACGCCTTGTAAAACGACATTTCTTTGACTTTTCTCACTAAACACATCGTGTTGCTTGAGTCACTGTAAAGATATTGCGCTTTACACTTTCAACAAAATCACCAATTCGTTTTCAGTAATTTAACAAATTTCCTTTGTGCAATTTGCTATCTACAATTATACTGCGTCACAAACCCGAATTTTTGCGTTTTAGATTTTGCATTTTTCGGTAGGTTTCAAGAAGCACCCTACGTTATCAGTGAGCAATTAAATAATGAATTACAAAATTCACAATACTGACCGCAGGTCCCGAAACTTCCACTTGCAGCTTGGTTCTTGCTCTCATTATGGCGTTTAGCTGTATGACTGTTATCGGTAACGCGGCGCTCGTTCAGTCAGAAGTAGCATGGGACAGCTTAGACGACGCTGCTCTGCGGGTAAATCTCGGCAAACACATCACACTTCCATACACATACTAAAAATACGGAGGTAAAACTTTATGAAACAATCAACTAAATTGTTGAGCTTGGTTCTTGCTCTCATTATGGCGTTTAGCTGTATGACTGTTATCGGTAACGCGTCGCTCGTTCAGTCAGAAGTAGAATGGGACAGCATAGACGACTCCGCATATTGTCGAATTTTGCAAAATAATAAAATTACCTCTTGCAATAAACGACTAATATATGTATAATCATTCTGTGAATATTTTTTAACAAACAGGAGATTTTTTAATGAAGCTTTTGGAAGAAAGAATTGCAAAAGACGGAACCGCTATCGGAACAGATATTTTAAAAGTTGATATGTTCCTTAACCACCAGATTGACCCTGTTCTTATTAACGAAATGGGCAAGGAGTTTTACCGCCTTTTCAAAGACTGCGGTGCAACAAAGGTTGTTACAATCGAATCTTCCGGAATTTCTATGGCAGTTGCTACTGCTTTGCAGTTCGGTATCCCCGCTCTCTTTGCAAAAAAAGGCGACCACAAGAATGTCGGCAACGATGTTTATTCTGCAAAATGCTATTCTTTCACTCACGCTAAAGAATACCAAATGAAAATCTCCAAAAAATATCTTAACGAAAATGACAAGGTGCTTATTATCGACGATTTTATGGCAGGCGGTAACGCTTGCAACGCTCTCATTGATATTATCGGACAAGCAGGGGCAGAGGTTGTCGGAATAGGCATTGCCATTGAAAAGGGTTTCCAGCCCGGCGGTAAAGAATTACGCGAAAAGGGCTACAAAGTTAGGTCTTTAGCAATCGTTGACAGTATGTGTGACGGAAAAATCACATTCAGACCTGATATCGATTGCTGAAAATAAAAAATCCAAAGAAAAACGGAGGAAAACAGAATGAAAAAATTCAGCAAAGTTCTCGCTCTCTGCCTTGCTCTTGTATTGGTAGTTGGTTGCTTCACAGCTTGTGGCGAGAAAACACCCGCAGACGATGAAACAAAAGGTGCCGATGCAGCAGTTGAAGTAAAAGTTGGTTTCATCTTCCTTCATGATGAACAGTCAACTTATGACAAAAACTTCATGGACGCTGCAAAAGCAGCTTGTGAGGAAATGGGCGTTGAATACGCACAGAAAACTCAGATCTCTGAATCTAAAGACTGCTACGATGCAGCTGTTGAGCTTATTGAAGTTGACGGTTGCGACATCATCTTCGCAGACAGCTTCGGTCACGAATCATTCCTTATTGATGCTGCTGAAAAATACCCCGATGTTCAGTTCTGCCATGCAACAGGTACTCAGGCTCACACAGTAGAGCTTGCTAACTTCCACAACGCTTTTGCATCTATCTATGAAGGCAGATACCTTGCAGGTGTTGCTGCAGGTCTCAAGCTCAACGAAATGATCGATGCAGGCGATATCACAGCTGACGAAGCAAAAATGGGTTATGTCGGCGCTTTCACATTTGCAGAAGTTATGTCAGGTTATACATCATTCTACCTTGGTGCAAAATCAGTTTGCCCCACAGTTACAATGGATGTTAAATTCACAGGTTCTTGGTATGACGAACAGCTTGAAAAAGAAGCTGCTCAGGCTCTTATTTCCGGCGGTTGCGTTCTTATCAGCCAGCATGCTGACTCAATGGGCGCTCCCACAGCTTGCGAAACTGCAGGTGTTCCCAACGTTTCCTACAACGGTTCAACTGCTGCTGCATGCCCCAACACATTCATCGTTTCTTCAAGAATCGACTGGACACCTTACTTCAAATATATGATCGAATGTGTACAGAACGGCGAAGAAATCGACACTGACTGGACAGGTACAATTGAAACCGGTTCAGTTGTTCTCACTGAAATCAATGAAACCGCTGCTGCTGAAGGCACTGCAGAAAAGATTGCTGATGTTAAGGCTAAACTTCTTGACGGTTCAATCAATGTATTTGATACAGCAAACTGGACAGTTAACGGTGAAACATTAACAAGCTATTTAGCTGATGTTGATACTGATGCTGACTTCACAAAAGATACAGAAGCTATTGAAGACGGCGTATTCTATGAATCCAAACACCGTTCAGCTCCTTACTTCGATGTTGAAATCGATGGTATCACTCTTCTTGACAGAAACTACGGCTAATATATAAAAATGTCTGAGACGGGAGGAAACTCTCGCCTCAGACTAATTTTGAAGAAATGGCTATAACATCAAGCTATAACCATTTCTTGAGAATTAGGGTGAAAGAATGGAGGTTTATCGTGGCTAAACAACCAGCTATTGAATTAAAAAACATTACAAAAACCTTTGGCAAAGTAGTTGCCAACAAAAATGTTAATCTTACCGCATATCGTGGTGAGATTCTTTCCATTTTAGGTGAAAACGGAAGCGGTAAAACAACTCTTATGAATATGATTTCGGGTATTTATTTCCCCGATGATGGTCAGATTTTCATAGACGAAAAAGAAGCCCATATCGCATCACCTAAAGATGCTTTTTCATA
>CAZUZV010000038.1:0-21421 GCA_964624385.1 uncultured Eubacteriales bacterium | reverse complement strand
TGCTCGCAAGCTCTTCCCTGATGAGCAGGAAGAAGGTATTTCATACCGAAAATTCCTGTTAATTTTTCGTTCATTCTGTAGAATGTTTCGCTACCTGCATAAGCATCATCAGCACGGAGCATTGCAGACTGCATATTATCACTCATTGCATTAACGCCTGAGTCGGTAAGCATATCCATAAAGATATCGCCGTTATGGAGCATAAATGTGTTGAAACCGGCTTCTTTAAGCTTTTCTAAACGCTCTTTTGCAGGTAAAAGTGAAAGCTTCTGAACTATTTTAACCTTGTGCATTTCAACGGGCACAGGGGTTCTGTTGTAAAATTTAATTTCTGACATTGTTTTTCCTCCTAAGTATTGTTTTTTGCCGAAGATTAGTATACAATACATCCGATCATAAATAAAACAAATAGTTTAGATAAACATCATCGAAAAATTCGATTTGGAGGAAAACATGGAAATAAGAAATTTAATTACTTTTGTACAGGTTGCAGAAATGAATAGTTTTACAAAAGCTGCAGAAGTTTTGGGCTATTCTCAATCAACGGTATCCTTTCAAATCAAGCAGCTGGAAACCGAGCTTGACTGTCTCCTTTTTGAACGTATAAACCATACCATAACATTAACCGATAAAGGAAAAGAGCTTTTAACATACGCTCAAAATATAAATAACCTTACAGATGAATTTATGCAAAATATGAATTCTCCCAAAGATCTGAAAGGCTTTATTCACTTTGTTACTCCTGACTCCGTCTGCGAAGATATGCTTCTTACAAACTATCTTGACTTTCACAGCCATTACCCCGGAATAGATTTAAAATTCACCAATGCCGATACCGGAGCAATGTTTACAATGCTCGACCGTAACGAAGCCGATGCCATAATTACACTTGATAACCACATTTATCAGAAGGACTATGTCATTGCAAAAGAAGAGCATATTGAAATGAATTTTGTTGCTAATGCTAGCTCTCCTTTCGCCGAAAAGAAGAAAATATCAATAAAAGATATTGCAGACCAACCATTCATACTGACAGAAAAAGGTATGGGCTACAGAAGGATTTTTGACAAGGAGCTTGCAAAAAAATCCATTGAAATCTCTCCTGTACTTGAGGTAGGAAGAACCGATATAATTACAAAACTACTTGAAGAAAATGAGGATTGCATTTCATTCTTGCCGTATTTTGCAACAGCCGAAAAAATAAAAGAAGGAAAATTAGTTTATCTTGATGTTTATGATATAAAAACAGATATATGGAAGCAATTGATTTACCATAAAAATAAATGGATTTCAAATTCAATGAAAGCATTTCTTGAATACGTTAAGGAACACGAATTTGAAAGATAAAAAACATCGGAAGGGCAAACCCTTCCGACGTTTTTATTTTTCTTTACCTTTTTTCCAAAGTCCCGTAAAATAAAACACAACACCAATAAAAAACGGCGTAAACCCTGCAAGAGCGTCACCGAGCCAAAAGCCGTAATGCTTCATGTTAAGTGCGAGACCGAATAAAAGCGCCAATCCTATTCGCATAACAATTCCGTCAAGAATTGCTGTTACAAAATTAATTTTGTAGTTACCGCTTCCGTTTAAAAGGGCGTTCATTGTTGAGCGCAATGCCGCACCGAAAAACAGAAGCACCGCTATAGGAACATATCCTCCTGCGATAGCAAGAACATCCGCATCGGCTTTATCTGTAAAAATCCCGAATATTTCTTCCGGGAACAAACAAATAAATACGGACATTACAGATGCAACCGACAGAGTTATAACACTTAACTGCTTAAGAATTTTTTTAACTCTCCCGAACTCTTTTGCCGCAATATTTTGCCCCACCATTGTAGAGCCTGCGGTATTCATTGCGGTTGATATAAGGTTTGCTATACTTGAAATCTTGTTTGCAATTCCTGCAAAAGCAGAAACAGCAATTCCGTAGGAATTAATCCACGAATTAACAAACAATTTTGACACCTGAATAGATGCGGTTTTTATTGCCATTGGTGCACCCAGTTTCAAAAGCGCTGAAAGCATCCCACTATCCCAACGAACAAAATCTTTAATATGAACATTCAATTCAAACTGCTTTCTGTTGTGGACGAGAAAAATAACGCACAAAACAAAGCTTACTGCCTGACTGATTACCGTGGCAAGAGCCGCACCGCCTGCACCCATATTAAGAGGAGTAGCAACAAAAATAATATCAAGTACAAGATTTAAAACCGCTGCAATACTTATGAAAACAAAGGGATGCTTACTGTCACCCATACCTCTAAGAATTGCACTTACTGCATTGTAGCCGTATGTAAACACAAGTCCTACCATACAAATAGTCGAATAACTGACCGCACCCTCATAGGCTTCGGCAGGAGTATTCATAAGAGTTAACAGTTGATTTTGAAAAACCAATCCCAATATACTAAGAGAAATCGAACTAACAGCTAAAAATCCGCTCATTGTTCCGACAAACTTGCCTATTTTATTGCGTTCTTTCGCACCTATATACTGGGCAATAAGCACCTGACCTGCATTGGAAAATCCCATTGCAATAAATGTCAGAAGATGGGACACATCGCCACCTACGGAAACTGCCGAAACGCCCACTTTACCCAAGACATTCCCAACAACCATCATATCTACCATATTGTAGACAACCTGCAAAAGATTTGACAGGAACAATGGCCAGGCGAAGACTACGAGCTGTTTTGTTATGTTGCCGTTTGTAAAATCCTTAATTTGCGTTTTACTCATTCTCTATCTCTCGGTTCTTAAACTGATTTGAAATAAATTATATCACAATTTATGAGATTTTCAATTTTTATTCAAGAGTTTTGGTACTATTGTATATAACCTTTTGTCTATTGACATTAAATGTAATTCATACTAATTCTATAAATTTCTTTATTGCTTCTGCGGTTTTTTCAATTTGCGTTTCATTTGTAATAGTTGGTGTGCCGTCACCGTCCTGCTCACCATACATACCAAAATAAGCATGGCAACCACCATCAATTACCTTTTCGGAAAAATCTGTCGGCAAATTTATTTTATTTTCATCATATTTTTCTTGGTTCATAACC
The DNA here is from genome assembly GCA_964624385.1 of uncultured Eubacteriales bacterium. Classification (GTDB taxonomy): domain Bacteria; phylum Bacillota; class Clostridia; order Oscillospirales; family Acutalibacteraceae; genus DTU089. Next base: position 18,347 of record CAZUZV010000038.1, on the reverse strand, counting down.
CTATCCTCGCTACCGTAAACTGAAAGGACTTTTATATTTTCTTTAGATAAATTTGCTGTCGAATAAGAACCAAGTAAAATAAGCCCATCAAAATCATTAACATTGTCTGCAAGGTAGCTTGCCGCCATTGAACCGCCTAAAGAATGTCCGCCCATATACCAATTTTCAATTTGGGGATATAACTCCTTTATTCCCTCTCCGGCGTTTACATCAAGCACAGCCAAATTAAAAGGCATCTCTAAAAGTGCACACATTATACCCTTTGAAGCACACGCTTCCATCAAAGGAATGTATGCCGTATATTCAACCTTACCGCCGGGATAAAAAATCAGACCGACTTCAGCATTTTCAGGTGCATATACAATTGTACCGTTATCAAGAGTTTCTCTTTTTATATCACTGGCAGATGAAAAAGCAGAAATTGCGCCTAAATCCGCTCTGTAATAATCGTTTACATACCAAACGCACACACCAAACAACAATGCAAAAACAATAATTGTTGCTATCAGCCTTTTTAAAATTTTATTCTTTTTATCTTTTGCTTTTTCTTCTGAAATAATTTCGTCTTTTTTCATAATGCACCTTTTAAGTAAAAACAACTTCAATATTAAACGACTGCCCGTCATTTGTATACGCCTTAATTTTTCCGTTATGGGCTTCAACAATTGCCTTTGCAACAGAAAGACCTATTCCGTGGCCGCCTTTTTCGGAGTTTCTCGAAGCATCTGCTCTGTAAAAACGGTCAAATACATAGTTTAGACTTTCTTGTGATACATAATCTTTTGTTGTGTTAAAAACATTTAATTGTATCTGCTTATTTTTCTTCACCAAATTAACTGCAATCTGTCCTCCGTTTTGAGAATATCTTAAAGCATTATTCATTAAAATGCTTACTAACTGCTCAATTGCCTTATCATTTCCGCAAAAGGACAGCATCGGTTGAATATTTACAATTAATTCTTTATTTTGTGTTTGTGCTAAAGCATTAAAGGGTAAAACTGTTTCCCAAACCAAATCCGATAAAGGAAATTCAACCTTAATCATATCTTTATCCGCTTCTTCTATTTTTGAAAGATACACAAGATCATTGGTAAGGGTGGTCAAGCGCTTGGTTTGAGTTTTGATGTCGGAAAGAGATTCGTTTTCCCCGATTTCCATTTCAATCAAATCAAGATTTGCATTAATAATTGTCAAGGGTGTTTTTATTTCATGACCTGCATCCGTAATAAACTGCTTTTGTTTTTTATAGCTTTCAGAAATGGGTTTAATTATCTTCTCAGAAAGCACAACCATAATAAGCAATACTATTATGTAGCCTATGACCGACATAATTATACTTGCCTTTAAAAATTCATGGAAAGAGTTTAAACGTCTGCCACAATCTAAAAATATAATTCTTGTGCCGTTTTGCTCCTTTGAGCAGAGATATCTGAAATCCCCTGCAAAGCCTTTACCGTTTTTGTCCTTTATAGCTTTTTTGGCGTACTCAATCGCTTGATTTTCGTTTACGGTTATTATCTGTCCTGTTTCAATTTCATAAACCTCTCCCGAAACATCAATTACAACAGAAAAATATCTTGATTCATAGGGTGTTTCAGGTGACATATGAGGTGGTAGCTCGTCCAGTTTGCCGGGAAAACCATCTTTAAAGCCGGAGAAATCCCCTTTATTCTGGGACAAAAGCTGTAACAATTGGTCTGCCTCGGAAACAACTGAATTGTAGTTCATTAAATTCATACCCGAGACAATTACTGTGAGAAGTAAAAAAAGCGCCGACATAGACAAAACAATGAATTTGATTTTTAATTTCTTAATCATCGGCTTCCTCCATAGAATACCCTGCATTCCTTAAAGCTTTTATTTGAACATTAGCATTAAGAGCCGTTAATTTTTTACGAAGATAGGAAACATATACCCAAACAACATTAATTTCCGCTTCGGTATCAAAGCCCCAAATTTTCTCCATAAACTTTTCAGCGGAGATTACATATCGGGGATTTGTCATAAATATTTCAAGCATTTGAAATTCTTTATTTGCCAAACGGAAGCTTCCTGTGGGGGAACTGAGTTCAAAGGTTGCCCTGTCAAGTGTAATGTTGCCGAAGCTGATTTTTGTATCACCGGAAGTTTGCACCCTTGTGATTGCTCTTACAGTTGCAAGGAGTTCCTTTGTATCAAAAGGTTTTGTCAGATAATAATCCGCTCCGCTGTCAAGACCGAGAACCTTATCGTCAACCTCCGATTTTGCGCTTAAAATAAGAACGGGAACCCGGTTTCCCTCTGCACGAATTTTTTTAAGAACCGTAATACCGTCTGCTTTGGGCATCATAACATCAAGGATCACAACATCGTAATCCCCTGCCCTGATATAGTCTAACGCATCTTCTCCGTTGTCAACCGAATCAACGGAGTAATTATTTCTTTCGAAAATTTTCACAAGTGCCTTTGCAAGTGCATTTTCATCCTCTGCAAGTAAAATTCTCATAGCGCACCGTCCTTCACAAATATTTTAACATACCTTAACAGAAAATTCATTATAAAAATAATATCTTTACATTAAATGTAATTAAAATTTTTAGTTCATTTAAGGTTTGGGAAGTATATTTTACTGTGAAATAACACGAAAAGGAGTTTCTATGGCGTTTCAAACAGTTTTCAAACGGTATGAATTGAAATACCTGATAACAAAAGAACAAAAAGAAAAAATCCTCGATGCCATAAACCCCTATATGGCACTTGACAAATACGGACGCACTACAATAAGAAATTTATATTACGATACGGATGATTATCTTCTCATTCGGCGTTCCATTGAAAAGCCTGCATATAAAGAAAAATTACGAGTCAGAAGCTATTGCAAGGCAGACTCCAACAACACCGTTTTCGTTGAACTGAAAAAGAAGTATCAACACGTGGTTTACAAACGTCGAATCTCCTTGCCGGAAGAAGAAGCTATGGCTTGGCTTAGTAATAATGAGCATTGCAATAAAAATACTCAGATTTCAAAAGAAATTGACTATTTCCTTGAATACTACAAAAATCTTCACCCTGTAATATTTTTATCATATGAACGAGAAGCTTATTTCACAAAAGAAAAAAGCGATTTCAGATTAACCTTTGATGATAATATTCTTTTCAGAATGGAAGACTTGTCTTTAAAATCTGAAGCATACGGTACTCCGCTATTGGAAGACGGTTTTGTTCTTATGGAATTGAAATGCTCCGGAGGAATCCCTTTGTGGATGACAAAAGTTCTCTCAGAAAATCATATTTATAAAACATCTTTTTCAAAATACGGAACTGCATACCGTGATTATATTTATCCAATAATAAAAAAGGAGGGCATTTAAAATGCTTGATACTTTCTTTAACGGTCTTTTTGACTCTGCAACAACCTCGGTTATAACCATAACCGACTTTTTACTCTGCCTTGGAATTTCTTTGGTGGCAGGGCTTATTATGGCTCTTGGCTATATGTATAAAACCCGATACACAAAAAGCTTTGTAATAACTCTTGCACTGCTCCCTGCAGTAGTTTGCGTTGTTATTATGATGGTAAACGGTAATGTGGGAACAGGTGTTGCCGTTGCAGGCGCATTCAGTCTTGTGCGTTTCCGCTCTGTTCCGGGAACAGCAAAAGAAATTTGCATTCTCTTCCTGGCAATGGGTGCAGGATTAATCGCAGGTATGGGTTACCTCGCTTACGCTCTTCTTTTTACAATAATTCTTTCAGCAGTATTTGTCCTTTACAATTCCTTGAATCTCGGTTCAAAGAAAAATGCAGAGCTTTATAAATCTTTAAGAATAGTTATTCCCGAGGATTTGGATTATTCAGGTGTTTTTGATGATTTATTGTCCCAATACACCCGCGCATATGAATTGACTCAGGTTAAAACAACAAATATGGGGAGTATGTTTAGACTTACCTATGATATTATTCTCAAAAACCACAAAGATGAAAAAGAATTAATTGACAAGCTCCGTTGCAGAAACGGAAACCTTGAAATAACCGTTTCCAAACAAGCAACCGTTAATACTGAGCTTTAAGAAAGTGAGTTATTATGAAATTTTTAAAAATTTTATCATTAATTATGTGCGCTTTATTAGTATTTTCCAGTTGTCAAAAACCCGATTCAAGTAATTCTGATACTGAAAATAATACTCAAACTACAGAAAGCGCAGATTCAACAAAGGAAGAAATAACAGTATCTGACGAAGATATGTTTTCAAAGCGCGATACTAAAACCGATTATGACGAAGCGTCAGCCATAGCTATAAAATTAAACGGTTCCTCCGCAAGCTGTGATGCAGATACCGTTAAAATTGACGGCAGTACCGTAACAATTACCGATGAAGGAACTTACATTCTTTCAGGTACTCTTTCAAACGGTATGATAATAATTGATGCAGAAGAGTCAGACAAACCCCAACTTGTTTTTGACGGTGTAAGCATTACAAGCGAAACCTGTGCACCATTATACATTCTTAATGCCGACAAGGTTTTTGTAACCTTGCCGGAGGGTAGCGAAAACACGCTTTCAAACGGTGGCGAATTCGTTCAGATTGATGATAATAATATTGATGGTACGGTATTTTCAAAACAGGACCTGACCTTTAACGGTTCGGGTAGTCTTACAGTTACCTCCCCTGCAGATCACGGAATTGTCTGCAAGGATGATCTGGTTTTCACAGGCGGAACTTACACCGTAAGCTCCGCTTCCCACGGTCTTGATGCCAACGACAGCGTAAGAATTGCCGATGCTACTCTTACCGTTTCATCGGGCAAGGACGGTATTCACACCGAAAACTCCGATGACTCTTCAAAAGGCTTTTTCTATATGAAAAGCGGTAATATTTCAATTGAAGCCGAGGGCGATGGCATAAGTGCCGGAGCTTACGCTCAAATCGAAGACGGTGATATAGAAATCCTTGCCGGCGGCGGTAGCGAGAACGGATCAAAAACAAGTTCTGATTCCTGGGGGAATTTCGGCGGCGGAATGGGCGGCGGAATGAATGACCGCGGAGGAATGGGAAAAGGCGGACGCGCAACAGGAATGAGCCTTTCCGACACAACCTCTACCGATGCAACTGACTCCGATGAAAGCACGAGTATAAAAGGTATAAAAACCACGGGAAACCTTGTTATCTCAAACGGCACTTTCAACATCAATTCTGCTGATGACTCTCTTCATTCAAATTCCTCTTTAACTATTAACGGCGGTACTTTTGAAATCGCCACCGGTGACGATGGAATTCACGCTGAAGAAAAACTTAAAATCACAGACGGAACAATAAACATCACTGAAAGCTATGAGGGTATCGAGGCTCTTGACATTTCAATTTCAGGCGGAGACATCTCCCTGGTTGCATCCGATGACGGCTTAAATGCCGCAGGCGGAACTGACTCCAGCGGTTTCGGCGGTCGTGATAACGGAATGTTCGGTGGTGGCGGCGGTATGATGGGCGGTTCTTCCAACGGTAGCATAGTAATTTCAGGCGGTAAGCTTCATATTAACGCTTCCGGCGACGGAATAGATGCCAACGGAACTTTAGAAATCTCTGGTGGTTACACGGTCGTTATCGGACCAACAGTAGGCGATACCGCAACTCTCGACTACGACGTTAGCGCAGTTATTTCCGGCGGTACCTTTATCGGAACAGGCGCATCGGGTATGGCACAGACCTTTAGTGATTCAGAAAACCAAGGTGTGATTGCCATCAATGCAGGAACTCAACAAGCTAATACCAACATCGTAGTAAAAGATAAATTAGGTAATACAATTATCTCGTATTCTCCTGAACTTTCCTTTAATGTAGTTATCATCAGTACTCCTGAAATGCAAAAAGGTGAAACCTACAAAGTAACTGTTGGTTCTCAAACAAGTGAATTTGAAGCATCCTAATAAAACCAAGTGGCTGTAATATTGACTACAGCCACTTATTTTTATATTTATTTCAATGCCTTGCTGTCGGTGTTATAACCCCGCAAGCAATTTTTTCTCCTGCATTGCCCGATGGTTGAGTTGTAAAATCATCGGGTTTGCTATGAACAATTATGGTTTTTCCAAAAACTTCTGAAACTTTAAATCTGTCTGTTAAAAATGCAGAAAAAGCTTTCCCGTTAACACCGAACAAGGGCGGTAAATCACCTGCATGGTATGGATGTGTACAGTTTTCGGGATTATAATGTCCGTCCGCATTTGCAAAATAGTCAGTTTCATTTCCCGAACACTCTTCACCGCCGTGAATATGGAAAGCATATATGGGATTATCACATAAAGATGTACCTTGAGGAAGTCCCGAAATCTCCGTTCTTACTATTACACCGTTTCGCAATTGATAAAATAAAACCCGACCCTTAATTTTCGGAAAATCGGGACTACCGTTAATAAAAGCTACTGCATCCGCTCGTCTTCTGAACACAGAACAAAAATCGTCAAAAGCATTCACATTACCACACTCCGTTTTATTTTGTCATAATCAGTATATGAACAACAAAAAAGAGTGTTAACATGATGAATTCCACCTTGTAACCAAGAAATACCTGTGATATAATTTCATATAGTTTGAATTTGAAAGGTGATTCTTATGCAAGATGTATTTTGTGAACTTAAATTAACAAGCGTTGCGGCTTCTCTTTGCTCCGCTTTAGGTGTGGAGAAACCCAAAGAAGCAAACGACCCATTAGAAGCAGTTGCAACGCTTTGCGAGGGAATGGCTGTTGACAGAATTTTAATGTATAACCCCGATGCGGTAGCCCTCTGGATTTTTGAAAAATACGCTCCCCTTTTCACTCCCGTAATGCTTAACACAAGCGTTACTCTGCCCTTGCAATCTGTTATGCCCTCTGTTACTCCCGTTTGCTTCGGCACAATGTACACAGGTGCAACTCCCGAGGTTCACGGAATACAGTCTTACACGAAACCCGTTATAAAAACCGATTCCGTCTTTGATGCACTTATAAGAGCAGGTAAAAAGCCCTGCATCGTTTCAACAGGTAATGACAGTATGTCTAAAATTTTCCTTGAAAGAGAAATGGACTATTTCATTGTTGAAACTCCCGACGAAGCTAATGAAAAAGCTATCGAACTTATTAAAGAAGATAAATATGACCTTATTGCCGTTTACAACGGAAACTATGACGGTACAATGCACCGCTACGGTCCTGAAAGCGAAGAGTCAATTGATGCTCTCAAACACAATATTAAAGCCTTCGAAACTCTGGCAAAGGCAGTAAAAGATAACTGGAAAGACCATAAAACTCTTATAGGCTTTGCCCCCGACCATGGTTGCCACGAAATTGACGGCGGTTGCGGCAGCCACGGACTTTATATGCCCGAGGATATGAATATCGTGCATTTTTACGGTGTTATATAAATTAATATAAATAACAGTTCCCGAAAGGCTTTTGACCTCTCGGGAACATACTTTTTCAATCAAACAACAGATTCAGTATAACATACCACCAAAAGATTGTCAATAATTTAACACGAATTTTTATCTCCTGTTCACAAAAACCTCTGTTTTACACATATGCTTTGTGTGAACTTTATACAATATTACGTATTGAAAAACCGTTTTTTCCATGCTATTATATAGACAAAGAAAGGGTGAGTCCAATGTACAAGTAAAAACCTAATTTCAAAAGAAAGCGTGGTTCCGATGTACAAATAAAACCTAATCTTAAAACAAAATAAAAACCAGAAAGGGTGAGTCCGGTGTTCCGGTGAAAGACCTACGGTTCGGGGAAAAAGAATACTCAGGAAAAGAACCGAAAGACTGAAAACTTCATAGAATGAAAATTATTTCAAAACAAAAGGGTTTCTCACTTACGAGAATGAATATAGATACGTATATAAAAAGTGTGTTTCGAAATAGGTTTCGTAGAGAGTGGAGTAAGACGTCTTAACCAAAGAAAGAGAGGTAAATAAAAAGATGTTAGATATTAAAATAGAACAGAAATAACCCTTGGCGGGGACGTAAAGAGAAAGCGTCGGCCAAGGGTTATTTCATTTATGAATTCTTTTGCCTTTTTCACTGCTAACGGCAGTGTTTTTTATTGCTCTTTTTTAATATATGTGATATAGTAAATTTATAACAAGGCAAAAGGAGTGCCACCAGATATGAAAGCAAAAATAACACTCGCCCAAGAATTCCGCATAGGAGAAATTGATAAAAGAATTTACGGCTCTTTTATTGAGCATCTCGGAAGAGCGGTATATGGCGGTATTTATGAACCCGACCACCCTACCGCAGATGAAAAAGGCTTCAGAAAAGACGTTATTGAATTAGTTAAAAAGCTGAATGTCCCTATTGTACGTTACCCGGGCGGTAATTTTGTTTCCGGCTACAATTGGGAGGACGGTGTAGGTCCGATTGAAACCCGTCCCCAAAGGCTCGACTTGGCTTGGGGCACAACAGAACCCAATCTTTTTGGCACCAATGAATTTCTTGATTGGTGCAAAAAAGCAAATGCCGAATGTATGATGGCTGTAAACCTGGGCACAAGAGGACCCGAGGAAGCAAGAAATATGGTTGAATACTGCAATCATAAATCCAATACATATTGGTCCGATTTGAGAATTGCTCACGGAGTTGAAGACCCCCATAATATAAAGCTTTGGTGCTTAGGTAACGAAATGGACGGTGGTTGGCAGATGGGCGCAAAAACCGCTACAGAATACGGAAGGGTTGCCCTTGAAGCCTCAAAAATGATGAAATGGACGGATAATTCCATTGAAACTGTCCTTTGCGGTTCATCCAGCAGAAACTCCCCCACCTTCGGTCAGTGGGAGGTTGAAAGCCTTGATATTGCTTACGACAGTATTGATTATGTATCACTTCACCAATACTACGAAAACCGCGCAGACGACACACCAAGCTTTCTGGCAAAAAGCCTTGAGCTTGATGAATTCATTTACTCGGTTATTTGCGCTTGCGACTATGTTAAAGCCAAAAAGCGTTCAAAGAAAACAATAAACCTTTCCTTTGATGAGTGGAATGTTTGGTATCACTCCAATAACCAACCCTTCGAAAAATGGAGCATCGCCCCACCCCGCCTTGAAGATATTTATAATTTTGAAGATGCTCTTGTTGTGGGCTCAATGCTCATTACCATTCTCCGCCATTGTGACAGAATTAAAATTGCATGCCTTGCTCAGCTTGTAAATGTTATCGCTCCTATTTTCACAAAAACCGGCGGAGGTATATTCGAGCAGACTATTTACTTCCCTTTTATGCATCTTTCAAACTACGGCAGAGGTTCGGCTCTTCTTCCCCTTGTAGACTGCCCGAAATACGACTGCAAACAATTTACCGATGTACCTTATATTGAATCCATTGCAACATTTGACGAAGAAAAGGAAGAAATGACAATTTTCTGTGTTAACAAAAGCCTTGATGAAAATGTTCTTTTAGATGTAAATCTTATGGATTTCGAGGGTTACAAGCCTTTTGAATTCATTTCAATGGACGGTTATGATAAAAAAACAGAAAACACCTTTGACAATATAGCCGTTAAGCCACACAACAATCCATTGCCTGAAATTGACAATTCCACTCTTACTGCTGAACTTAAACCATTCAGTTGGAATGTAATAAGATTAAAAAAATAAGGAGAATTCTTATGAAAGTTAAAGAACTTACTCCCGAAAAGCTTCAGAAAAAAGAACTGAAAAAACAAAAAGAAATTGCAAAATGGGAAAAAGAGAAAGCGAGACCAAAGCGCAGTTATTATTTTGCATATCTTGTTTTTATCATTACTCTCATTTATGCCACCGATGAAATTGCATCTCAAATAGGTACTTTGATGAAAACGGAAATTGCCAACGATTTATTTGCAAAATTCGGTGATAGCTCCGTAGCACTTCTTGATATTCTTTCAATTCTCGTTGTGCCGTTTCAGGCGGTAGGCCTCCTTTACAGACCTCTTGCTGACCGCCTCGGCAGAAAGAAATTTCTTATAATCAACACCTTCGGTATGAGCTTTGCCATGCTTGTTATTTTCCTTTCCAACAACATTTTCCTATACTTTATAGGTGCAGTTCTTGTTCAGTTCTTCATTCCCCACGATATGCATGTTGTTTATATTATGGAATCCGCCCCCTCAAAGCACCGAGCAAGGGTTTATTCTTCAATCAAATTTTTTGCAAATATGAGCGTTATGCTTGTACCTGTTTTAAGAAGACTTCTTATGGCAGAAGCGTCGCAGTGGAGAAATGTTTATCTTATTCCTGCAATTGTTGGTCTTGTTACAAGCTTTATTGCAATTATGTGTGCAAGAGAAACAGATGCATTTATTGATTCACGACTTAAACATCTTCATAAAACAGAAGAAGAACTTTTAGAAGAAAAACGCCGGAAGAGAGCAAACGATGCCCAAGGCGGTCTTATTCCTGCATTTAAATTTGCAATGAGCCATAAACAATTGCGTTGGCTTTTCATAACCGCAACTCTTGCAAACTTTGGTTTTATCGGCTCTATAAACTATCAGGTTATTATGTCCTATGGTTATGCTGAAAGTATGTATGGTTCCTTTACCGATGAAATAATGAACCTCGTAAGCGTGGGTCCTGTTACAACGGCTCTGCTTATGTTCCCCATAGGTTGTTCCGTTGCACAGGTTATAATGGGCTTTATTTCCGATTCCAAGGGCGGAAGAAAAGCTGCTGCTCTTGTTACTTCATTTGACTGTCTTGTTTGCTTCGTCGGTTTCTGGTTGGGCGCAAAATACAATTGGAGCCCTTATCTTGTTGGTCTTCTTTGCGGTGGATTTGTTGGCAGCTTCTATTCAACAAACGACGTTCTCATTATGATGATTGGAGAATCCTCTCCCACTAACTTACGCTCCTCAACAATGTCTGCAGAATTTCTTCCCGTTGGAGCAGGTGTTGCCCTTTCATATATGATTAGCTTACCTTTAGCCGCAATCCTCGGAAATCAGTATATGGGTATTATTTCAATATGTCTTTTAGTACCCGGCTTTATTACGGCGCTCATTACTCTTGCTAAGAAAACCCATGATACAAAGGGAATTGACCTTGATACAGTTACGGGGTTGGAGTGGGACTAAGCGACGGAAGTCGCAACGATATAAATCCTGACGGATTTGCGATATATCTGACGATGCGATATACCTTCGGTGCGATATGTGCCTGACGGCACGAGATAATAAGGATTTATATCATATCGCATTGAGCGTAGCGAAATATATCGCATTTTATTCTTAAAATATATCGCACAAGCTTGCTTGTATATCGCTATAATAATTCGTAATTATACACTATCTGTAAATTTTTGTTTGCAGATAGTGTATTTGTTTTTTATTTGGAAAAGATATTCTCGAGGTGAAAATTATGCCTAAAAAAGGAATGAAACGTCCACAAAGGACACATACACAAGAAAGGAACACAATCCCCCCTGTACCTGAAATTCAAAGTAAAGCGAAAACTTCCAATGAAAAAGCAAATCCTATTATTTCGGGCTCACACGGAGCTACACAAAAACATTTCCATTCAAAACCCTTTAAGGAAGAAAAGCCTATTTCCGAAGCTTACCCCACTATTGACACAGACCTTGGCAGAGACAACATAGAAAACGACATCACCTCCGCGGATTTGCAGGACACATAATATGGAATCAATATGGCAAAAAGAAGCGGAGCTTCCAAAATTTTCGACACTTAAAGAAGATATTAAAACTGATGTTCTTATCATAGGCGGCGGTCTTGCAGGAATTTTAACTGCATATAAGCTTAAGGAAAAAGGCGTTAACTGTATTGTTGTTGAAAAAGACAGAATATGTCAAAAAGTAACTGCCAACACAACGGCAAAAATCACAAGTCAACACGGCTTTTGTTACAGTAAAATCCTTAAAAGCAACGGCTTCGAAAGTGCAAAAATCTATCTTCATGCAAACCAACAAGCACTTCTTGAATACGAGAAACTTTGTAAAAATATCGACTGCGATTTTGAGAAAAAAGATAATTTTGTTTATGCTCTGGAAGATATGAATTTAATTGACGAGGAACTGAAAGCCTTATGGAAAATAGGGTTTGATGCAGAATTTCAAGACAAGCTCCCTTTACCCATAAAACCCATTGGCGCAATTAAATTCAAAAATCAGGCGCAATTTAATCCACTTAAATTTGTAAGAGGAATTATAAAAGATTTAAAAATTTATGAAAACACCTTTGTAAAAAAGATTGACGAAAACTCTGCCATTACCGAAAAAGGAAAAATCAATTTTAAAAAGGCGGTTATAGCTACCCATTTTCCCATTATCAATAACCACGGTCTTTTCTTTATGAAAATGTATCAGCACCGTTCCTATGTTATTGCTTTGGAAAATGCTCAGCAAATTAACGGAATGTATGTTGACGAAAGTGAAAAGGGACTGTCTTTCAGAAACCACAAAAATCTTTTGATTTTAGGTGGCGGTAGTCACAAAACAGGAAAAGAGGGCGGTAACTGGACTGAACTCAGAGATTTTGCAAGAATTAGTTACCCCGAGGCAAAAGAGGTTACCCATTGGGCAACTCAGGACTGTATGACGCTTGATGATATTCCCTATATCGGACCTTATTATAAAGGTGCAAAAAACCTGTTTGTTGCAACGGGTTTTAATAAATGGGGAATGACAAATTCAATGGTAAGCGCTATGATTTTAAGCGATATGATAATTGAAAAAGAAAATCCATACGCAAAAACCTTTAATCCGTCACGAAGTATTTTAAAGCCTCAACTTTTCGTGAACGGCTTTGAATCAGTAAAAAACCTTTTAACACCTACTCCAAAAAGATGCCCGCATTTAGGTTGCGCTTTAAAATGGAACAAAGCAGAACACACCTGGGATTGTCCCTGCCACGGTTCAAGGTTTACAGAAAAAGGAAAACTTTTAGAAACCCCTGCAAACGGAAATATAAAATAGTGCTATCTTTTGATAGCATTATTTTTGTTTATATACAGTTAATCGTGCGTTAAATAAAAAGATTTATAATATTTGTGACCATTTCCCCGTTTAAATTGTATTCTAAGTGAAAGGAGAACGATATGAGTACTAATATTGACTTTCAAACTAAATACAAAGAATACGGCGAAATGCTTTACAGAATTGCTTTTGTTTTTCTCGGCAACCCCTATGATACGGAGGATATTTTGCAAGAGGTTTTCATTGCTCTTCTTTATAACTCTCCCGAATTTAACACAAAAGAACACGAAAAAGCCTGGCTTATAAGAACAACACAGAATAAATGTATTAATTTTCTTAAAAGCTCATCAAGAAAAGCTCTTCCCATTGATGAACTGAAACTTCCTACATATTCCAAGAATAATGATGAGAAAATTGATATTGTCAAACGAATTCTTTCCTTACCCATAAAATACAAATCCGCCGTAATTCTTTATTATTACAATGATTACTCTGTCCCTGAAATCGCAGAAACACTGAAAATAAGCAAATCGGCAGTTAAAATGCGACTCAAACGAGGCAGAGAAATTTTAAAAATTGAATTGGAGGATTATAACTATGAAGAAAAATGACATTAAAAACAGTTTAAAGGAGCTCACCCCTGACCCATATTTGCAAACACGGCTTGAAGCAAGAGTAAAGTCCTTTGAACCTGCACCTAAAAAGCCCCGAAAGCTGGTGGCATCTACCATTGCAATGTGTGCTTTAGTAATTGCTTTAGGTATTGTTGCAGGCTCAACTATATTAAAAACAGATAAAAAGCCCACAGAAACAACAAGCGGTGTAATAGAAACTCATCAAGCACAGGTAAATACTGAAAATGTTAAAGAAAGCGTCAAAGAAAATGATGTTCTATTTGTAAGTCACCCGGCAGAGTTTTATAACTACACCGAAGAAATAAACACCCTTGGCATTACGCTCACGGTAAAAGGCCAAAATATCACAGAGGGAAACTATATTAAATTCCAACCCGAAAAAAACTATGTTGACTTACCATTTGAACCAATCATTGAAAAGTTAGGGGGCAAATTTACTTGGTATAATAACAGCACTTGCACATTAGAAATTAATGATACTATGTACATATTGAGCGTTGAGCATGCAAATATGCATATCAAAGGCGATGATAATTATATAGATTTCCGTTCTGATAAATATGTAAAAACCGAACACCGAAAAATCAACGGTGAATATATAATCGACAACGTTTCTTTGGGAATTATATTGGAAAATTTTGGCTACAGTATTGCTGTTGATTTTGATAATAAAACAATTGATATTAAATAAATCAATTTTGAACTTCGTTTGTATTTCAAGCGGAGTTCTTTTTTATTTTGAAAAAATATAAATATTTTCTTTACATACAATAATATTTTAGGTATAATATTTATTTGTAAAATTATGTAATCCGGTGGTTAGTATGCGTTAATACCAAAATCAGACTATTTATTGATAAAACCACTATTGAAAGGAAAGTATATATGCTTCAATTTGAAGAATTAAGACTCGAGCTTCTCTCTTATGAGAACAAATTAAAAGACCTTGCGGAAGCTCTCGGTCTTCAGAAAATGAAAGACGAAGTGGCAGAGCTTGAATCCGAAAGTGCAAAGGACGGTTTCTGGGATGATATCGCTCGTTCACAGAAAATCACTCAGCACATGGCAGCTCTCAAAAACAAAATCAAGGCTTACGATGACCTTTGCGGTGTTTTTGACGATACATTAACTCTTATTGAACTTGCCAACGAAGAAGAGGATGAAAGCCTTTTTGACGAATGTCGCGAGGGTGTTGACGGATTCATCAGTTCTCTTGATGCAATGACTCTTTCAACCCTTCTTACAGGTGAATACGATAAAAATAACGCTATTCTCACTTTCCACGCAGGTGCAGGCGGAACAGAGGCTCAGGACTGGGCGCAGATGCTTTTCCGTATGTACAACCGTTGGGGTGAACGTCACGGCTTCAAGGTTTCAACTCTTGACTATCTTGACGGTGACGAAGCAGGTCTTAAATCTGCCGTTATTCTTATTGAGGGCGAAAACGCTTACGGCTATATGAAGAGCGAAAGCGGTATTCACAGACTTGTTCGTGTTTCTCCCTTTGATGCATCAGGCAGAAGACACACTTCTTTCGCATCCTTGGAAGTTATGCCTGAAATTGACGATAGTATCGAAGTTGAAATCGCACCCGAAGATATCAAAATGGACGTTTACCGTTCATCAGGTGCAGGCGGTCAGAAGGTTAATAAAACCTCTTCCGCAGTTCGTCTTACTCACATTCCCACAGGTATTGTTTGCTCCTGTCAGGTTGAAAGAAGCCAGCATCAGAACCGTGAGGTTGCTATGCGTATGCTTAAATCAAAGCTTATTGAAATCAAAGAGCGTGAGCACCTTGACAAAATCAGTGATATCAAAGGCGTTCAGAAAGAAATTGCTTGGGGTAGCCAGATCCGTTCTTACGTATTTATGCCCTACACCCTTGCAAAAGACCACAGAACAAGCTTTGAGAACGGTAACATCAATGCAGTTATGGACGGCGATATCGACGGCTTCATTAACGCTTATCTTAAAATGCAGGCAAACAAAGAATAATAGTTATGGACATTAAAGAAACTTCATTAAAAAAGCATTACGAATGGAACGGGAAAATCGAAGTAATTGCCCGTTGTCCCGTTGAAACAAGAGAAGATATGTCTTTAGCATACACCCCCGGTGTTGCCGAGGCTTGTCTTGTTATAAAAAACGACGTCAACAAATCCTTTGAGCTTACAAGAAGAAACAATCTTGTGGCAGTTGTAACTGACGGAACTGCAGTTCTCGGACTTGGTGATATAGGACCCGAGGCAGGTATGCCCGTTATGGAGGGTAAATGTGCGCTTTTCAAAAAGTTTGCTGATGTTGATGCTTTCCCCCTTTGCATAAAGTCAAAGGATGTTGATGAAATTGTAAGAACAATTTATCTTCTTTCGGGTAGCTTTGGCGGAATTAATCTTGAAGATATTGCCGCTCCGAGATGCTTTGAAATCGAAAAGAAGCTCAAAGAAATTTGCGATATTCCGATTTTCCACGATGACCAGCACGGCACTGCCGTTGTAGTTCTTGCAGGTGTTTTAAATGCTCTTAAAGTGGTAAAAAAAGATATCAAAGATGTTAAAATAGTTGTAAACGGTCTCGGTGCTGCAGGTACGGCAATCAGTAAAATGCTTATTGCCGCAGGAGCGCAGAACATGGTGCTTGTTGATAAGCGCGGTATCATTGACGAAAATGACGAGCTTTTAGGCGAAGAAAGACAAAATCTTGCAAAAATTACAAACCCTGAAAAGCTCTCCGGTGGTTTAGAGGTTGCAATTAAAAATGCAGATGTATTTGTTGGCGTTTCCGCACCAAATATTCTCTCTCAGGAAATGGTCAAATCAATGAACAAGGATGCGATTGTTTTTGCAATGGCAAACCCCACCCCCGAAATTATGCCCGATAAGGCAAAAGAAGCAGGAGCAAGGGTTGTGGGAACAGGTCGTTCTGATTTCCCAAATCAGATTAACAATGTTCTTGTTTTCCCCGGTATTTTCAGAGGCGCTCTTGATTGCGGAGCAACGGCAATAACCGAAGAAATGAAGCTTGCCGCCGCTTACGCCCTTGCAAACCACATTCCCGAAAACGAGCTTAATGAAGAAAATATCATCCCCTCCGCTCTCGACAGAAGCGTTGCTTTTGAAATTGCAGAAGCAGTAAAGAAATCCGCTATAGAAAGCGGAAATGTAAGATAAAATTATTGTGACCCCGTCATCATTCTAAAAATGATGATGGGGTCACTTGTTATGCCTCGTTAAAATATTTAACTAAATATTCCACAACTGCACCAAACATAGGGTGAGAGTGGGAATGTGCGCCGTCCCAATTTTCCCAAAGTGTTGTTGCGCCGTGTTTTTTCATATTGTAGAAAGTATTTTCCTTTTCACTTGCAAGAAGCTTGAAAGCCAAATCCTTATGACCGTTTTCGCAAAGGGTTCTGATAAGAATATCCGTTCCGAAAATACCCGTATCAAACTCTCCGAGTCTCTCGTATTTATCAACGATTGCCTTGAGAGTTTTTTCGTTACCGAAACCAAGGTCAAAGCCGTAGGCATCTGCAGCCTCTGTTGATTCATAGAAAGTGCAGGTCTTTTTATCATAGTATTTATCAAGAAAAGCTTTTTTCACTTTCTCGTAACGGGCTTTAAGCTCCTTATTGGGTTTACCAATAATATCTGCAATCTCAATTGTCATCTTAAGCGTTTTCAGGTGGAAATATGTGTTTACAAAGGGTTCGGGAATGAGGTTTCTGTCCTTAGGTGAGCACCAATCACCCAAGCACCAACCGCCTAATTCCTCGCGAACTACTAAGCCTTTTTCGCTATGGCTTTCCATATAATCAAGGTAACTGAGCATATTGGGGTAATAGGTTTCAATCAAAGCCTTGTCACCGTAGTGCTTGTAGAAGGCATAAGGCACAATTACCATTGCGCCACCCCAACCGCCGGGACCACCGCCCCCGCCATAAAAAGGTGCGGTGTGCTGAACGTGACCGTTATAAATATCTTGACAGTCGGCAATATCTCTGATCCATTTGCGGTACATACTCTCCGCATCAAAACAGGTCATAACTGCATTTACGGTTAACTGACCGTCACCTGTGTAACCAAGTCTTTCTCTGTGGGGGCAATCCGAGGGAACACAGCCGTGAATATTAGAGTTCTGTGTTCTTATGTAAGCATCGAAAATCCATTGTAATGTTTCATTTGAGGATTTGAATTTTACAATGGGTTTTAAATCTGTGTGAACAACTCTGTACTCCTTAACATTCACTCTGCCGAGAACATCAAAATATCTTGCTCCATGCCAGGTGAACTGAGGATGGAATTCTTTGCATTTATTATCATAAATATATGTATCTTTCTGCATTCGGAATTCACCACCTGCAGAATGGAAAGCGAGTCCACCATCTTCAGCAAGCTCTTCCGCAAATCGCATAACACAGCTTTCACCGATATAAGCATCTTCAATGAATTCTATAACAGGATAGCCTGCAACATTTTCGCCTATATCATATATTGCATAGTCACCTTTTTTATAAATGCACTTTGGTTTGAGTTTTCTTACAATCCTGTCCGGAGTAAAATCCGCTTCACTGAGAACAGAAACAGGTGCAAATACAACCTCTGGTTTTTTCCAGCTTTCAGTTGAATAAGAAACATCCCTGAAATCATAGTAACCTATTCTTGAATCCTGATCCTCACCATAGTAAACACTTGCTCTTTTAACATAGGATCTAATGTATTTAAGGTTACTGTCACTTTTAGCAATAAGATTTTCACCCTGCATTAATTTAAAGCAAAGTTTAAG
>CAZUZV010000037.1:0-21672 GCA_964624385.1 uncultured Eubacteriales bacterium | reverse complement strand
ATGTGTTACAGCAAGGACACCAGTTAACCATACGGTTACCTCTGTAAATCAAATCTTTGTCGTAAAGAGTTTTGAAAACTGTATTAACCGCTTTATTACAGCCCTCGTCAAGAGTAAATCTTTCTCTGTCCCAGTCGCAAGAGGAACCGAGTTTTTTGAGCTGTTCAACGATTCTTCCGCCGTACTGCTCTTTCCAAGCCCAGGCTCTTTCAAGGAAGCCGTCACGACCTAAGTCTTCCTTAGAAATCCCCTCTTTACGCATTGCTTCAACAATTTTTGCTTCAGTAGCAATTGAAGCGTGGTCAGTACCGGGAAGCCATAAGGTATCAAACCCTGACATTCTCTTCCAACGGATTAGGATATCCTGAAGAGTGTTATCAAGAGCATGTCCCATATGAAGCTGACCTGTAATATTCGGTGGCGGAATAACGATAGTGTAGGTAGGCTTACCCTCTTCGCACTTAGCGTGGAAGTATTTACCGTCAAGCCAGGATTTATATATACGCTCCTCAACGTTTTTAGGATCGTACTGTTTTGCGAGTTCTTTAATCACAAAAAACTCCCCCTTAGTAAAAATCATTCAACGACTATTATCACACATATTCCAAAGAATGTCAATGAAAAAGCGTTGATTTTTAAAGACTTTTGCATACATTATTGTAAAATATTATTATATTGCTTTTTGTTAAAGTTACCAAATATGACCCTGTTTTTTCTACACTTTAAAGCGAAACCCTGATTGAAAAGACTGCTGTTGTACGATATAATTTTATTAATAGGGGTGATATTATGAGCAAAATGTCATTAGGCTACTTTTTTCAAAAAGAACCGAAAGCAGACGGTTATGTTGCAAACAGAGATGTTTTAAACTATGCCATAGGTCTTTCGGGACAAAACATTACATACTCTTACATTTCAGGCTGGATCAGATACTTCTGCATAAATCTTTTAAAAATTGATCCTAAAAAGGTAGGAAACATCTTTTCTCTGACATATATCTGGGATGCTGTTAATGACCCTATTGTCGGAGCTACAATTGACAGAAGGCGCCACAAACCGTACAACAAGCTCCGTCCCTATCTTCTCTATTTCCCGCCCATTATCGGTGCATTGTCGATGCTGATGTTTCTTAATGTCCCATTCAGCGAAAATGGCAAAATTATATATATTTTTCTTATTTACTTGATATGGGACTTTTTCTATTCATTTCAGGATGTTGGACTTTGGGGAATGATTTCTCTCGCCTCTCCCCACTCAAACGAAAGAGCAAGAATTGCCCAATGGGTTTCAATCGGTGCAGGTGCAGGTTGTGCTGTTGCAGGAATTTTCCAACAGTTCAGAACTATGCTTAACGGTGCAGGAATTGATGATATGCACGTATTTATGATATTTGGTGCATTGTTCGGTCTTGGCGGTGAAATTCTTTCTATGCGCGCTCACAAGGTTCACGAATTGGTAGATGGCGGTGAACCGGAGGAAAGCGTTTTTAAATCCCTGACAATTCTTCGCCACAACCCCACCCTTTTACTTATTTCCCTTGCAAGATTTTCGCAAGGCTTTTGCCCGAAAATCCAAAATGCTTACTTTTTTGAAAATGCCGTAACCTTTACTAACGGAAAAACCTTGGAAGTACTTTTCGGACTTCTTGCAGGTATCCCCGGCGCAGGTGCTATCTTCTTCGCAAACAAAATTGCCGAAAAAGTCGGCGGTATGAAAAAACTGCTTGTTATTTCTCAGGTTGCTGCTATAGCCATTCGTGTCATAGCATATTTTGTAGGTTACAACTCATGGCCGCAATTCATTATAATGTGCGCTCTTATTTCTCTCGTAAACCTTCCCGGCAGTTTAATGGACATTGCGCACAGAACCTTAACAAGCAACTCCATTGACGAGGTTGAACTGATAACCGGTGTTCGCTCAGAGGGTGTTTCCTTTGCAATGCAAAACTTTACAACCAAAATGACAACTGCAGTTACAACCTTTATTGAAGGCAGAATGTTAAGTTTTCTTAAATATGACAGTTCTCTCCTTGAGCTTGGTAAAAAACAGAATGCAAAATTCTTAAAATGGCAATGGCCTATGTTTATGTTAGGTCCCGTTGCAGGCGCTGTGCTTTATCTGATAATTATCTCATTTGTTAAAGACAGTAAAGAACACAGAGCAGAAGTTGAACGACAATTAAAGGAACGAAAAACCGCTTTAGAATCGAAAAAAACAGTTGAAAATGCTCTATCTTCTGAAAACACTTGATTTTTATAAAAAAATATAATATACTTAATTGGTAAATAAAAACTGCTCAAAGGAGTTTTGTAAAAATGAAAAACATGAAAGAAAGAAGCCTTGTTGCTTATTACCTTTTCTCATTTATCACACTCGGTATTTATTCCCTTGTTTTCTGGGGCAAATATGCAAAAGACGTTAACACTCTTTGCGAGGGTGACGGCAAAAAGACAATGAAATTCAAATATGTTGTTCTTTTAAGCATCATCACTCTCGGTATTTTCGGTCTTGTTTGGAGATGCAAGCTTGCTAACAGACTTAAAGAAAATGCAGAACGCTATGACCTCAGATTCAGTGAAGGTGGCGCACTTGTCGTTGTATTCTCACTCCTCGGTCTTGTTCTCGGCGATTTCATCCTTATTAAAAACTTCAACAAAATGGCTAAAGCTTACAACGACTACAACGGTCTTGTTGACCCCGATGCTGATAAAAAAACATATTTCTTTGCAGACGAAGACTAATACATAAGCCGATAATTTTAACAGGTTCACAGAAGCAATGCTTTTTGTGAACCTGTTTTTTATGATAATTTACATCTCAAAATACTTTTCTTGCCTCAATAAATAAATCAATATCTTCCACTATATAGTTATCACCGGTAGTATGCAATGCTTCGAAACAAGAGAAGATATATTCACAAACCCGATACTGAGTAAAAAGCTCAACAACCTGTTTACCTGTTAACTTTTTTGCAGACTTGTATATTTCAATACAATGCACTAAAAAAACTCCTGCATTACTCATACTCAAACCTCCTCAGGAAATGAAATTCGCCCTGTTTTGTTTTCTTCATCAAACATATTGAACAGAGTTAATGCACTTAAATGCCATAATTTTGTATCCTCGTTTTCCAATAATTCATATGTTTTCGAATTATAAAATTTTGTTGATGCACTAATTTCATCCAACTCATAATTTTCTGTAATCAAATAAATAATATGAGGAACCAGTATCTTTAAAATTGCTTCAAACTTTTTCTGTTCCATCAAAATGCCCCCTCTGTTAATATACCTTTGAAAGCAAGGTAGTCTAAAGCCTTTTCACTGGCAAAAACAAGTTGATTATACAGTTTTTTTATTTTCAATGCTTCCAATGTCTGTTCCTTGGTAATAACCCCGGCAGAATAGAGTGCAAAAGTGGTATAAACATCATCATCCGCAACAGGACCATAAATTATATCATATTTATCTCCATTATAAATTCCCGCTCTGTTTTCCGAAACAAAATCGAGCCAAGCCTCATTTGCCTCTTCAAACCGCAAAACGCTGCAAGCTTCAAAGGCAGTTTCATCAAGTTCATAAACACTTACACCTGTTTTCTTTCTTTTAAAAACCTTCTGTGCAAAAGCAACAGCCTGAGTTTTATTTGTGGTTGTATAAAAACCGAAACCGAAATCAAGAAAACGGTTCTGCGGTATTAATTTCGGCTCTGCTACCTCTACATTACTAAATCCGCAATTTCTTGTGAAATTACACCGCCCTCAACTAACAGATTACGAAGATATTTATTGTAGTTATAAACATCTTCTGCATATCCGATTAACTCAGGATTTTCAGTTTCGTATCTTTCCACAATTTTTTGTGATAAATCTGCGGTCATATTGTCACCAAAAACAGCCTTATTAGGAACATCATCGTATCTGTCCTCTAACGTCATTCTGTCAACATTATGCTTGTGATACAGATATTCATAGAGTGCTTCTGTTAATCCGTTTTTCTCAACCTCTGTTTTAATATCATTGAGTGCCTTAACACCATCTGCACCCTCACCAATAAGTGTTTGCGCTTTACTGTCAGAGTATCGAATACTATTGAATTTCGCATCAACCTCACGATTGCCTGTTTTCAATGCAAGAGTTTCAAACGGCGAAGCCTTATCAATGAAATTAGTCTTGATTTTAGACCACAACGGACTATTTTCCTTGAATTCAGGTTCTTTGGTCAATATCTTTGCTATCGGTTGTTCTATATCGCCTTTCTTTTTAGATGATTTTAGAGGTGGTGCAATATCTTCTTCTGCAACAGTCTTTGTAGTTGCAATATCACTCCTGATAGGTACATCAAGCATCATATCTTTGCCGTGAAATCTGCCGTTTAAATTTCTACCTTCGCTATCATTTAACGAAAATTTTGTTTTTTCGCCATTAGAAAAGACACCAGCTTTCGATGATGTCTCTTTAATAGGTGCTATTTCTTTTATTTGAGTTTCTTGGCTCTGTTTATCATTTCCTGTTCTGTATCGCTTGTTGAGATAATTTCTAACAACTGTTCTGCGAGTTTTTCCTTTTCGCTTTCCGTTTTCCCATTCATACACTCCGTTATTTCTGCTCGTGTATGAAACGATACGCCCTTCTCCGAAAGTGTTCTGCACATAGCGTGCCGTTGCATACCTGTCGGATCTTCCTTTTTCAACACTAAAAATACACTCCCTTATATCATCAAACCTTGTCTGATGTTCTGTCAAAACTTCAACAATTTCTCTTATATATGGTGATTCATAGTTTCCATCAGTAAAAATAATTTTATTTCCGATTGGAATCATATATTCACCGCGAGCATTTTTCTCAAATGCCTGACTACCTTGATTTATCTCGCTAATCTTTTCGTGGAATAGTTTGTTTTCTGTAACTGAAAATATTTCTGATTTATAAACCCAATTTATGCTACTGTTATTATTGCTTTTTGCTCTGTCAACAATAGCTAACGGACTATTTTTATTATACAGTGTTTTTTCTGAATTTTCAATATTGTCACTCAAAGAAAATTGAACATTTTGATTTTCCGTTGTACTCGCATACATGCCTTGTGTCGGGTCAATCCATGCAACATCATCAATGCTTACTGTTTTTTCGTAAACATTGCCGTCACCCGAATAACTTGCCGCCTCCATATATGACGGAGAAACAAATACACCCTGTCCTATTGGATAAGAGCTGTAAACGGTAATTTCACCGCTTTCAATAGCTTCTTCAATCATTTCTCTTGTAAGGTCAGGGTTAAATTCATCTCCATCAGCCCAGTCACTGTCTTCAAGTGTTTCAGCAAGTGTTTTTATATCTTCAACCTTTCTTATCCACGTGTTGTATGTATTCGGTGCAGGGTTTACCTTTTCAATTATTTCAAGTTGCTTTTGCTTGACATTTTCTGTATGATTGACTATACTATTATTGAAGTTTGACCGACCTGCGTCTTGGACGTTGGCTGAGGGTTCATCCATCAGCAAGGTTTCGGCAGACTTCTTTTTTTTGTAATCACCTTTTTGCATGTAAATGGTTTGCAAGTTTATTGAAATATGATAAGATATCTAACAGTAATATAAAAACCTACAAAGCCGCATTTAAGACTTGTTCGCCCCTGCATGATAAACCATTCAAAACAATTAAACTCACTCAAATGCAGTCTGTAATTGATAGCAGTGGCAAAAATTACCCCACTTTAAGAAAAATCAAAAGCTTTTTATCGCAAATGTTCGATTATGCAGTTATGAACGAGTTGATATCAAAAGATAAACATATAGTCGAATATATCGACATAGGAAAAGCTACACAAAGTACAAAACACTACAAATTCGGCAGAAATGAAATAGAATCTCTTTGGAGATGGTCTGTAAATGAATATGTTCAAATAATTTTAATGTTAATCTATTCGGGTGTTCGCCCGGGTGAGCTATTCGCTTTAAAAAAATCAAATGTTAATTTAACCGAAGAATCATTTAATGTTATCGAAGGTAAAAACAATAATGCAATAAGAAAAGTACCCATACACAAAAAAACACTTCCATTCTTTAAACATTGGATGCAAAAGGACGGAGAATTTCTTATCACCCAATTGAATGGTAAGAGGATAAATTTTGACACCAATCACAAACAATACACAGAAACATATTGGGAACCGATATTATCCGAAATCGGTATCTTGCAATACAAAACTGAAAATGGCGAAATAAAAAACCACTTGCCACACGATACAAGACACACATTCACATCAATGTGGAGAGAGAAAAAACTTGACGAAGCTTTCCGCAGAAGAATACAAGGACATAGCGGAAAAGGTATCGGAGAGCAGGTATATACCCATCTTGACTTTGAAGCCCTAAAAGCTGAATTAAATAAACTTTAATTTGTGTAACATTTGTGTACAATTTGTGTAACATTGAATGATTTTTACCGATTTTCAGCAACTTTTAATTTCACACTAAAAAGAAAGAAAACCCTTGAAAACATTGAGTTTTCAAGAGTTTTTGTTTGTTTTGAAAATTCGGTGTTTTTTATCTCTTTGAGAACTGGGGTGCACGACGTGCGCCTTTGAGACCGTATTTCTTTCTTTCTTTCATTCTGGGGTCACGAGTGAGAAGTCCTGCTTTCTTAAGGACGGGACGAACATCGTCTTCAGACTGAAGAAGTGCTCTTGCGATACCGTGACGGATAGCACCAGCCTGACCTGTAACGCCACCACCGTTTACACGGCAAACAACATCGTACTTGTCAAGAGTCTCTGTAAGAGTGAGAGGCTGACGAACGATAAGTTTAAGAGTTTCAAGACCGAAATAATCATCGATATCTCTGTCGTTGATTGTAACTTTACCTGTACCGGGATATACACGAACACGTGCAACGGATTTTTTTCTTCTACCTGTGCCGTAGAAATATGCTTTGCTTTCGTACATAATTAGTGCCTCCTCCCTTAAAATTCTCTAACGATAGGCTTCTGAGCGGTCTGTTCGTGTTCTGCACCTGCATATACACGAAGACGAGCAATAGCAGCTCTGCCGAGAGTGTTGTCAGGGAGCATACCCTTAACAGCTTTCTGAACTGCGAACTCGGGTTTTTCTTTCATGAGAATGCCGTATTTAACGGATTTCATGTTACCGATGTAGCCTGTGTGATGATGATAATATTTGTCTTCAAGTTTGTTACCTGTGAGAACAACCTTAGCAGCATTGATGATGATAACGCTGTCGCCACAGTCTGCGTGAGGAGCGAATGTGGGTTTATGCTTACCACGAAGAAGAACAGCAGCTTCAACAGCAACTTCGCCGAGAGTTCTGCCTTCTGCGTCAAGAACATACCACTGGCGCTCGGTTTTGCCTTTGGGCATATAAGTAGACATAACAGTTACCTCCGTAATAGTTTCGAGGGTTTTCCCTCTTCATTGCCTTGATATCTTATCACAAGGAGAATTCAAAGTCAACACTTTTTTATTGTAATTTTAAAATAATTCTCGCAATCTCGCGTTATCTCTCTTTTTCTCTGTTTTTTATATATTTTTCTCACGTGGCAAATTACTTTTTTTAACAAAAACAATGTGGATTTTGCAACAAAACATAAAATCCACATTGTATATTATGACTATTTTATTTTGCTAATCTGCTATAATCCTTGACAACCTCAACTCTGTTCTTTCGGCGCTTCTTTCTCTTCCTTTGATTTTTTGTACCGAAATAAAGCACAATTAAAACGACAACTGCAACAAGCATCACAACAGCAAACGCCTTTGATGTTGCTATGCCTTCAATCCAACTGAACATTGCCCAGAGATAGTTTTTCTTCACTGTCTGATATGCGACTAACTCAACCTCTGCAACCACAACATCCTTATACATAAGCTTTGCCGTTCCCACGCTCTCCCCTTTTTCTATTGGCGAATCAACAGTTTCGGGGAAAGAATCTGAAAGCTTAACAGTTAAGTCATCAATAGTTAAATCCTCATGAACAACGGCTGCTACTGAACTTTTGGTAACAAGCCCTACATAGTCCGCTCCTCTACCGAATTTAACTCCAACCTCTCCCATAATATAGGTGTCATCGGCAATGACCTTCATTTTGATATTATCAAAAGCCCAGCGGAGCATATAACGGCACATAAGGAAAGCCGTATTGTACTCTTTTCCGTCGATTATTTTATCGGTTACACCGCGCATTGCGATTGAAATATATGTATAACCGTCCTTTGTTGCACTTGATATAAGGCAAGCACCGGCTTTATCCGTTGTACCTGTTTTAAGTCCTATTGCTTCTTCATAATAATATTCGGAATAGCTATTAAGAAGAGGATTCGTATTGTAGAGATAGCGGATATCACTTTTGTTTGTGGCAGGCATTGTTTTGCCGTATTTAGAAGATATTTTTACTATTGTATCATTTTCAAGTGCCTTTTTTGCTATAAGGTACATATCTGAAGCAGTCGTTCGGTTTTGTGTATCGCTGTCAAAACCTTTAACAGATTCATCATCAAGTCCGTGAGGATTGGCAAAATAAGTGTTTTTACAACCCAAATCCTGAACAAATGCATTCATTTCAGCAACAAAATTTTCCGTTTTACCGTCATCGCCAAAGGCTTCTGCCAAAACTGCAGCGGCATCATTTGCGCTGGGAAGAAACAAGCAGTACAAAAGCATCTCCAAGGTGGTTTCTTCATCAGCTAAAAGACCGGCAACAGAGCTACCCGTTCCGTCAAGGCTATGAACAGCATCATAGGAGCAAACAATTTCCTTTTGCAAATCCGTACACTGATTGAGAACTACCATAGCAGTAACAAGCTTTGTAAGAGATGCAGGGGCAGTTATTCTATCAGCATTTTTGCTGTAAATAACGGTATCTGTATCTGCATTAACAAGAAGAGCTATTTCCGTTTCATAATCCGGCGCATCAATGTCATAATAAGCACCGTTTGTTTTAACCTTATCTTCTTCTGCTTCAGCAGCAAAGGCAGGAGTACAAAAAGAAACAAGTAAAATCAAACAATTTATTAAAATCAGTAATTTTTTCATAGACAATCACCGCGAAATGTTATAAAATAGAATCGATATGATAAGTATAACATTTTTATTCGAGAAATAAAATAGTATTTTATAAAAAAGGAGTACAAAATTATGGTTTTTGTTACCGGCGACACTCACGGTGATCCTGAAAGACTTTCTAAATCTGCTTTAAAAGATTTAAAAGACGGCGACACTTTAATTATATGCGGCGATTTTGGATTTATTTGGGACAAATCCAAAGCCGAACAAAAAATTCTCAAAGCTTTTTCAAAGCGCAAATACAACATCTGCTTCATTGACGGAACCCATGAAAACTTTGACCTTTTGAACGGCTACCCTCTTACAACATGGAACGGAGGTAAGGTTCACCAGATTTCCGATAATATATTTCATCTTATGCGCGGACAAGTATTCACTATTGATGGTCTTAAAATTTTCACAATGGGAGGCGGCGAAAGCCCTGATCTTGATTCACGACTTGAAGACAACCCTTGGCTCAAATATGAAATCCCATCAAAAGAAGAGCTTCTGGAGGGGGCAGAAAATCTCGAGAAAAACGGTTGCAAAATTGATGTAATAATCACTCACGAACCCTCTACAACCATTAAAGGCTTTTTGAAATTGGGCGAAAGCGAGGCTGTGCGCGTTACAACCTTAAATGCCTATTTTGATGAGCTTTCCAAATGTAGTGATTTCCAACGTTGGTTTTTCGGAAGTCTTCACCTTGACAAATACATTTCAAACACATACATTGGCGTTCACAAAGCTGTTGTTAATGCGCACACAGGCGAAAGAATCAAGTTTTAACATAAAAACAACTCGGTTAAAAACCGAGTTGTTTTTATGTATTATTCATCTTTTATTCCAAACACAAGTTTAAGAATTCCTCTTAAAAATTTAGGACTACGACATACAACAACTTTCACAAAGCACCACTCCTTACTACTTTACTACATAATATGAGCACTTAGAAAAAATGTTACAGTTGCCATTCCTTTAAATCTTTAACCTCATTATACATAGCAACATAGTTGTTATGACGGCTTTGGTGTATAATCCCGACCTTTAATGCCTCTAAAATGCAACAACCTTTTTCAACCGTATGGGAACAGGATGCAAATTTGCATTTACCCAAATATTCTGTGAATTCAGGAAAGCAAAAAGGCAAATTCTCTTTAACAATTACCTCGCTGCTTTGCTCAATATCCAGGGAGGAAAAACCCGGTGTATCGGCAACAAGGCCGTTACCTATGTGGTAAAGAGTTACTTCACGGGTTGTGTGACGACCTCGGCCTAATTTATCACTAACTTCACCTGTTGCAAGAGAAAAACGCTCATCAATACAGTTCAGAAGAGAAGATTTTCCGACACCCGTGTTACCTGTAAAAACTGTAATACCCTCGCCTATCATTTCTCTAACTTTTTCAATACCTTTTCCGGTTTTGCAACAAACAGAAGCAACGGGAATTCCCGCTTTTTCATAAATCGTCTCTAATTCGCTTGTATCTCCCAAATCGCTTTTAGAAAAAACTACGCAGGGCTTTATACCTTTATCAACTGCAATTGCCGTTAGCTTATCAATAACCAGGAAGCTGGGAACAGGCTCTTTAACAGAAGAAACTATAATAAGCGTGTTAATATTTGCAACGGGAGGTCTTAAAAGGAAATTCTTCCTTTCAAATATCTCATCAATTGTATTTTCCCTGTCCTGACGAACTGTTATTTTCACATTATCGCCTGCAAGAGGAGTTATTTTTTTCTTTCTGAACGCACCCCTTGCTTTACATTCAAAAACCTCTCCGGCGGCTTCTACATAATAGAAACCGCCGATACCTTTTATTATTATACCCTCTAAAACCTTTTCCATAAATTATTGCGCCTGTTCTTCCGTACTGCTTTCTTCGGGAATAATTGGTGTTGCTGATTGAGTTGTTTCATTTTTTGAAACAGTCAAAACAATATTGGCAGTTTTGTCAAGATTTGGTGCAGTTGCATAAGACGGTGACTGGGATATAACTGTACCTTCTTTTTCAAAGCTTTCTTCGTATTTTACCGTAATATTCTTATAACCCAAATTATTAAGAGTATTAACTGCTTCGGTTTCGGAAAGACCGATTACATCATCATAAAATGCTACATTATAAGTTTTCTCTTTAGTAAATTTAGCAGGATCTCTGGTAAAATTAACAGTTGCTTCATAGTAAAGCGCATCATTAAGATAAACTACAAGCTCCGATGAATCCTCACTACCGCTTGCAGAAACTAAATAGGAACTATTTAGAGAGGTATTTACAGTTTCAGTTTTTATCAAATCGCTGTCTAAATACACCCTAACCGTAACACTGCCTGCTTTCGGGAGCGTAAGTGTTTTTTGCGCATTAACACAACCCGAACTTACAGTAAGTATTAC
Organism: uncultured Eubacteriales bacterium; assembly: GCA_964624385.1. Lineage (GTDB taxonomy): Bacteria > Bacillota > Clostridia > Oscillospirales > Acutalibacteraceae > DTU089. The sequence goes on along the minus strand of CAZUZV010000037.1, from coordinate 10,223 downwards.
CGTATCACCCTCTCTTACGGGCGAACCGTCTGCTGGAGATTGATTGAGAACATAGTCTTTTTCAACAATACTGTCTGCACTTTCAACTTTATAAAGTACGAGTCCGTTTTCTTCAAGAATTTCTTTCGCATCATTAAGGGATTTTCCCTCAAGCTTCGGCATTTTAAAAAGTTTATCAGAATCTGTATCAGCGGCGTAATATACAGTAACGGTTGCACCAACAGAAACGGTTGTGTTTGCGGCAGGATCTGTTCTTATTACCTGACCCACCGTAACGGAGCTATCCTCCGTAGGTACAACAACAACTTTGAAGCCGAGATTTTCAAGTGTGTCACTTGCTTCTCTGAAGTTTTTACCTGTAAAATCAGGAACAACCTGCCCCTCACCTGCTTTTGCTATATAAAGAATTATTGTTGAGCCTTCTGACAATTCTGTGCCTGCTTTTGGGTCTTGGTCATAAACACACCCCTCTTGAGCATCAGAAAATGAGGCATAATAAATTTCAAAATTATATTTTTCTTTATATTCCTCGTTATCTTTGATTTGAAGCTCATAGTTCATACCTACAAAACTATCAACCTCGATTTTTTTATCACCGAAAAGCTTAGTGCACAAAAGGATTATTACAAACAAAACAACCGCTACCGCAACTCCTGCAATTATGGCTTTTTTGTTAATCCCCTTCTTTTGAACATCCTGCACAGCCTCTGTTTCGTGCGTTTCTGAAATAGCTTGAACCTTTTTTTGCACTTCCGCCGATGGAGGTACCATAACAGGCTTTTCTTTAACCTCTCCGGTTGCACCGTTTACAACAGGAATCATTCGGGTTTTTTCTTGAATCTTTCCGATAGGACGAGTTGCATCCATATCAACAAAATAGGTCTGATAATCAAATTTTATATTTGGATTTCTCTTTAATTCCTCTAAATCCAAAAGCATTTCTGCAGCACTCTGATAACGCTCGCGAGTGCTTTTTTGCATTGCTTTCATTGTAATCTGCTCAAAGCCAACAGGAATACGAGGATTAATCGTGCGCGGTAACGCTGCCTCTTTATTAACCTGCATAAGCGCAACACTTACCGCATTATCTGCATCAAAAGGAAGCTGACCTGCAAGCATTTCATAAAGCATTATACCTACAGAATATATATCTGCTTTTTCATCGGTAAGCTCACCTTTTGCTTGCTCAGGACTGATATAGTGAACAGAACCGATTGCTTTTTCAGTAACAGTACGGCTTTCGCTATGACTGAACCTTGCTATGCCGAAATCGGCAACTTTAATAGTTCCGTTTTCAAGGAGCATAATATTCTGGGGTTTAACATCTCTGTGAACAACGCCTTTATCGTGAGCATGTTGGAGGGCGCGAAGAATCTGAATAATAAAAAACAACGCCTCATTCCAATCAATAATACCACGTTTTTCTATGTACTCTTTAAGTGTTATACCCTCAATATATTCCATTACAATATACTGCAACCTGTCACCAAAGCTGACATCATAAACCTTTACAATATTAGGATGGGACAAAACAGCAATTGCTTTTGATTCATTTTTAAATCTGCGGCGAAATTCCTCGTTTGCTAAATACTCCTCTTTAAGAACCTTAACAGCAACAATTCTGTCATCAATGTTGTCGTACGCCTTGTAAACAACCGCCATACCGCCAACGCCTATAACATCTTGAATTTCGTATCTTCCGTCAAGTCTTTTTCCTACATAATTTTCCATACTTACTCTCCTTGAACATCTTCGGCAATAATAACTACTGTCACATTGTCGCGACCACCGGCATCATTTGCCGTTTCTACAAGTTTTTCGGCTGAAGAATCACCGTATTCATTAACTGTTTTTAATATATCCGCATCCTCAACATAACCGTTTAGTCCGTCAGTGCAGATAAGAAGTTTGTCTTTATCATAAATGTCAACAATATCAATCTCGACATCAACAACGTGCTCAATACCCACCGCTCTTGTAATAACATTTCTGTCGGGATGCACTTTAGCTTCTCCCTCGGTAATTTTCCCCATATCAATAAGCAATTGAACAAAAGAGTGGTCTTTAGTAACGGGCTTTATTTCTTCATTTAAGATGTAAGCTCTACTGTCTCCTACATGAGCAATTACTGCAACAGAACCTAAAACAAGGACCGCTACAACAGTGGTGCCCATGCCTTTAAACTCATAGTTTTCCTGCGCTTCGGAAAACACGGCAGAGTTTGCTGCACTTATTGCGGAAATCAAAAGATTTTTAGCACTGTTGACATTCATATTGTCGCGATAGCCCCGTTTGAGAGCTCCCGAAACCTTTTCAACACACATAGCGCTTGCGACCTGACCGCCTGAAACACCGCCCATTCCGTCGCAGACAACTGCCCAGGTAACGCCTGATTCAAATTGACCGACCTCGTAAGCATCCTGATTAGTTTCTCTGACAAGACCTATATGTGTTTTCGCAAGTATTTTCACGGTGTTTCACCTCTTTTCATTGAATACTATCCTCTTTGATTTTTTCACGTCTTAACTGACCGCAAGAAGCGTTTATATCAGAACCGAGAGTACGGCGTATCGTTACCGTATGCCCCGCTTTTTCAAGAATAGCTTTAAACTGTTGTATATCATTATCACTGCTTCTCTCGTGACCTTTTTCGGGCACTTCATTAGCAGGAATAAGATTTATATGGCACAAGATACCTTTTAATTTTACCCCTAACTCACGGGCACATTCGGGTGTATCATTAACACCTTTCATCATAGCATATTCAAATGAAATACGTCTTGATGTTTTATCTCCGTAAATTTTACAGGCCTTGAGAAGCTCATCAACATTCCATGATTTATTTACGGGCATAATCTTGGAACGGATTTCGTCATTGGGCGCGTGAAGAGATACGGACAAGGTAAGTTGCAAATCTTTGTCAAGTAATTCGTATATTTTCGGTACAATTCCGCTTGTTGAAAGGGAAATATGTCTCATACCGATGTTAAGACCCTTTTCGTCGCTGACAAGCTCCAAAAAGCGCATTACATTGGGGAAGTTATCAAGTGGCTCACCCATTCCCATTAAAACAATTCGGGAAATTCGCAAACCTAAATCACGCTGCGCGGTATATATCTGACCGAGTATTTCCGAGGGAGCTAACTGACGCTTGAAGCCGCCTATCCCGGATGCGCAAAAGGCACAACCCATTTTGCACCCGACTTGAGTAGAAACACAAATTGTATGGCCGTATTTATAATCCATAACCACACATTCGAGATACTCTCCATCAGTCAAAGAATACAGGTATTTTACCGTATTATCATACCGCGAAACAAGTTTTTTTTCAATAGTACATGAAAATATGACAAAATTGTCATTTAATTTCCTGATTAAATCCTTGGAAATATTAGTCATTTCCTCGAAAGACGCAACACATTTTTTATGCAACCAATCGTACACCTGAGTTGCTCTGAATTTTGGTAAACCCATTTCTTTGAATTCTAAAGACAGTTCTTCAAAACTCATTGAAACTATATCTTTTTTCTCCATATTACCTTACTCTCTGACAAAGACTGCAATAAAGAATCCGTCACAATCATTTTTATGCGGAAAGAGTGTTAAATAGTCACCCTCATCCACTGTTCTTTCTATATCCGGTAAAGCCTTTACCGACCTGAATTCAGGATGTTCTTTTAAAAAAGCATCGCAGATTTTTCTGTTTTCATTGGGATTAACTGAACAAGTTGAATAAACAAGTCTGCCACCGCTTTTAACATATCTTGAAGAGGTTTCAAGAATTCGTTTTTGTATAGGCAGCAAAGACTTGGTATCATCAAGTTTTTTATATTTAATCTCGGGTTTTTTACCTATTATGCCAAGTCCCGAACAGGGCACATCACAAAGAACTCTGTCCATCTGTGGTAATTCCTTATTAAAAACCGTGGCATCGTTTACAAAGGGTCTTATATTTGTTAAGCCCAAACGCTCTGCGCCGTCTTTAATTAAATCTGTCCGTTGAGAATAAATGTCACAAGAATAAAGGACACCTTTATTTTTCATATATTGAGCGGCCGTAAAGCTTTTTCCGCCCGGTGCGGCACAAACATCAATAGCAGTAGCACCTTCGAAAAGCTCAAGGGCATCAACACAAAGCTGGGAAGAAAGGTCTTCAACATGGAACAAGCCTTTTTTAAAACTCTCTAAATCATAGACTGCACCGCTAATCTCGATTTTTATTGCATTTGGCAAATATGTATCAAACACATTTACATTCTCTTCTTTAAAGAGCTTCTTCAATTCTTCTGTTGTGGTTTTTTCTGTATTTACCCTAACAAATATCGCTTTCGGTTTTAGAACTGCCTCAAAAAATGCCTCTGCATTATCTTTACCGTAGTGATATGTAATGAATTTTACAATTTCTTCCGGAACAGAATATTTAACCGAAATTATTCCAGCTTCAGATAAGCTGTCGTCAATTACAAGGTCGTTATTTGAAACTTTACGAAGAACAGCATTAACAAGACCTGCAGCAAATTCACATTTATTGTTTTTCACAAGCTTTACGCTTTCGTTAACTGCCGCACTTTGTGGGATTTTGTCCATAAAAAGCAATTGGTAAGCTCCAACGCGCAAAGCAGTAAGAACTTCCGGCTTTGTCTTTTTTAAAGGCTTTGAAAGATACTTTGAAATCACATAATCAAGGGTTATTCTTCTTTCTGTAACCCCATAAACAAGTCGGGAAATAAAAGCACAATCAGTGCTGTCAGGATTATACATCTTAACAGCACTGTCTATTGCAAGGTTTGAATAAGCTTCATTCACCTCAATTTTTAAAAGTATTTCGTAGGCAATTTGCCTTGCCGATTTACTCATCTTTTGTTTCTCCTGCCACCGTACAATAATATCAAACGTAAAATTTGTGCAACGCTTGTTGCTAAAGCAGCAACATAAGTCATAGCCGCCATTCTTAAAACCTTAGCCGCACCGTTTTTTTCCTCGAAGGAAAGAAGTCCGTTGGATTCAATAACACTTAACGCCCTTTTGCTTGCATTAAATTCTACAGGCAAGGTAATTAATTGGAAAACAGCTACAAAGGAGAAAAAGCCGATACCAATCCAAATAAGCGGTTCATAACCAAAAACTAATCCAGCTATAAGCAATGGCATTGAGAGAGTTGAGCCGATATTACAGACGGGCAAAATGAAATTTCTGACTTTAATGGGTTTATAGCTTTCCGCATGTTGAGCCGCGTGACCAGCCTCATGACAAGCAACACCAACCGCCGCAATTGACGAACCGTTGAAAACACCGTCTGAAAGGCGAATCACCTTGCTTGTAGGGTCATAGTGGTCGGAAAGCTTACCGCTGACGTGCTCAATATTAACATCACGAATTCCGTAATAACCGAGAACCATTTGTGCGGCTTGAGCACCGGTTATATTACGCACATTGCCTATTTTAGAATATTTTGCATAGGTTGATTTTAATTTTGCTTGAATAATAAGTGAAGCAATAATTACAGGAACAACGAGAATAATATAATAATAATCATAATAGAAAAACGGCATTATATCAACCTCCATAAATATAATTTCTTCACTGTAATTTTATAATAATATAATTAAGCAACAAAAAACACTGTATTAACAAAATGTTAATTATTGCAAAACCGTTCCGTCGGGAATGGGATGTCCTCTCAAAAAGTCGGCGGCATTCATACGTTTTTTACCCTCAAACTGAACCTCTGAAACCACAACAGCTTTACCGTCACCGCAAAAAATCGCAAGACCGTCTTTAAGCGTTTTGGTTTCCCCCGCATTACCACTGTCCAAAACATTTGAAATTGAAGAGCGGAAAAGCTTTAAGGTTTTACCCTCAAGGTAAGTTAAGGCAACAGGCCAAGGGTCAAGACCGCGTATTTGGTTGTGAACCTCCTGAGCAGATTTACTGAAATCAACAGGCGACATTGTTTTACTAAGCATGGATGCATAGGTGCTTTCCTCATCATTTTGCTTTTGAGGAACCAATTCGCCTTTTTCTAAAGCCACAAGGGTTTTTATAAGAAGGTCTGCACCCATCGGTGCAAGTCGGTCAAAGAGTTCACCTGCGGTTTCATTTTCACCGATTTTAGTCTTTTCGCACAGCAACATATCACCTGTATCAAGACCAACATCCATTTGCATGGATGTTACGCCCGCATACTCTTCTCCCTCGAGAACGCAATGCTGGATAGGTGCCGCACCTCTGTACTTGGGAAGAATTGAGCCGTGAATATTAATACAACCGTATTTCGAATATTCGAGAAAATCTTTGGGAAGAATTTTTCCGTATGCAACAACTATAACTATATCGGGATTAAGTTCACGAAGAATCTCCATACCCTCTCCGTTTTTTAGTGTTTGCGGTTGATAGACTTTTATACCCAGATTTTCTGCTTCAACCTTAACCGGCGGTGGTGTTAAAACTGCTTTTCTTCCAACTGGTTTATCGGGTTGCGTTACAACACCGCAAACCTCATACCCATTATTCACGAGTGCTTTTAATGGTTCAACCGCAAAATCAGGAGTACCCATATAGAGAACTTTCATTTTATTCACCATCGTTTCTGTGAAGTTGTTCACCTTCGTCAAGTTTGTCTTTATAAAGAATCCCGTCAAGATGGTCTATTTCGTGGCAGAAGCATCTCGCTTTAAGCTCCTCACCTTTATAAAGACACCATTTACCATCACGATTTTGTGCTTTCACCTTAACTGTATAAGGTCTTGTAACAACACCGTAAAGACCCGGAAGCGAAAGGCAACCCTCGTTACCCGTCTGCTCGCCTTCTTCAAATGTAATCACAGGATTAATAAGCTCAATAAACTCATTTCTGTCCTCACTTACATCCATTACAACCACACGCTTAAGAACGCCTACCTGAGGACCTGCAAGACCTACTCCGCCTGAATGATACATTGTTTCTTTCATATCATCCAAAAGTTCAAAGAGTCTGTCATTAAACTCTGTTACTTCTCGGGATTTTTTTCTTAAAATGGGGTCATCATCAACCCTGATATTTCTAATCGCCATTTTTCTCTTCCTTTTTTGGTTTTAAGACAACGGATTTATGTCTATTGTCACATTAGCTGTACTGAATTTTGCGTTTTTCATATATTCTTTTAAAAGCTTTGCCATCATTTCACGAAAACGCTTATTATTTCTACATTTTATTGTTATTACATTTCTATATTTATTACTGATTTTTGATACTCTCGGTTGCAAAGGTCCCAGTAAATTGATTTTAACATCGCTGTAGTCCCCTGTAACCGCATCTTTAATCATATCAAAAAATAATTTTGCTCCTGAAACAGATTGATTGAACTGTTCACTTGTAAAGGTGAGAGAACATATATCGCAAAAAGGCGGATAAACCATACTTTTTCTGATAATTTCCTCTGTTTTATAAAAGGATTCATAATCCTGTTCGGCAGAAAGTTCAATTATATCGTTGTCAGGAAGCACTGTCTGAATAAAAGCTCTACCTTTAAAATCACCACGACCTGACCTACCGACAACCTGAGTGAGCAAGTCAAAAGCTTTTTCACTACTTCTGAAATCATCATTATAAAGCTGATGGTCAATTGAAATAACTCCTACAAGAGTAACTCTCGGGAAATCGAGACCCTTTGCTACCATTTGAGTTCCTAAAAGAATATCATACTCGCCATTTGCAAATGCAGTCAATTTATCCTGATATGAATATCTCGCCATAGTGGTGTCTGCATCCATACGGAGAATTCTTGCATTAGGAAAAACATTCTGAAGTTCTTCTTCAATTCTCTGGGTACCAAAGCCTGCATATCTTACAGCTTTTTCGTTACATTCGGGACAAGTATCCGTAAATACTTCCGAATGGCCGCAATAATGGCACATTAGGCGATTATTTGCATTGTGGTAAGTAAGCGATATACTGCAGTTAGGACAGGTCAAAACAGTCTTACAAGCACCGCAAGAAGCGAATGTATTAAATCCTCTTCTGTTCATCAAAAGAATTGCTTGTTTTTTGTCTTCAAGGCATTCCTCAAGAGCTGCATAAAGCTCATTACTGATTGCGCCTTTTGTATCTGTTATATCAACAGTAACCACCTCGGGAAGAACGGCTTTACCGTATCTGTCCGTCAGTTTTATAAATGCATATTTTCCGTCAACGGCATTTTTATAAGATTCAATTGATGGTGTTGCAGAAGAAAGCAGCAAAAGCGCATTATTATGTGCACATCTGAACCTCGCTACATCACGAGCATGGTATCTGGGTGACATTTCGGATTTATAGGTATGCTCCTGCTCTTCATCTATAACAATGAGACCTAAATTACTAAAAGGTGCAAAAACTGCCGAACGCGTGCCAATAGCAATTTTGGCTTCGCCGTTTTTTACTCTTTTCCATTCGTCAATTCTTTCACCCGCAGAAAGTGCACTATGGAACACCGCCACCTTATCACCGAAATGTGAATAGAAAATCCCCAAAGTCTGAGGCGTAAGAGCAATTTCGGGAACCATTACGATAACATCTTTTCCGTCGTTTATAACCTCTTCAATAAGCTTTAAAAAAACCTGGGTTTTGCCTGAACCCGTAACGCCGAAAAGGAGCGCGGCAGAACCCTTACCGCAGTTATATTTTTCTAAAAGCTCCTCAAAAGCATTGTTCTGGGAATTGGTGAGTTGAGGTGACTTGGCTTTTTCTTTCGACCTTTCATATTTGGGTTTACGGTAGATTTCACTGTCATAAAGCTCTGCGTAACCCTTTTTAACAACTGCATTTATAACGGCGGGAGTAACGCCCGTAAAATAGCATACCTCTTTAACAGAAGCACCGCCTATATCAAGAAGAAGCCTTACTACACTTTTTTGTTTTGTTGTAAGAGTTGGTAAAATTGATTCTGCATTCGTTTCGCTTATGGCTAATCTGACATTTTTAACCGTCAAATCGCCTGTTTTGCGCTTTGCGTCAACATTTGTTACCAATATATCTTTTTTGACAAGCTTTTCAAGGATTTTGCTTTCTGAGTCAAAGCCCAAATCATAGAGAATTTTCTCACGTTTAATATATTTACAACCCTCTTTAAGATAGTTGTATACACGAAGCTCATCTTCTTTTAGCTTTGTTAATGTTTCATCCGAAACATTGTTGGCCATATAAGAGACAATGTAATTAAGACCTATACCGGCCGGAAGCATTGTTTTTGCTGCCTCAAAAAGAGTGCAAAAAGTTGTCTCTTTAAGCCATAAAACAAGTGAAAGCATTTCATCATCAAAAAGTGGCTCTTTATCAAGCACATTGATTATTGATTTAAGCTTCACACTGTTTTCTGCTTCAAGAAATGGCTTCACGGACAATATAAGTCCTTGTTTTTTTCGGTTACCATTACCGAAAGGCACCATTACCCTGCACCCTGCAACTGCTTTTTCTTTCAAATTCAATGGGATTTTATAGGAATAAACAGCATCAAAATGGTATGCAAGACCTTCAACGGCTACCTCGGCGAGAAGAGCACCGATACTCATACTTTAAATATTTGCGATTTCATCGGGCTCAACAATTTTGTATGCGCCGTCAAGAAGCTGATTAAGAGCATCGCTAACAGGTTTTTCTGTTGTAATAACCTTATCTTCAAGGTTTTTGTCGGAAATCTCACGTGCAAGCTTTGCAGTAGCAGTTACAAGGGAGTAACGGCTGATATGTCCTGTGAGTACTTTGCTGAGATCTTGGTTAAGCATAATTTATCTTCCTTTCGGTTTTAATTATCTAATATTTCGTTTACGATATTTTCCATTCTGCAATACTTTAATTTCTCACTCTCTAAAATGCGAGAAATCTGCTCTGCACAAAGTGAAACATCGTCATTAATAACAATGTAATCATATTCACAAGCTCTTGAGAGCTCTTGTTTCGCGGTTTCAAAACGTTTTTGGAAGCTCTCCTCCGTTTCTGTTCCTCTGCCTCTTAAACGTCTTTCAAGCTCCTCCATTGATGGCGGAATAATAAATATCGAAAGCGCTTCGGGAATTGCCCTTCTAACGTTTCCTGCACCCTCTACCTCTATCTTTAAGAGAATACAACCGCCTTTGTCGAGATGCTTTTCAACTTCTGATTTGGGCGTGCCGTAATAATTATCGTTATAAAGAGTATATTCAAGGAAATAGCCCTCTCCTATTCTCTTTTCAAAGGTATTTTTATCAATAAAATAGTAGTCTATACC
>CAZUZV010000036.1:0-23866 GCA_964624385.1 uncultured Eubacteriales bacterium | reverse complement strand
CATTATTATGGGAGATTCTGCCGGCGGTGGTCTGGCGGTATCCTTCTGCGAGTATCTGAGCGAAATGAACTTGGAGCAGCCGGACAAAATGATCCTGCTTTCTCCGTGGATGGATATTTCTATGTCTAATCCGGAGGCTGCGGACTACGAAGCTTCCGATCCCATGCTGTCGGCATACGGGCTGATTGAAATGGGCAAATGCTGGGCGGGCGATCTGGAACTTGCCGATTATCGTGTCAGCCCTATTTTCGGAGATATTTCCGTGTTGCAGAATGTATATTTGTTCGTAGGCACGAGGGAGATCTTCTATCCGGACGTTACAGATTTCTACTCTATGCTACAGAAACAGGGTGTCGTGTCAGAGCTGTATGTTGGTGATGGCATGAACCACGTTTATCCGCTGTATCCCATTCCCGAAGCGGATGAGGCATTAGAACAAATTTTCAAAATAATAATTGCACCTTGATGTGCCTCACAGATTAAAACTCTATCTATTATTCCACAGACATATACTTTACCTCGACAACATTTAAGCTCTGTGATATCTGAACACCGTAGATAATTAGGTTCGTTTACTTCAAATTTGTTCTTTATTAAATTCTCTTCAATATACTGTTGTCCTGTTGGTTTAGGCGGTCTTGGCTTTCCGGTTCTTCCGCTTTTACTATACAACTTTCCTCTCTTCACTTTTCACGCTTCACTCAAAAACCTCCCTAAACCGACAAAATTTTATTTTTTCACAAAAATTTTCAAAAAACTGTCGACAAAGCGGAAATATATGGTAAAATAATCGTCACGGTCAGAGATGTAAATAAATTCTCAGTAAACGGACGGATTCAGGATTATGATAACCAAAGCGAGAGCTGAAGAAATCTCAGAAAAAATGTATCAGAAGGTTTTTCGCTATGTATATGCAAGAGAAGAAATCCCCTATCACGATGCGCAAGAAATCGCCCAGGACACCTTTGTACTTTTCTATGAAAAGCTTGATATTCTAAATGACGATATCATTAACCGTTGGCTGATTTCCGTCGCTAATAAAAAATGCCTTGAATTCTACAAGAAAAAGAAAAAATGGCAATTGATACTTTCTTTGGAAGAGGCTATGAACTCCTGGGATGATCTGTTGATTACATTTGACAACTACCATACCGCAACCGAAGCTGAAATCGAAAAGGCTAAAGAAATAATCTTAAAAACTTTAAATAAAGATGAATATACTCTTTACTACAAGAAAATGGTAGAAGGCAAGGAATATAAACAAATCGCGGAAGAAATGGGAATAACAGTTTCAAATGTGGGAACCAAATTTTCGAGATTGAAGAAAAAGGTCGAAATTTTAGCAAAAGTCGCCTTCTCCGGACCCGGCTTGTTCATCATCAGGTTCTTCCTTTAATACTGATTTTTAAAAAATTTCGAAAAATTTTAAAATTTTTCGAAATTTTTTTGTGACATTTTCAATTTCCTGTCATATATAAGTGAAAGGAGAAAATTTTTACTTTCGGGAAAGGAGCTGTTTTTATGGAAATGACACAGCAAGATAAAGCAAAATTAATACGTTTTTTAAACTTCGTTTGTACTTTAGAGGCAAGTAAGCCCGTTGAAGAAATGAACGAAGACTTAATTGATGCCTGTGTCACCGTCCTTCTTGAGTTGCAGGACAAGCACGTTGAACTCAGCCCCGAATACATTGATAACCAGGTCAGAAAAATCTTCCATCCGGAAGATGCGGAAACCACCGAGCCCGAAACGGTAAAGGAACCGAAAAAAGTTGTTAGTAAAAAGAAAATATGGCTTGTTGCTGCGTGTATCGCTATATTGGTTGCGTTGCTTAGTATCGTTTCATTCAGTTCCGAAAGAAATGTTGTTGATGTTCTGGAGGATTTCTTCGGAACATACGAATTCATTCCTTTCGGTAAAGAGGTTGATGTTGGTGAGGAGACGTATGGTAAAAACGGAGATACTGTTGAGTATAAAACAATAGAAGATGTTGTAAATAACGAAAAATTCACTTTACTCTTTCCAGCTAATACAACCAACTCTATCCAAGTAAATATCATTTCTGTTATCGAAAAACAAAATAGTGTTATTTTCTCTGTTTCTTTTGATAATCCAAATATATCAATGGAAATAATCACAAACTCAGATACAACAGCAAAAGAAAAATTTTACTGTAAAGAAACTTTAACAATAAATGATGTTGTTTTCTACATATGCGAAATGAAAGATGTATCTCAAGTACAAGCATACTTTATGCATAATGATAATCTCTACACTATCTCATGTTCCAGTAGAGATATACTTATGCAAGTTTTGGAAAATATGGAGGAAGTTAGATATGAAGATTAATAAATTATTGGCACTTGCACTTACTGTTGCAATGCTTCTTTGCGCATTTATAATACCCACAAGCGCTACAGAAACCAAAATTGACGAAAATACTGAAATTATTATCGAAAACGAAAACATTTCAGAAGAGACCAAAGCAAAAATCATTGCTTACTACACAAACGAAGAAGAAAGCACTGATAATTCAACAACATACGGAATTACTTGTACGTTACTCGGACACAATTTAGAAACCTCATCTGTATACAAAATAACACACAAAGTAAGAACAACCGCACCAAGATGTTTAAAGAAAACTTATTCTTATCAAACATGTACTCGTTGTGATTACGAAAACTCAACATTGCTCACAAGCATTTACATTGATTGCTGTTCATAATGTTATTTACACATATTCAAGCTATCTGTTTTTCAGGTAGCTTTTTCTTTCCCCTCGCGAAGCCTATCATCCCTGTGCGTAAGCATAGGGATGATAATTTTCGCATCACTTTTACTTTATTTACAAAACAAAAATTTTCACTTTATTACAAAATAAAAAACTCTTGACAACTCCCCCGTGAATATGTATAATATCATTTGCTTGATTTAAAGAGCGTGCTGATATAGCTCAGGTGGTAGAGTGCATCCTTGGTAAGGATGAGGTCACCGGTTCGAATCCGGTTATCAGCTCCAAAAAATTCCGCATACGAAAGTGTGCGGAATTTTTACTTATTCATTATTAACTATTCACTTTTACAAAGATTTTTATAGTAAAATATTTACAAAAATATTTTTTGTGATATACTTATTGTGTGTAGATTTCTGAAAGGAATGATAGTATGAAATTATCAAAAAAAGTTATCGCTTTAGTTCTTTCGGTTATTATGTTAGCAGGTTGCTTCTCTTCAACTGCTTTTGCTATTGATGAAGCATATACCCCCTCTATTGTAATCCCCGGTATTTTCCAAAGCGAAACAAAGTATTATGAAAACGGTAAGGCTACAAGTGCTGAGCCCCCATTCTTTATGGGCTCCACAATCGAAATCGTTGGTGCTGCGCTTTCAGATGCCCTTATTCCTATTTCAAAGCTTCTTGTCACTCAGGAAGATAAGGATAGTCAGGCTGCTCAGGCAGTTGCAGACCTTCTCGGCGAAGTTCTTATGGAGAAAAACCGTTCCGACGAAAACGGTAAGTTTGTTTACGATATCCGTGCAACAAAATACAATGACTGCTTTGCAGATCTCAGCGCTTACGATCAGGAATACATTCTTGACCAGATTCCCTTGCAGAATTATATTGACATTGCAGGCGGAGAAAACCTCTATTTCTTCTCCTATGCATCTTTTGGCAATATGATTGACACTGCTCAGGAGCTTTATGACTTTATTCAGTTTGTAAAAGAAGATTCCGGTTCCGATAAGGTTAATATCGTTCCTATCAGCCAGGGTGGTTCTGTTGCAAACGCACTTTTACAGATTTATGCTGATAACGATCGTTCTGTTGCAGAAGATATTAACAGAATTATCTATGTTGTTCCCGCTCTTGACGGTTCAATTCTTATCGGCGAAATTTATCAGTACGGTATTCTTGACGGCGAAGAGCTTTATACCACAATGCTTCCCGCTCTTATGGGCGAAGAAGATATGGTTAGTTATCTTATAAATGTTATTCTCCGCATTATGCCCAATGCAGACGTTAACAACATTCTTGACACTGCAGTAAACACTCTCATTTACGACTATATGAGATACTCCACTCTTATGTGGGGACTTTGCCCCTCCGGCAACTATGAAGCTTGCCGTGAAATGTATCTCATGGACGAAGGTCTTGAGGAAATCCGCAGACAGACTGACTGGTACTATGGTGCACAGTGCAATCGTTACGAAAACATCCTTAAAGCAATTGACGACGGCGTTAAGGTTTTCGATATTGTTGACTACAACTACCCCCTTTATCAGCTTGTTGATTCTTACGATGATGTAAACGCAGACGGTATTATTCAGCTTGACTCAACCTCAATGGGTGCTTTCAGCTACGGTGTTGATGTTCAGCTTGGTTCAGATTATGTTCCAACTCATTCAAACTGCTCTGACCCTGAAAATCACGACCACACTGACCCCAACGGCATAGTTGACGCTTGCACAGGTCTTCTCCCCGAAACAACCTTCTATTTCTACAATCAGGACCACGAAAAAACCGGTTCTAACGATGTTATTATGAAGCTCGTTACAGAACTTCTTGTTGACGAAACCTTTGTTGACGTATTCTCAAAGCCCGACAGATTCCCTCAATTCAACGTTGGCAGAAATTCAAAGGGTCTTATGAAAGACATTGCAGAAATGAAAGAATATGACACAAGCGACCTTACAGAAGAAGAAATTGCTCTTCTCAACGATGCTATTGCTCAGGCAGAGGCGCAGCTTGACCAGACAAACGTTGACCTCGATGCTTTTGAAGAAGCAAAGAGCAATTTCTATGATGTTCGCGACCAAATTCTCAACAGAGATGCAGAACCCGAAGAAAAAGAAAACGACGCATATATGAACTTTGAGGATGCACTCAAACAGATATTCCAGATGTTAAGCGAAATTCTTTACATCTTCTTTGGCGGTGCAGGCTTTAGCGAAATGTAAAAATTTAAGACAAATTATTGACCCCATTGGATTATCAAAAATCCAATGGGGTCGATTTTATTATTCACTCAATAAATACCCGAAGGCGCTTTCGACTTTGCCGTTTTTCATATAAACTCTTGTAACTCGGCTATTTATATTACAAATTATTTCATAGTTAATGGTGTTGGCTTTTTTTGCAATCTCATCAACAGAAATGCTTTCCTTGCCGTCAGTTCCGAAAATTGTTGCGGTATCACCCGCCTGAACATCAGGAATATCTGTCACATCGACCATAAACTGATCCATACATACTCTGCCTATAATCCTTGCACGTTTGCCTCTTATAAGCACCTCACCGTTATTGGAAAGGACTCGCGTAACTCCGTCGGCATAGCCTGCGCAAAGGGTTGCAACCCTTGTTTCTTTTTCGGTAGTATATGTGCAACCGTAGCTGATGCTTACCCCTGCAGGTAAGGTTTTCACCTGAACCACTCGGGTTTTCATAGACATAACAGGCTTTGGTACAGTTATATTATTGAACTCAACCTCGTCGGAAGGCTTTAAGCCGTAAAGAATTATACCCTCTCGCACCATATCATATTTTTTCTCCAAATCCGCAATTGCGGCAGAATTATAAAGGTGCTTTATGGGGATATCTACACCCTCATGGGACAGCTTGCTGACAAAAGCATCAAATTTTTCCGACTGCATTTTCGTGTAGGTCTTGTCTGCCGTATCTGCCGCTGCAAAATGGCTGAAAATGCCCTCTATTCTGACACCGGAAAGTGTTTTTATTTTCTTAATTTCCTCTATGGAAGCATCATCACAAGCAAAACCAATTCGGTTCATACCCGTATCCACCGCAATATGAAGCGGTGCAATTACATCAGCTTTTTCTGCCGCTCTTGATAAAAGCTCTGCCTCATAAAAATCGGAAATTGTTGGTGTAATATTATATTTTACGATATTGTCATAATCACCATAGGGAATGTGCCCCAAAACGAGAATGGGACAACTAACTCCGCTTTTACGAATTTCTATTGCCTCATCAGTTGCGGCAACGGCTAAGTAATCCGCCTTATCCTCAAGAAATTTTGACACACCCACAGCACCGTGACCGTAAGCATTAGCTTTGACCACAGTCAAAATCTTCATATTTTCAGGAAGCATTCTCCTGACAGCGTCAAAATTGCACTTGAGTGCATCAAGATCTATCTCCACCCAAGTGCGCAATGATTTAAAAATATCGTTCATAGAAACTATAATTTATTTCCCTAAAAGTGTATTCATAAGTGCAGAATCGTCCGTAATAAGTCCGTCAACACCGTATTTTATAAGTTTTTTTGCAATATGCTCCTTGTTGATAGTCCAAGGGTTAACCTGAAGCCCCGCTCTGTGAGCTCTTTCAACATAAAGACGAGATACCAGTATATAGTAAGGATGCAAAGCATCTGCACCGATTTCCTTTGCAAATGCAACAGGTCTCGGAGCAATTTTCATACCGATTAATTTATCGGGAGCGTAAAGAATACCTGTTTTGCAATTCTTATCTATTTTCTTGCAAACAACAAGAATAGCGGGATCAAAGCTTGAAATGAGAAGCTTATCAAAAAGTCCGTGATTTTTAACTGCATCTATTGTTTTTTCCGCAAGCTCCGTTCCCGCTTCACCAAAATGCTCGCTCTTAAGCTCAATGTCGAGAACTTTCATTTTATCGCCCATTAATTTGCTTAATTCCAAAAACTCGTCTAAAGTGGGAATTTTAACGCCTGCATATTCAGGACCTTTGTAGCTACCGAAATCAAATTCACGGAGCTCCTCAAGGGTCATATCTTTAATCGCACCTGTACCGTTTGAGGTTTCGTCAATTGTAAAGTTATGACAAACAACGGGCACTCCGTCCTTTGTTAAATGAATGTCTGTTTCAAAACCGTCGCAACCGATTTCCATAGACATTTTAAAAGCTTCAATTGTATTTTGTGGTGCAACTATGTTTGCACCTCTGTGAGCAATAACATTACATCCTGCCATTGTAATACCCCACTTTTCAAATTCTGGTATAATTATACATTACTTTTGGGTTTTATGTCAACTTATAAAAGATTATTTTAACAAATTAACAACTGCAGTTATAACAGCACCGATGCCGACAACTCCGCCTGCTATAAGAGCAATTTTTTGTTTCAGCATTCCGTCTGCATCCCAAATAAAAGCAAGTTCATTTAAAATGCCGTTGCCCATAAGCTCTTTGTATGTATAAAATTTAGTTTCGTAATCGCCTGTTTTTTCGTCAATATCAAAAATTCTGACACCGCGGTTTCTCGTACCGTAGCAACGGAAAGAAGCGCAGGCAGTCTGTACAAAATTAATACCGTCCACTACACCCTCAAAGCAGTTACAATGGTCATGACCGAAAACAACTGCCTTGATATCGCCACATTCTTTCATAGCTTCAAGCTGACCCGTTTTTTCGTCCACAACGCAAGGATGCTCTCCCATAACGCCCTTACATTCATCTTTCAATTTAATGTATTTTCCGTCGGGAGTTTTTATTGCACCCTTGTCATTTTTTGAACATTCTTCTGTAAGCTCAAAGGTTTCAACCATGGGAATGTGTTGGAACATCAATGAAGGAATGGGCGTTCCCCCGTTCTCCTCTTTTAACTGCGCACTTTTCTTTTTATACCAATCAACTGCTTCAGGCTTAACGAGGGAAAAGCACTTATCAAGCGCTTTATCTTTCCAGGCAGAATCCATCATCCAGAGGTTAAATCTAACTTTCTCGCCGTCTTCGGAATAAATGGGTAAATTATATGTTGCAACATCGGGAGAGGTTTCGTCATCGAGGCCAAGACAACAGCTGTATTTTCTATACATATCTGCTTGTTCGTCCTTCGTAATGCGGTTCATATCATCGTGATTTCCGTAAATCATTCCGAAAGGAATTTTTCTTTCTTCAATGGGTGCAACAACCTTATCAATAGCAATTCTCATTGCCTCGGCTTCGCCCTCTTTATCTTTAATAACCTTTCTTGAACCGATTCGTGCGTCGCAAAGGTGATTTCCGAGAATATTATCCCCTGTAAGAACAATAAGGTCGGGGTTCAATGTATCATAAGCCTTGTTAAGCATACGAAGCATTGTAGGTCTTACAAACTGTAAATCCTGCGGGTCGCTGACCTGCATTATTCTGATTTTTCCTTTTTTAAATCTTAATTTCATATTAACCTCTAAAAATTTAATTTACATTAATTCCGGTAAAACAGTTTTTGCTATTCCGAAATAAACAAGCAAAGAAACTGCGTCAACAATGGTTGTTATAAAGGGACTTGCCATTACCGCAGGGTCGAGCTTCAGCTTCTTGGCTATTATCGGCAGAACGCAACCTATGAACTTTGCGCAAATAACCGTTAAGCACAAAGTCAAGGAAACCACAAGCGCAACATTATTTGTAATTCCCGGAGTTTTAAGAAGAAGTCCGTCAATCAAAATTATTTTGATAAAACAAGCAGCTGCAAGAGAAACTCCACAAAGGATTGAAACCCGAAGCTCTTTCCACATTACTTTGAAAACATCTTTTACTTCAATTTCCCCTAAGGAAAGTCCGCGAATAACTGTAACCGAAGCCTGGCTACCTGAGTTACCGCCTGTACCCATAAGCATGGGAATAAAAGCAGTCAACACAACAAGCTTGGAAAGGGCATCTTCAAAAGAAGATATTATTATTCCTGTAAATGTTGCGGAAAGCATAAGAAGAATAAGCCAGGGTATTCTGCCCTTCCACAACTCTATTGCAGAAATTTTCAAATACGGCTTATCTGTATTAGGAGCAATAGCCGCCATTTTTTGGAAGTCCTCTTCCGCCTCTTCCTGAATAACGTCAATAGCATCGTCAAAGGTAACGATACCCACCATACAGCTTTCGTTATCAAGAACGGGAATGGAAACCACGTCATATTTGTTAAAAAGCTGAGCAACCTCTTCCTTGTCGCTCAATGTTTTAACTGTTACGGGATTTTCTTCCATAACATCGCTTATTAACTCATCATCATCGCAAGTTAATAGGTCCATTGCGGTTATTGTACCTAAAAGCCGGTGTTTTTCAATAACATAACAGACGTTAACCGTTTCGGAATATTCGCCTCTGGATTTTATCTTTTTAAGTGCATCTCCAATTGTCATCGAAGGATGCAAACTGATGTACTCCAAAGTCATAATGCTTCCCGCACTGTCTTCGGGGTAGTTGAGAATCGTGTTAATCGCCGCTCTCTTATCTCCTGCCACAGAGAGCATTCTCTCAACCACATTTGCAGGCATTTCTTCAATTACATCAACTGCGTCATCTATGAACATATCGTCCATAATAAACTTAAGCTCGCTGTCTGTAAAAGCCTCCACAAGCACCTGCACCTGCTCAGGCTCCATATAGGTAAACACCATTGCCGCGTTTTCTTTGGGAATCAACCGAAAAAGCATAACCATCTGCTTTTCTTCAAACTCCGGAAGAAGCAACGCGGTATCAACGGGATTCATTGTATCGAAAATACTTTTTATTGCTTTATACTGTTTTTCAAGCAATAATCTTTCAAAAACTTCTTTTGTCATTTTCCTGCCTCCTTTTTTCTGTTTTGCAGAATGGAGGGTGAAACGCAAATAAAAAAACTGAGTCCTGCGACTCAGCGACAAAAAGACACATCAGCCGAAAAGAATTTTTCTTTTCCGCTGTCCTTATTACTGCCAAAGCAGCTTAGGTGTGTTAACGGCCGGTAATTTCATCAGACCGCTTTATCGCTGTTTTAATATCAATGCAACTTCGCCCATGCCCGCTACTGCCTGAATCCATTACTGTGTCACACTCCTTTATATATTATGTTAAATACTCATTTAAATATAAACCAATATGCAATCTTTGTCAAGAAAAACAAGAGTATAGCAACAAAAAAGAAGCCTATAAAGGCTTCTTTTTTAAAAAACAATATTAACCTAAAAGCGAACCTATAAGAGCCATAATCCACTCAATGAATGCAAGGATACCTGTGTATTGAGATGTTCTTACGTGTCCACAAACTCTGCAAACCTTATCTGCTGCGGTTGCTTCTCCTGCAAGATGTGTATGTCCATCTTTTTCAGCCTGACCACCGCAATCGTCGCAAGCTCTCCAGTGGTCAGTACCGTTGTACTGATAGTCTCCTATAGGATTGTGAGCAACTCTGACAGCACAAACATTTGAATAAACATAATTATCGGAATAATCAACTGTAAAATATCTCAAATTGAAATCCGTTTGTCTTTCTCCGATAGCTGAACCGTCATAAGGAATCCACAGACCGTCCTCAGTCTGAATTTCCCAACCGCTTCCCTTGGGATAACCTTTTATTTCAGGCTCTGCTATAACATCGGAATTAATAACTTTGCCGGGACATATTCTCACACTTGTAATAATTTCTCCAACCTCAACAGATGCTGCGCCTGCTACACAAGCTAAAGCACTAAAAAGAAGGCATACTGTAAGTATTGTAGCCAACACTCTTTTTTTCATATTTCTTCCGTCCTTTCAATGACAGTTTTTTATATATTACCATTTATAGAAAAAAATTGCAAGGGTTTTGAGAAAATCCGATAAAATTATTTGGGAAAAACCGATAAAATTATTCGAAAGAAACAACTGCATTTTTCTCCGCAGACTCAAAAATTGCTTCCATAAGCTTCATAAGTCTGCGTTGCTGATCGTGAGTAATCAAAGGTTTTGCGCCTTTTCTCAGCACATCATAGATATTGTTATAATAATCTGCCCACTCAACCTTAACCACTTCAAGAGGGAATTTCTGAATAGTTTCAGGGGTCCTTGGTGCCATTGTTTTTGTAATACCTGCGCCCATTTGCACGGGAACCGCATCCATCTTTTCCCAATCTTTAATTTTAACGATTTCACCCTCAATATCCCATGTTCTGATAATTGCAGTGCCGTTTTCTCCTGCCATATACCAACGGGGTGCTTCAATAAAGTTATTAGTGAGAACTTCAACAAGACATTCGGGTCCATTTTCAAATCTGATTATAGTGCGGAAGCCGTCATCAACCTCAGCATTTGTTATATTGGTTATTGTAGCATAAACGCTTTCAATTCTTTTACCCTCATTGAGCATAAGCATCTGGTCAAGAAGATGAACACCCCAGTCAAGCACCATACCGCCGCCATGCTCCTTTTCTTCACGCCAACCGGAAGGAACACCGCGAGATCCGTAAACCTTTGATTCAATTGAAAAAACGGGACCCAACTCATTTTTATCAAGAATGTTCTTTATGGTGCGGTAGTCATTGTCCCAACGTCTGTTCTGGTGAACAGTGAAAAGCTTGCCTGTTTCATTTGCAACTGCAATTATCTCTTCCAGCTCCTCTGAGCAAAGGGTTACAGGCTTTTCGGAAATGACATTTTTGCCTGCTCTCATAGCGCGTATTGCTATGTCTTTATGCACGTCATTATATGTAGCGCAAACTATGAGTTCAACGCTTTCATCTTCAAGAACAGCCTCAAATGAGGGATAGGCATAATAGCCCTTACTTTCAGCATACTCGCATCTTTCAGGCTTTATGTCATAAATGCCTTTAAGATTAAAATTTTCAAAACCGTTAATTTTGTCGGCGTGATAACCGCCCATTCCGCCGTAGCCGACTACAACAACATTAATTTTATCCATTATAAACTCTACCTCTTCACTCTTCACTTTTCACTCTTCACTGTGAGCAAAGCGAACTTATATCCACCAAGCGTCTGTAAGCCCCTCTTTGATTATACATTTTTTAAGAAGCTCAACCGCTTTTTCAAGACCTTCGTTCTGGCTCATAAGAGAGTCTTCGTGTTCAATTGAAATTGCATAATCATAACCAACCATACGAAGATTACTGATAACATCACGCCAATAGGTTTCGCCGTTACCGAAGCCTACAGAACGGAAAATCCAGGAACGGTTAATTTCATCCGCATAAGATTTTGTATCGAGAACACCGTTAACCGCAGTATTAATAGCATCAATTTTTGTATCTTTTGCGTGGAAATGGAAAATTGCAGCTTCTTTACCCAACGCACGAATAACTGCAACGGGGTCCATACCCTGCCAGATAAGGTGGGAAAGGTCAAGGTTTGCACCGATTTCCTTACCAACAGCGTTACGAAGCTTTAAAAGGCTCTCTGTATTATAAACGCAGAAACCGGGATGAAGCTCAAGAGCGATTTTATCAACACCGTGAGCAGTGCTGAACTTAACAAATTCTTTCCAATAAGGAATAAGAACCTCGTTCCATTGATAATCAAGAATCTCTCCGAAATCATTGGGCCAAGGGCAGGTTACCCAGTTGGGATATTTTGAGCTTTCGCAATCACCGGGGCAACCTGAGAAGGTATTAATCTGATGAACACCTAATTTTTCTGCAAGAAGAACCGCTTTTCTCATATCCTCATCAAAGCTTTTTGCAATTTCCTTGTTGGGATGAACAGGGTTACCGTGACAGCTCAAAGCACTGATTTCAACATCATATTTTTTAAGAAGTGCTTTGAAATCCTCCAATGCCTTGTCATCATTGAGAAGGATATCGGGGTCGGCGTGTGCTTTTCCGGGGAATCCACCACAACCGATTTCTACCATTTCAAGACCGAGGGATTTAAAATATTTCAATGCTTCTTCAAGGGAAACTGTGCCTAATAAATTTGTAAGAACGCCTAATTTCATTTTCTGTTACCTCATTAAAAATTGTTTTTCAACCAAATAAAACTACGAGAAATGTCTTCAAGTCCTGTTGGTACGGGGTCATCATTTTCAAGGATTACCCAATCCAAACCAATAGCTTTTACACCCTCAACAACCTTTTGAAGATCGTTTTCGCCCTCGCCGAGAGCCATAGGCTTTCGGTTAACACCGTCTTTAATGTGAACAAGAACGATTTTATCTTTATTTTCGGGAAGATATTTGCTGTTATCAACGCCTGCGCAGAAGCTCCAATATGTATCAACTTCAAGCTTACAACCATTTTCGGAAATAATGTCCATTGCATTTTTGCCGTCTTTAAGGTCTTCAAATTCTTCTGTATGATTGTGATAATATGTATCCATTCCCATTTCACGCGCCTTAACACCTGCTGCGCCGAGAACGTCACCTGTATTCTTCGCTTCCTCATAGGTTGAGTGAGGCGCACCGCCAACGCCAAGGTATTTTGCACCGAGGGCTTTACCGTATTCAAGTGTTTTTTCAAGGTTTTCGGGTTTAAAATCATCCAGACCCATATGGCTACCCACAACCTCAAGACCTAATTCTTCACATCTTGCGCGGAGATCTTCTGCAGAAAGTCCGAAATAGCCTGCAAACTCAACACCGTCAAATCCGATTTCTTTAACTTTTCCGAGAATATCTATCATATCTTTTCCGTCTTTAATATGGTCACGAACGGAATAAAGCTGTACTGCGAATTTCATTTTATTTCTCCTTATCAATCATTAAAATATACAGGTGCACCGGTTTTAGCTGATTCATAGATTGCCTCTAATATGCGTGTTACACAAAGAGCCTGACGGGGCAAAACAACGGGGTCTGTATCGGTTCTTATAGCGTTAATCCATGAAGATGCTTCCATTTCTGCAGGAGAGCCATCCTTCTGACCCTCGAAGAATGCCGCACCGCCTGCTTCAAGGTTGGGAATTTCTATACATTGACGCTGATTTTTTATGTAGTTGATACGGGCTTTATCATCAAGTGTATCAGCTCCGCCTTTATCACCGCAAACCATATAGCAAGCCTCGTTAGGCTCTGCAATATTAAGTGCCCAGCTTGATTCAAGGTTAATAACCGCACCGTTTTTCATTTTTATAAAGCCGAAAGCAGAATCTTCAACCGTGAATTCCTCAGGGTCCCATTTACCCCAGGCGTTACCCTGCTCTTCCTGGTCAGCAAGCTTGCGGAAGGTCTGACCCACAACCATTTCGGGCTCATAGTTATCCATAACCCAAAGTGTCATATCAAGAGCGTGTGTACCGATATCAATAAGAGGACCTCCACCCTGCTCATATTCGTTAAGGAAAACGCCCCAGGTAGGAACTGCACGGCGACGGATAGCAAGCGCTTTACCGTAATAAATCTCACCGAACTCGCCGTTTTCGGCGCATTTTTTAACATAAAGATTTTCGGGAGTCTGGCGGTTCTGGTAGCCGACAGAAAGCTTTTTACCTGTTCTTTCGGCAGCTTCACACATTGCCTTTGCTTCCTCGTAGGTTTTAGCCATGGGCTTTTCGCACATAACATGCTTACCTGCTTCAAGAGCATCTATTGTAATGAAGCTATGAGAACGGTTGGGAGTACAAACATGAACAACATCAATGCTTTCATCCTTGAGAAGCTCTTTGTAATCCTCATAAACCTTTGCATCGGGAGTTCCGAATTTTTCTTTGGATTTTTCTGCTCTTTCTCTGATAATATCGCAGAAAGCAACAATTTCAACACCCTCCACTTTTTTTAGTGCGGGAAGATGCTTACTGTTACCTATACCGCCACAACCTATTATTCCGAGTCTTATTGTTTTTTCCATATAAAAGCCTTCCTTTCGGTCAGAAATCTTCACATTCTATTATATTTCTTTTGCAACATATTTCAACATTTTTAAAACATTTGTAATGCCAAAAAAATCCTTGAATATTTGGAAGTTTTTCACATATAAAACTGTTGCAAACCTTTAGAGAGTATTATATAATTCTACATATATTTTGGCTTCACGGGGAGATGCACCTATGGGAAAGAAAAAGATTTATACAATTGCAACAGCTCACCTTGACACTGTTTGGAGCTGGGATTTGGAAGAAAGTATTGATGAATATATTAATGATACTTTCGAGCAAAACTTTAAATTACTTGAAAAATACCCTACCTACAAATTCAACTTTGAGGGTTCATACAGATATGAGCTTATGGAGGAATACTACCCCGAGCAGTTCAGGAAAATGACTGAATACATAAAACAAGGCCGTTGGAATGTTTGCGGTTCTGCCTTTGAAAACGGCGATGTTAATGTTCCTTCTCCCGAAGCGCTTTTCAGAAATATTCTTATAGGTAATTCCTATTTCCGTAATAAATTCGGCAAAACCTCCTGCGACATTTATCTTCCCGACTGTTTCGGCTTCGGTTGGGCGCTTCCGAGTGTAATGCGTCACGCCAATTTAAAAGGCTTCACCACCCAGAAATTAAGCTGGGGCGGTGCATACGGAGTGCCTTTTGATACAGGTAGATGGCGCGGTGTTGACGGCAACGAGGTTTACACAACCTTGAAGCTTGGTTCTTACAGCAAATCCCTTGAAAAGCTTCGCGATTGGGATTTTATGGAGGAAAAATTCAAAGAAAATGAACAGTATGACTTTCCTTGGACTACTGTTTTCCACGGTACAGGTGACCGAGGCGGTGCACCTAAAGAAAAATCCGTTGCATACGTTGAGCAGGAAATCAATAAAAACAGCGAAAGTGATATCGAAGTTATTGCCGCAACCGCTGACCAATATTACCGCGATATTGAAGAACAACTAACTCCCGAACAAAAAGAAAAGCTTCCCGTATGGGAAACAGAGCTTGTTATGAGCGAGCACGCTATCGGCGGTTACACTTCAAGAGTAATGAGCAAGCGTTGGAACAGACGCGCAGAAGAGCTTGCAGATATGGCAGAACGCGGTTCGGTTCTCGGTGATTGGTTGGGTACATACGACTACAACAGAGAAAGTCTCACCCGTTCCTGGAAAAGAGTTCTTTCCCACCATTTCCACGACGATATGCCCGGTACATCCTGCCAGCGTGTTTATAAGCGTTCCTGGAACGACCTTTATGTTTCAATGAATCAGTTCCAAAGTGAGCTTGAGGGCGCAGTTTCTTCTGTAGCTTCACTTATGAAAACAGATACCTGCAAAGGCACTCCCGTTATGGTATACAACCCCATTGAAGCAGACAGACACGGTGCGGTTACAGTACGTCTTGAGGGTATTTCTGCTGATTATGTTAAAGTTTATGATGGTGAAACAGAGGTCAAGAGTCAATCCAAAAGCTTCTCTGACGGCAAAACCGAAGTCACCTTTATTGCCGATATAAAGAGTCTCGGTACAAAGGTTTATGATATTCGTGAAAGCAACTCACCCTGCTCTGTTGAGAGTGAAATCTCCATTGATAGCAACACTCTTGAAAACGGCAAATATGTTGTAAAGCTTAACAACAACGGCGATATTTGCTCAATTGTTGATAAAACATTGAATAGCAAAGAAATTCTTAAAGCACCCGTTGAAATCGGTCTTTTCAACTACACAGGCTCTTGGGATTGGCCCGCCTGGGAAATGAATTTTGACGAGGCAAACAAAAAGCCTGACAGAACACCCAAACTTGTAAAAATTGAAGAGCTTGAAAAGGGCGCTGCAAGGGTTGCCTATAAGGTTACACAAAAAGATGACAGAAGCACATTCACAAATATAATTGCTCTTTCTGACGGCGGCGAAACAGTTGAGGTTTATTCCGAAATTGAATGGCAGTCACTTCAGACAATGACTAAAAACATTTTCTCATTTACTGCTGACAATGAAAAAGCACTTTATGACCTTGGACTTGGTGCAATTGAGCGCGGCAATATGACAAAACAGCTCTATGAAGTGCCTGCGCAGAAATGGGCAGATATTACCGATAAAAGCGGTGAATACGGCGTTTCCGTTATCAGCGAATGCAAATATGGCTGGGATAAATTTGATAACAACACCCTCCGCCTTACAGTTGTTCACACACCTAAGGGCAACTACCGAATCGACTCAATGCAGTCCATGATGGATTTGGGTCTTAACAGATATTCCTTCGGTATTTTCAGCCACGAGGGAAAAGTCGGTGCAGATACTCAGCTTCAGGCAAGAATCTTCACTCAACCCATGTGCGCAGTAGTTTGCGACAAGCACGACGGCGCTCTCGGAACTGAATATTCCTTCGGTAGCGTTTCAACAAATGATATTATCATCCGCGCTATGAAAAAAGCAGAAGAAAGCGATGAAATCATCGTCCGTCTTGGCGAGGGTACAAATAAAAATGCGGAAAACTTCACTCTTACTTTAGGTAACGGAATTGAAAGCGCAAGAGAAGTTTATGCAAGTGAAGAGTACCGCGGTGAAGCAAAGCTTGTTGACGGAAAGCTTGTAGCTGATTTCAAGCCCTATGAAATCAAATCCTTTGCACTTACACTTAAAAACAGTATACTAAACACAGAAAAGACAGTTTCAACTCCCATTGAATTAAAACTCAATAAACAATTGATTACAAAGCAGGGCAAGTTGGGTGATTTCAAATATACAATTCCATACGAAATCACACCCGACAGCTTTACCTTCGGCGGTGTTGACTTTGAAATAAAAAAAGAAGGCAAAAACGCAATTGTTTGCAAGGGACAGAAAATCTCTGTTAATAACGGCGCAACAAAGCTTATTCTTCTTTGCAACTCCATTGACGGTGACAAAAAGGCTAAATTTAAAGTCGGAAAAGAAGTTACTGAAAAATTCATTCCCGATGCATTCGAAAGACCTGCCCGCTGGGATATGTATGATTTCAAAGAAACTGCAAGAATCAAAGATTGCAAGGTAGCTTTCGAATTCACTCATTGCCACAAGGATTTCGAAGATGTTACCGCTAAGTCAATGTATTTCTTCTGGGTTGAAATTAATTTGAATGGTGAAACCCAAATCACTCTTCCCAAGGACAAGGACATTGTAATTCTTTCTGCAACTGAAATTAACGGAGCTCTCAGCGGTCTTGCAACTCCCCTTTGCGAAGAAGTTAAAGAAAGAAAATTCAAGTTCAAAATGACTCACAAAGAGAAAAAGCAGTATAAAAAAGAGAGAAAGAAAAAGAACTTGCACGATAAGAAGTTCTATAATCGTAAAAATTGGGGAAAAGACTATTAAAAAAGACGGCGAAAGCCGTCTTTTTTAGTTGCAAGTTGCAAATGGCAAGTGGCAAGTTTTGGGACCTGCGGTCGGCACTATAATTCGTAATGCCGAGTCTGCAACAACACAATAAAATTCAAAGCTAAAATTTATATTTCTGAATAATTATTTTATGACATAATGGTTATCTTTTTTTTAAAAGTTTTTGTTTGAGAAGCTATATAATATTTGGAAACGGAGTTTCCCCGAAACTTACCACTTTCAACTTGCAACTTGACTAAAATATTCTCAAAAATATTTTAGTCACAACAAATCCGATAACTCCACACCCGGGGAAAGT
Source organism: uncultured Eubacteriales bacterium (assembly GCA_964624385.1). Lineage (GTDB taxonomy): Bacteria > Bacillota > Clostridia > Oscillospirales > Acutalibacteraceae > DTU089. The sequence continues at coordinate 5,652 of CAZUZV010000036.1, read as the reverse complement.
TAAAAGCCAAGTTAATGCAATTTCTTTTATAACTGACGGATTAAGGGATTTTATACTTCTTGCCGCACCTGCGCCCATCATTGCGGTAGTTTTAGCGTGGGTGGTGGAAACGGGGAAGCCCAAAACCGTACTTAACAAAAGAGAAAGCGAAGCAGAAAGGTCTGCAGAAAAGCCTTGATATTTCTCTAATTTCACCATATCCATTCCGACGGATTTTATAATCTTTTTGCCACCGCACATTGTTCCTAAAGCCATAACAACGGAGCAAAGCAAAATAAGCTTCCAATCAGGTTGAAATGTTTCGTTTTTTATGTTGCCTGAAAAATTCATACAAAGCATTAAAACTGCAATAAATTTTTGTCCGTCCTGAGCGCCGTGCATAAAGCTCATTCCTGCAGCGGCAAAAATCTGCCCGAGTTTGAAAAACCTTTCTGCATTATTCCTTTTTATATTCCTAAAAAGGATTATTATCAATTTACATATAATAAACCCAACAACAAAACCAAACAAGCAAGAGGTGAAAAGCCCTTTTACCGCTTTAATCCACTCTTCCCCATTTACACCCGACAGTCCACCGTTAATTGCAATTGCACTACCTGAAAGTCCCGCAATAAGAGCGTGACTTTCGCTGGTGGGAATACCGAAATACCAGGCAAGCACCGCCCAGAAAACAATACTGAAAAGTGCGGCAGAGAGTGCAATTGAAGCAGAATAAAAATCATCTCCGAAATTAACTGTATTGGCAACTGTCACGGTAACCGAATTATTCACCGCGCTCATAACCGCAACACCTGAAAAATTGAATATTGCCGACATTAAGAGTGCTGATTTTAATTTCATACACCTTGTAACCGTAACCGTTGAAATTGCATTTGGAGCATCAGTTAAGCCGTTAACAAAAACAACCGCAAGGGTAAGGGCAATTGCTGACAAAGTCAATGGGGAGGTATTTGACATTAAGTTCAAAAATATCGTCCTTTCATTTAACTATTAATAAATTCTATTCAAAAGGACAACACAACAACACCTGAAAAACAAATACTCTTTCTGTTAACTTTAGGGCAACAATTGCTTAAAAATATGATTGACATGGAAATTATACTGTGATAAACTAAATACGAAAAAAATTTATGGAGGACTTTCTCATGGAACACATCAAAACAATTGAAACACGTAACTTGTGTGAAAGTGCAAAGAACGGCGGTTGCGGCGAATGCCAGACATCTTGCCAGTCTGCTTGCAAAACCAGCTGCGGTATTGCAAACCAGGAATGCGAAAGCGTTAAGGAAAGCAAGTAATTAATCTACAAAAGACGAAATGCCGCCGATGAGGGCGGCATTTTTCGTGAAGGAGATACGATTATGATTCATCAATACAAGCAAGGTGGCTACAATATTGTGCTGGATGTCTGCTCGGGTGCTATACACGTGGTGGATGAAGTAGCTTTTGACATCATTGCTATGTTCGAGGATAACAGTAAAGAGGATGTTTTAAAGGCTATCGGCGAAAAATATGCAGACCGCGAAGACATTACCGAGTCAGATATTGCCGAGTGTTATGCTCAGGTGCAGGGCTTAAAGGATTCCGGCAAGCTTTTCGCCCCCGATACCTTTGAAGCAATGGCAGGAACATTAAAGCAGAAAACCGCAGGTGTTGTTAAGGCATTGTGCCTTCATATTGCCCACACCTGCAACTTAAACTGTGCCTATTGCTTTGCAAGTCAGGGAAAATACAACGGCGAAAGAGATGTTATGAGCCTTGAGGTAGGCAAACGCGCCCTTGATTTCCTCATTGAAAATTCAGGAAGCCGTCACAACCTTGAGGTTGACTTCTTCGGCGGTGAGCCCCTTATGAATTTCGGGGTTGTTAAAGACCTTGTAGCGTATGCAAGAAGCATAGAAAAAGAGCATAACAAAAACTTCCGTTTCACTCTTACAACAAACGGCGTTCTTGTTGACGATGATGTTATTGAGTTTGCTAATAAGGAATGCAGTAACGTGGTTCTCAGCCTTGACGGAAGAAAAGAAATCCACGACCGTTACCGTGTTGACTATGCAGGTAACGGAAGCTGGGACAAAATTGTTCCCAAATTCCAGAAATTCGTTGAAGCGAGAAACGGCAAAAACTACTATATGCGCGGAACCTTTACCCACGCTAACCCCGATTTCCTTAAAGATATTCGGCAAATGCTTGATTTAGGCTTCAGCGAATTGAGTATGGAGCCCGTTGTCTGCGCTCCCGGTGACCCCTCGGAGCTGACAGAAGAGGATTTGGAAATTGTAATGAAGCAATATGAGGACCTTGCAGAATTAATGCTCCAAAGAGATAAAGAAGGCAAACCCTTTACCTTCTACCACTATATGATTGACCTTACAGGCGGTCCCTGTATCTATAAGCGCATTTCAGGTTGCGGAAGCGGAACAGAATATATGGCAGTTACTCCTTGGGGCGATTTATACCCCTGCCATCAGTTTGTTGGTGATGAAAAGTTCAAGTTAGGTAACGTATGGGACGGTGTAACAAACCACGAAATCCAGGGTCAGTTTGCTGCCTGCAATGTTTACGCTCACCCCGAATGTAAGGATTGCTGGGCAAGGCTTTACTGCTCGGGCGGTTGTGCTGCCAATGCTTACCACGCTACCGGCTCTGTTACGGGTGTATACGAAAGCGGTTGTAAGCTTTTCCGTAAGCGTATGGAATGCGCAATAATGGTTGCAATTGCAAGAACACTCGGTGAATGATTATGAACACACCTATTTGTGATTTTGTAAAAAAATACACCGAAAACGGCTCTTTACGTATGCATATGCCCGGTCACAAGGGGACGGATTTTCTCGGCTTCGAGCATCTTGACATAACGGAATTTGACGGTGCGGACGATTTATATAATCCAAGCGGTATAATCCTGCAAAGTGAAGAAAATGCTTCACGTTTATTCGGCTGTCCTACATATTATTCCACCGAAGGCTCATCGCAGTGCATCCGCGCTATGATGTATCTTGTTCTTTTGAAAGCGAAGAAAAACGGGCAAAAGCCAATTATCGCCGCGGGAAGAAATGCCCACAAAACATTTATAAGTGCCGGGGTATTGTTGGATTTTGATATAATGTGGTTGTACCCGCAGGAAGAAGAATCCTATCTTTCCTGCAACATAAACCCCGAAGAGCTTGAACGGACTTTAAAAAACGCAGAAGAAAAACCCATTGCATTATATCTTACAAGTCCCGATTATTTAGGTAATACCGCAGATATTGAGGGGCTTTCAAGAGTATGCCATAAGTATGGAATTTTTTTAGTTGTTGATAACGCTCACGGAGCATATCTGAAATTTCTCGAGGAATCCCGTCACCCCATAGATTTGGGTGCAGATTTGTGTTGCGATTCCGCTCATAAGACTTTGCCTGTTGTTACAGGCGGAGCATATTTGCACATTTCAAATAATGTTTCCGACTTTTCACCTCAGGATGTAAAAAATGCGTTGGCGCTTTTCGGTTCAACAAGTCCGTCATATTTGATTTTGCAGTCTTTAGACGCTTGTAATCTGTATCTTGAAAGCTATAAACAAAAGCTGAATGATTTTCTTCCGTTGATTTCAGAAATGAAAGCAAGGCTTGAAGAAAAAGGTTTTCGGTTTTACGGCGATGAACCGATGAAGCTTTGCATAGCTACAAAAAGCTATGGCTACACGGGAACCGAGCTTGCAGATATTCTTTCAGAAAATAATATTTTCTGCGAATTCTGCGACCCCGATTACATTGTGCTTATGCCCACTCCCGAAACAACAAAGGCAGGACTCAAAAGAGCAGAAGAGGTTCTTTCCGCAATTTCTAAAAAGGAACAAAACAACCTGACACCCCCAAAATTCACAAAAGCAGAAAAGGTTATGTCCGTAAGGGAGGCAACGCTCTCCCCCTCGGAGATATTGCCCGTAGAGGAATGCGAAGGCAGAATACTTTCGGCGGTTACAGTGGGTTGTCCACCGGCAGTACCGATTGTTGTATGCGGTGAGAGAATAAGTAAGGAAACTTTAAAATGCTTTGAATACTACGGCATAACTCAATGTAGTGTGGTTGCTGAATAATAAAAAAATAAAGCAGGTAACTCAAGTGAGTTATCTGCTTTATTGGTCTGAGTGAGAAGACTTGAACTTCCGGCCTCTTGACCCCCAGTCAAGCGCGCTACCAACTGCGCCACACCCAGATAGCGAAGGATATAATATCACATCATTTCAAAATTTGCAAGTGTTTTTTCAATATTTTTCACTTTTTTTCATATTTTTTATATTTTATTTATATTTAAGGAGTAAAAGTTACGCGAAGCCTCTTGACCCCCAGTCAAGAGGCCTGATTTTTATGAGAATTACAATGAATTATAGCAATAATCAAAACAAAGAAATAAGAGGCGGAACTTTCCGCCTCTTATTTTATGTAATTATAAACAATTTCTTATCGGGCAATTATGCAGGCTGGTATGAACCATCGGAATAGTTAAAAATCAATTCAACTGTGTATGTGTCCCGATTCATTCCACCAAAACCGTTTTGGGCTGAATAGTCAAGAACAACCTCTACATATGCAAGGTCTTCGTTTCCGTCATAGGGAGTTTTGTATGTAACAGTAGAATCGTTTAATACAAATGATTCTTCATTTTTTAAAGAAACTTCGTCATGGAATACCTCAAGTGCTGCTTCAGTCGCTTCGCTTGTATAAATCCTATTGCCCGGCTCTACTATCATATTGTATCCGCCAATAACAAAGCCTACAATAACAAGCACTCTGATAATTGAGAATATTTTTCTTTGAACTTTTTTCTTAAATGTAAGTTTCTTGATGATACTGCCAACAAAAGGTAACAGTAAAAAACCACTAACACCAAACAAAACTGTTCTTGCAATCTCACCATCTAAAGCATATCCAAATGCAAGAATCAAAAGAATAATTGCAACAAATGCCCCTAAAATTTTGCCGATTTTATTTACAATTCCTTCGTTCAATTTTTCATAACATTCAGGACATTCAACCGCGTTTTTATCAACTTCATTACCGCACCAACCACAGTAATTATGTTCTTTTCCGGCTTTACTTCCGCAATGTGGACAGATTTTTTTAGTAGTTTCTTTACCACAATTTCCACAGTATTTCATTTTTATACTTCTCCTTTTTAAATAAAACAATAGTTTATTGATACTCTTTTGTTAGCGCTTATTTCCAAAATAAGCTAATACACTCATCACCCCCCAAATAAAAAAAGTGTGTGCAACCGAAGCTACACACACCGAAAAATGCGGAACTTCGATTTGCTACCACACAAAATTCATCGCTATCTACACAGAAATGCGAATAAAGAAGTCCGCACTTTTGCCATAAGACAAAAATGCCACTTCTGCATACATAGCCATATTGAATTTTGTGTGGTAACTTTAGATTACCACAATATTTTAATTTTATCAATAGTTTATTTATAATAATGTAGGGGAGGGTCTTGACCCTCCCGCAACAATAAACCAAAAATCTCAACTCTCGGGAGGGTCAAGACCCTCCCCTACAATATATTCTGAATATATAAATCAAAAACAAAAACAAAATGCAACATCACCGCCAAAAGTAACAATAAACCGGAAATCTCAACTCTCGGGAGGGTCAAGACCCTCCC